>NZ_SODQ01000005.1:0-568696 GCF_004368805.1 Novosphingobium sp. PhB55 | reverse complement strand
CTCGTTCGACTTGCATGTGTTAGGCATGCCGCCAGCGTTCGTTCTGAGCCAGGATCAAACTCTCAAGTTTGTGTCCAATCTCACAACAGGACCAGCCAAAAGACCGGCCACCTGACGTAAAATTAATTCAGGGATCATCACCCTGCACATATCTAAACGTATGGTTACGTAAGGACATGTAAAGGTAACGACTATCTACTGCCACCCCGAGCCCTGAAGCCCCGGGAGCAGGCGCCGTCGCCCACATGTCCCTTCATCTAAAACCTACAATGTCAAAGAACCGGTCCCTCACGAGACCCGCCGAACAGTAAAGCCGGACAACTAGCGCTCCCCGCTTTCTTGCGATGGGGGAACAAGCTGTCCGTCTCTGTTGGCGACCGCTGCAAAACCGTGTGGTCCGCTGCGGTGAGAGGCCCTCTAAAAGCACCCCGTGATTCGGTCAAACACTAATTTCAAAAAAACGACATATTTTCCAAAACTCGGGGGTCTCTGCGGGTTTCGCGGTCATGGAATTCCGGCCGCTCTTTTCAGCGCGGTTGGGGGCGGGCAGCGGATCCCTCCATCCCGCCCCCAAAATCCGCGCCGCATGCCCCGAGTCTGGGCCGTTTCATCCGGGCCGTTTCAGAGGCCGGGGATCAGGTGCCACGCCTTCGCTATGCTGAAGAGGCTCGTTGCGATGAGAACGAACGACACGGCGAAGAGCAGTACGCGGGGCGGTACGCGCTTGGCGAGATAGGCGCCGAATGGAGCCGCCACGACGCCGCCGATGATCATCCCCACCGTCGCCGCGCTGAAGGCGCCGAAACCGAGCGTGGCGATGAACGAGATCGAGATCGTCAGCGCGAGCAGGAATTCGGCCGTGTTCACCGTGCCGATCACTTTGACCGGGTCTCCCCCCTGCACCAACAGGTTGGAAGTGACCACCGGCCCCCAGCCGCCGCCGCCCGCCGCATCGAGGAACCCGCCGGCCACGGCCAGCGGCCGGGTCATGCGGGGATCCTCGAAACGGGGCTTCGACATGCGGATCGCCTTGATCAGCAGGTAGAAGCCAATGCCGGTCAGATAGAGCATGATATAGGGCCGGGCGACCGAGGCATCGATGTTGGAGAGCAGGTAGGCGCCAAGAATGCCGCCCACCACGCCGAAGGGGACCAGTCGCCTGAACAGGCCCCAGTCGACGTTGCGATGGACAATATGGCTCGCGCCCGAGGCACCCGTCGTGAAGATCTCCACGAGATGGGTGCTGGCCGAGGCCGCTGCCGGCGCCATGCCGAGGACGCTGACCAGCATCGTCTGCGAAATGACGCCGAAGGCCATGCCCAGGGCACCGTCGATGACTTGCGCTGCAAATCCGACGATGATGAAGGGCACGAGGTCCCCTATGCTTAGGCCGAGATCGAACATGAGGTGGTCCTCCCTGTTCCGTGGGTTGCGGGGATCAGAAGCTGTACCGAACGGTCATGCCCCAGGTGCGCGGATCTCCGGGAAGGCCGGCAATCAGGCCGGTGTTGCCCGGGCCGACGAAGAGCTGGTCGAAGTAGTTCTCGTCGAAGGCGTTGCGTACCCAGCCGTAGATGTCAAATCCGCTCTCGGCCCGGAAGCCCAGCCGGAAGTTGGAAAGGCTATAGCCGTCCACCCAGGTATAGGCCGAAGGCGACGGATTGGACGAGAAGTTCGATCGATAGCTGCCGTCATATCCGAAGTAGACCTCACCCTCCTTGCCGAGCAGGGTGGCGGGGTTGTTGACCTCTGCGCCGAACGAGAACGACCACTTCGACACGCCGGGCAGGCGCTGGCCGGAGATGTTGCAGTTGGCCGGGCTGAGCGCGCCGGGAACGCCGGGCGCGCCGGGGGTCTGGGCCGAGGTTGCGGTGGTGCCGCCCGAAAGCTCCGGCGGGCAGGGTGCGTCCGTGAACTTGCGGTAGGTGGCGTCGGTATAGGCGCCGTTGACGTAGGCATTGAAGCGCTCGCTCGGACGGACCGAAAAGTCCCATTCCACGCCCTGCGAGCGTACCTTCTGGGCATTGGCGAGATAGCCGCGGAGCACGCCGTACTGGCCGTTGCTGACATTGGCCTGATAATTGCCGATGTCGGTGCGGAAGATCGACAGGTTGAAGGTCGCCCGGCGGTCCCAGAACTGGGTCTTGATGCCGGCCTCGTAGTTGTGGACCGATTCGGGCTTCACCGTGGCGGAGGCCAGGATCGGGTTGTTCTGCGCGTCTACCGGCACGCCGTTCTGGTTGATGCCGCCCGATTTGAAGCTCTTGGCATATGTCGCATAGAACAGGATGTCCGGCGTGATCTTGTAGCTGGCGTTGAAATCGTAGCTGAAGTTCCAGTCGCTGAACTCGGGCGAGATTTCCTGCGGGGTGTAGATCGCCAGCTGCGCGGTCTGGCGTGCCGTATAGGACGCCTGGCCCAGCAGCAGTTCGTTGCCCTGGCCGTCGAACACGCGGCGCTGGTAGTAGCCTTCCTTCTTGTCGTAGTTCAGCCGTACGCCCGGCTGCAGGGTGAGTTCGGGCGTGAGATGCCAGCTGAGCTGACCGAACAGCGCGGCGCTGGTGTTCTTGAGATACTGCGTATTGTAGGCGACGAGGCCGTTCAGCACGGAGGGGTCGTTGGAAAGCGCATTCGATGGCGCGATGCTCCAGCGGCTGGCCGCGGCGCCCTGCGCTTCGGTGCCCTGCGTATCGATCCGCTGGTAGAAGCCGAAGGCGCCGACCACGAAGTCGATCTTGTCGCTGCTGTAGTTGTAGCGCAGCTCCTGCGTATACTGGTCCTGCTGCGAGGGGTTCTGCGAGAGGGCGACGATCGGCAGGCCGGTGAAGTCGCGGTCGTTCGAAGGATCCCAGTCCCAGAACCGCCAGGCGGTGATCGAGGTCAGCTGACCCGCGCCCAGGTCCCACTTCACGCGCAGCGAAGCGCCGCCGATCTTGTTCTTGGCCTGGAGCGGCGTGTCGAGATCGGTGCGCCGGTCGAAAGGGTTGGTGCTGGGCGGTACATAGCCCTGCGCGGCGGCGAGTGCGGCATATTGACGGTTCAGCGCACGCTGCGTGAGGCCGGTGCGAACATAGACGGAGCCGCAGCAATTGGCGTCCTGGGTGCTGTAATCGCCGGCAAGCGTGATCGCCAGATCGGCAGTGGGCTGCCAGAGAAGCTGGCCGCGCAGGCCGAGGTTGTCCTGGCTCTGGATCCACTGGTCTGTGGTGACGTTGCGGATCGTGCCGCGCCGGTCGGTCGAGGATATCGCCAGGCGCGCCGCCAGCTTGTCGGTCAGCGGGCCGGAAATGGCGGCCTTGGCCTGCTTGAAGTTGTAATTGCCGATCGACACTTCCGCCTTGCCTTCGAAATCGAAGGTCGGCTGGTTGGTGGTGATGTTGATGGCGCCGGCCGTGGTGTTCTTGCCATAGAGCGTGCCCTGCGGCCCGCGCAGCACCTCGATCTGGGCAACGTCCAGGAAGTCGAATGTGGCTGAGGCGACACGCGAATTGTAGACATCGTCGATGTAGATGCCGACGCCCTGCTCGATCCCGTCGTTGGTCAGACCGAACGGCACGCCCAAGCCGCGAATGTTCACGGCGGTGTTGCGCGGATTGGAGGAATAGAACTGCAGGGTCGGCGTCAGCTGCTGGAGGCGGCCGACGTTGAACGAGCCGGTGGAATCGATGTGCTCTCCGCCCACCACCGAGATCGCCAGCGGCACTTCCTGGCTGGATTCCTGACGGCGGCGCGCCGTGACGAAGATTTCGTTGCCCCGGTCATGCGCGCCGGTGCCGACGGAGGTCGGTGATTCCTGTTCGGCGGCGGAACCTGCAGCGGCATCCGCGGTAGCCACGGCAGGAGCCGCCCCCGGTGCGGTCTCGCCGGCCAGCGCGGGCGTGGCGGCCAGCATCAGCGGGGCGAGCGTGAACGTCAGGCATGCGAGCGGAAGCGGGGCCGGCAGCGGCCCGCGAATGGTCTTTCTCATGAGATCCCCCTTGTTTTTTCGAAGGGCCTCACATCCGGTGGTCCGGTCTGGTTGGCAGGAAATTGATTTCCCCGGTCAGCGATTGCCGGGTCGGTAACTGCCGGGGCAGCGCGCGCTTATGAAGCGAAGCGCCGCCGCTCGGTGATGTCGAGCTGCACCAGCTTGCCATCGTGGACTGTCAGTTGGATGACGCCGTAGCGCATCTGGTCCAGGGCATCGGCGACCACTTCGAGCGGTGCCGCCTTGGGATCGTCATTCCCGGAATCCCTGGAGAGGTGCCGTCCCGATCGCTGGTTGTCCGATAACGGTTGAGACATTGCGTATCTTCCTCTGAGCGCGGCTCTTCCCCGCCGCTGCCCCTCTCTATTCTCAACTGAATAAGTAGACAATACACCTAGCCGAAAGTTTGTCGTTTTCGCGCCCAAGCAAAAACTATTTACGCCGAAGCGATGTCTGGCATTGCCCTTCGACGGATATGGCAATTTCGGGGGACTTAACGGGCACGGCTGACTTTTCGTTCGCCGATTGCCATTGAAAATGAGGGAGTTGGCCGAAGAAAGCGCCCGGCTATGCGCCGCGTCCGCAATCAGTCCTGATCGTCGACCTGGGCGGGGACGGGATCGATGCGATCCGAAAGTCTTACTCCGTCCAGCAGTTCGGCGGTCCGGTCGCGCACTTCCAGCATCAGGGCGCGCGTACGACAATCGCCCTCTTCCAGACAGTTCTTGCACTTCTCGTGCGCGAAGCGGCTGGCGCAGGGCACCAGCGCCAGGGAGCCACGCATCAGGCGGATAAGGTCGCCATAAGTGATGTCGATCGGAGACACCGCCAGCCGATAGCCGCCATCCTTGCCGCGCTGGGAATCGACGATCCCGAAACGGCTCAGTTCGGACAGGATCGTGGTGAGGAACTTGGCGGGAATGTTCTGTGCTTCCGCGATCTGCGCGAGCTGGATCGGACCCTGCCCGTAGTTGTCGGCAAGATGCTGCATGGCGCGGATGGCATAGCGGGTTTTCTGCGAAAGCACGCCTCCGTCATGCCGCACCCTTCGTGGCGATGGCAAGGCCGTTGAGGCCGCATTTCACAGATTGTCAGTCGCTTCGGTTGACAAGCATCGGGCCGGTCGACGCAGGCCGCGGCGGGGCGGGCGCGGAGGCGCAGTTGTCGCCCTGGCCTTTGCGGCTTGACCCGGGCGCCCCGTGGCCCCCGCATTTTGCGGTGCAAAAGGATAGAGGCCGCCCCACATGGCGTAGCCCCGCACCGATAATCTTCCGAATATCGACGATTTTCATCAGCCCTGCCCTTCGCGGCAGGGGTCACCGATCAAGTACTTATTCGCAAATGCACAAGACCCGATCCGCTCCTCGCGACAGATTTTCCCACAAGCGGCCAAAACCACAAACGAGCCGCACACCCGGGAATCGGTCTGACTTTGTTCGGGGAGCTACCATGATGATAAGCACGTCTCGATTTGCCTACGCGCTCGCCTCGAGCGTCTCCCTCCTGGCCTTCGCCTCGGCCAGCGCCCATGCGGAAGAAGCCGATGCCGCCGCCGCGGTGGCAGCCGCCGTGCCGGCGGAAGGCCTTACCGACATCGTCGTCACTGCCGAACGCCGGGACGTCAGCCTGCAGCAGGCCCCGCTTTCCGTCAGCGCGATCACGGCCGAGACGCTGAAGGCCGCGAACATCAACGACATCACCGGGCTCAACGGCACCGTGCCGGGCCTGGTCGTCGCCAAGAGCGGCGGCGGAGAGCGCATCATCACCATTCGCGGCGTGGGTTCGGAAACGCCGGAGAACACCAACACCCAGCCGGGCGTGTCCTACCACATCGACGGCGTCTATATCTTCAACTCGATCGCCGCGAGCGCCGCCTTCATCGACGTGGCCCAGGTGGAAGTGCTGCGCGGGCCGCAAGGCACGCTGTTCGGTCAGGGTTCGACCGGCGGCACCATCAATGTCGTCTCGATCGAGCCGAGCACGGACGCCGTCAGCGGCAATGTGAACGCCGGCTACGGCAACTACAACTACATGGAAGGCTCGGCCGCGCTGAACGTGCCGCTTTCCGATAGCCTGGCGGTGCGCGGCGCCTTCCAGTTCACCAAGCACGACGGCTATGCCCATGCCACCGAAGTGCCGGGCACCCGCAAGTACGACCTCGACGATCAGGACGAAACCGGCTGGCGCCTCGGCGCCAAGTGGCAGCCGGCCTCCAACTTCTCGATCGTGCTGAACACCGTCCAGTTCACCAGCAACACCAACGGCCCTGCGCAGAAGAACATCCTGGATCCGAACCCGGATCCGCGCGAACTGACGCAGGACTATCCCGGCCGCTCGGTGGTCAAGACCCAGCTCTACACCGGCGTCGTCAAGTGGGAGACGCCCTTCGCCACGATCAAGTCGATCACCGGCTACCAGAAGCTCCACTCCGAGCAGGCCTGGGATGCGGACGGGCTCGACACGGCCCTGTTCTATGCCCAGACCTACAACCCGGTCAGCTTCACCGGCGTCGCTTACGACCATGTGCCGCTCTGGGAATCGGATACCAAGAGCTGGAGCCAGGAGATCAACCTGACCTCCAACGGCACCGGCCCGTTCAGCTGGGTGCTCGGCGGCGTCTATCTCCATTCGTCGAACGACCAGTACGTCAACGAATACCGCAGCGACGACGACAACTTCCTGCAGGAAGCCCTGCCCACCGACACCGCCTGGAACGACCCGCTCGTCGCCAACCTGACCTATGCCGAGCTGTCGACGATCAAGCGCGACCTCTATGCCGTCTTCGCGCAGGGCACCTACAACCTCACCAGCCAGCTCAAGCTGACGGCCGGCGTGCGCTACAACCACGACAAGGCCACCGGCACATACGATTCGATGTCCGGCGGCACGTCCGGCCAGACCTCGGGCGCCTATCTCCAGCCCAGCTCGACCGGCGGCCGCAAGGGCGACGCCTGGACCGGCAAAGTCGCGCTCGACTACCAGATCACGCCCAGCAACATGGTCTATGCAAGCTGGACGCGCGGCTTCAAGCCGGGCGGCATCAACTCTGCGGCCTCCACCGGAGGCAGTTACTCGATCCTGCCGACCTACAAGCAGGAGACCGTCGATTCCTTCGAAATCGGCACCAAGAACCGCTTCCTGGGCGATACGCTCCAGCTCAACGGCTCTGCCTTCCTGTATAATTACAAGAACATGCAGTTCCTGGAGGAAGACCCGATCCTCTACGGCGAAGGCATCAGCAACGCCCCCAAGGCGCGGGTCTACGGCCTGGAACTCGAAGGCTCCTACATCCCCACCGAGGGCCTGCGCTTCGACGCGTCGCTGTCGTGGCTGGAAGGCGAGTTCACGTCGCACTACCTTGCGCTCGATCCAACCAATGCCGCGAACGCCCAGAATGCGGCGGGCTATCCCGACTACCTGTTCTGGACCAACTTCTACGCCGCCACCCTGGCGCGCGACGCCGCGCGCGAGGACATCAAGGGCAACCGCATTCCCAAGCTGCCGCGCTGGCAGGGCAATGTGGCGGCGACCTGGAACGGCAAGGTCGGCCCGGGCGAGCTGACCGCCCGCGCCCAGCTGATCTACCGGGGCAAGTACCAGTACCGCCTGTTCAACGAAGGTGACGTGGACCTCACGCCTTCCTACACCCAGGTCAATGCCATGCTGAAATACGAGCCGGAGGGCACCAATACCAACGTGACCCTGCGGGTGATCAACCTGTTCGACAGGAACGGCATCAACTCGCGGTTCTCCGACCCCTATGGCAGCGCCCAGGTGATGGACACGTACATTCCGCCGCGCCAGGTGATCCTTTCGGTCGGCTACAAGTTCTGATCCCTTCCGGCCTTCGCCGGAAAGCAGGAGGGCGCGGCGACTTCGGTCTCCGCGCCCTTCCCGTCTCCGGACATGCCGGCCACTTCCCCGCCGCGGGCCTTGTCCCGGCGTTTCGATCAACTATCTAGGCGCCCGTCATCAAGAGTGTGCAGCCGCAGCATGAGAGCCTGCACCGCGTGTCAGTCCGCGATTCCGTCCGGACGAAGCCCGCAGGAGTAGCAATGCCGCGCAGTGCCCTCGTCCTTTTCGCCGCCTCTCTGGGGTTCTTCTTCGTGACGGCGACGACGTTCACCTCGCTGGGCTACGTCCTCTACACGATGGTCGCGCAGCTCGGCTGGTCGAAGGCGGCCGCCGGCCTCAGCTTCTCGCTGCTGGGCCTCGCCTGCGGCCTCGCGAGCCCTCTGCCGCCATTGCTGATGAAATCCATCGGCACGCGGCTGACGATGTTCGCGGGCTGCCTGGTGCTGGCGGCCGGGTTCTTCATCGCCTCCCAGATCGAGCATCTCACCCTCTTCTTCGTGGCCACCACGCTGATGGGCGTGGGCTTCTCGCTGATCGCCCCCTCCCCCGCCGTCTATCTGCTGGCGACATGGTTCCCCCGCACCTCGGCGCGGATGATCGGCTTCTATTTCATGAGCGGCGCGGCCGGCGGAATCGCCGGGCCGCTGATCGTGGGCGCCATCGTCGGCATGACCGGGGACTGGCGCCTCCACTGGCTGGTCATGGCCGTGAGCGCGCTGGCGCTCGGCCTGATCTGCCTGGTCTGCATCCGCGACGCCGTGAAAGTGGAGAGCGTGGAACAAGTGAAGGGCGCGGGCCACGAACAGGACGCCCCCACCGAGCGGAGCGCCTGGACCGTGCGCCAGGCCCTGACGAGCCGCAGCTTCCTGATCCTGGCGCTGATCATGACGGTGGTGCAGACCGCCGTCACTTCGGCCCACTCGATCCTGGTGGCCCATGTCGCCAACCTCGGCGAGGGCGCGGCGCCCGGCGCGATCGCCATGAGTCTGCTCGCCTTCGCCGGAACCGGCGCCAAGGGCGTGACCGGCGCCTTGTGCGAACGCGTCGATCCGCGCCGCATCCTCATTGCCGGGCTCGCGCTTCAGGCCCTGGCCATGGCGCTGCTCTGGTCCGCCTCGCTGGTACTGGTGGCCACTGCCGCCGCCGCACTGTTCGGGCTGGGCTGGGGCATGGCCTGGCTTTCCGCCCATATCCTGCTGCTGCGCTATTTCGGCGCCGGCATCGCGGGGGACATGACGGCCATGGCCACCACCGCCACGACATTCGCCGTGCTCGGCCCGATCGGCGCCGGACGCATCGCCGACGTGACGGGTGGCTACGGCCTTGCCATCCTGATCTTCGCCCTGCTGCTGGCGGCCGCCACGATCGTCGCCGTGCTGTTCCTGCGCGCACCGGTGCGCCTGCCCGCCGCTGCCGAGCCCGACATCGCCGACGGCGCGCTGCTTCCGGCCGAATAGGCGCCTGCCAAAAGTCCCTGCGCCCAGTGCAAAGCATGGACCGCGCAGGCCCGCTAGTCTGGCCGGGTAGCGGGAGGACGCAGGGCGTTCTCCCCGGTCTCACCGACATGGGGATCAGGCAGGAATGACTCTACTCAACGACCCGTTCTTCGACAGCCTCGGCAGCTCCATCAAGAACACGCTCGAGGCCGACACGCTGCCTCCGGCCTGCTATACCGACGAGGAATTCCACCACTTCGAAAAGGCCGCGCTGTTCGAGCACGAATGGCTCTGCGTCGGCCGCGCCGAATGGCTGGAGCAGCCTGGCGACTTCTTCACGGTGACGCGCGCCGAAGAACCGATCATCGTCACCAAGACCCGCGACGGCAGCGTGAAAGCGCTCTCCGCGGTCTGCCAGCACCGCGCCATGCTGGTGGCGGAAGGGCACGGCAATGCCCGTGCCTTCGTGTGCCCCTATCACCACTGGACCTATGACCTGGACGGCACGCTGGTGGGCGCCCCGGCGATGAACCGGACCTGCAATTTCGACCGGAAAGCGGCGAGCCTGCCCGAGATCCGCCACGAGATCTGGCATGGCTTCGTGTTCATCAACCTCGATCCGGCGGCGGAGCCGCTCACCCCCCGCCTGGCCGGCCTGGAGGCCGTCGTCGCCAACTACGATTTCGCCAGCTTGCGCGGTCCCCGTCCCGAGGAGGCCACCGTGTTTCCGTGGAACTGGAAGGTCATGCTGGAGAACAACAACGACGGCTACCACGCCAGCCGCCTGCACGCGGGGCCGCTGCACGACTTCATCCCGAGCGGGCTGGCCTCGTTTCCCGAGGTGCCCGAGAATTCGGCGGGCTATTACCGGCTCAACGGCACGCTTCACAAGAACGCTGCCTTCAATGCCACGCAGAAGGCGATCTTCCCGGTGTTTCCGAAACTCACCGAAGAAGAGCAGAACCGCCTCCTGTTCGTGAACCTGCCGCCCAGCCTCTCGCTGGTCGTGCTCAACGATACCGTGCTCTACCTCATCATGGACCCGCGCTCGGCCCAGTCGCACGCGCTGACCATCGGCACGCTGATGGTGCCCGAGGCGATGGACGATCCGCTGTTCGAACTGAAGATGAAGATGAACGACACGGCCGTCGAAGAGATCGTCAGCCAGGACTTCCATGTCGACGAACTGGTCCAGCAGGGCCTGCGCTCCAAGTTCGCGCCGCGCGGCCGCTATTCCTGGCAGGAGGGCGCCCAGCGGCTGCTCAACGTCTGGCTGGTCGAACGCTACCGCCGCGAATGGGACCGTCGCCGCGGGCCGCAGAACCCCCTGCCCGCGCCGATCACCCGCCTGCGCGCCTGATACACAGAGTTTTACCGTCACCCATTCCCGACGGTCTGCGGCGTCCGGTCTCGTACCGGGCGCCGCCTTTTCTTGAGCGGCGCGAGGAATCAACGATTCGTGCGCGTCGTGGCGAGCGCCGGTCCAGACACCCGTTACCCCTTGCGAGCCAGCGGCGGCACCGGCCCACGCGGGCCGGTGCCGCCCAAAATCCACCTTCGGCGGATTTTCAAACACAAGGAGCCGCTATGACCAACACCCTCATCTTCGTCGATTTCGCCACTGACGATCCGGCCAGGGCCGGAGAGTTCTACGCCGAAGTCTTCGGCTGGGAGAACGACGCGCGCCCCCACGGCATCTATCACCGCATGGTCCCCGGCGGCTTCTTCCAGAACAAGGACGGCAGCGACAGCCAGATCGGCAATCTCCACCTCGGCGTGTTCGATGCGAACAATGCCCGCCCGCATCCGAATCCCGAAGGCGTGGAGCCGCGCACACTGTCCACCGAGGGCCGCAAGGCGCGCATCTGGGTCCTCATCGGCGACGACGACAGCCCCGAGCGCATCCTTGAAACCGCCGAGAAGCTGGGCGGCAAGGTGCTCTGGCGCAATCACTACTGGAAAGAGTTCAACGGCTACAACCACGCCTTCGCGGACCCCTGGGGCAACGAAATCCTGCTCTGGGGCAAGGCGGGCGAGAATCCGCAGATCCCCGGGGACTACACGCGCGAATAGGAAACGGGCTTCCCCGGCGGCGCGACAAGTTCTTGTGCGCGCCGCCGCAAGACCGCCCGGCCCCCTTCTCCATAGCCTGCGAGCATAGACACCAACCCCAACCCAGTACCGGGAGCCAGACGCACAATGAGCCGCCTTCCCATCGTTTTCTTCGGACATGGCAGCCCGATGGTGGCGCTGGAAAAGAGCCCCGTCACCCGCACCTGGAACCAGATCGCGAGCAGCATCGGCAAACCGCGCGCGATCCTGTGCATCTCGGCCCATTGGCAGACGCGCGGCACCGCCGTCACCGCCATGGCCCAGCCGCGCACGATCCATGACTTCGGCGCCTTCCCGCAGGCCCTGTTCGACGTGCAGTACCCCGCCCCCGGCGACCCGGAGCTGGCGGCACGCGTGCGCGAACTGCTCAGCCCCATGCCGGTGAACCTGGATGCCAACTGGGGCCTGGACCACGGCACCTGGTCGGTGCTCGTCCATGCCTATCCCGAGGCGGACGTGCCGGTGATCCAGCTCGGCATGGACCTTGGCAAGAGCGCGGCCGAGCACTGGCTGGTCGGCCGCATGCTGCGCCCGCTGCGCGACGAGGGCGTACTGATCATGGGCACCGGCAATATCGTCCACAACCTGCCCGCCATGGACTGGGCCAACCCCGCCGCCGCCCCCTACCCCTGGGCCGAGCAGTTCAACGCCGCGATGTGCAAGGCCATCGCCTCGGACGATCCGCAGACCGTGATCGACTACGCGGCGCTGGGCGATGCCGCCCGGCTCTCAGTGCCCAGTTCCGACCATTTCCTGCCGCTGCTCTACGTCCTGGGCGCCCGCCATGAGGACGAAGCGGCGACGTTCGAGCCCGATTTCATCCAGCACAAGTCGCTCAGCATGACGAGCGTGCGGATCGGCGCCGCGTAAAGCCGCACGCGCCCTGACATCTTTCCTTCCCAACAGGAGTTCCGATGGCACTGATCAGCCTTAAGCCCGAGCCCGCCAGGGAGACCGCGCTCCAGCCGTCGGCCCTGCACCATCTTCGGGCCACGCCGGAAACGGTGCACTGGGGCTACTTCTCGCCCGAGATCAAACCGGCGCTCTATGTGAAAAGCGGCGACCTGATCCAGGCGCAGGCCGTCACGCACCATGCCGGCGACGATCCGGAACTAATGTTCGACGACGACATCCGCCGCATCTTCACCGAAATCGACCCCGCCACCCGCGCGCCGGGCTGCCACATCATGACCGGCCCGATCTTCGTCGAGGGCGCGGAGCCCGGCGACATGCTGGAAGTGCGCTACATGGCGATGCGGCCGCGCTTCAACTACGGCTCGAACCTCGCGGCCAACTGGGGCCATCTCTACCAGGAATTCGGCGAGACCGAGCGCGTCACGATCTACAAGATCGACCCCAACGCCAATACCGCCAGCGCGCTCTACGCCTATGACGTGGACGAGAAATACGTGGTCCCCGGCCGCATCACCCATTGCCCGGAATGCGATCGTTCGACCGCGCTGCCCGGCATCACCATCCCGGCCCGCCCGCACCTGGGCACGGCGGGTGTCGCGCCGGCCGTCAACGAGGCAGTCAGCACGATTCCCCCCGGCCTCCACGGCGGCAATATCGACAACTGGCGCATCGGCGCGGGCGCGACGATGTACTACCCGGTGCAGGTCAAGGGCGGCCTGTTCTCGATCGGCGACCCCCATATCAGCCAGGGCGACGGCGAGATCAGCGGCACGGCCATCGAAGCCTCGCTCGACGTGCTGTTCCAGATCGTGCTGCGCAAGGACTTCTCGTTCCCCTCGCCGCTGCTGGAGACGCCCGATTGCTGGATCGTCCACGGCTTCGGCGAGAATCTCGACAAGGCGATGAAGTCGGCCTCGATCGACATGCTCCACCTCCTCACCGAGCATCAGGGCCTTTCCCGCAACGACGGCTATTCGCTGATGAGCGTCGCCGCCGACTTCGGGGTGACTCAGGTCGTGGACGGCACCCAGGGCATCCACTGCCGCATCGAACGCCGCATCTTCCCCGAGAAGGGCAGCGTCCGAGATCCTGAATAGGAACGGCCCAATAACAACGAACGCACCGGATGCGAGAGCCCTCACTCCGCATCCGGTGCGTGCCCACGAAGAAAACCGGAGCCCGACAATGGGTTATGAACTGATCGACGTCCGCCCCATGACCAAGCGCATCGGCGCGGAGATCTTCGGGATCGATTTGCGCCAGCCGCTCGGCAACCAGGCTTTCACCGAGATTCACGAGGCGCTGATGAAGCACCAGGTGGTGTTCTTCCGCGATCAGGACATCGATCACGAAGCCCACAAGGCTCTCGGCCGCGCCTTCGGCCAACTGGCGATCCATTCCGGCGTCGCCGGGCTTCCCGACCATCCCGAAGTCGTGGCCATCCATGCCGACGAGAATTCGAAGTTCGTCGCGGGCGAGAACTGGCATTCGGACCTTTCGGCCGACGCCGAGCCGCCGATGGGCTCGATCCTCCATATCCACACCCTGCCCGAGGACGGCGGCGACACCCTGTTCGCCAGCATGTACGCCGCTTACGACGCGCTGTCCCCGGCGATGAAGGCCTTCCTCGATCCGCTGACCGCCGTTCACGACGCCAATCCCGTCTACAAGGCGATCTTCCCGGATTCGACCAAGACCTACCCCTGCAATTCGCACCCGGTGATCCGCACCCATCCGGTGACGGGCCGCAAGCTGCTCTTCGTGAACTCCTCCTACACGACGAAGATCAACGAACTGTCAGGCACCGAGAGCAAGGCCGTGCTCGATTTCCTGTTCGAGCACGTCAAGGACGCCAATTTCCACGTCCGCTTCCGCTGGCGGAAGAACTCGGTGGCCTTCTGGGACAACCGCTGCACGCAGCACTTCGCGGTGTGGGACTACTTCCCCGAAGTCCGCTCCGGCTTCCGCGTGACCGTGGCCGGCGACCGGCCATTCTGACCCTTCGCGCCGGCCTGCGCCTGCTGCTCGCAGCATCAGCGCTGAGCTGCACAGCGCCGATGCTGGCCGATTCTCCGGCGGAAAGGCTGAAAGGCGAACTCGGCGCCATGGTCGCGGCGGGAGAATTGCCGCAGGCGCTGGTGCTGATCGAGCAGCATGGCACGCCGCTGGTGGAAATCGCCATCGGGCATGCCGACATCGAGACCGGCACGCCGATCGCCCGTGACGCGATCTTCCGGCTCTATTCGATGTCGAAGCCGATCACCTCCGCCGGCGTCCTGATGCTTGCCGAAAGAGGCAAGCTCGCGCTGACCGACCCTATCGGCAAGTACCTCCCGGCAATGGCGGACCTGCGGGTCTGGGACGGAAATAGCCACAGCCCGGCCGAAAACGTGGCCGCGGCCCGCCCGGTCACGATCGAGGACCTGCTGCTCCACCGCTCGGGCCTGACCTACGAGTTCATGGGCGATACTCCGGTCCAGCGCTGGTACCGCGAAAACGGCGTCAGCCGCACCACGGCGGTGGCCAGTGCCGAGCCGCAGGTTCCGCCTGCCGCCACGCTGGATGCACTGATTGCCCGCCTCGGCAAGGCGCCGCTGCTACACCAGCCGGGAGAGCGCTTCAGCTACGGATTTTCAACTACGGTGCTCGGCGCGGTGATCGAGCGCGTGTCGGGCGAGAGTCTCGATGCCTTCCTCCAGTCGCAGATCTTCGGCCCTCTGGAGATGAAGGACACCACGTTCGTGGTGAGCGACGCGCAGGCCCCGCGCCTTGTCACCGGCTATATCGCCAGTGCCGAGGGCCTGAGGCCGGTGGACCGCCAGGAAACCTCGGAATACCGCGACCCCACTCGATTGCGCGACGGCGGAGGCGCCTTGGCGGGAACGCTGGAGGACTATCGCCATTTCGCGGAGATGCTGGCCAACCGCGGCACCTGGCGGGGCCGGCGCCTGCTGAGGCCGGAAACCGTCGACGCCATGTTCACCCCGCGCCTGCGCACCGGTGGCGGAGAGCATCTCGATGCGGGTTTCGGCCTGGGACTGGCCATCGGCGATGCCGGGACCGAGGCCCGGGGCGGGCTGCCGGTCGGCGCCGGAAGCTGGTCGGGCTCGGCCAATACCTACTTTTTCGTGGACCCCGCGCACGCCGTGGTGGCCGTTCTCATGACCAACGAACTCACCCCCGGCACATTCGAGGCGCGGACCTGGAAGCTGCGCGAGGCGCTGGACCGGGCGACACTGGCGGTCGTGCAGCGCTAGGCGGCCATCTTGCGGCGAAACTGGCCCTCGGGCCGAATTCGCCTATAGTGCCGGACATGAGCGACACGTCCCCAGCCGCCGCCGCGAAGCCCGCGACATTCCCCTGTTTCGGCCTTTCGCCCTGGGCCATCGCCGTCCCCCTGATCGCCATCGCCGCCATCGCGCTGGGCAAGCCTTCGGGCATCCCGATGGCCGTCGTGCTGGCGCTTGTGCTCGGCGGAGCGATCATGTCGGCGGTCTACCATGCCGAAGTGATCGCGCACCGCGTGGGCGAGCCGTTCGGCACGCTGATCCTGGCCTTCGCCGTCACCGTGATCGAAACCTCGCTGATCGTCTCGATCATGCTGAGCGACGGCAACGGCACCCAGACCCTGGCGCGCGACACGGTTTTTGCCGCCGTGATGATCACCATCAACGGCATCGTCGGCGTCTGCCTGCTGCTGGGCGGGGGGCGTCATCACGAACAAGGCTATACGCAATCGGGCGTCAATCACGGGTTGGCGATCCTGGCGACCCTCTCAGTGCTGACGCTGGTGATGCCGAACTACACCACGAGCGAGGCCGGGCCCTTCTACAACGCCAACCAGCTGATCTTCGTCGCCGCGGATTCGCTGATCCTCTATGCGACGTTCGTGGTGGCCCAGACCATCCGTCACCGGGACCATTTCCTCTATCCCGAGGAGAGCGACGGCACGCATGAGAAGGTTCCGGCGGTCAAGGCCATCGCCGCGGGCGTCATGCTGCCGGTGGCGCTGATACCCGTGGTCCTGCTGGCCAAGGCGCTCTCGCCCTCGATCGAGGCCGGCGTTGCCGCCATGGGCGCGCCGCATGCCATGGTCGGCATCATCATTGCTGCGCTGGTGCTGGCGCCGGAGAGCCTCGCCGCGCTGTCGGCGGCGCGCGCGAACCGGGTGCAGACCAGCCTCAATCTCGCGATCGGCTCCGCGCTGGCCACCATCGGCCTGACGATCCCCGCCGTCGCCATCGCCTCCATGGCCATGGGGCTGGACCTTGAACTGGGCCTCTCGTTCAAGTCGATCGCCCTGCTCGGCCTGACGCTGCTGGTGGCGACGATGACGCTGAGCACCGGGCGGACCACGCTCGTCCAGGGCATGGTCCATCTGGTGATCTTCTCGACCTACCTCTTCACCACGCTGGTGCCGTGACGATCATTTCTGCCAGGCGGCAGGTGGCGTAAAGGGCCACCCGGCCCCTACCCCGGTTTGCGGCCTCAGTTGCGGTAGAGCGCGTCCATCCGCTCGCCATAACGCTCCTTGAGCTTGTGGCGGCGGATCTTGAGGCTGGGGGTCATTTCCTCGTTCTCGATCCCGAAGGGTTCGTCCGCGAACGTGAACTGGCGGACTTTCTCGATCACCGAAAGGTCGGTGTTGACGCGGTCTATCGCCGCGCGGATCTCCGCCCGGAACGCCGGGAGACCCTGCAGCGCCTTGAAGTCGAATTTCTCGCCGTTGGCCTTGGCCCATTCCAGCGCCCAGTCGGCATCGGGGACGATCAGGCCGACGATGTAGGGGCGGCGGTCGCCGTGGACCATGGCCTGCGCGATCTCGGGCTGCAGCGTCAGCATCGACTCCACCTTCTGCGGAGAGACGTTGTCGCCCTTGTCGTTGACGATCATGTCTTTTTTGCGGTCGGTGATCATGATCCGCCCGCGGCTGTCGATATGGCCGATGTCGCCGGTATGGAGCCAGCCGTCCCGAAGCACGGCATCGGTGGCGGCAGCGTTCTGCCAGTACCCCTGCATCACCAGCTCGCCGCGCACGAGGATTTCGCCGTCCTCGGCAATCCGCACCTCGACATTGCGAAGCGGCGGCCCGACGGTGTCGTGCTTGATCCCGGCGGCGGGACGGTTGCAGCTGATCACCGGCCCGGCCTCGGTCTGGCCATAGCCCTGCAGCAGCGTCAGCCCCATCGCGTCGAAGAAGGCGCCGATCTCGGGATTGAGCGGCGCGCCGCCCGAAACCAGCGCCTTGATGCGGCCGCCGAACTTGGCGCGCACCTTGGGCCGCAGCGTCCGTTCGATCACCATGTCGAGCGGATAGTCCAGCAGACGGCGACGGCCGGCCTGCTCCCGCCCGGCAATGCCCAGCGCCATTTCCATCAGGCGCGCGGGAACGGCGCCCTGCTTCTCGATCTGCTTCATGATGCGCGTGCGCAGCACTTCGAAGAGGCGCGGGACGACCACCATGATCGTCGGGCGCACTTCCTCGATATTGGAGGCCAGTTTGTCGAGGCCCTCGGAATAGTAGATCTGCCCGCCCATGGCGATCGGCAGGTACTGCCCGCCGGTATGTTCGTAGGCATGGCTGAGCGGGAGGAACGAGAGGAATATCTCTCCTTCGTCGCAGCCGAAATCGTCGAAGATGATCTGCGCGCAGCCGGCGACGTTGGTCAGGATCATGCCGTGGTGCTGGCGAACGCCGCGCGGCGCACCGCCGGTGCCGCTGGTATAGATGATGCAGGCAAGGTCGCGGCGGCGGAAGTCGGCCACCCGGCTGTCGATTTCGGCGCGCGCGCGAAGGGCGTCGCCTTCGAGCAGGCCCGCCCAGTCATGGACCTCGTAGGCGCCGCCCTGCATCTGCGGCAGTGCTTCCATGCCGATGACATGGCGGCACAAGTCCGTCTGGACGATAGCCGGAAGCAGCGCCTTGCCCAGCTTGGCCGTGGAGACGATCGCCGCGCGCGCGCCGGAATTCTCCAGTATATGAATGTGATCGCGCGTGGTGTTGGTGGTGTAGGCCGGCACGGTGACGCAGCCCGCCGCCATCACGGCCAGGTCCGCGATGCACCATTCGGGCCGATTTTCCGACACGATCAGCACGCGGTCCCCGGCCTGCAAGCCCATGCGCCGGAGCGAGGCAGCCATCAGCGAGACGCGGCGCGCCACCTCGGCCCAGCTCGTGGACAGCCATCGGCCGTCCTGCTTGGACCAGAGCATGGGCGAATCGCCCAATCGGTCTGCTCGCTTGAGGAACAGCGATACCAGGTTGGTGCACTTGTCGAAGTCACCAAGATCCATGCCGAGCCCCGTCCTCTCTATTCACGCGGAATTGTCCGTTCCGATCAACGTCTAGGCGCGTGGAGTGGTTGCGACAAGCAGAGCCGCATCCGTACTTGCACCCATATAGGTGGCTTTTGACGCTATTCGGACCCTACGGCATCCGCGATCGTGGCGAAGCCGTCGCGCTTCATCAGCGCTTCCAGCCCCTTGCAGAGCGCCCTTGCCATGCCCGGCCCCTCATAGACCATGGCGCTGTAGACCTGCACCAGGCTGGCGCCCGCGCGAATGCGGGCCCAGGCGTCTTCCGCCGTGGCGATGCCGCCCACGCCGACCAGCGGCACGGCGCCGCCCGTGGCCTTGCGGAAGTCCCGCAGGCGCTGCTGGGCCAGATCGCGCAGCGGCGCGCCCGAAAGCCCCCCCGTCTCGCCGCGGTGGGACGAGTGCAGGGTCGGCCGCGAAATCGTGGTGTTGGAGACGATCAGCGCGCCCAGGCGCTTGTCGACGGCGATGCGGGCAATCGCGTCGATATCGGCCGGTTCGAGGTCCGGCGCGACTTTGAGGAAGACCGGCGGGCCATCTTCGCCGCAGACCTCGGCGCGGGCTTCCAGCACGGCATCGAGCAGCCCGGTCAGCGCCGATTCGTCCTGGAGCGCGCGCAGCCCGGGCGTGTTCGGGCTGGAGATGTTCACGGCCAGATACGTCGCCAGCGGGGCCATGAGTCGGGCCATCGTCGCATAGTCGGCGATGCGGTCGGTCGCGTCCTTGTTGGCGCCGATGTTGATGCCGACGACGCCGGGACGATCCCGGCGCGCCGTCAGGCCTTCCAGCGCCACTTGCGCGCCGCGGTTGTTGAAGCCCATGCGGTTGATCACCGCGCGGTCCTCCACCAGGCGGAACAGGCGCGGCTTGGGATTGCCCGCCTGCGGCAGCGGCGTAATGGAGCCGACTTCCGCGAAACCGAAGCCCAGGCCCAGCAGCGCGTCAGGCACTTCGCCGTCCTTGTCGAAGCCGGCCGCCATGCCAACGGGGTTGGGGAAAGCGATTCCCGCGACTTGCGTGGAGAGCGAGGCGGGGAATGCCGGCGCGCGAGTCTTGCCCACCATTTTCAGCGCCTTGAGCGCAAGGCCATGCGCCGATTCGGCGTCGAGACGGAACAGGGCGGGTCTGATCAGGGAGTAAAGCACGGGTGCCGCATAAACGGCTCGGCGCTGTTGCTCAAATGCTTCTTATCCTGCGTGACGTTCGCAAAATCGGTTTTCCGGCGTCACCGCCAGAGCACGCATGTCGCAATTATACAATAAATCGCCGAGGGCCCGGCATACAGGAGAGTTGCGACCCGAAGGGCTCGTAGCGGGATGCGCACGAGTTCTTTATTACCTTACGGCGGTTCCCGATCCTGATCGGGGACCGCCTTTTTTCTTTGGATTTCCCCATCCGCCGGCGCGAACTCTCTCCAAAAGCGAGAAATTTGCAACACCCCGATCGCTTTTGTCGCACAAATCCTGTGCGAAACTCCATTGAAACCGGAGGGGTCCTGCACTAGGTGGCACAAATCGGAAAGATTTGATCCACTTTAACCGCAGAGACGTGAAAGCCGCAGATATGCGCCTGTCCAGCATGGCCGACTACGCCGTTGTCATCATGTCCGCCGCGACTCGGCATTCGGGCACTTGTGCGCATCACCCCCAGGATTCGCGGATGAGCCGCATCTCGGCAGGCCAGCTTGCCGAAGACACCGGCCTTCCTGCTCCCACCGTTCAGAAGCTGGTGAGCAAACTGACCGCTGCGGGGTTGCTGCAATCGACCCGCGGCGTTGGCGGCGGGCTGAAACTGGCCCGCGCACCCGAAACGATTTCGATTGCGGATATCGTGGAGGCAGTGGAAGGGCCGATCGCGCTCACCGCCTGCCTCGAACAGGGCAAGCACGAATGTACGCTGGAAGGCGGATGCAGCGTGCGCCCGCACTGGCCGCAAGTGAATGCGGCACTGCGCGGCGCATTGGCGCAAGTGGTCCTGACCCAGCTCGTCGAGGAAGTATGAATGACTGACGAAACCTCCCCCGAGGGCACCATCGAGGTGCGCGAAGTCCATGGGGACAACCGCCGCGATGGCGAGGCCCGCGACGTAGAAGTGCGCGATCAGGCCGCGCGCGAGGCTGCGGCCCGCGTGGCCGATTACGAGCACGGCTGGGTTGCCGACATCGAGCAGGAATATGGCCCCAAGGGCCTGTCCGAGGATACCATCCGTTTCATCTCGGCCAAGAAGGACGAGCCGGAGTGGATGCTCGACTGGCGCCTGAAGGCCTATGCCCGCTGGCTGGAGATGACTCCGCCGGACTGGGCCAAGCTGAACGTGCCGCCGATCGACTACCAGGAAGCCTACTACTGGGCCGCGCCCAAGAAGAAGCCTTCGCTCTCCAGCCTGGACGAAGTCGATCCCGAGATCCTCAAGGTCTACGAGAAGCTGGGCATTCCGCTGGAGGAGCAGAAAGTGCTCGCCGGCGTCGAAGGCGCGCGCAAGGTGGCCGTGGACGCAGTGTTCGATTCGGTTTCCGTCGCCACCACCTTCCGCAAGGAACTGGAGCAGGCGGGCGTGATCTTCCGCTCGATCTCCGAAGCGATCCGCGAATATCCGGAACTGGTGAAGAAGTGGCTCGGCCGCGTCGTTCCCGTGCAGGACAACTACTTCGCGGCGCTGAACTGCGCGGTCTTTTCCGACGGCACCTTCGTCTACATCCCCGAAGGCGTGCGCTGCCCGATGGAGCTGAGCACCTATTTCCGCATCAACGCGGAAAACACCGGCCAGTTCGAACGGACCCTGATCATCGCCGAGAAGGGCAGCTACGTGTCCTACCTCGAAGGCTGCACCGCGCCGATGCGCGATGAAAACCAGCTTCACGCGGCGGTGGTGGAACTGGTCGCGCTGGAAGATGCCGAGATCAAGTACTCGACCGTGCAGAACTGGTACCCCGGCAATGCCGAGGGCAAAGGCGGCATCTACAATTTCGTGACCAAGCGCGGCCTCTGCCAAGGCGCCCGCTCCAAGATCTCGTGGACGCAGGTGGAAACCGGCTCCGCCATCACCTGGAAGTACCCCAGCTGCGTCCTCAATGGCGAGGATTCGGTGGGCGAATTCTACTCGGTGGCCGTCACCAACAATTACCAGCAGGCCGATACCGGCACCAAGATGATCCACAACGGCAAGGGCAGCCGCTCGACGATCATCTCCAAGGGCATCTCGGCCGGCAAGAGCAACAACACCTATCGCGGCCTCGTGCGCGTGGCCGCCAATGCCGAGGGCGTGCGCAACTTCACCCAGTGCGATTCGCTGCTGCTGGGCAAGGAATGCGGCGCCCACACCGTGCCCTATATCGAAGTGCGCAATCCCAGCGCCCAGATCGAGCATGAGGCGACCACCAGCAAGATCAGCGACGACCAGCTGTTCTACGCCATGCAGCGCGGGCTCGATACCGAGCAGGCGGTGGCGCTGATCGTCAACGGCTTCGCCAAGGAAGTGCTCCAGCAACTGCCGATGGAGTTCGCAGTCGAAGCGCAGAAGCTGCTGGGCATCAGCCTGGAAGGTTCGGTGGGTTGATGTTGACGCCTAGCGATACAGCAAGGCGCATCAACTCCCCTCTCCTTCAGGGGAGGGGCCGGGGGTGGGGGCTATCCGTCACCCGCAACGCCGAGATCGCACAATTCGCCCGCGAAATGCGCAATGCGCCGACCGAACCGGAAAAGCGCCTATGGCGCGCCCTGTCGCGCTCGCAGCTAGACGGCTTCAAGTTCCGTCGGCAGGCGCCAATCGGCCCATTCATCGCGGATTTTCTTTGCCCACAGAAAGCGCTGGTCGTGGAAGTCGACGGCGAGACGCACGATTCCGAATGCGACCGCAAGCGTGACGCGGCGCTCCCCGGGATGGGGTTCGCCACCATCCACGTCACCAACACCGAGGTGATGCGCAATATGGAAGGGGTTCTGACCGTGGTCCTGAATGCTCTGCACGAAGCGTCGGATCGTTGGGCTACCCCCCACCCCAACCCCTCCCCTGAAGAGGAGGGGCTTTCTGGTACTTCTTTCATCCAAGGACTTAATCCATGACCGCCGCCCGCAAGACCCTTGGCATCAGCAAGGACGCCGCGCCCAAGGCCGACGCCAAGGCCAGCTTCAATGTGACCGGCGCACGCCTGGAAACGCTCAAGGAGCGGGCCAAGGAACAGCGCCGCAATCCCAGCGAGGCGCAGAAGGCGCTCTGGGCAGAGCTGGCCGGCTCGAAGCTGGGCGGCGTGAAGTTCATCCGCCAGTCGGTGGTCGGCTCGGCCATCGTCGACTTCGCCTGCCCTTCGCGCTGGATCGTCGTGCAGCTCAGCGCCGACGATTCCAACCCGGACGTCAACGAATTGCAGGACCGCAAGCTCACCGAAGTGGGCATCCGCGTGCTGCGCTTCTCGGAGGACGAAGTGCTGGACCGCGTGGACAGCGTCGTTCGCGAGATCACCACCGAACTCAACGTGCCTTTCGACAAGCGCTCCGCGCGCCGGAAGGCCGGAACCACTGCCACTCCCCGTTTTGACGAGGGCCGCTTCGATGAGGGCTCCGAAGGATGACCATGCTCAAGATCGATAACCTTCAGGCCAATGTTGCCGGAGCCAACGTAAACCGGCCGATCCTCAAGGGTCTCTCGCTGACGATCAATCCAGGCGAGATTCACGCGATCATGGGCCCGAACGGCGCGGGCAAGTCGACCCTGGGCTACACGCTCGGCGGCCGTCCCGGCTATGAAGTGACCGGCGGTTCGGTGGACTTCCTGGGGCAGGACCTGCTTGAACTGGAACCGCACGAGCGCGCCGCCGCCGGCCTGTTCCTGGGCTTCCAGTACCCGGTCGAGATCCCCGGCGTGTCCTTCGTCCAGTTCCTGCGCGAATCCGCCAATGCCCAGCGCAAGAGCCGCGGCGAGGAAGTGCTTTCGGGCGGCGAGTTCCTGAAGCTGGCACGCGAAAAGGCGGGCCTGCTGCGCATGGACATGGACATGCTGAAGCGCCCGGTGAACGTGGGCTTCTCCGGCGGCGAGAAGAAGCGCGCCGAGATGGTGCAGATGGGCATCCTCGACCCGCGCCTGGCCATCCTGGACGAGACCGACTCCGGCCTCGACATCGACGCCCTGCGCATCTGCGGCGAAGGCATCAATGCGATCATGCGCGCGCCCGACAAGGCCGTGCTGCTCATCACCCACTACCAGCGCCTGCTGGACTACGTGAAGCCGGACTTCGTCCACGTCCTGGCCGACGGTCGCATCGTCAAGACCGGCGGCGCGGACCTCGCGCTGCGGCTTGAGGAAGAAGGCTACGAAGCCGTGGTGCAAGAGGCGGCCGCATGAGCGAAGTCGCTGCTCTCCCGACGCGGAAGCACGAAGACTTCCGCTATTCCGACATCGACGCGCTGGCCGGCGTCTGGCCGATCGCGCGCGAGAGCATCGTCGTGGCGGACGGCGCCGAGGATTCGCTCCAGATCGTCGAGGACGGCGCAGAAGCCGTCGCCCGGCACCTGGTGATCTCGCTGGGCAAAGGTGCGAAGTTCGATCTTCGCGTGCTTTCGGCCGGGCCGGTCTATGGCCGCATCGCCGTCGACGTGCGGCTGGCCGAAGGCGCGGACTTCACTCTGGGCGCGGCGCAGCTTGCCACCGGCAGCGAGACGCTGGAAGTGGTCACCGAAGTCACGCACGCCGGGCTGAACGCCACGTCCAGCCAGATCGTGCGGACGGCGCTGGCCGGCCATTCCGTCGGCACTTACCTCGGCCGCATCGCCGTGGAGCGCGGGGCCGACGGCACCGATGCCGAACAGTCGGTCCGCGCCATGCTGCTGGACCGCACGGCCACCGCCAATGCCCGGCCGGAGCTGGAAATCTACGCCGACGACGTCAAGGCGGCGCATGGCTGCGCGGTGGGCGAACTCGACGCCGGGGGCCTGTTCTACCTGATGAGCCGCGGCCTTACCCCGCCCGAAGCGAAGCGGCTGATGCTCCAGGCCTTCATCGCCGAAGCCTTCACCGGCGCCCCCGGCGAGGCGGAACTGAGCGCGGCGGCCATCGCCCGGCTGGAGCAGATCCTGTGAGCGATCTCGTGCGCGAAGCCGGAGACGTGCTGGCCGTGAAGGGCGAATTCCCGGGGCTGGCCTCGGCGGATGGCGACGCCGACTGGCACTATCTCGACACTGCCGCCACCGCGCAGAAGCCGCAGGCGGTGATCGACGCCACGGTCAATGCGCTGGGCCGCGACTACGCGACCGTGCATCGCGGCGTCTATGCCCGCTCGGCCGAGATGACCCTGGCCTTCGAGGCCGCCCGCCGCACCGTCGCGGAATTTCTCGGCGGCCGGGAGGACGAGATCGTCTTCACCCGCGGCGCCACCGAGGCGATCAACCTGGTGGCCCAGACATGGGGCGTGCAGAACCTCAAGGCGGGGGACCGCATCCTCGTCTCCGTGCTCGAACACCACTCCAACATCGTGCCGTGGCAGCTTCTGCGCGACCGTACCGGCGTGGAAATCGACGTCTGCCCGCTGACCGCCGACGGCAGCATCGATCTCGAAGCCGCCGAACGCATCCTGACGCCGGCTCACAAGCTGGTGGCCTTCGCGCATGTTTCCAACGTGCTCGGCTCGGTGCTTCACGTGGAACATGCCGCGCGCCTGGCCCATGCCGTGGGCGCGAAGCTGCTGGTCGACGGCTGCCAGGCCGCCCCGCGCATCGCACTCGACATGAAGGCGATGCAGGCGGACTTCTACGTCTTTTCGGCCCACAAGCTCTATGGTCCCACCGGGATCGGCGCGCTCTGGGCGCGCAAGGACATCCTCGACGGCATGCCCCCGTGGCAGGGCGGCGGGTCGATGATCGACCGCGTGACCTTCGAGAAGACCACTTACGCCCCCGCGCCGCAGCGCTTCGAGGCCGGCACCCCGATGATCGTCGAGGCCATCGGCCTGGCGGCCGCCATCGACTGGCTCCGCGCCTTCGGTCTGGACCGGGCGGAAGCCCACGAACGCCACCTCGCCGCCAAGCTGCGCGAGGAACTCGGCAAGCGCAACGACGTCACCCTGTTCGGCCCGGCCGATTCGGTGGGCATCGTCAGTTTTGCGCTCGACGGGGTGCATCCGCACGACCTCGGCACCATATTGGACGAAGAGGGCGTTGCGATCCGGGCCGGCCATCACTGCGCACAGCCGCTGATGGACCACCTGGGCGTACCCGCCACGGCCCGCGCAAGCTTCGGCCTCTACAGTGACGACAGCGACATCGAGGCGCTCATGAAGGGTATCGAGCGCACCCGGAGAATTTTTGGATGAGTGACGACACTTCCGCTTCTGGCCCCGGCTTCACCGTCGAGGAAGTCGATTCGGTGACCCCCGCGCCGCGTGCGCGCGTGGAGGATGCGCCCGATCAACTGGTTCCTGGCGAACAGGGCGCTCCCGAGCGCCGGCGCGACTATCTGGACGGTTTCCTTGCCGAAAAGCCGCAGGGCATCGACCCCAGCCAGCCCGGCGGCGCGATCTACGACGGCGTCATCGATGCGCTGAAGGAAATCTTCGACCCGGAAATCCCGGTGAACATCTACGATCTCGGCCTGATCTACGGCGTCGACGTCTCGCCCGAATCCTCGGTCGCGGTGACGATGACGCTGACCACCCCGCATTGCCCGGTGGCCGAATCGATGCCCGGCGAAGTGGAGATGCGCGTGGCCGCCGTGCCCGGCGTGCGCGATGCAGAGGTCAATCTCGTCTGGGATCCGCCGTGGGACATGGCCAAGATGTCGGATGAGGCGAAGCTCGAACTGGGCATGCTCTGATGAGCTCGCCTGCCCCCACCGTCACCGTGCGTCCTGTTTCTGTCAGGCTGGCCGATTATGCCGACGCGGCCGATGCCGCGCGCGTGGTCACGCTGCTCGACAGTTATGCGCGCGATCCGATGGGTGGGGGCAAGCCGCTTTCCGAAGACGTGCGCGCGCGGCTGGTCTCCGGCCTTGCCGCCCATCCCGGCGCGTTCTCGCTACTCGCCTTCGAGAGTGACGAGGGAGCCGAAGGCCGGCCGCTGGGCCTTGCCAACTGCATCACCGGCTTCTCGACGTTCGCGGCCCGGCCGCTGGTGAACATCCATGACATGGCCGTGCTGCCCGAAGCGCGCGGCAAGGGTGTGGGACGCGCGCTGATGCTGGCCGTCGAGGAAGAGGCCCGCGCCCGCGGCGCCTGCAAGATCACTCTCGAAGTGCTGAGCGGCAATGCGACCGCCAAGGGCCTCTACGCCTCGCTCGGCTACGGAGACTACGCGCTGGACCCGGAAGCGGGCACGGCGCTGTTCTGGGACAAGAAGCTATGACCACGACCACTTCTGCGAATCCTGGCGTAAAGCCGGCGCGCCAGCGCCCGGCCGCCGTGATCCTCACCGCCAATGCCGAAGCCCGCATCGCCAGGCTGATGAGCGAGGCGCCGGAAGGCACGATCGGCGTGCGTCTTTCCACCCCGCGCCGCGGTTGTTCGGGCCTGGCCTATTCGGTCGACTACGTCAGCGAGGAAAAGCCCTTCGACGAGAAGATCGAGACGCCCGGCGGCATCTTCTACATCGACGGTGCCTCGGTGCTCTACCTGATCGGCTCGATCATGGACTGGAAGGAAGACGACTTCACCGCCGGTTTCGTCTTCGAGAATCCCAATGCCAAGGGTTCCTGCGGCTGCGGTGAGAGCTTCACGGTCTGAAGCCCCGCTTCCGGGAGCGCTTCTCCCGGAAAATGCCTACTTGCGGAGCGCCGCGATGCAGGCGGCGCGATCGACATCCTGCCCGTCCGAAACCCGCCGCGCATCGATATAGGATGCGCGCGGCTCCTTCGTGGCGGCGGAAGGGTAGAGATAGACGTCCAGCAGGCACGCCTTCCCGGTGAACTGCAGCTTGCGGGCATCGCCTTCCCAGACGTTGAGCCGCGGCTCCCCGAACATCCGCACCAGTTGGCTCTCGCTCGATCCGATCACCCCTTCGGCACCGGGAATCGCCTGGAAACTGGGGTCCCGCGCGGTATGGGTCGGCTGGCGCACATTGGGTATCTGCGTGCCCCGCTTGGGCGGGTGCTGCGCCGTCGCCACGCCGCCGGACGTGCTGGCGCATCCTGCCAGCAGCACGGCAAGCCCCGCCGCGGCAACAACGCCCCGCAAGCGGGCGGTGGCGCATCGCAGGCGGGTGGGAGCGATCATCGGAATGGCGTGAAGCGCCGAACGGTCTTGGGTCATGACATCTCACCGCATTGCGCGGGCCAGTGGTGCTGTCAACTCTCGCCGCGCTTGCGAAGCGGCGGCCCGCGCGCTACTCGCGACACAACCTCCAGACAATCCAAGGACTCCTTTTCGCATGGCTCAACCCACCGTGCCGCCCACTTTCGACGTGATTGCCATCGGCAATGCCATCATCGACGTGATCGCCAACTGCAGCGACGCGCTAATCGACGAGCTTGGTCTCTCGCGCGGCGGCATGATGCTGATCGACGCCGATCAGGCCGAAAGCCTCTACGAAGCCATGGGCCCGGCCCGCGAGATTTCCGGCGGTTCGGCCGCCAACACCCTGGCCGGCCTGGCCGCGCTCGGTGCGAAGTGCGCCTTCATCGGCCAGGTCGCGGAAGACCAGCTGGGCGACGTCTTCACCCATGACATCCGCGCCGGCGGCATCGCCTTCGACGTGCCCGCCCGCCCCGGCAACCCGCCGACGGCCCGCTGCCTGATCTTCGTGACGCCGGACGGCCAGCGCACGATGAACACCTTCCTCGGCGCCTCGCACTACCTGCCCGCCGAAGCGCTGGACGAAAGCGCCGTCGCCAATGCGGCCGTGCTCTATCTCGAAGGCTATCTCTGGGATCCCGAGGAACCGCGCGCCGCGATGCGCAAGGCCATCGAGGCCGCCCGCGGGGCCGGTCGCAAGATCGCCTTCACGCCTTCGGAATGCTTCGTGATCGACCGTCACCGCGCCGATTTCCTCGACCTTATCGATACCGGCAAGATCGACGTGCTGTTCTGCAACGAGCACGAGATGGCCGCCCTTGTCGGTCATGACGATTTCGAAAAGGGCGTCGCCCAGCTCGCTCCGAAGATCCCCGTGCTTGTCGTCACGCGCGGTGCCGAGGGCGCAGTCGCGATCTCGGGCGACCAGCGCGCCGAAGTCGGCGCGGAGCCGATCGAGCGCGTGGTGGACACCACCGGCGCCGGCGACCTCTTCGCGGCCGGCTTCCTGTTCGGCCATGTGCGCGGCAAGAGCCTGGAAGAATGCCTGCAGTACGGCGCGATCTGCGCCTGCGAGATCATCTCGCACTACGGCGCACGTCCCGAAGCGGACCTTCAGGCGCTGATTTCCGAACGCGTCGGCTGATCGCTTCGGCTTCGGCTGGAAAAAGGGGCTCCATTCGCAGGAATGGGGCCCTTTTTGCATGGCGTTGACGCCGGCCTCTCCGCAGGACAGGTTGGTCCACCGTCCTCAACCGGAGCGCCCATGGCCCAGCACGATCCCGCACTGATCGACTTCGAGGCGAGTTGCCTGCCCGAATATGGCCAGTCCTATCCGATCGAGGTCGCCGTGGCGCGCATCGACGGGGAAAGCCGCTCCTGGCTGATCAAGCCCCCGCCCCGCTGGCAGACCTGGGACTGGTCCGAAGAAGCGGAATCGCTCCACGGCATCAGCCGCGCCATGCTGACATGCGACGGACTGCCGCCCGCGCAAGTCTTCGCGGAAATGGTGGCGTTCGTCGGTACGTGCGAGGTCTATTCCGATGCCGACCTCGATGGTTTCTGGCTGGAAGTGCTGTGCGAGGAACTGGCCGAAAAGCTGCCGTTCCCGATCCGCTTCCTGGGCGAATGGATGGCCGCGCGCGGCCTTACCCGAGAGCAGGTCGACGCCGCGCTGGAGGAAGCCAGGCGGCGCCTGCCCAAGGCCCATCACGCGCGCGAGGATGCCAAACGGCTCGCGCTGGTCGTTCGCCTGTTGATCGAGGAACAGCCCGCATGAATCTTCGCGAAGCCCTGCTGGTGCGCATCCACGTTCCGGTTTCGCCAGAGACCTTTCGCGCCATGCTGGCAGGCGACGTCGCCGCCGGAGAGCGCGACCCGGTCCTGGCCGCGATCCTGGCGGTCGTCCGCGCCGACAATCCGCTCGGCGATTTCGGCCTCTACAAGGGAGTCGCCGAGATCGGTCTGGGGTGGGAGAGCTTCCAGCCCGGGCCGGACGCAAGACCGGCGCTGGGCGAAGCGGCCATGACCAGCCTCTCCCCCACCGTGATCCTGTCCCTCCACGCGCCCTGCAGCGAGGAAGACCCGGAATTCCTGGAGGCGATGGACCGCATCATGGCGGCCCACCCCTGGGAAATCCCGGTGATCGAGATCGCACCGACCTGGCTGGCCGAGCGCGGTCAGTAAGTATCCGCTTGCGGCATCGCGCCGTCCCGCCCCGCCGGTTCCGACAGGGCCTGGCCCTGGGGCGCCAAAGGCTGGGTGCCAGGCTGGGCACCGGGCTGGGCTGACTGGAACCGCGCGAGGCACTCGGCCTTGCGCTGCTCGCGGGCGTCGGAATAGCTTTGCGCCGTCTGCCCCGGCAAGGCGCAGTCGCGCTCGGGCCGGATCGGCACCTTGGCCCGGCAGCCTTCCTCGGTGGCGAACAGGTTGTCGGCACAATCGGCCAGTGCCGAGACGTCGGCATCGTGCTGCGCGCGGCAACTCGCCGTCCAGCGCTGCTTGTAGGACAGCTCCGCGAAGTTCAGGCAGTCCTGATACTCCTGCTGAGCCGCTTCCTGCCGGCGCGACTGCTCGGCCTGCTCGCGCTGCTGCGCCTTGGCCACAGCGTCTTCCTGCTTCTGCCGGGCTTCCTGCTCGGCAGCCACGCGCGCTTCCTGGCGGGACGCCTGACCGGGCAGGAACACCCCGTAGTAATAGCCGACGCCGGTGCCGGCGAACACCGCCGCCACCGCCAGCGCCACCTTCAGGATCGAATCCGCCTTACTGGTCATGGGCCTTCTCGCGCGCCACTTCGCGCCAGCCGATGTCCCGGCGGCAGAAGCCGGTCGGAAAATCGAGCGCATCCACGGCCGCATAGGCCCGGCCCTGCGCCTCGGTGACCGACGCGCCCCGCGCCGTCACGTTGAGCACGCGGCCACCGCTGGAGACGAGCACGCCGTCCTTCACGTCGGTGCCGGCGTGGAACACCTTGGCGCCATCCGCCTCGGCCGCTGCAATGCCGCCGATCGCGCCGCCCTTCTCGGGCGTGCCGGGATAGCCGTTCGCGGCCATCACTACAGTCAGCGCCGTGTCGCGGCTGAAGCGCGGTGCCGCGATCGCGGCAAGGCGGTTGTCGGCGCAGGCATGGAGCAGTTCGACGAGATCCGATTCGAGGCGCAGCATCATCACCTGGCACTCGGGATCGCCGAAGCGGCAGTTGTATTCGATCAGCTTGGGGCCTTCGCGGGTCAGCATCACGCCCAGGAACAGCACGCCGGAATAAGGCGTGCCTTCGTTTTCCAGCGTCCGCACGGTCGGCGCGATGATGCGTTCCAGCACTTCGGCTTCCAGCATCGGCGTCAGCACCGGCGCCGGGCTATAGGCGCCCATGCCGCCGGTGTTGGGGCCGGTGTCGCCGTCGCCCACGCGCTTGTGGTCCTGCGCGGAGGCGAAGGGGACGATGGTGGAACCGTCGGTCAGGGCGAAGAAGCTGGCTTCCTCTCCTTCCATGAATTCCTCGATCACGGCTTCGGCGCCGGCCTCTCCGAAGCGGCCCGAGAAGATCTCGCGCACGGCTTCCTCGGCTTCGGCCATGGTCATCGCCACGGTCACGCCCTTGCCAGCGGCCAGGCCGTCGGCCTTGATCACCACCGGCGCCCCGAATTTCGCCAGCGCGGCCATCGCGTCCGCTTCGTTGGCGACGCGGTCGTAACCGGCGGTGGGAATGCCCGCGCGTTCGCACAGGTCCTTGGTGAAGCCCTTGGAGCCTTCGAGCTGGGCCGCCGCCTGGCTCGGTCCGAACACCGAGAAACCCTCGCCGCGCAGGGAATCGGCAAGGCCGTCGACCAGCGGGGCCTCGGGGCCGATGACGACCAGGCCGACCACGTTGCTCTCGCAAAAGGCGATGACGGCCGCGTGATCGGTGACATCCAGCGAAATGCAGCTTGCGACCTCGGCAATGCCCGGGTTACCCGGCGCGGCCCAAAGGGTCTCGCAGAGCGGGGATTGCGCCAGCTTCCAGGCCAGCGCATGTTCGCGGCCGCCAGAGCCCAGAAGAAGGATGTTCATTAGCCGTGCCTTTCGATGACGACGAATTCGATGATGGTCGTTCGGGTGGGCTGGTAGCGAAGCAAGCGGCCGGGGACAACGCTGCGCCGCTCTCGATCAGCGAGATTTCGAACCTTTTAAAGCGCACCGTGGAAGACCGCTTCGGCTTCGTGCGCCTGCGCGGAGAGCTTTCGGGCGTGAAGCGGGCGGCCTCGGGCCACCTCTACTGCGCGCTCAAGGACGACAAGGCGGTGATCGACGGCGTCATGTGGCGCGGCGGCGCGCAGCGGCTGGCCTTCCGCCCCGAAGACGGCATCGAGGTGATCGCCACCGGCAAGCTCACCACTTATCCCGGCCGCTCCAAATACCAGGTCGTCATCGAGACCATGGAGATCGCCGGCGAAGGCGCGTTGCTGGCGCTGCTGGAAAAGCTGCGCGCCCGCCTTGCCGCCGAAGGGCTGTTCGCGCCCGAACGCAAGCGTGAGCTGCCCTTCCTGCCGCGCGTGATCGGCGTGGTCACCTCCCCCACCGGCGCCGTGATTCGTGACATTCTCCACCGCCTGGACGACCGCTTCCCCAGCCACGTCCTGGTCTGGCCGGTCCTCGTGCAGGGCGAGGGCTCGGCGCAGCAGGTGGCCAATGCCGTGCGCGGTTTCTCCGCGATCCGGCCCGGCGGCCCGGTACCGCGCCCCGATCTGGTGATCGTGGCGCGGGGTGGCGGTTCGATCGAGGACTTGTGGTCGTTCAACGAGGAAGTCGTGGTCCGGGCCGTGGCGGAATCGTCGATTCCCGTGATTTCGGCGGTCGGGCACGAAACCGACACCACACTTTGCGACTATGCCGCCGACCGCCGGGCCCCCACGCCCACTGCGGCCGCCGAAATGGCCGTGCCGGTGCGGCTGGAACTGGCCGCCACGCTGGACGAACTGGCCTATCGCAAGCGCCGCTGCGCGCTGCGCCCGGTCACGCTCGGCCGCGAACGACTGGAAGCGCGGGTGCAGCGCCTCCCCCGGCCCGAGGCCATTCTCGCGGCCAAGGCGCAGAAGCTGGACGAACTTTCCGAACGCCTGCGCCGCGGCCTGCGCGATGAAGCGGCGACCAAACGCGAACAGCTGGGCCGCACCGCCTCCCGCCTGTCACTGCCGCTGCTGCGTCACCGGGTGGAGCGCTGCGACGAGCGGCTGACGCGCGTCGGCCTGACCGCGCGCCTGCTGACTCGCCGCTGGACTCTGGCGCGCGACAGTCTGGCACCGGTTTCCCGCGTGCTGCCGCAGCTTGACCCGAAGCGCCCGCTGGAGCGGGGCTATGTCCTTGCCAAGGGGCCGGACGGCCGCGCGCTGACCAGTCGCCAAGCGGCGGCGCGAGAATCGTTGCTGACGTTGGAATTCCGGGACGGCGAACTGACGGTCGCCGTCGGCACCGAAGCGCCGGTCCAGGCCGCCAAGACGCCTGGAACCGTCGCCGAACCGGCACCTGAAACACTGGCGTCCAAGCGCCCGGCACGACCGAAGGCGGGCGAGCCGAGGCAAGGCGATTTGTTTTGAACCGCCGGCTCTGCTAGGATTTCGCCCATGCTTATGTCTTCTGCCGACCGCCCCGCCAAGCTCGCCTACGGACCCAATGGTTTCCGGGTGCTGAGCGGCGGACACTTCGTGCTCTGCGCCGTCACCGGCGAGAAGATTCCGCTGGAGGAACTCCGCTACTGGAGCGCCGAGTTCCAGGAGCCTTACGCCAGCGCCGAAATCGCGACCAAGCGTCTCACCGCCAAGGCATGAAGGCCCGCAAGGCCTCAAGGGCATCGCTGATCCCGGCCTCGCTGGTTCTCGGCGGCCTGGCGGCTGCCGGTGCGATGCTGGCGTGGAGCGGCCTCGCGGCCCAATCGACGGCGCCGGTGGCGCCTGCGGCTGTCCCGGGCACCCTGACTTATAGCGGGGAACTCACTCAGGGCGGCTGGGTCCGCGGCAAAGTGCCTGCCGGCACGAGCGCTCTGGCGCTGGGCGGCCAGCCGGTGCAGATCGCGCCGGACGGCACCTGGTTCGCCGCCTTCGACCGCGATGCCGGCACCATCGCCACGCTGACGGCCACGCTGGCCAACGGCCGCCGCATCACACAGCCGATTTCCGTCTCGCCGCGCGCCTGGCAGATCGAGAACGTCAATATCGCCCGCAAGCCAGGCGGCCCGACCGAAGCCTTCATGGCCCTGCGTCGGCCCGAACTGGACCGCATCAATGCCGCGCGGGCGATGAAGACCGACGCCCAGGGCTGGCGCCAACATTTCATCTGGCCCGCCAAGGGCCGCATTTCCGGCCGTTTCGGATCGCAGCGCGTCTATCGGGGCGAGCCCGGCGCCTATCACTCGGGTCTCGACATCGCCACCGGCACCAGCGGCACGCCTTTCGTTGCCCCGGCCGACGGCGTGGTGATCCTGGCCGCCGAGAAGCCGTTCACGCTCGAAGGCAACCTGCTGATGCTGGACCATGGCATGGGCCTCAACAGCGCTTTCCTGCATTGCTCCGAGATCCTGGTGAAGCCGGGCGAACACGTCCGCCAGGGCCAGGTGATCGGCAAGATCGGCATGTCCGGCCGGGCCACCGGGCCGCATCTGCACTGGTCGATCAAATGGAACGAGGCGCGGCTGGACCCGATCCTCTTCACCGGCCCCCAGACCTGAACCGATGAGATTGCGCCGATAATATCGGCAATTCCGCAGGGCTGCAGCGAAAGCGGGTTGCAGCCTTCGCCGGAATGCTTATCCCGCCCTTGTGCGCCGCACCATTGCCCTCCTCGTCCTGCTGTCCCTGCTGCCGCTGACCTGGGGGCATGCGCCGCAGCACAAGAAATTCAAGACATTCGAACTGTCGTTCGAGCAGTTACCTCTGCCTGCAGCCCGGCGCGCCGACCCGCGTCTGGGATCGTTCAAGCTGGAGGAAGTCTGGCAGGCGCATAGCCGCACCCACTCCTTCGGCAGCTATTCCGCGCTGCTGCTGCGGCCCGGCGGCATCATGCTGGCGCTCAGCGATTCGGGCGGGTTTCTGGAATTCAGGGCACCCGGACAGTCGCAGGCGGAAAGCCGCATGGGCGACCTTCCCCTCTCCAAGGATGCGGACAAGGCCGCGCGCGATGTCGAATCGGCCACGCAGGACGAAACCGGCATGATCTGGCTCGGCCTGGAGGGGCGCAACGCCGTCTACCGGATGAATCCGGACTACGAGATCGAACGCCGCGCCAGCCCGCCGGTCATGGCGGACTGGGGGGTCAATTCCGGCCCCGAAGCGCTCACGCGCCTTCATGACGGGCGATTCGTGCTGCTGCGCGAAGGGTATGTCGGCTGGAGCGATCACCTGCACCAGGCCGCCCTGTTCGGCGGCGATCCCACTCTGAACCCGAACGGGCAGGGCTTCACGCTCGATTCGCCTGCGGGCTTCAGCCCCACCGACATGGCGCAAATGCCGGACGGCCGCTTGCTGATCCTGATGCGGCGCCTGATCTGGCCGATGCCGCAACGATTCGCCGGCCGAATCGCGATCGGCGATCCGGCGGACATCCACCCGGGCGGCACCTGGAAAGTCACCGAGGTTGCGCGGCTCTCGTCCGACCTGCCCATCGACAACTTCGAAGGCATCGCAATCGCCCCGCAGGAGAGCGGCAAGCTGACCGTCTGGCTGATCTCGGACGACAACTTCTCCCCGCTCCAGCGCACGCTGGTGTGGAAGATGAGCGTCGACCCAGCCAAACTGCCGTAAGCCCAGCCGGACTGCCATAGGCATAGTCTCGACCGAACCGGTATTCGCTGCCGCGCGGAAACGGCTTCCGCCTGCTCTTGAGACAACAGGAACCGAGCCCCGCCATCAGCGGCGCGGCGGATTCACGGAATTCAAGAGGAATGGGCGCGCTCCCAAACCGGGAAACCGATCCCAGCCGGGCATGCGAAAAGGCGCGCAAGTCAAGCTTGCACGCCTTTTTGCGAAACCGTGTTCTTCACGCTCCCCGTAGGGAGCGGGAGAATCAGGCGGCCTGCTGCTTCTTCAGCTCGCGCTTCACCTTGACGGCGCGCGCGCTCAGCTTCGTGTCCGAAGTCTTCAGCAGCCAGTTGTCGAGGCCACCGTTGTGCTCGACCGAACGCAGGCCGTGGGTCGAGACGCGGAACTTGAAGCTGCGCTCAAGACCGTCCGACAGCAGCGTGACGTTCTGAAGGTTGGGAAGGAAGACGCGCTTGGTCTTGTTGTTGGCGTGGCTGACGTTGCAGCCGACCTGGCGGCCCTTGCCGGTCAGTTCGCAGATGCGGGACATGTCTACTCTCGCTCGAAAAAGTCTGTGGCCGTAAATACGGGAAGGCGCGCCCTTAGCGATTCCCCGGGTGAAGGTCAAGTTGCGCACAGCTTTTTGAAGGTCTAGCGCATGGCCATGACCCGCTGGCCCCTGCCCGAATACATGGAACTCGCCCTGGCGCAAGCCCGGGAAGCCGCCGATTCCGGCGAAGTGCCGATTGGCGCAGTCGTCGTGAAGGACGGAAACGTCATCGCCACCGGCCGCAACGGCCCGCGCGAGCGCCACGACCCTACCAGCCATGCCGAAATCGAGGCGATTCGCGCCGCGGCGCTGATTCTCGGCAATGAGAGGCTGGAGGGATGCGAGCTATGGGTGACGCTGGAACCTTGCGCCATGTGCGCGGGCGCCATCGTCCACGCGCGAATCGCCCGGCTCTACTATGCCGCTTCCGATCCCAAGGGCGGCGCGGTTGAGCATGGCGCGCGCGTGTTCGAGCACGACCAGTGTCTGCACAAGCCGGAAGTCTATTCGGGAATCGGCGAATCGGAGGCCGCGGAGATGCTCCGCAGCTTCTTCCGGGCGAAACGGTGACCGGCGACTAGCTGAAAATGCTCTGGTCGTCCGGCGCGATGCCGCCCTTGCGGGCGAACCAGGCGCGGGCATCGCTGCGGAACAGGAAAGCCACTGCGGCGACCTGAAGCACGGTGATGACCAGCGCGAAAGCCATGTTCCCTATCCCGCGTTCGGCAAGGACCGGGACCATGGGGATCGTCACGAGCATGCCCAGCACCGTCATCACCGTGAGTATCCACCTGGCCGCGTTGCCTGCCCTGCGGGAAATGAAGAACCACAGCGCCAGCATCAGCGCAAAGCTGAAGACCTGAACGCCCACGATGAAGCCCATTCCCAGCCCCGAGCGTGCCAGCCTGGGATCGGCAAGCGTGTCCTGCATCGACAGGACGGCATTCACCCCCGCCAACGCCAGGGAGCCGAGAAAGAATCGATCGAATTGAATGATGGAATTCGGACGCAAGGCGGTGTCCCCCGTTTCCCCTCCCCCCTTTTGGGCGGGGTCGAGGGAGCATGACGGCGTGCACTCCCGTTCGCAACCGCTTCTAAAGCGGCGAGAAATCCAGCCCGATATCGGCCGCTGGGGCGCTCTGGGTGAGGCGGCCGACGGAAACGTACGTCACGCCCGAAGCGGCGATGGCACCGATCGTGGAGAGATTGACACCGCCCGAGGCTTCGGTCGGCACCCGGCCGCCAACGATCGCCACGGCCTCGCGCAGGGTATCCGGCACCATGTTGTCGAGCAGGAGGTGATGCGCGCCGGCGGCGATGGCGGGTTCGATCTGGTCGAGATGGTCCACCTCGCAGATGATCTGCGCCACGCCCGCCGCCTTGGCGCGCGCCACCGCCGGGCCGACGCCGCCCGCCACCAGGACGTGGTTGTCCTTGATCATCGCAGCGTCCCACAGGCCCATGCGGTGATTGCGGGCGCCGCCCATGCGGGTCGCGTACTTTTCGAGGTGGCGCAGGCCGGGAATGGTCTTGCGCGTGTCGAGCAGCGTCGCGTGCCCTTCCATGGCATCCACATAGGCCCGGGTCATCGTCGCGATGCCGGAGAGGTGCTGGACGGTGTTGAGAGCGGAACGCTCGCCGGTCAGCATGGCGCGGGCATTGCCGGTGAGGCGCATGAGCTTGGCGCCGGGTTCGACCGGGGCCCCTTCCTCGACGAGAATCTCGATCTCCATCGCGGGATCGAGAGTGCGGAAGAAGGCCTCGGCAAGGGGCAGGCCGGCGACGGTGATGGCATCGCGCGAATCCATCACGCCGGAGAACCTGGCCCCGGCTTCGATCACGCTTTCCGAGGTAACGTCATGCCCGCCACCCGGAAGCCCCACGCCGAGGTCCTCGGCAAGCGTTGCATCGACGAAGGCGGCAAGGTCGAAACCCGGGATCGCGAATGTGCTCATGCCCGCGTCTTTCGCGCGTCGCGACGGGGTTGTCGAGTATGGAAGAGAGGATTCGCGCAGAGACGCAGAGGAACCGCGCTCGCGGCGAAGCCCGCCTTTCTCCAGAGCCTAGCCCCGATGGCGCGGCAGCGGAAAAGGGCTGCGCCGCAGACTATCCTCTCCGCATCCCAGCGTGAATGGAGAATGCGGAAAAGCCCGCGGGCCTTTCCGCATTCCCGGGATCAGTGAACGAAGCGCGCGATCACGTCGCGGTAGGATCGGCTGACCTTAACCTGCGCGCCCGAATCGAGCACCAGGAAGCATTCGCCATTGGTATGCGGCTTGACCTGGCGGACCTGGTTGAGGTTGACGATGGTCGAGCGGTGGACGCGCTGGAACACGCGCGGGTCGAGGCGGCGTTCCAGGTCCTTCATCGTTTCGCGCAGGATCAGCGAATTGTCGGCGGTGCGGATGCACATGTAGTCGCCGGCGGCTTCGATATGCTCGATCGAATCGACATCGATGCGGAAGATCTGGCCGCGATCCTTGATGTTGATGAGCTTTTCGTAGCGGTCCGCGTTGGGGTCGCTTTCCTCGGGGATGTGCTCGATCGCGTCGGGGGCCACTTCGGCCAGCACGGTCTTGAGCTTCTCCGCCTCGTCCGACGAACGCTTCTCGGCCAGGCGCTGGCGCACGCGGGCAAGCGTATCGTCCAGCTTGGTCTCGTCCACCGGCTTCATCAGGTAGTTGACCGCATTGGCCTCGAAGGCGCGGACCGCGTGCTCCTGATAGGCGGTGACGAAGACGAAGAGCGGCGGCTCGATCTCCATCACGCCCTTGACCACCGAGAAGCCGTCGAAACCGGGCATCTGGATGTCGAGGAAGACGAGATCGGGCTTTTCGGTCTTGATCTTGCGGATGGCCTCGCGGCCGTTCGAGCAGGTATCGATGATCTCGACATCCGGATACTTCTCCAGACGAAGCTGAAGGCCCTGGATGGCGAGTTTCTCGTCGTCGACGAGGATCGTGCGAATGGTCATCAGTTATTGTCTCCGGCCCGGCTAACGCACGTGGGCCAAATATGTTTCATCGCGCGGCGAAAACAGGCTGCCGCGGCTGCTCGTGCATGTCTTCCGGGGTGGGTTGGCGTTCGGCGGGAAGTTCGATGAGTACGGCGAATCCGCCTTCGATCGGCTCGATCGTCTCGAATCGATGATGCTCGCCATAAGCCTGGGAAAGACGGTCGCGGATATTTGCCAGGCCAACGCCAGTGGAGACCGGCTCCCCTCCATCGTAAGTCATGCCCGACAACCTGTTGTCCGTCGTCGGACTTTGCAAGCCCGGCCCGGTGTCCGAGACGGTGATGCGAAGCATCGGCCCGACGAGTTGCGTGACGATCGTGATCTCAGCCCCGGATTCCTGCGGTGTCACGGCATATTTGATCGAGTTTTCGACCAGAGGCTGAAGCAGCAGCGAGGGCAGGAGACAGGTCTCTGTTTCCGGGTCGATGTTGAAGGTGGTGCGCAGCCTCTCCTCGAATCGCATCAGTTCGATATCGAGATAGAGCTTCAGCGTTTCCACCTCGAGCGCCACCGTGACCTGGGCGGACGGCTTGTTGATCAGGGTGTAGCGCAGGAAAGAGGACAGCCGGCTGAGCATGGCATTGGCCGGCTCGGTCTGCTTCAGCAGGACCAGCGTGGAAATCGAGTTCAGCGTGTTGAACAGGAAATGGGGATTCAACTGGTAGCGCAGCATGGCGAGCTGCGCCTGGGTCGCCTGATTCTCCAGCCGGATCATCTGGTCGTTCTGTTCCTCCACCTGGAGGTAGAAATTGATGGCGTAGTAAAGCGCCGACCAGGCGCCGAGCAGCGTGGCGTCCAGATAGAAGACGCCGATGAACAGCTGCGCGAAGCTGGAATCGCTGTCCGTGCGGTAAAGCGAGATCACCCAGGCATCGATGAAGGCGTGGAGGCCCACCGCGAACGGCAGGATCATCGCCGTCAGGCCCCAGGTCACCAGGGCGCGACGGGTGATCAGCGCGCGATAGACGACGGACAGCACCAGCGAGATCGAAAAGCCGGTAACGGTCGCGATCAGCACCAGCACCAGATAGGACAGGGGCTGGGCATTGGCGATCGTGGACATGGCGCGAAGCAGCATCGCGCCGCCCCAGCCTACGAACTGCAGGCGCCAGAAGGCCTTGTCCTTGTTGGCGAAGAAAGGAATGGGCTGGATCGGCAGGACGCTCATTCTCGCTTCCTAGCCGAAATCATGCCCATGCGGAAACAGCCGATAATTCCGCAAGTCGACTTGTCAGTTCTTCTTGTCGCCCTTGGGTTCGGCGCGCGCCTCGGAGACCGCCTCGGACAGCTGGTCGAAACCGACCGCGCCGGAGATCAGCCGCTCGCCCGCTACCCAGCTTGGCGTACCGCTGAAGCCAAGGCGTCCGGCAATGTCCATGTTGCGCGAAAGCTCCTGCGCCACGGCGGGCCCGGCGGCGACCTTACGGGCGCGCTCGATGTCGAGGCCGGCCTTCTGCGCCGCGGCATCGATGCTCTGGGCATCGACCTGGCCCATGGCGAACATGGCATCGTGGAACTGCGGGAACTTGCCCTGTTCAGCCGCGGCCAGCGCCATCTTCGCGGCGGCGGGGCTTTCGGGGCCGATGATCGGCAGTTCGCGCACGACGATGCGCAGATCGGGGTTCTTCGCCAGAAGCTGGGCCACGTCGGGCAGGCTGCGGCGGCAATAACCGCAGGCATAGTCGCTGAATTCGATCAGCGTGACCTTGCCGTTCGGATTGCCGAGCACGGCGCCGGGGAACGGCGTCTCCACGTTCTGGCGCACACCGGCCAGTTGCTGGCTGGCCTGCTTGCGCTGCAGGTTGTCCATGGCCTGGGGCAGGATTTCGGGGTGTTCGAGGATATAGTCGTGAACGACCTTCTCAACCGCCACGCGGCCGCCGAACCAGCCACCGACGCCGATCAGCGCGATGCAACCGGCGATCGCTGCGAACTTCGTGCCATTACCCATCGTCGTCGAGAATCCTGTCAATTGAGCACTGCCCTTAGCGGGCTATGAGAACCGCGGCCAGAGCCGAAGGTCCGCCCCGGACTGCGACCTGGGACGGGGCATTCATCGCCGCTTCTTGCGCTGCAGTTCGGCGCGGGCCTGCATCTCGATATCCTGCGCCCGCAGCCAGTCCGGCGTGCCGGTGGGCAGCCCCGCTTCGGCGGCCTGCGCGCTCATCAGCGCGGCGTCCATCTGGCCGGTCAGGGATTGCTGCTCGGCACTGGCCAGCCGGGCGCGCGGCATATCGCCATTGGCGGCGTAGATTGTGCCGAGCTGGTACCAGGCGAAAGGATTTTCCCGATCCCGCGCGACGGCGTTTTTCAGCACCGTCTGCGCCTCGGCGAAATGGGCGGAATCCTCGGTGGCGATCAGGGCATGGCCGAAGAGCGTGGCGATCAGCGGCTGGTAGCCGGTCAGTTCCGTGGCCTTGCGCAGCGGCACCAGCGCTTCGGCCGCCTGCCCCGCCTCCAGCAGGATCTGCCCTTTCAGCTCAAGGAAATAGGGATCGTTCGCATCGACCGCCAGCAGCGCATCGGTTTCGGCGCGCGCACGGTCGAGCTGCGACTGGCGGTGGAAGGCATAAGCGCGGGCGTAGTGAGCCGGCACCGAATTGTCCGTCTCGGGATAGACGCGGAACACATCGCGCGGCTCGGCCAGGTAGCCGAACAGCTTGGCCTTCATCCGCATGAACCGCTGCTGGAGCTTGGCATCGTCCGGCTTGGCCCAGGCCGGGTCCTTCTCGTAGACGTCCTGCAAGGTCTGGATACGGTCACCGGTGAGCGGGTGGGTGGAGTAGAACTCGTCCCCTTCCTGCGGCCGGTATCCATAGCGGAATTCGAGATTCTGCAGCTTCTTGAAGAATTCCACGGACCCGCGGCCGCTGATCCCGGCGGCGGAGAGATATTGCGCGCCGGCCGCATCCGCGGAGGCTTCCTGCGAGCGGCTATAGGCCAGGTACTTGCCCATGGCGGCCTGCTGGCCGGCCATGATGACGCCCATTGCCGCCTCGCCGGCCCCCGCTGCGGCGGCGGCCGCGCCCAGCAGGAGCGAGAGGATGGAGATGTTCGATGCCGGCTGCGCGCCCTGGTTGAGCACGGCATGGCCGCCGGTGACGTGGCCCAGCTCGTGCGCGATGACGCCCTGCACTTCGGCGGCGGTATCGGCCTGGTTGATCAGCCCGCTGTTGACGTAGACCGCCTGCCCGCCCGCCACGAAAGCGTTCACCGAGGAATCGTTGACCAGCACGATGTCGACATGGTTGGGATCGAGCCCCGCCGCCGTGATCAGCGGGCGCGACATGTCCTTGAGCAGGGCCTCGGTCTCTGCATCGCGCAGGATCGACTGCGCGCTGGCCGGAGCGGCGGACCAGCCGAGCAGCGCCAGAAAGCTCAGGAGAAGTGCGGCAAATCGCGCAAAGGGCATGCTCTACTCTGGGGCCTTTCGGCCTGAACCGGTGCTGAAGACGCTTGTCCGTCCGGATCGGGCAACTGCCGAATCAAGCCCTCAGCCTAGCGGCGGCAAGCCTGCTGGCAAGAGCGCTCTGCGCTGCGGATCATCCCAGCAGGTGCCGGGCAGCGCGGCCGAGCAGGGCCTCGTCATCGGCCACTTCGCCCAGCAGGACCAGCTCGCCCGCCTCGTTGCGCCGGGCCACCAGCACGGTGAACTCGCCCGAGCGGCCAAGGTCTTCCATCGGCAGGGGCTGAAGGGCGCGAAGTCCGCGCGCCACGCGGTCGCGGCGCGATTCGGCGGGGGCCGCATCCCGGTCATCCTCGCGGCGGAGGCGGCGTTCGTCGCGGACCAGGGCCTTGATGCCGCCGTCCGCCCCGGCGATGTGCGGGGCCAGCGCGCCCTGTTCGAGGCCCAGGCGGCGGCCATGGGCGATGACGGTGGCGAATTCGGTGAGGCGCGTCTTGTCGTAGTCGGCACCGAAGACGAGCTTGACGAGCGGCATCAGCGGCGCCCGCTCCTGCACTTTCAGCCCGGCATCCTGCACGAGTTCGGCATAGTCCTCCGGCGCCTGCTCTGCGGCCAGCGCAAAGTCGTAGGCGCGGCCGAGCGCCGCATAGAGCGCCTGACGCGAGCGATCCTCCGCGCGGTGCGCTGCCTGTGCCAGTTCGCGCGCCGAAGCCAGCCAGTCGGCCAGCTCCATGTCGGCCGTAAGTTCCAGAATGTCCGAATCCGCGAGGTCCGGGCCGGGGGGGCCGTCCTCCGGGAGTCCGGTATTCAGGCCGGTAATCAGCCCGGCTTCGACGAGGTCCAGCGCGTGGGGCGCGGCGCTGCCGAAGCTCACGGGCGGAAGCGCGAAGGCGCCGTCCGCCGGGCCGTCCGCCCATTCCGTCAGCGGGGCCGCCGCGCGGGGCAGCGGCAGGCGATCGATGGGATCGGCCGGGCCAGTCGCCGGCTCCATGCCGGTTGGCGAACCGGCCTGCTCCTTCCAGTTGATGACGCCGTAGATACAGTCGATCGCCAGGTGGTGGCGCGAGAACGGCAGCAGGATACCGCGATAGAGGATCGTGGCGCCGCGCTGGTTCACGAACTCGGCCTCGAATCCGACGGGAGCCTGATTGGCCAGGATCTGCATGTAGTGATCGGTGATGCGGGACAGCAGCGAGCGACTGGGTACGTCGTCCAGCCGCTGGATGGCGCCGTCCGTGCCGCATTCCTGCGCCAGTTCCGCCCCCAGCCAGGCGATCTCGGGATTCTCCAGCCCTTGCGAGAAATCGAGCAGGACGCCGTGCGGGCCGAAATCGGGCAGGGCTGCGGGATCGAGGTCGGCGACATCGGGGAAGGCGCGGTCTCCCAGCAGACTCGCCCAGAAATTGTAGGCACGCACCTGCATGCGCCGCTCATCCTGGGCAAAAACCGGGCTGGGGGTGATGGCAGGCGCGAGGGCGGGCGCTTCGGCATAGTTGCCCCAGGTGCCGATTGCCGGCTCGTCCCCATCGGCAAACCCGCCGCGCAACCTGTCCATCGCTAATCCCCGTTGATCCTTCCGCCTCCTTGTGAGGGGCCATGGTGAAATAAAGTTTAAGCCGCCGAAAAGGAGGCGTTCCGTTATTTCGGACGCAGCACGCCTTCGCCCAGGCGCGGCAGCGGTGCGAGGAAGCGCAGGATCACGAAAGAGGCGATCAGGAAGACGGATGCCGCATGGAGCGCGAAGGCCAGGCTCTTCCAGTCCGCGAACATGCCCCAGGTCCAGGCGCCCAGCGCCATGCCGCCGAACGTGACGGCCTGATAGATCGACAGGCACCGCCCCAGGATCTCGTCCGGGGAGCGAAGCTGGACCGCGGTGTTGAGCGTGGTGAGGATCAGCACCCAGGCGCTCCCGGCCACGAAGGCCGCGGGCAGTGCCCAGGTCAGCTCATGCGCCGCGGCAAGGGCCCAGAACGAGAAGATGAACATCCCCGAACCCAGCGCGAGGATGCCTTCCAGCCCCATGGCGTGGCGAATCCTGCCGATGAACGGCGCCGTGGCGATCGAGCCGATGCCGAACAGCCCCAGCATGACGCCGAAGTCGATCTCCGACCCGTGCATCGAATCGTTGACCACGGCGGGAAGCAGACCCTGGTAGGCGGCCAGGCTGAAGCCCAGCGCGAAACCGCGGATCAGCAGGCGTCGCAAGGGGCCGTTGCCGAAGCAGTAGCGGATGCCCACGCCCACGGCGGGCAGGATCGGCCGGCGGTCGATCTGCCGCGCCTCGGGCCGCCACCAGAGCAGCACGCCGATCAGGCCGACGTAACTGACGGCGTTGATGGCAAAGGCGAAGGAGACGTTCCACAGCGAGATCAGCAAGCCGCCCACGGCAGGGCCGATCGAGCGGGCGATGTTGAACGAGATCGAGTTCAGCGCGATGGCCTGCGGAAGCTGGTCCCGCGCGACCTGCTGGCGGACGGAGGCCTGCCACGCCGGCGAATTGAGTGCCGTGCCGGTGCCGACGCTCAGCGTGAACGCCAGCAGGAGGAACGGCGTCATCCAGCCGAGCCAGGACAGCACCGCCAGCGCGGCCGAGACCGTCAGCATGCCGATCTGCGCGGCCAGCATCACCAGGCGGCGGTCGTAGTTGTCGGCAATGGCGCCCGCGAAGACGCCGAAAAGCATGATCGGCACCGTGGCCGAAGCCTGCACCAGCGCCACGAGCTGGTGCGAAGTGGTCAGCTCGGTCATCAGCCAGGCAGCGCCGACGCCCTGGAGCGTGGAGCCGATGTTCGAGAAGAGGTTGGCGATCCAGATCGCCCGGAACACGGGATAGCGGAATGGCGAGAACGTGCCGTGCACCGGCTTGGGCACGAGCCCGGCAGTGGCCGTATCCACCACCTCCTCGACGATGTCCTCTTCCCTGGTCATGAAGTATGCCTGTTCACGAATCGGGGTTAGGCCGCGGCGCGATGGGCGGCAAGGCTCGCTCTGCCGTTCAGAGCAGGTATCGCATCTTGATCGCCATGCGGGTATTCTGGTCCCCTACGTCGAAAGCCGCCTTGTCGAAACGGGGCGGGCCCATCCGCACCGGCGCATCGCGCGAAAAGCCGAAGCCCTCGCGCGGGATCATCAGCGCGGTATCCAGCTTCCCGTTGCCGTTCTCGTCATGGACGAGCGAGATCGCATAGCGGCCTTCGGGCACCGAGCCGAAATCGAGCCGCACTTCGCCCTGCGCCGGGATCGTCAGCTTGCGGGCCTTGGGATCCTTGTCGCAATTGGGGAAGGTCTGCGGGTCGGCGGTCAGGCAGGCCAGGATCTGCCCCTTGGCGGAGCGCAGCCCGGTGACGGCAGCGGACACGTCCGACTGCGGCCCCGTGGCCCCCAGCACGATCGGCGCCGCCGCCAGCAGGGTCAGGGCGCCGAAACGCCCCGATCGGTGCCGCACAGATGATCCCAGAAACGAAAATAGAGGCCGTAGTTGCATCGATAAAGCTCATGATGGCGGTGATGGTGGCTGGCCGTGATCAACCAGTGGCCCAGACGCGAATGGACGAGGCGCTGCGGAAACATTTCCCAGCCCATGTGATTGGCGATTCCCATCACCGTCATGATGGTCAGGACCAGCCCGAGCATCCCGACATGGATCGGCACCAGGAACACCAGCGCCGGGACGACCACCGCTCCGGTCAGCGCCTCCAGCGGATGGAAGCTCATCGCCGCCCAGGCCGTGGGCGGGCGGCTGGCGTGGTGCACGGCATGCATCCGGCGGAACACGCGGGGCCGGTGCATCCAGCGGTGGGTCCAGTAGAACCAGGTGTCGTGCAGGAACAGGTAGATGAACAGCGATACCGGCATCCACCACAAGGGCAGGGCCAGGGGATCGGCATAGATGCGGGTCCAGCCATGGGCCTGCCAGCCCCAGGCCACGACGCCCGCAGGAATGCCGTAGATCGCGCAGGAGGCCAGCGACCAGCCGATCTCGCCCCGGATCTGGCGCTCCATCCCGGCATAGAGGCCGGGCCTGGCGCGCGCGGTGATCCAGGCGAAGAGGCCCGAGGTGCCGAGATAGCGCAAGCCGACGATCGCCGTCATCGTGACGGCGGAAACGCAGAGCGCCCACAGGCCGGGACCGGAAATCGCTGACATGTCGGGGCTTATGCGCGGTGGGCGATATTGAAGCCAGCCGAATTTGCGGTGCCGATGCTCTCGCCGCCAAAGGCGCGTCGTCCCGGACCTGGTTCAGGATGAGGTGGCAAGTGGGGCAGGTCCAGCCAGTGCGGCCCCTGCGCTCAATCCGGGGAAACCCGGATCGGCGGCAGCACGTCGAGCCCGGCCGCACCGGCTTCGTCGACCAAACCCTCGGGATCGGGATGAATCAGGATCTCGGTATCCGGAAATTCGTCGCAGAGCCGGTGTTCCAGCTCGTCCATCACCCGGTGCGCCTCGCGAACGGTCATGTTCGGATCGACCCAGACGTGGAACTGCACGAAGTCCCGGTTGCCCGACGTGCGCGTGCGCAAGTCATGGACGCCGGTAATATCGGGATGGCGGGCCAGCACCTGGAGAAAGCGGTCCTTCTTCTCCTCCGGCCACTCGTGATCCATCAGTTGGTCGAGCACATCCTGCGAGGCCTTCCAGGCGCCCCAGCCCAGCCACGCGGCGATGCCCAGGCCGAACAGCGGGTCCGCGCCCTTCAGCCCGGCATATTGGTCCAGCACCAGCGCGGCGATCACCGCCACGTTGAGCAGGAGGTCGGACTGGTAGTGGACACTGTCGGTCTGGATGGCGATGCTGCCGGTGCGGCGGATGACGTGGCGCTGCCAGGCGACCAGCGCCAGAGTCAGCGCGATCGCCACGGCCGAGACGGCGATGCCGCTTTCCGCGCTCTCGACCCGGCTCCTGGCCAGGAATTCCTCCACCGCGCGGCTGGCGATGGCGAGCGCGGAGATCGAGATCAGCACGATCTGAAACATCGCCGCGATCGCCTCGGCCTTGCCGTGGCCGAAGCGGTGCTTGTCGTCCGCCGGCTGTGCGCCGATCCACACGCCCAGCAGCGTGGCCACGCTGGCGACGAGGTCCAGCGTGGTATCGGCCAGGCTGCCGAGCATCGCCGTGGAGCCGGTGGACCAGGCCGCCCAGCCCTTCAGGCCGAGCAGCAGCACGGCCACGCCAATGCTGGCGAAAGCGGCGCTGCGGGTGAGTTTGGCGTGTTCGTGCAAGGGCGGGCTCAAGGATAGAGGAGCGTGCTGACCCAGCCGCCTGCCGCGTCGGCGCTGCGCACGAAGCGGCGGCGCTCATGGAGGCGATAGGGCCGGTCCTGCCAGAACTCGATGGCGGCGGGCACCACGCGATAGCCGGTCCAATGGGCCGGCCGCTCGATCTCGCCTTCGCCGAAGCGGCTGCGGACATCCTCGTAGCGGGCCAGGAACGTCTCCCGGCTGTCGAGCGGGGCGGACTGGTCGGAAGCGACGGCGCCCAGCTGCGAATCGCGGGCGCGCGAATGGAAATAGGCATCGGCTTCCGCGGCGGTCACCGGCACCAGTTCGCCTTCGATGCGAATCTGCCGGCGCAGGCTCTTCCAGTGGAACAGCAGCGCGACATGGGGATTGGCGGCGATTTCCTGGCCCTTGCGGCTATGGCCATTGGTATAGAACACGAAGCCGTCCGGCCCGTAGCCCTTGAGCAGGACCATGCGAACGGAAGGCAGCCCGTCCGGCGTGGCGGTGGCCAGGGCCATGGCGTTCGAATCGTTGGGCTCGCTCTCGCGCGCGGCGTCGTACCAGTCCTTGAACAGGGCGAAAGGATCGCCGTGGGGGATGACTTCGCGGGCCTGTTCAGCTTCCATGTTCGCTTCCTGGGATCGTGCCTGTGGTCAAACGCAGCCGCGCCGGGCCGGACCTCGCTGATTTCACGGCGATTCCCGGCGGCAGGGCAGGGCGTGAAGGTTCCAATAGACTCGTGACCGGAACTAGGAAAGCACCGCTTGCCGTAACGCGCGTCCGCACCTAGCTAGGAAGCCATGGCAGCAGACCCTTATTCCACCCTTGGCGTATCGCGCACAGCCAGCGAGAAGGACATCAAGTCCGCCTATCGCAAGCTGGCGAAGGAACTTCATCCCGATACCAACAAGGACAATCCCAAGGCCGCGGAGCGCTTTTCCGAAGTGACCGGCGCCTACGACCTGCTGTCCGACAAGGACAAGCGGGCCCGGTTCGACCGGGGCGAGATCGATGCCGAAGGCAATCCCATGGGCTTCGGCGGGTTCGGCGGCGGCGGAGCCGGCGGCTTCGGGGGTGCCGGATTCGGCGGCGGGCCCGGCGGGCAGCGCGGCTTTTCGGGCGGATTCGGCGGTAACGACGGCATCGACCTGGAAGACCTGTTCGGCGGCATCTTCGGCGGTTCCGGCCAGCGCGGCCCCGGCGGTTTCGGTGCCGGAATGGGCGGAGCCGGCGGTGCACGCGGCCGCGCGGCGCCGCGCGGCGGCAATGTGAACTATCGCCTTTCCGTCCCTCTGACCGATGCGGCCGAACTCAAGCCGCAGCGCATCACCCTGTCCGACGGCAAGACGATCGACCTCAAGCTGCCCGTCGGCATGGAGGACGGCACCCAGATGCGCCTGGCCGGCAAGGGCGAGCAAGGCCCCGGCGGCGCGGGCGATGCCATCGTCACGCTGCAGATCCAGCCCCATGCCTTCTTCCGCCAGGACGGCGACGACTTGCGCGTGGACCTGCCGATCACCCTCGACGAGGCGCTGAACGGCGGCAAAGTGAAAGCCCCCACCGCGGCCGGCGCGGTCATGCTGTCGGTTCCGGCCGGGGCGAGTTCGGGCAAGGTCCTGCGCCTCAAGGGCCGCGGCATGTCCCGCAAGGACGGCGCCCGCGGCGACCTGCTGATCAGCCTCCAGATCGTCTTGCCAGAGAGCGACGCCGATCTCGCCAAGCGGCTGGAAGGCTGGAAGGATACGCGCGACGTGCGCGCAAAGCTCGGAATCTGAGGGTGCGGGCGGGGATGTCTTTGCAGATCGCCCCACCTAACCCCTTCCGAAATTTGAATATCCTCTTTGCAGCGCCTATCTCGGCGTGGTGAACATCGACCATTCGATAGACGTGCAGGCCCCGGGAACGCCGGCTTCGGCAGCGATAACGCCCGAAGCCCGGCGACGCGCGGCCATGCGCTGGCAGGAAATGCAGGACCGGATTCCCCGTCCCGATCCTTCCAGCCGCGCCTATGTCGTGGTCAAACGCGTGTTTACCGGGACCTGGGAAGACGGCTTCATTCACGCCGGCAACTTTGCCTACATGACGATCGTGGCGCTGTTCCCCTTCTTCATCGCCCTGGCGGCCATCTATTCGGCGCTGGGCGAACAGGGGCAGCTGGAAAGCGCGATCGACGCGGTGCTCAATGCCCTTCCCCCGCGCGTGGACGAAGCGCTGGCCCCGGTGGCCCGCGATGCCGTTGCCGCGCGGCACGGCTGGCTGCTCTGGATCGGCGGTGTGCTGGGCCTGTGGACGGCGACCAGCCTGATCGAGACCATCCGCGATATTCTCCACCGCGCCTACGGCATGAACAAGGGCCTGAAGTTCTGGCGAAACCGCCTGGCGTCGAGCGGGCTGATCTTCGGCTCGGTCCTGCTGCTGCTGCTCTCGCTGTCTTCGCAGGTGCTCATTTCAGTGATCGAGGAAGTGCTGCTGACGGTTTTCCCCGGCCTGAAGGCCTTCAACTACCAGATCGGCATTTCCCGCGGCATCACCGCCGCCACCCTGTTCGCCTCGCTCTACGCCCTGTTTTTCCTGCTCACGCCCTCGCGCTACCAGTCTCGCCGCTATCGGAAATGGCCCGGCCCTCTGTTCGTCGCGGCATGGTGGCTGGGGGCCGCATGGCTGCTGCCGAAAGTGTTGCGCAATTTCATCGCTTACGATTTGACGTACGGAAGTCTCGCCGGAGTGATGATCGCGCTTTTCTTTTTCTGGCTTGTCGGACTAGGGATGGTCGCGGGCGCGGAACTCAATGCCGCCCTTACCGTCAGTCCCGAGGAGCAGGAAATGCTTGCCGGGGGGCCAGGCGGAAATAGCAGCGCTGCTGCACAGAACAACGAAGTACAGGAAGAACACGAATGACCGGTCTGATGCAGGGTAAACGCGGCCTGATCATGGGCCTTGCCAACGACAAGTCCCTGGCCTGGGGCATCGCGAAGAGACTGCACGAACAGGGTGCCGAGCTGGCCTTCTCCTATCAGGGCGAAGCGCTGGCCAAGCGCGTGAAGCCGCTGGCCGAGAGCCTGGGCAGCGATTTCCTCATCGATTGCGACGTTTCGGACATGGCAGCCCTCGACACCGCCTTCGAAACGCTGGCGGAACGCTGGCCGACGATCGACTTCGTCGTCCACGCCATCGGTTTCTCGGACAAGAACGAGCTGCGCGGCAAGTATGTCGACACCAGCCTCGAAAACTTCCTGATGACGATGAACATCTCGGCCTACAGCCTGGTCTCGGTGACCAAGCGTGCGATGCAGATGATGCCCGAAGGCGGCTCGATCCTGACGCTGACCTATTACGGCGCCGAAAAGGTCGTGCCGCACTACAACGTCATGGGCGTGGCCAAGGCGGCACTGGAAGCCTCGGTGAAGTACCTCGCCAACGACCTTGGCCCGCAGAACATCCGCGTCAACGCGATCTCGGCCGGCCCGATCAAGACGCTGGCCGCCAGCGGCATCGGCGACTTCCGCTATATCCTCAAGTGGAACGAGCTGAACTCGCCGCTGCGCCGCAACGTCACGATCGAGGACGTGGGCGGCTCGGGCCTCTACTTCCTTTCCGACCTCTCCTCGGGCGTGACCGGCGAGACGCATCATGTGGACGCAGGCTACCACGTCGTCGGCATGAAGCAGGAAGACGCACCGGACATCGCCCTGAGCTGATCGGCCTAAACTGATCGGCCTCCGCTGATCGGCCTCCGCTGATCGGCCTCCGCTGATCGGCACACTCAGGACAACAAAAAGAGGGCCGGAAGGAAACTTCCGGCCCTCTTTGTCTGCGCACGCGGCCCATCAGCCCATCAGGCGCGGCACCGATACCGAGAACACGTCGAAATGCGCATCGGGATGCTCCGCCTGCCCGTCGCGCGGGGCCTGGCGAACCTGCACAACGCCGTTCTTGCCGAAGCCCTCCACCACCGGGCGCCCGGCATCGCGGCTCAGCCACAACCGCAGGAGGTGGCGCTTGCGCTGCGGCTCGGGCCAGTCCCAGAACGTGGTGCGGGCATGGAGCGCGGCGTAATTGGAGAGCCACTGGATGTCGCCGGGGCGGAAATCCATCTCGATGGCCATGCCCTCTTCGTATGTGATCGTGTCGAAGAGTTCGAGCACCGCGATCTGCTCCGGCGTCAGCTTGGGCACACCTTCATATTCTTGCGCGGTGAGGATGTAGAGCGAGCCCGCATACATCGAGAACACCCCGTCGACGAGGCTGACGATCGGCGAGGTATAGGTATCCGCCGGCGCATTGTGGTCCTGCCGGCGCCAGTCCCAGTGGAAGGGTTCCAGCAGCAGCGGCGCCAGATCGGGGCGGCGGCGCAGGATCTCGTTGTAGATCTCCGCGCCGGAGACGAGGCAGGACAGGCCGCCCTCCTTGGCCGGGCGCAGGCACATCAGCGCGACGATGTCCGAGCTGTCGGAGTGGTAGACCAGCTTGTCCCGCACCTTGGAGGAGAGCGCGGTGGGATCGTCCATGGTCTTGTCGCTGGTGGCGTAGACGTGGTCGATCAGGTCGCCCATCTCGTTCTGGCGGATCGGATCGCCCATGTGCAGGCCGAGCACGTAGTAGATCGCGTTGGAAAGAACGTCCGAATAGAGCTGGGTCCGCAGGCCCCGCACCAGCACGAAGCCGCGGCCGTAGTCGACATCCTCGCCCCATGACTTCACCGCATCGGCGCAGGCTACCAGCGGATATTCCTCTGCGGTGACCGTGCGCAGGTCCGGGTCGTCGGCCATGAAGCGGGCACCGAGCGTCTCCAGCTCCAGCACCTGTTCGTCGGACAGCCTGTAGATCCACGCGTCGGTCTCGGAAAGCCGGTCTCCCCGCCAGGCAGCGGCAGTGGTGACGGGCGGAACGGCTTCCAGCGGCGCGGGAGCGGAACTGGCCATGCTTCGTGAGTCCTTCTTTGAGGGTAGGGGCCGTAAGGTGGGCGATGCCCGAACCCTAGGCGGAATGCCTTGCGATGACTTGGCGAACGATGCCCGAAAGCTTTTCGCCCTGCGTTCTGCGCCGGCAGGATCGGGAGACCGGGCTGTGCCCACAGCCGATTGCACCCTCATTTTCCAGACTCGATTGCGCAGGACAGGAATAGAACATAAAAGGAACATATGTTCGATTCGAGTCGCCTCCAACTGGCAGCAAACCTCGCTCAGGCGTCTCCTGACGGCTGGCCCGAGTCGCCTTTGCAGCAGGACGGCGTTCATGAATTCTATGCCGCGACCGAGCAGGACGGCGGGGCCGCCCTGGCGCTGGCGCTGCTTTGCGCGGTGCAGGCGCGCAAGGCGCGGGAACCTCTGCTCTGGCTGCGGCTGGGCAAAGTTAATGGAAAGGGCGGGGGCAAGCAGGCCCGCTCGCGCCCTTATGCCCCCGGTCTTGCCGAACTGGGCATCGACCCGGCCGCCATGGTGCTGCTGCGCCTGCCCGATCTCCAGAGCCTGCTGCGCGCGGGCGTGGATTCGGTGCGGCATGGCGGGGCAGCGGCCGTGGTGATGGAAATGGACGGGCGCGCCCCGGCCTTCGACCTTACCGCCTCGCGGCGGCTGGCGCTGGCGGCGGAGCAAAGCGGCACCATGGTCATGATCGTGCGCAGCGGCGCCCAGCCGACGCCCAGCGCCGCCCACACCCGCTGGCAGGTGACCAGCGCGCCGTCGGTTCCCTTGCCTGCCAATGCGCCGGGAGATCCGGTGTTCGACGTGACCCTGCTGCGCCGGCGCGGCGGGCGGGAGGGTCTCAACCTGCAACTGGAATGGAATCGTGAGCAAGGCACCTTCCGTAAGCCCATGCTTGGCCACGCGCCGCTATCTGGCGGTCACCTTTCCCTTCCTGCCGTCCGAACGGGCGATGCGGGAAGGCGCAGCGCCGCCTGACGCGGCTTTCGCCCTGATCGCGAAGCAACGCGGGGCGCAGCGCATCATGGCGCTGTCTCCCGCGGCGCTGGCGCTGGGCCTCTCGGCCGGCATGATGCTGGCCGATGCGCGCGCGCTGGAGCCGGACCTGCCTGCTCTCGAACACCGGCCCGCAGCGGACCATGCCCTGCTGCTGCGCATCGTCGAATCCTGCGAACGCTATACCCCGATGGTGGCCCCCGATCGCGACGACGCGCTGGTGCTGGACCTCACCGGCTGCTTCGACAGCCTGGGGATGGACGAAGACGCCGTGCGGGGCGATCTCGTCACCCGGCTCGCGCGGCGGGGGTTCCGGGCGCTGGCGGCCTGTGCCGGAACGCCGGATGCCGCCCTTGCCCTTGCCCGCTTCGGCAAGAGCACCTTGCGCGAACTGCCGGTGGCCGCACTCAGCCTGGGAGACGATGCCCACCTCGCGCTGAAGCGCGCCGGGCTGCGCACCCTGGGCCAGCTTGCGGATCGCCCCCGCGCGCCCCTCGCCGCTCGCTTCGGCAAGGCGATGTCGATCGCCCTCGCCCACCTGCTGGAGGAGCAGGACCGGCGCATCACTCCGCATCGCACCCTGCCCCCGATCTGGGTGGAGCAGCGCTTCGCCGAACCGATGGCGACCGTGAAGCCCCTCCTCGGCGTGATCGAATGGCTGGCGGGGCAGGCGCGGGACGTGCTGGTCGCCCGCGGCCGGGGCGGCCGACGCTACGAAGTCTCGCTGTTCCGCACCGACGGCCATGTCGCCCGGCTCGCCGTGGACAGCGGCCTGCCCCTGCGCGAACCCGCCGATGTCGTCCGCCTGTTTCGCGAACGCATCGAATCGCTCGCCGATCCGCTCGACCCGGGCTTCGGCTACGACCTGCTGCGCCTGGCCGTGCCCCTGCACGAAGACGTCTCCGAAGGGCAGGACCGGCTGGACGAGGAGAATTCCGGCAAGCCCGACCTCGCCCCCCTGCTGGACCGCCTGCAAGTGCGCTTCGGCGCCGAATGCGTCCACCGCTTCGCCCCCCGCGACGAGCACTTGCCGGAATATGCCGACCGCCTCGTGCCTCCCGCATCGATTCCGCAGCCCTGGCCCCAGCCGGAGGCAGGCGAGCCGCCCTTGCGCCCGCTGTTCCTGTTCGATCCCCCCCAACCCGTCACCGTGCTGGCCGAAGTGCCTGACGGTCCCCCGCGCCGGTTCGGCTGGCAGGGACGCCAGCACCGGGTGGTGCGGCAGGAAGGCCCCGAACGCCTCGCCTATCCCTGGTGGAAGACGGTGGAGGCGACCGGCCCCACGCGCGACTATTACCGGATCGAGGACAGTGACGGCCGCCGGTTCTGGCTGTTCCGCCATGGTCTCTACGGCAGCGAGAAAGCCGACCCGCGCTGGTATCTGCACGGCGTCTTCGCATGAGCCTCGAAACGCCGCCCTATGTCGAGTTCGCGACGACGACCGCCTATTCCTTCCTGCGCGGCGCCAGCACGCCGGGTGAAATGGCGCTGCGGGCGCTGGCGCTCGGCCACCCCGGAATCGGCATAGCGGACCGCAACACCGTGTCCGGCGTCGCCCGCGCCCTTGCCGCACTGCGCAGGTTCGGGGAGGAGATGGAAGCCGAAGGCGTCACCCTGCCCCCTTTTCGTCTGCTGGTCGGCGCGCGGCTGGTCTTTGCCGACGATACGCCCGAGATCCTCGCCTATCCGACCACGCGATACGGCTGGGGCCGCCTGACCCGCCTGCTCACCACCGGCAACTTGCGCACGACCAAGGGCAACTGCGAACTGCGCCTGGGCGACCTGCTGGAATTCCTGGAGGACATGCAGCTCATCGTCGCCACCCCCGCTTCCGACGCCCTGTTGCGCCTATTGGCGCAGGCCGCGCCCGGCAAGGTCTGGCTGGGCGCGGCGATGCTGCGGCAGGGCCGCGACGCGCGCCGGCTGGCGGCCTTGCGCGAACAGGCGGCCCTGGCCGGCGTGCCGCTCATCGCCATCAACGATGCGCAGTACGACAAGCCCGAAGCGCGCCCCCTGAACGATGTCATGACCGCGATCCGGGAAAAGACCACGGTACAGGCCGCCGGCCGCCGCCTCACCGCCAATGCCGAGCGGCACTTGAAGCCCGCAGCCGAAATGGCCCGCCTCTTCGCCGCCGCCCCCGAGGCGATCGCCGCCACCGCAGACTTCATGGGCGGCATCGTCTTCAAGCTCGAAGACCTGAGCTACACCTACCCCCACGAGCCGGTCCCCTACGGCTACACCCCGCAAGGCTGGCTGGAGGAACTGGTCTGGAGCCGCGCCAGCGACCTCCACCCGCAAGGCATCCCCGAAAAGCTCACCCGCCTGCTTACCGAGGAACTGGGGATCATCGGTCAGCAGGCCTACGCCGCCTACTTCCTCACCGTCCACGATATCGTGCAGTGGGCGCAGATACAGGGCATCCTCTGCCAGGGGCGCGGCTCGGCGGCCAATTCGGCGGTCTGCTTCGTCCTCGGCGTCACCGCCGTCGATCCGATGAAGCACAACCTGCTGTTTTCCCGCTTCATCTCCACCGAGCGCAAGGAACCGCCCGACATCGACGTCGACTTCGAGCACGAGCGGCGCGAGGAAGTGATGCAATATATTTACAGCCGCTACGGCCGCGAGCGCGCGGGAATCGCCGCCACGGTGATTCACTACCGCTCGCGCAGCGCCGCCCGCGATGTCGGCAAGGCGCTGGGGCTCAGCGAGGACGTCACCGCCCGGCTCGCCAGCACGGTATGGGGCAGCTACGCCTCGGAATACGACCGCAACCGCTGCATCGAGGCCGGCCTCGATCCCGACAATCCCACGATCGCGCGGGTCAATCACTTCACCGGGACGATCCTGAACTTCCCCCGCCATCTCTCCCAGCATGTCGGCGGTTTCGTGCTGACTCAGGACCGGCTCGACGAAACCGTGCCGATCCACAATGCCGCGATGGAAAAGCGCACGTTCATCGAATGGGACAAGGACGACATCGATACGCTCGGCCTGATGAAAGTCGACATCCTGGCGCTCGGAATGCTGACCTGTATCGGCAAGGCCTTCGCCATGATCGAGACGCACATCGGCCGCCAGTACCAGCTCAGTTCCGTGCCGGGCGACGAGGAAGATCACCGGAGCAACCCTCCCCACGTCAAAGCCGTCTACGAGATGCTCCAGAAGGGCGACAGTATCGGCGTCTTTCAGGTGGAGAGCCGCGCGCAGATGAACATGCTGCCCCGCCTGAGACCTGAGAGGTTCTACGACCTGGTCATTCAGGTCGCCATCGTGCGCCCCGGCCCGATCGAGGGGGACATGGTCCATCCCTATCTGCGGCGCCGACAAAAGATCGAGGACGTCATCTACCCTTCTCCGGCCCCTCCCCACGATCGCGACGAATTGCGCGGTGTCCTCGGCGAGACTCTCGGCGTCCCCCTGTTCCAGGAGCAGGCGATGCGGCTGGCGATCACCGCCGCGAACTTCTCCGATGCCGAAGCCAACCAGCTCCGCCGCGCCATGGCGACCTTTCGCAATGTCGGCACGATCGGCTCCCTGCACAGCAAGATGGTGAACGGCATGGTGGCCCGTGGCTACGAGAAGGACTTCGCCGAGCGCTGCTTCCAGCAGATCAAGGGCTTCGGCAGCTACGGCTTCCCGGAAAGCCATGCCCTCGCCTTCGCGCGGCTGGTCTGGGTCTCGGCCTATATCAAACACCACTACCCCGAGGTCTTCGCCGCCGCCCTGCTCAATTCGCAGCCCATGGGCTTCTATGCCCCGGCCCAGATCGTCCGCTGTGCGCAGGAGCATGGCGTGGAAGTGCGCACCATCGATGCCAACCACAGCGAGTGGGACTGCACCCTGGAACCCAAAGCGAAAGGCGCACTCGCCCTCCGGCTCGGCCTGCGCCAGATCAGCGGCTTTCGCGAGAACTGGGCGGAGCAGATCAAGGCCCACCGCCCTTACACCAACCTCGAAGATCTCGCCCGGCGCGCCAGCCTCCCCCAGCGGGCGCTCAACCTCCTGGCCGATGCCGATGCCCTGCATTCGATCGGTCTGGACCGCCGCGAGGGCCTTTGGGAAGCACGCCGCACGCCAACCGGCGAACTTCCCCTCTTCGCCGCCGCCCGCGCCCGCGAACTGGGAGAGGAACCCCATGCCGCCCTGCCCACCATGCCGCTCTCAGAGGAAGTCGCCGCCGATTACCAGACCACCCGGCTCTCGCTGAAAGCCCATCCGATGTCGTTCCTGCGCCCGGTCTTCGCGGCGGAAGGCGTGCTGCGCTGCGCGGACCTGGCGAAGACCCGAAACGGAAAGCGCGTGAAAGTCGCCGGCGTGGTGCTGGTTCGTCAGCGCCCGGGCAAGGGCAATGCCATTTTCGTCACGCTGGAGGACGAAGGCGGCATCGCCAACGTGGTGATCTGGGCCCGGCTGTTCGAAACCTACCGCCGCCCGGTCATGGCCGCGCGGCTGATGCTGGTGGAAGGTCTGATCCAGCACAGCCCCGAAGGCGTGATCCATGTCATGGCCCAGAGCATCCATGACCGCACGCCCGAGCTGAAACGCCTCTCGGAAGTGCACGAGGCCGAGCCCCAGCTATCCCGCGCCGACGAATTCGTCCGCCCGCAGCACCCGCGCAACGTGCGGGTCCTCCCCCGCTCACGGGACTTTCATTGAGCCGTGCCACCGGCAACTCAAAAAATTCATTGGTTTCTTAATGGCATGCCCATATCGATACGCCCCTTCACTTATCGACGGGGGTATCGATGACCGACACGAATTCATCCACTGCGGCCATGGCCGGCCTGCTCTACCAGGCAAATGCCAAGTCCACCGGCGTCACGTATCTCCTGTGGTTCTTCCTCGGCTCGCTGGGCGCCCATCGCTTCTACGCCGGCAAGACCGCCGGCGGCATCGTCCAGCTCGTCCTCTTCCTGCTCGGCTGGGCGACCATCTGGATCATGGGTTTCGGCCTGCTGTTCCTGATCCCGCTCGGCATCTGGGTGCTGGTGGACGCCTTCCTGATCCCGGGCTGGCTGCGTCAATACAACACCAACCTGGTCCACCGCGTCCTGGCCTGACCCACCCACCTGAAGGGCGGCGCCCGCGCCGCCCGATCACGGCCACCGTGCCCGCCGCATATGCCCGAACAGACACGGCAGAGCATGGCCCGGAAGCCGGTTGATCTTCGCAAATGGAGGAAATGGTGCACCCGACAGGATTCGAACCTGTGGCCTCTGCCTTCGGAGGGCAGCGCTCTATCCAGCTGAGCTACGGGTGCAGTGCCCGCGGCGACTAGCAGAGCATGAGCAGTGTTGCCAGCGCCAAATCACTCCGATCCATCATGGACTTGGGAAAAACCTGTCGGCCGCTCTGGCTGGGCCAGCGCTCCAGATGCCTTGCGGCTTGAAAGTTCCCTCTATGTTCCTATTATGCCGCGATGGCCGAAGCTGATTCTCCGCTCGTTTCTCCCGCTCTTTCTTTCGTCGCCGCCGATGTGGCGCGCGGAATAGGGCGGCTTTTTGCTCGTAACGACATCTGGTGCCTGCCGGAAATGTCGCTGCGCTGCGGGCGCCGCGCCGATCTCATGGGCATCGACGCCAAGGGCCATGTCGTCATCGTCGAAATCAAGGTCTCGCGCGCAGACTTGCTGGGCGACGGCAAATGGCCCGACTATCTGGACTATTGCGACCGTTTCTACTGGGGGCTGCCCCCCTCGCTGGACCGGGCTCCGCTGGAAACCGAGCCGTTCCTGCCCGACCAGTGCGGCGTGATCGTTGCCGATGGCTACGATGCCGAAATCCTGCGCCCGGCGCCGCTGCGCCAGCTTGCCGCGGCACGGCGCAAGGTGGAAACCGAGCGTCTGGCCCGCGCTTCGCTCAGGCGCCTGGTTACCCTGGGCGATCCGCAGACCCTGCAATGGGGCAGCGAAAGCTGACGTGCGGGCGAAACGATCCGGCGCCGAAGCGCCGGATCGGCCCGAAACTCAGGCGATCTCCTTCTCGATCCATTCCGGATAGAACGACGGTTCGCGCTCCGACCAGCCAGATGCCGTGGCCGCCGCTTCGCTGATCGAGTGAAGCAACGTCTTGCGGCGATCGGGGCGGATCTGGGGAAGCGCGGCGGCTCCGCAGAAGGCGCCGGGCAGCCAGGGCCTTACCCAACCGCCAAGCAGGCGTTCGTAAAGGAAACGGAAGGCCGGGAACGATTCGATGCGTTCCTGGGCGAGATCGAAGGCGGCGACGTAAAGCAGCTTGCCCATGAACGCGGCAATGTCATCGAAGCCGAATTCGTCAGGCCGCATCTCGCGCAGCGCGGCGAGATCCGCGTAGGCTTCGTATTGCTTGCGGATCGAGGTGGCTTCGACGCCGTCCCGCGCCCAGAGACCCAGAGCATCCTGCCGGCCCAGTCCCACGTCCAGGCTGCGCCGGATGTAGCGCTGCTCGCAGGGCGTGAAGCTGGCGAATTCCCGCAGCTCGCCGATGGTGATGGTGGCCTTTCCCGTGTGAGTCATGGTCCTGATCCTCGTGACACGGAAGGACAATCCTCCCTGTCACTAGAACCAATCTCCGCCTCTTCGGTTGCTACAGCCTTAACCGGATAATGGTTTGAACCCGATAATAGCCGCAAGATTCTTGCAGTATTTCATTTCGGGACGATTTGAAAATGGCCGTCCGCGGCACTTTTCCGTCACAATCGGCCATGCTGCAGCAGAGCTATCGGCCATCGTGAAGAAAAATGCCCCGCGGCCGATTTCTCAGATCAGGCCGGCGAGCGGGCTGGAGGGATCGGCGTAGCGGCGCTGCGCCATGCGCCCTGCCAGATAGGCATCGCGGCCAGCCTCGACCGCCAGCTTCATGGCGCGAGCCATGCGGATCGGGTCGCGGGCTTCGGCGATCGCGGTGTTCATCAGCACGCCGTCGCAGCCCAGCTCCATCGCCACGGCGGCTTCCGAGGCCGTACCCACGCCAGCATCGACGAGGACCGGCACTTTGGCCCCCTCAACGATCAGGCGGACGGTCACCTTGTTCTGGATGCCCAGGCCCGAGCCGATCGGCGCGCCCAGCGGCATGACCGCCACGGCGCCGGCATCCTCAAGCTGCTTGGCCGCGATCGGATCGTCCACGCAGTAGACCATCGGCAGGAAGCCTTCGTTCGCGAGGATTTCGGTGGCCTTCAGCGTCTCGCGCATGTCGGGATAGAGCGTCCGCGCCTCGCCCAGAACTTCCAGCTTCACCAGATCCCAGCCGCCCGCTTCGCGCGCCAGCCGCAAGGTGCGGATGGCGTCTTCGGCGGTGAAGCAGCCGGCGGTATTAGGCAGGTAGGTGATTTTCCGGGGATCGATGAAGTCGGTCAGCATCGGCGCCTTGGGGTCCGAAACATTGACCCGGCGCACCGCCACCGTGACGATCTCCGCGCCCGAAGCCTCCACCGCCGCCGCGTTCTGTTCGAAATCCTTGTACTTACCGGTGCCGACGATCAGGCGCGAACGGAAGGTCCGGCCAGCGACAGTCCAGGAATCGGTGGTCGAGGAATCGGAGACGGTATCGGTCAAGGTTCGCGTCCTTTCGGGGAACGGGTATGTCAGGGATCGGTCCGGCGAACAGGTTCAGCCACCGCCCACGAAGTGGACGATCTCCAGCACGTCGCCATCGGCCAGCAGCACATCGGCCAGGGTCGAGCGCGGGGCGATCTCGCCATTGCGCTCGACGGCGACCTTGCGGGGATCGAGGCCGATGCCCGACACGAGATCGGCAATCGAGGAACCGGGCGCCACGCGGCGCGGTTCGCCGTTCACGGTGAGGGAAAGTTCTTCAGCCATGGGCCGCAGATAGCGCGGAGAAACGATTTGGAAAGTGCCCAATCGGCACTTTCAATGCGCGCGGTGCAAGTTCCGGATGTGTGCGAAGGCGACTAGCGCGACGCCGAAAATGGTCAGCACCGATTCTGCCAGGCCATGACCGACGACGATGGCCGTGGCCATGAGCGCCAGGCCCAGGCCGCCGATCACCAGCGGTCCCACGCGGCCATGGCGCACGACGCCGAAGCCCAGGGAGATCACGCCGACCACCAGGGCCAGCCCCAGGCCGACGCGGTGAACCTCGGGCGAGAGCAGAACTTCGCCGCCAAGCCCCAGGAAACCCACGAAAAACACGCCGAGAATACAGTGAATCGCGCAAAGACCGCTGAGGACGATGCCTGCCCGGTCCAGCCGGTTTCGAATCGCGATGATGGCGGTGCGCATGAATGCCCATGTATGAGACGTTGTAACATTCATCAAGTCCTGACTGTGTCATGAAACATTCGGTCGACGTGCCCCTTGCGCATTTCGTCGCAAGATCGCAGGGATTTGCGTCATGAGAGTCCCTGACGGTCGCCCCCTCCTCGGTACAGCCGACGATATCGCCCCCATGGTTCGCTGGCTGCTGATCGTTGCCGCGCTGGTCATCCTTATCGTCGCGGTCGGCGGCATAACCCGGCTGACCGAGTCCGGTCTGTCGATCACCCAGTGGAAGCCGCTCACCGGCGCCATTCCCCCGCTGACCGACGCGCAGTGGCAGGCCGAGTTCGCCCGCTACAAGCAGATCCCGCAATATATCGATGTCAACGGCCCTGCGGGCATGACCCTGTCCCAATACAAGTTCATCTACTTCTGGGAGTGGGTGCACCGCCTGCTGGCCCGCGTGATCGGCCTGGCCTTCGCGCTGCCGCTGGCGTGGTTCTGGTACAAGCGCACGATTCCCCTGGGCTACAAGCCGCGCCTGGTCGCGCTGTTGGCGCTGGGCGGGCTGCAAGGCGTGGTCGGCTGGTGGATGGTCTCTTCGGGCCTCTCCGCCGAGGCTGCGGACCGGGTGAGCCATTTCCGCCTGGCCGCCCACCTGCTGGTGGCGCTGACGACCCTGGGCGGTCTGGTCTGGACGGCGCTGGACCTTCGCGAACTGCGACGCGGCCAGGCCCCTGCCCGCCTCAACCGCTTCGGCGCCCTCGCCCTGGCCATGCTGTTCATCCAGCTCTTCATGGGCGCGATGGTGGCAGGCCTGCGCGCCGGCTACGTCGCGGGCATGGGCTGGTTCAGCATGGACGCCTGGCCGCTGATGCAGGGCAGCTTCTTCCCTGACGGCGTGGAATGGGCGGGCGGCGCGCTCCATGCGCTGGTCAACGACCCGTTCCTCACCCACTTCGTGCACCGCTGGTGGGCCTGGGCCGTGGTCGCCGTGCTGATCGTGATGGGCCGCAGGCTCAAGGCCCGCCATGCGCGTCTCGCTTCGATCGCCGTCCATTCCGCGTTCGGCACGCAAGTGCTGCTCGGCATCTTCACGGTGTGGTCTGGCGTAGCGCTCTGGCTTGCCGTGGCGCACCAGCTCTGCGGCGCGCTGCTCGTTGCGGCCACGGTCTGGGGCGCGCACTGCCTGGGCCGCCGCGACCAGGTCGGGCTTGGCATGTGACGGATCATGTGAGCGGACAGGCCAACGGTCCGGCGCTTACACCCGCGCTCATCTGGTGCCCCTTCCCCGATGAGGAGAGCGCGCTGAAGGCTGCCAATGCCCTGCTCGACCAGGGCCTGGCCGCCTGCGCCAACCTGCTCCCGGCGATGACCTCGCTCTTCGTCTGGAACGGCGAGAAGGGCACGAGCCGCGAGCAAGGCCTGCTGGTGAAGACCAACGCCGCCCTGCTCGATGCCGCCACGGCGCGGCTGGCCGAAATTCATCCTTACGAGGAGCCCGCGGTGCTGGGCTGGCGGTGCGACACTGCCGCGCCGGCGACTACCGCCTGGCTGGCCGCGATCGGCAGCACGCAACCTTAGAGGTATCATTTTACCTCTCTGGAATGCCGCGCTCTGCTTGACTTGCCGGCCCTTTTCGACGATTTGGCCGCCTTCCCGCGGTGCCGGAGATTCGTGAAAGCGATCGATTCGGCCTCTGCGACATGAACATTAGGGATAGACCAGCCATGAAGGCGCTTACGAAGGTCACCCGGTCGATCAAGCCGGCCGAGGTGGAAAAGAAGTGGCATCTGATCGATGCCGAGGGTCTGGTGGTTGGCCGTCTCGCGGTCGTTATCGCCGACCTCCTGCGCGGCAAGCACAAGCCGAGCTTCACCCCGCACGTCGATTGCGGCGACCACGTCGTCGTGATCAACGCCGAGAAGGTGAAGTTCACCGGCAAGAAGCTGGGCGACAAGACCTACTACAAGCACACCGGTTATGCCGGCGGCATCAAGGAAGTGACCGCGGACAAGGTTCTCGCCGGTCGTTTCCCCGAGCGCGTGCTTGAAAAGGCTGTTGAGCGCATGATCCCCCGTGGTCCGCTTGGCCGTGACCAGATGCGCGCCCTGCACCTCTATGCAGGCACCGAGCACCCGCACGGTGGTACCCAGCCCGAAGCGCTCGACGTCGCTTCCATGAACCGCAAGAACAAGGTGGGCGCGTAATGTCCGATACCGAAACCGTCCAGAGCCTGTCCGACCTCAAGGACCTCGGCGAAGTCGCTACCGCCGTTGAAACGTCGGAAGAGACCTTCACGCCCGTCGTTTCGAACGCGCCCCTGCGCGAGCAGCAGCTCGACGCCTATGGCCGCGCTTACGCCACCGGCCGCCGCAAGGACGCCGTGGCCCGCGTGTGGGTGAAGCCCGGCACCGGCAAGGTCATCATCAACGGCCGTGACCAGGAAGTGTACTTTGCACGTCCGACCCTGCGTCTCGTCATCAACCAGACCTTCCAGGTTGCTGGTCGTGACGGCCAGTACGACGTGATCGCCACCGTCAAGGGCGGCGGTCTCTCGGGCCAGGCAGGCGCCGTGAAGCACGGCATCGCCCAGGCACTCTCGAAGTACGAGCCCGCCCTGCGCGCCGCCGTCAAGGCTGCCGGCTTCCTTACCCGCGACCCGCGCGTCGTCGAGCGTAAGAAGTATGGCCGTGCGAAGGCACGTCGTAGCTTCCAGTTCTCGAAGCGTTAATTCGCTTACCGAGAGCTTCGGCTTTACGAAAAGGGGTCGCGGGCAACCGCGGCCCTTTTTTGGTGCACGGCCTGTTTCGTTCAAGGCCGGGAGATAGCCGGATGCGCGTCCGGATTGCGCCGAGGGAAACGATGGACCATGCCCTTTCCCGCCGTCACCTGATCGCTGGCCTCGCCCTGGCTGCGCTCGCCTGTCCCGCCCAGGCAGCGTCCGATCTGGAAGAAATCGAGCGGCAGCACGGCATGAGCATCGGCGCGGTCATGCGCGGCAGCGATGGCAGGATCCATTTCGCCCACCGCGCGGACGAGCGGTTCCGGCTCTGCTCCACATTCAAGATCTTCCTGGCCGCCGAAGTGTACCGCCAGGCGGCCACTAATCCGCACCTGCTGCAACGCCCGGTCACGATCCGCGATACCGACCGGCTCGGCAATTCGCCGGTGACCGCCCGGCAGCAGGACGGCGGCACATTGTCTGCCGAGATGCTGTGCATGGCCGCCGTCCAGTACAGCGACAATTCGGCAGCCAACTACCTGCTCGATCTCGTCGGCGGCCCACCGGCCGTGACCCGGCTGTTCCGCACCCTTGGCGACAACATTTCGCGCCTGGACCGCATCGAGCCCGCGCTGAACCTGGGCGCCCCCGAAGACTTGCGCGACACCACGACACCCGCCGCGATCGCCGGTTCGCTGGGCACGCTGCTGCTGACGTCGACCGTTCTGGGCGACCACCAGCGCGCGACGCTACTGGGCTGGATGCGGAACGAGCAGAACGGCACCCGGCGCATTCGCGCGGGCGTGCCCAGGGGTTGGACCGTGGCGAACAAGCCGGGGACCAACGATGCGGGCGCGGTCAACGATATCGCCATCATACGGCCCCCGTCGGGCGGCTCCTTCGTCCTGACGGTCTACACCGCTTCGGCGGAGAATCGCGTTACCCAAAGCGAAAGCGTGATTGCCGCAATCGCCGGCATGGCCGCGCTGAAGATTCCAGGGCGCTGAATCGACAAGGGGCGCCGCAGGAAAGCGGCGCCCCTTGTCTTGCAGGGCTGACGGATCGGCCCGGGACTCAGCTTTGGGGCAGGGCGTAAGCGACGAGGTAGTCGCCGGTCTTCGTGCCCAAGCCGCCATGGCCGCCGGCGGCAATCAGGACATATTGCCTGCCGTCCACCGAATAGGTCATCGGCGTGGCATTGCCGCCGGCCGGGAGACCGGCCTCCCACAACGTCTTGCCGGTCCGCACGTCCACCGCACGGAACATGTTGTCTGCCGTGGCGCCGATGAAATCGAGGCCGCCGGCGGTCATCATGTTGCCGCCGATATTGAAGATGCCGGTCGGCAGCGGCAGGTTGGTATGGGTTCCGCCCAGGCCCGTGGCGCGGGTGTCGCCGATGGGCCGCTGCCAGACGATCTTGTGAGTCACCAGATCGATGGCAGTCAGGGTGCCCCACGGCGGCGGGTTACAGGGCACGCCGATCGGGTTCAGCCAGGGGTGGACCATGCCGACGTAGGGCGTGCCATACTGCGGTGCGATTCCGGGACCGATCCTGGGCTCGTTGCCCGAACCGTTCCACGGCGGCACCGCGCCCGACTTCTCGAAGGGCTCACGCGGCTTCATGGTGATCATGAAGGGGATGTAGTTCGAGTTTGCGATCAGCAACTTGCGCTGCGGATCGATGGTGGCGCCGTGCCAGTCGATCACCCCGTCGAAAGCCGGGTAGACGATGGTCTGCTTGAGCTGGGGCGGCGTGAACTGCCCTTCGTAATGCGCCTTTCGGAACTGGATGCGGCACATCATCTGGTCGATCGGCGTCGCGCCCCAGAGGTGGTTCTCGACCAAGTCGGCCGGCGTCAGCGACGGCATGCCGACGGGGTAGGACTGGGTCTTTGCCAGGGTCTCGCCCGGAACGCCGTCCTGCGGGACCGGCTTTTCGATGGTTTCGACCACGGGCTTGCCGGTGCGGCGATCCAGCACCCAGAATTCACCGCGCTTCGACGATTGGACAAGGGCAGGGACCGTCTTCCCGCCGATGGGCAGGTCCACCAGCGAAGGACCGATCGGCAGGTCCATGTCCCACACGTCGTGGTGAGTGGTCTGGAAGTGCCACTTGGGCGTCCCGGTGGTGATGTCCAAGGCGACGATGGAGCTGGAATATGCCTCGTCGAAAGGACGGCGTCCGCCGCCGAAGTAGTCCGGCGTGGCGTTGCCCAGCGGCAGGTAGACCATGTTGAGGTCCGGATCGGCGGTATAGACGCCCCAGGCATTGGGCGTGCCGCGCGTCAGCACGGTATCGTCGCCGGGATGGACGACCTGATCGGGGTGGCCGACGTCCCAGGCCCAGATGATCTTGCCGGAGACCGGATCGAAGGCCCGGATCGCGCCCGAAGGCTCGTTGCGGGACTGGTTGTCGTAGACCCAGCCGCCCAGGATCATGCGGTCGTGAACGACCAGCGGCGGCGAGGTGACGAAGTGGAAGCCCGCCGGAACGTGGCCGAGGTACTTGGCCAGGCTGATGAAGCCATGGTCGCCGAAGTCCTCGCAGGGCTTACCCGTCTCGGCATTGAGCGCCATGATCCGCGCGTCCAGCACGGGGGCCAGGATGCGCGTGGGGCACACGCTGCTCTTGCCTTCCGGCGCACGGTAATAGGCGACGCCGCGGCAGGCGAGGTAGACGTCCGCGTCGGTATTGGCCTTGGGGTCGAACTTCCACTTCACTTTGCCGGTGCGCGCATCGAGCGCCTCGACCCAGGAGTGGCCGGTGCAGACGTAGACGGTGTCACCGACCTTGATCGGCGTCACTTCGAAGTTGAATTCGTGGCCGGCATCGGTGCCGCCGATATCCTCGCCCGGGCGCATCGTGTCGCCGGTCTGGGTGGTCCAGGCCACCTTGAGGTTCTTCACGTTGCCCGTGTTGATCTGGTCCAGCGGAGAAAAGCGGTCTCCCTTGGCGGTGCGGCCGTAATACCACCAGTCCTCGGCGGGTACCGAACCGCCCACCTGGCCGGCGAAGAGGCGGTTTCCGGCGTCTCCCGCCACGCCCACCGGCTGCGCGAAGCCGGCGATCAGCACCACGATCGCCAGGCCGCTGGCCAGGGCAGGGGCCAGGACGGCATGGCGGGCGAGGGGCCGCCGATCGGTTGCCGGCACGATCCCGCGCCGCACCCACGGCAGCGACAGCCACAGGCCCAGCACCGTGGGCGCCACCAGCCTCGGCTCCAGCCCCCAACCGTTCAGTCCCACCTCGTGAAGGGCCCAGAGCACGGTGCCCACCAGCAGCGCGCCATAGAGCCACAGCGCCTCCGGTCTTCGTCGCAGCGCCAGGATCCCGGTGGCGATCAGGGCGAGCCCGGCGACGAGATAATAGAGGGAGCCCGCCAGCGTCGCGAGATAGACGCCGCCGGCCGTGAACACGGCGCCGACCGCAAGGAGGACCAATGCGGTGAACCAGGGCTGGCGATGCGGGGAGGGGAATCGAGAGGGGGGCTGTGTCAAAGTGTTTCTCCTTGGCCACTCCCGACAATTCACGGCTCGGCGCGTGGTTGCAGCGAAACGGCGCAAAAGCGCGGAACAAGTGGGATTTCCTGCCGCCAAGGCTCGGCCAAGGCGGGTTGCACGGTGCCAGATACCTTGCCATAGCAAGGTACCTTGCGAGGCCCTGTACTAATCTTGGCAAGGTACCTTGCGTTGCACGGTAGCTTGCAATATACACTCCTCATTCGCAGGAGATGATTCGATGTCCGAAATCGAAGTACAGCTGAAAAAGGGAGTGCTCGGCCTGTGCGTGCTCGCCCTGCTGTCGCGGGGGGACAGCTACGCCTACGAGATCGCCAGCCGCATGGCCGCGGCGGTCGATATGGGTGAGGGCACGATCTATCCGCTCATGCGCCGCATGCAGTCGGATGGCCTCGTGGCGACCTATCTGGAGGAATCCCCCTCGGGTCCGCCGCGCAAGTACTACCGCATCACCGAAACCGGCCGCAGCCGCCTTGCCGAACAGGTAGAGGAATGGCGCGGCTTCACCGCCGCCGTCGACGGGCTGATCGAAGAGGCTGCCGCCCCTTCGCCCGATGCTCCGATGGAAGGCCCCATCGCAGAGGAGCCGAGCCATGACGCGTAACGAATTCATCCGGCGCCTGAAGGCCGGTCTCAAGGGCATGCCGCAAGGCGATGTCGCCGAGATCGCAGCCGACTACGAAGAGCACTTCGAAGCCGGCGCCGCCGAAGGCCGCAGCGAACAGGAAGTGGCCGCCGCCCTTGGCGATCCCGGCCGCCTTGCCCGCGAACTCCGCTTCGAGGCAGGCTTCCGCAACTGGGAAAGCGGACGCTCGCCGTCCTCCGCCTGGGGCGCGATCCTGGCCTTCATGGGGCTGGCGACCATCGACATCCTGATCCTGCTGCCCATCGTCTTGCCGGTGCTGGGCGTGATGTTCGGCCTCTACGTCGCGGCCATCGCGGTGTTCGTGGCAGGCGGCTTCATGCTGATCGCCGGGCCGTTCAGCGGCTTTCCGGGCGGCATCCTCGTCGCGATCCTGGGCGGCCTCGGCACGATGAGCGCCGCCGTGGCGATCGCCGCGCTGCTGACATTGGTCAGCATCTGGATCATCAATGCCCTCATGTGGTTCGGCCGCCTTCACTACCGCGTGATCGAACCCGCCATCCACCCCGAAAACTGAGAAAAACGAGAGAAAGGAACCAAGTGATGTTCAGGAAACTGCTCATCGTATTCGCCAGCGGCGTGATCCTGACGATCGTCGCTTTCAGCGCGGCCTGGTTGATCGGCGGGGACAAGTTCCGCCAGGACATCCACAGCGGGGACTTCAACTGGACCATGGACGGTGACGATACGGACAGCCCGCAGATCACCCGCAACTTCCAGATCCAGCCCGGCGCCCGCCTGGCCATGGACATCCCCGTCCAGCTCGTCTTCACCAAGGGCGACAAGGCCGAGATGGTCGTCACCGGCCCGCAAAAGCTGGTCGACCGCCTGACCTGGGAGAACGGCCGCCTGGACGTGAAGGGCAAGTGGCACGGCCGCAAGGGCCTGAAGGTCCGCATCTCGGCGCCCGAGATCGAAGGCCTCGATTTCGAAGCGCCGGGCGACGTGACCCTGACCGGGCTCGACCAGGACAGCCTGACCGTGAACGGCAACGGCGCTCTCAGCCTCGAAGCCTCGGGCAAGGTCCGCAAGCTAGCCGTGACCGCCGAAGGCGCAGGCAACCTGGACTTCGGCAAGGTCGAAGCCCGCGATGCCCTGATCCGCGTCAATGGCGCAGGCAATATCACCATCGGTGCCGCCGGCACGGTCGACGTTGCCATCAACGGCATCGGCAATGTCAGCCTGGTGCGCAAGCCCGCGAACCTCAAGACCGAGATCAACGGCATCGGCAACGTCGATCACGACTACAAGTAAGCATTCCCAGGAGCCGTCGCCGCGGGCCTTCCCGCAGCGACGGCAGAAATGAAAAGGGCCGCACCGTTTCGACGGTGCGGCCCTTTCTCTTTGTCTTTGGCCAGACCTCAGCGGATCAGTGCACCGGCGGATCGACCGGCGGCACCGCGCCCACCGGCGCCACCGGCTCGCCCGGTTCGCGCGGGGGCAGGGCGTTCTCGGGCACCTGGTCGATCTGCATGGCCGATGTCGGCACATGATCGAGATTGCGGGCGACCACGCTGATCCGGTCGCCCTCGATGGTGATCTCGTTGAAGCTGGGCGGAGTCGAGCGAATCCGCTTCGACAGCGTGCCCGCGCCGATCATCCGCAGCGGGCCGGCCGGAGTCTCGGCGGTCAGGTCGAAAGCATCGTGAATGTGGCCGGACAGCACGGCCATGACCTTGCGGCCTGCCAGCACTTCCATCGTCCGGGTGCCGTTGATCGTCAGCAGCTTGTTGTCCTTGGCGCGTCGCTCGGTCAGCGGGTGATGCGCGGCGATCAGCACGCGGGTTCCGGCAGGCAGGGCATCGATGGCGGCCAGAGTTTCGGCCAGCGCCTTTTCCGTCACCCATCCGTTCGACCAGGGGAAGCGCTGCCACTGGGCACGCGTGGTGGTCTTGAGCGGAACGATGGCCAGGCCCGGCAGGTGAAGCTCTGCCTCCACCATGCTCTCGATCGCGTGGAACCGCTTGTAGGGCGCGAAAAACCGTTCGTAGAGGTTGAAATAGGGGATGTCGTGATTCCCCACTTCGACAGTCACCGGCACGTCCAGCCCCTTGATCCACGCCGTCGCCGCGTCGAATTCGGGATGACGTGCGCGCATGGTCAGGTCGCCGGTGATGGCGACGGCATCGGGTTTTTCACGTGCGATGCAGGACTTCGCCCAATCGATGGCGCGTCTGTCCTCCAACCCGAAATGGATGTCGCTCAAGTGGAACAGGCGGATCGGATCGCCCGGCGAGAGAGAGTTTTCAGGAAGCATTGCGGGTCGTTACCAGATCGACTTCGCAAGTTGCGAGGTAAAACTCCTCCTCCGCGCCGCCATCGAAAGGTTCGCCGTCGATCAGCAGGCCCATCGGCTCGCCATCCGGGCAGATCAGCTTGAGCCGGCGATGGCTGCCGAGCGAGTCGTGCGGTCCGTCGCGGAAGTCGCGGTTGAGCAGGGCGATGCCCTGGCCGGCATAGTCCGCCAGCGATTCGGCGTAGTAGCCGTTCGCCTCCAGCCCGCTTTCGCCGGGCGTGACGGTGATGGCGGCATAACCGTCTTCGCGGCCGCAATCCGATTCGGCGCAGAACACCTTGGGGCCGTTCGCGGACCAGGAGATCGCCTGCCGCGCGGTGTTGACGAATTCGACGATATTCACCGCGCGCATGGCCTCGCGCACCTCGTTCCAGACGGTGCCGGGTCCGGCGAGCACGCCGGTCAGGCCGATTCCGTGGCGACTGGCGATGACGGTCGGCCGCACCGTGTCGAGCGGGCCGCCGGCGAGGCGGGCGACGATCTCTTCCACGGGGACATCGCCGTGCAGGCGCTTGGGCAGCATGTTCATCGTGCCGCCGGGCAGCACCAGCACCGCGCCGCTCCAGCCGCTGGCCGCCGCAACTACCGAATGCGTGGTGCCGTCACCGCCGAAGGTCACCAGCAGATCCACTTGCGCGGCATCGAGCACGGCCGGTGTCGGCGCATCCTCTTCGGGAAAGCGCAAGGTGCGGACCACCGGAAAGCCGGCATCGGCCAGGTTTTCCTCGACCCGGGAAACGGAGGCATCGTCATTGCTGCCGCTGGCGGCGTTGCAGACCAGCCATACCCGGGGCAGCGGCGCGGCGGACTGCGGGATTCCGGCCTGCTGGCCAGGACGAGAGCGGGGATGTTCCGTTTGCGTCATGCCGCCAGAAACCTGCCCCGCCCCGCCGGGTTCCCGATCAAAGCCGTCCGCTGGAGATCAGCCAGGCGGAAAGGCCGTTGAGACCGGAGTAGAGGATATAGACCCAGGCCCAGCCCGCCGATCCGCCGGCCACGGCGATCATCGCGCCCAGCAGCATCACGAATTCGACGACAAGGCTGAAGCGCCCGCCCAGGGGCTGGAAGAACCACGGGATCTGCGAAAGCATTCGATGGCCGCTTTCGAGCACCGCCTTGTGCGCGGCGAAGTTGAATATCCCAAGGAAGAAGACGAGGATCAGTCCCATAAGTACATACAAATGGTACCGTCAAACGGCGAGGAAAGCCAGCTTTCGAATAGACCGCGATTTTCGCAGTGCTGATTCGCCGTAGTTCTTTCGCGCAGCCCGGATCGCAAGACGTCGTTCGTCGACACCCAATGTCGTTCATCCCCACCACCCGGCCTTCGTCGACCTTGAACGGGTGACGGTCGAGCCTCGCGTGAAGCTGCGGCAATTCGGCTGCAAACAGGTTTCACCGAGCCGGTTGCGACGAAACTCTCTGCACACGGCTCCCCTGAGGAGGAAGAGACGATGTTCAAGACCAACATGATCGCCGCCGCTGCTGCCGGACTTGTCCTTGGTGCCGTTGTTGCCGCAACCGCCCCGGCCCCCGCTTTCGCCAAGAATGTCGAAGTGCGCTATTCCGACCTGAATCTCTCGACGCCGGAAGGCCAGCAGAAGCTGGAACGCCGCATCGATACCGCCGCGCGTGAAGCCTGCGACTACAACCGCGTCACCACCGGGTCGCGCCTGCGCAGCTCCGATGCCACCGAATGCTACAGCAAGGCCCGCGCCGACGTCAGCGCGCAGGTTGCCGGCGCTGTCGACAAGGCCGGCGCCGAACGGCTCGCGGTCGGCCAGTAAGGCCGACCTTGGAGACGCCGCACACCCTATCCCGAAGTCCCTTAAAAAATAACCGGATACGACCTGGCGGGCCCTAGCGGCCCGCCATTTTCTTTACGGTCGGCAGATAAGTCCGGCCGATACGCAAGGCATCGCCGCTGGCGGTTTCCACCGACCACACCCCCAGCCCTTCGTGCCGAAGGCCGGTGACATGATCGCGGCGCAGGATGCAACTGCGGTGGATGCGGATGAAGCGTTCGGGATCGAGCCGCTCCTCCAGGCTGGTGATGGTCTGGAGCAGAAGGTAGCTCTGGCCCCGCACATGCAGCCGCACGTAGTCGCGTTCGGCATCGATGCGCTCGACGTCGGCGGCCGGCACGCGCACCAGTTCGGAGCGATGCGGCACCCAGAATTCCTCCAGCCACTGGCTGGTCGGCGCCGTGCGCTGGTCTCCGCGCCGCGACATCACCCGGCCCACGGCCCGCTCCAGCCGGTCCGGCGCCACGGGCTTGAGCACATAGTCGATGGCATCGAGGTCGAAAGCCTCGACCGCGAACTCGTCATGCGCGGTCACGAAGATCACCGCCGGCGCATCGGGCTTGCCCGAGAGACGCCGGGCCACGGTGAGTCCGTCGGTTTCCGGCATGGTCAGGTCGAGCAGGACGAGATCCGGCGTCAGCGCGTCGATCAGGCGCAGCGCGGCCTGGCCGTCGCTGGCCGTGCCGATGACCGAGACGCCCTCGATCCGCGAGCAGATGACCTGCATGCGTTCCACCGCCAGCGGCTCGTCGTCGACGATCAGCGCACGAAGCGGCGCCGCCTCGGTAAGTTCAGGGGAAATATCAGGCAAAACCAGCCTCCAGAGGCATTCTCAGGACCGTGGCAAAGCCGCCCTCGGGGCGTTTGCCGAACGCAATCGTGGCCGCAGCGCCGTAGCGGGCGCGCAGGCGATCCCGCACATTGCCGAGGCCGATCCCGAAACCGCCGCTGTTTTCCGGGCATCCCGGCCCATCGTCCACCACGCTGATCTCCAGCATGTCGTCATCGCGGCGCGCGCGAACGGCGATCGTCACCGGCCGCTGGGTGGCGGCAACGGCATACTTCACCGAATTCTCTACGAGCGGCTGCAGTATCATGCCGGGCACCATTGCACCAAGAACGGAATCGTCAACATCAATCGTCGTTAACAATCGATTCGGAAACCGCACCGCTTCTATTGCGAAATAGAGCTTCTGCATCTCGATTTCGTCGACAAGTGCAAGATCGCTGGTGGGATCCCCGGAAAGTGTTCGCCGATAGAAGGTCGAAAGATTCTGGATCATCTTTTCGGCATCGTCCTGCTTGCCGATCATGACCAGTGCGGAAAGCGAATTGAGCGTGTTGAACAGGAAGTGCGGATTGACCTGATAGCGCAGCGATCGCAGCTCCGCCGCCGCCGCCGCCCGCCGATATTCGCCCTCGCGCCATTCCGCGGCCCGGGCTTCCTCCGCCTTGACCAGCGCGAAATAGAGAGCCGCCCAGGCCAACACCAGGAAATAGCGGCCGAAGGCGGTGTCGGCCATGTTCGCCCAGCGATCGTAGGCCTGGCCGAACATCTTCTCGGCATCGACGCTGATTTCCGAACGGGTTTCGCTCGTCGTCTCCGACTTGCGCTCACCATCGCCGGCCTCGGCAACGGGAGATTCGCTGGTCTCCGATTTCGGCGACATGCTCTTGGGAAGATCGACCAGGATATTGCCCGCATCGTCCCGGCTGATCCGCACATTGCTGGGGCCGTCGACGGAATCGTGCTGGTACTGCTCGTCCTTGTCCGAATTCATGTCGGCAAAGATCGCATCGTTGATGAGCGAGAGCGCGATCGCCAGCGGCAGCGCGCTGACCAGCACCACCACGAAGCGCGTACCGGCCGAGCGGCGATCCAGAAGTTGCAGCAGCGGCCAGACCGCCGCCATCAGCAGCATGGACAGGACGCAGATCGTCAGCCGCCGCGACACCATCGGCCAGAACATGTCGTAGCCCATCGCGACGCCGCGCAGCGTGGCGACGACGAAGTAACAGGCCCAGAGGGCGGCAAGGGAAAGCAGGACGAGCCGCGCAGGCACACGCGGCTGGGTGGAGACGGGCGTCATGGGGGTCGTCATCTGCAGGGGATAGCGCAAAAAATCCCCCGCGCGCCAGTTCCCTGATCGGGCCGCGACCGACATTCGTCGAAGCGGCACCGAGGGAAGGTCCGGTCCGACGGAAAAGCCGCCGGACCGGGCTTCGATCACGCCGGAAGCAGGTGCTCCTTGGCGATCTTTTCCTTCCACACCAGCGGCGCCAGCTGGTGGACATTCTTGCCTTCGGAATCGACCGCCACGGTCACCGGCATGTCCTTGACGGTGAATTCGTAGATCGCCTCCATGCCGAGGTCCGCAAAGCCGACGACCTTGGCTTCCTTGATCGCGCGGGCGACGAGGTAGGCGGCACCGCCGACGGCCATCAGATAGGCCGACTTGTGCTTGGCGATGGATTCGGTGGCGGCGGGGCCGCGCTCCGACTTGCCGATGCTGGCCAGCAGGCCAAGATCGAGCATGGTGTCCGAGAACTTGTCCATGCGGGTCGCGGTGGTCGGGCCGGCGGGGCCGACGACTTCCTCTCGCACCGGATCGACGGGACCGACGTAGTAGATCACGCGGCCCTTGAAATCGACCGGCAGTTCCTCACCCTTGGCCAGCATGTCGGCGATGCGCTTGTGCGCGGCATCGCGGCCGGTCAGCATCTTGCCGTTCAGCAGAAGGCGATCGCCCTGCTTCCAGCTCTGGACGATCTCGGGGGTGAGGGTGTCGAGATCGACGCGGATGGCGCCGGCATCGGGCGCCCATTCCACTTGCGGCCACTCGTCCAGATTCGGGGTTTCGAGGTACTTCGGGCCCGAACCGTCCAGCGTGAAGTGCGCGTGGCGGGTGGCGGCGCAGTTCGGGATCATGGCGACGGGCTTGCCCGCGGCGTGGCACGGCCAGTCCATGATCTTGACGTCCAGAATGGTGGCCAGGCCGCCAAGGCCCTGCGCGCCGATGCCGAGGGCATTCACCTTGTCGAAGATCTCGATGCGCAGCGCCTCGATATCATTCTGCGGGCCGCGCTGCTTGAGCTGTGCCATGTCGATCGGCTCCATCAGGCTCTGCTTGGCGAGCTTGACGCAGTGCTCCGCAGTGCCGCCGATGCCGATGCCCAGCATGCCCGGCGGGCACCAGCCGGCACCCATCTGGGGCAACATCTCGATCACCCAGTCGACGATGGAATCGCTGGGATTCATCATCTTGAACTTCGACTTGTTCTCCGAACCGCCGCCCTTGGCCGCGACGTCCACCGAGACCTTGGAGCCGGGGACCATGCTGACCGAAAGCACCGAAGGGGTGTTGTCCTTGGTGTTGCGGCGGGTGAAGGCGGGGTCGGCCAGAACCGAAGCGCGCAGCTTGTTCTCGGCATTGTTGTAGGCGCGGCGCACGCCTTCATCGACCACTTCCTGCAGCGACTTCTCGGATTCGAGGCGGCAGTTCTGGCCCCATTCGATGAAGACGTTGACGATGCCGGTGTCTTGGCAGATCGGGCGATGCCCTTCCGCGCACATGCGGCTGTTGGTCAGGATCTGGGCGATGGCGTCCTTGGCGGCGGGGCCTTGCTCCGCCTCATAGGCGTCGCCCAGCGCGCGGATGTAGTCCATCGGGTGGAAGTAGCTGATATACTGAAGTGCGTCGGCGACACTGTCGATCAGGTCGTCTTCGCGGATGGTCACCATCTGCGTCATGGAATTGTGCTCCCGTTTTTCGGATCGCGTGATTTTGCGGCCTCCTTAGACCCGCTTTGACATTTGCGCAAAAGCGCATTTCGCGCGGCGATTCTTATGTTCCACGCGCAGCGGGTTGCATGTTCGGGAACGGCATCGTCAAAGCGTCACGATTGATCGACCAAGGTATTTCAAACTGCTTGGCCTGCATCGCCGCTTCGCTTAGAAGGCCCGGCATAAAGTCCGTATTTGCGGGGTACAGGCGTCTGCCGTCCTTTCCCGCTCCAGCATGAGGAATAGGCCGCAATGACCCTGACCGAGGATCGGTCCGCCACCGAAGCACGCCACGCGATGATCGTCAGCCAGCTGCGCACCAGCGGGGTCAACGAACCCTGGGTGCTCACCGCAATGGGCCGCGTCGCCCGCGAGAACTTCGTTCCGGCCGCCATGCGCGACGCCGCCTATATCGACCGCGCGATCGCGCTGGAAAACGGCCGATTCCTGGCCGCTCCGCTCGTTCACGGCAAGATTCTGGCCGAAGCGGCTCCCACGCAGGACGACAAGGTCCTGCTCGTGGGCGAAGCCAATGGCTATCTGGCTGCACTGCTGCGTCCGCTCGCCGGTTCGCTGACCGTGGTGGACCCTGCCGAAGCCGCCGCTCTGGCGGGTGAGGGCGGCTATTCGCTCGTCGTGATCGACGGTGCGATCGAGGAACTGCCCGCCGCTCTCGCCGCGCAAGTGGTCGACGGCGGCCGCGTGGTGACCGGTCTGGTCGTGCGCGGCGTCACGCGCCTCGCATCGGGCGTGAAGGCTGCCGGCGCGGTTTCGCTGCTGCCGCTGATCGAGATGGGGATTCCGGTTCTTCCCGAATTCGCTGCTCCCAAACACTGGAGCTTCTGAACGTGGCCCGGTTCGCAAAGCGTGCCGGGCTGCTCGCGGGGGGATGTCTGACACTGGCTCTGACCAGCGCTCCGGCGCTGGCAGATACCCTGCGCGATGCGCTTGTTGCCGCCTATCAAACCAATCCCACGCTCGAATCCGCGCGCGCCCAGCAGCGCGCCACGGATGAGGGCGTGCCGATCGCCAAGGCCCAGGGGCGGCCGAACGCCAGCGTCAGCGGCACCTACACGGAGTTCCTGAAGCAGAGCGAGAATTCGTTCAACGCGCCTGCGCGCACTTTCAATGCCGGGGCGGACCTGGGCGTGCCGATCTATTCGGGCGGTGCGGTGAAGAACCGCATCAAGGCCGCGAAGATCCGCGTCGACGCCGGCCAGGCAGACTTGCGCGCCACGGAAGCCTCGATCTTCTCGCAAGTGGTCGCGGCCTACATGGACGTGATCCGCACCGAGGCGATCGTCGGGCTCAACCGCAAGAACGTCAGCGTTCTGCAGACCAACCTGCAGGCCACCAGCGACCGCTTCCAGATCGGCGACCTCACGCGCACCGACGTGGCGCAGTCGCAGTCGCGCCTGGCCGTCGCCCAGAGCGACTTGCGCACCGCCGAGGCCAATCTGGCCGGCGCGCGGGAGACTTACATCCGCCTCGTCGGCCATGCGCCCGAGGCTCTGGAGGCGCCGCCGCCCCTGCCGAACCTTCCCGGCAATGCGGATGAAGCCTCCGCCATCGCCCTCGATTCCAACCCCGATCTGATTGGCGCGCGAGAGCGTACCAAGGCTGCGGAAAAGGACATCGACGTCGCCGGCGCCAGCCGCCTGCCGACGCTGCGCCTGTTCGGCCAGGGCACCTACAACAACTACTTCAACACCCTGGCACGCGGCGTGCCCAGCTCCGGCGTGTCCCAGCACGATACCGCCGCGCAGGCCGGGGCACAGTTGTCGATTCCGATCTTCCAGGGCGGATTGCCCGCCGCGCAGCGCCGCCAGGCCCAGGCCACGGCCTCCGCCACGCTGGAGCAGGAAATCGCCGCCGAACGCGACGTGATCGCCCAGGTGCGGTCGTCCTTCACCTCGTGGAACGCCTCGAACGACCTGATCCGCTCCTCGCAAGTGGCGGTAGACGCCGCCTCGCTCAGCCTGGAAGGCGTCCGCGCCGAGAATTCGGTAGGCAACCGCACCATTCTCGACATTCTCAATGCCGAGCAGGAACTGCTGAACGCCCAAGTCACCCTGGTGACGGCACGGCGCAACGCTTACGTCGCCGGCTTCACCCTGCTGGCGGCCATGGGCAAGGCCGAGGCCCGCGATCTCAACCTGGACGGCGGAATTCTCTACGATCCCGAGATCAATTACGACCGGGTGAAGGGCAAGATTCTCGACTGGGATAACGATCCGGCACCCGTGGCCAAGTCCACCCGGACCGTTGACACGCAAGTGCAGGACGGGAACATTCCGCAGCAGTAATTGGCTGCTCCGATTCGGAGCAGGATTTTCGTCGCGTCCGGTGGGCCTTTGAAGCAGGCAGCCGGACCAGCGAGCAGGGGCAAAGTGGCATGCGTCAAAGCGGTGAACCTTCGGTCGAGGAGATTCTCCAGTCGATCAAGCAGGTGATCGCCCGCGACATGCGTGTCGATTCGCGGTCTGATGCCCGGGCCGAGCGGCACCGCCGTTCGGTGGAGGATCTCCGCGCGGTCATGCTCGAGGACGAGGATGACGATGTGCTCGATCTGGCGGAAACCGCGCAGCTCGCGCCCGACGAACCTGCCGACGAGCCCGCCCTGGTTCATGACGAGAAGCGCAATTCGATGCGCGAATCGCTGGCGGCGCTGGCCATGATCTCGGAACCCGGCGTGCCGCCGCAGATCGTCCGCTCGGGAGAAACTTCGCTGGAAGCCCTGACTCGCGAATTGCTGCGCCCGGCGCTTGCCGAATGGCTCGACAAGAACCTGCCGCCGATGGTGGAGCGGCTCGTCGCTGCCGAGATCGCCCGGATCGTGGGCAAGAAGGGCTGACAGCGCCCCGCCGGTGAGAGATCGGCCGGCGGCCTGCCGGCACGTTCGCACTGGACCATCCGGCCGCCGCTTCCTACTTCCCGGAACATGGCTAAACCCGATCCCGCGCTGCTAGACGCCGCGCGCTACCCGTTCTCCTGTCAGATCGAACCGCGTTTCGGCGATCTCGACGTGAACATGCACATCAACAACGTCGCCATGGCCGGCATTCTGGAGGACGCACGCGTGCGCTTCTTCCGCACGGCGGGCGGCCTTGAGCACCTCGCCGGGCTCTCGACGATGGTGGCCAGCATCGCCATCGATTACCTGGGCGAGACTCACTATCCGGAGCCGGTCGCCGTGCACGGCGCGGTCGAACGCATGGGACGGACCAGCCAGACCGTGCTTCAGGTGGTGATGCAGGAGGGCAAGCCCGTGGTTTTCGCCCGCACCGTAATCGTCATGGTCGGTCCAAGCGGCCCTGCGCCGCTGACCGAAGCCTATCTGGAAAGCGCCTGGCAATGGATGTTCCGCGCATGAGCGCCACCGCCGAAGACGTCGCGCGCGCCGCCGATGCACTGGCGAAAGCCGGAGGCGACGGAATCCAGCGGCACATCTTCATCTGCGCCGAACCCCAGAAGGGCGAGTGCTGCGCGCCGCAGCAGGGCGCGGCCTCATGGAAATACCTGAAGAAGCGGCTCAAGCAGCTCGGGCTCGACGGCCCCCTGCGTCAGGACGGCGGCGGTGTCGCCCGGACCAAGGCCGATTGCCTGCGCATCTGTTTCGCCGGTCCGGTCGCCGTCGTCTGGCCGGACGGCGTGTGGTACCACTCCTGCACCGAGGATGTGCTGGAGCGGATAATCCAGGAGCACCTGATCGGCGGCCACCCGGTCGAGGAATTCCGCCTGAGACCTGCCGCAACCTGATTCGTCCGGCGCCTGGCGTTCCGCAACCGAAAATTCAGAACCGGTGATCGTCGTCCAGCGGATCGACGACCGCCTCGTCATGGCCGGTGCCGCTAGACAGGAACACCAGGCCCATCAGCGCCGAAGCCAGCAGCATGGTGAAGCCGATGCCCAATGCCGCGGCGATGTAGAAGTGCACCGAGACCATCCCGTTGGAACGGTAGAGCAGAATCACCGAAGCGATCACCAGAGCCACCGTCACTGTCAGCATATAGCGCATGATGCGGCGATAGCGCGCCCAGGCGTGGGCGGCCTTTTCGGGGTCATCCAGGGGCGAGCGCGGTATCATCCGGCCCATGTGCGCCTTCGCGCGCCGGCTCGCAAGGGACTCGTGGCGGTGACGGGCCTGTGTTACTCTCCATCGACCAAGCCCCGACAGAGGGCGTGCGAGGAGCGGGTCGAGGACCCGATTACGGGAGATTGAAACGATGACGATCGAGCGGATCATCGCCGGCCGGGAGGCCGTTATCACCTGCCAGGCCGATTGCACCGTCAGCGAGGCGGCGTCCCTTCTGGCCGATCGCCGCATCGGCGCACTGCCGATCTTCGAAGGCGACAGCCTCGTCGGGATCTTTTCCGAGCGCGACGTGATCTACCGCCTGCGCGAATTCGGGCCGAGCGTGCTGGGCATGCAGGTCAGCGAAGTCATGACCTCTCCGCCCGTCACGGTGGACCCATCCGCCTCGGCCCTGGCTGCGCTGGCGTTGATGACGCGGCGGCGCATTCGCCACCTGCCGGTGACCGTCGGCGATCGCATGGTCGCTTTCGTATCGATCGGCGACATCGTGAAGTACCGACTGGAAAAGGTGGAATCCGAAGCCGCCGCCATGCGCGACTATATCCAGATGGCCTGAACCGGCTCCGGCCGCCGTTCGGGCACGCCCATCCGGCCGCGCGAGGCCGTCAGACCGATCCGCAAGAGTGCGCGGGCGGCGCCGCATGGCGACGCGCCGCCGCACAGGCTTCCCGCCGCAATCGCCCTACCAAGCCGGACAGGATTCCTCTGCCCTCCGCGCCTTGCCGCGGGGGGCGGGGAAGCCTACATCGCGGACATGGACCAGCAAACCGTCACTCTCAGCCCCTCGGCGGCCTCGCGCGTTGCCGCGATTGCCGAAAAGCAGGGCAAGCCCGCGATTCTTCGTCTCTCGGTCGAAGGCGGCGGCTGCTCCGGCTTCCAATACAAGTTCGGCCTCGCCGAGGCGCCCGAGGCGGATGACACCGTCGCGGAAACGGACGGCGTGCGTCTGGTCGTGGACTCGATGAGCCTCGATCTCGTGAGCGGCTGCGTGGTGGACTACGTGGAGTCTCTTGGCGGTGCGGCCTTCAAGGTGGAGAACCCCCAGGCTGCGGCCGGATGCGGATGCGGATCGAGCTTCTCGGTATGAGGAAGATCGCCACGTTCAACATCAACGGGGTCAAGGCGCGCCTGCCCCGCCTGCTCGAATGGCTGGAAGAGACGCGCCCGGCCGTCGCCTGCCTGCAGGAGATCAAGAGCCAGGACGAAGGCTTCCCAATCGCCGAGTTCGAGAAGATCGGCTACAAGGGCATCTGGCACGGCCAGAAGGGCTTCAACGGCGTGGCCATCCTTGCCGATGGCGAGATGCCGGTGGAAGTGCAGCGCGGCCTGGATGGGGAGCCTGAGGACGAGCATTCGCGCTATCTGGAAGCGGACGTCTTCGGAATGCGCGTCGTCTGCATCTACTTGCCCAATGGCAATCCGGTGCCCGGCCCCAAGTTCGACTACAAGCTGCGCTGGATGGACCGCCTCCGCCGCCGCATGGACGCGATCAAGGCCGAGGAAGTTCCCGCCATCGTCACCGGCGATTTCAACGTCATCCCCACCGATTGCGATGTCTGGTCGCCGCCGGCCATGGCGGCCGATGCCCTGATGCAGCCGGAATCGCGCGATGCCTATTTCCGCCTGCTCGGAGACGGCTGGACCGACGCGATCGCCACTCACAACCCGCGCGGCGGCGTCTGGACCTTCTGGGACTATCAGGCCGGCGCCTGGCAACGCGACCATGGCTTCCGCATCGATCATGCACTGCTCTCCCCCGAGCTGGCGGACAGGCTCGTGGCCTGCGGCGTCGACAAGTCCTACCGCGGCCGCGAGAAGGCCAGCGACCATACCCCGGTCTGGGTCCATCTGAGGGACTGATTCCGGCGGGACCGATGACGGCACGAGAAAGGGGAGCGAAAGCGGTGCATGGCGCACCGATTTCGCTCCCCTTCTCATGTTCCGCTACAGGGGCTGCAGCGCGCCCCCATACCGATCACCGCCGGATCAACGGTAGAAGATGTGATTGTCCACGCGGGCCAGGCGCGTCAGGCGCCAGTTCGGTTCCACGCGCGTGGCGTGGAAGAACAGCGCACCCTTGACCGGGCTCTTCCAGCTCTTTTCCATGGCGATCTTGGCGACGGCCACGGCTTCGCGCCAACCGCTCGACTGTTCGCGCACCTTGGGCATCTTCTTGCCCTGGATGAAGGAGAACTGCGCCGGCTGGTAGACGACGCCGCAGTAGCTGGCCGGGAAGCGACCCGATTCCGCGCGGTTGATGATCACGCGGCCAACAGCCAGCTGGCCTTCCAGAGTTTCACCGCGCGATTCGAAGTAGATCGCGCTGGCCAGGCAGCGCATTTCGCTGCTCAGACGGCCAGGTACGGACTGCTGGGCAACAAGCTGCGCCAGCGTGTCTGCATCGACCGGGTTGTCCTGCGAAGCGTCCTGATCTTCTGCGCCTGCTGCACTGTCGTCATCCGTCGCGTCTACCCCGTCTTCCGAGGGGAGGGACTGGACGACCGGCTTCGAGACGAAGATCGGATCGAGGTTCGATTGGGCCTGGACCAGGACTGGTGCCAGAGCCGCGGCGCCCGAACCCTGTGCGCCGAATAGGGTGGTCAATATCGTAGCGGCCAGCGCCACTGCGCTTGCCCACTGAACTTTGCTTCGCATCAACTTTAGATCAAGGGCGGTGAACCAATCCGACGCAGGCGGGAACGGAATGCCTTTTAGAGGCGTTCACCTTCCAACGATCCTGCCGACGATTCCCCGTCTGCGTGCTAGCCGGGTTGGCCGAAATGCTACCCGAGCCGCTTCCGCGTCTGCGAAGAGGCCATTAACTTGCATGCCGTGCAAGTCAACCCGGTTATACACCAAGCCCGATGAAGCGTTCGGGCTTCGCGACATCCAGTTCCACGACCCAAAGGTCGGGGTCGTGCGTGCCGCGTCTCTCCACATAGTCCGAGAACGCGAGTCTCGCCGTTAGCGATTCGCCGAAATCTGCCGATTCTTCCTGGCGGCGAGTGCAATGCCAGGCGCGCGTGCCATCTAGGCCCGGCATGCGTTCATAGGCACGGGCGCTGCCTCCCTTCTCGAGCAGGACGAGCATGATCGTCCCGGCGTCGCGCTCACCTTTGCTGAGAACCATGCCGAATCCGCCTTCCGCTTCCACTGCGCGTATGAGGCCGGAGACTTCCAGATGGGCGGGCAGGCGGTCGTCCATGTCAGGCCGTACCGGTCGGGCCGGGGCCAGTCAGGTCGGGGGCAGTCGGGACGACGTAACCGGGCAGGCCGGAAAGCGCGATGCGCGAGCGCATGAATGTGCCGGTGCCGCGGCCCACTTCGTCGCCCTCTTCATCCACCAGGCGCGATTCCGCCACCAGCACGCGGCGGCGGCCGCTGACCCAGCGACCTTCGGCCACGATGGTGCCGCCCTTGATCGGCTTGCTCAGCAGCAGGTTGAACGAAGTGGTGAGCAGGAAGCGATCGGTGACGAGCGTGTTGGCGGCATAGAACGCCGCATCGTCCAGCATCTTGAAATAGATCGTCCCATGCGCCGCGCCGGCAGCGTGGAAACTGTCCGGCTCCACATCGAAAGTGATCCGGGAATGCCCCTCGCCGACGATATCGAGGCGGGAGCGGAACATCTGGTTGATCGGCGCCGAAGCATAGAGGCCTTCCAGCGCACGCCAGTGCAGGCCGGCGCCGGACATGTCCGGAGCGCCGGAGTCCGAATTCTCAGGCGGCATCGCGATCGATGACGTTGCTGAGCAGGCTGTAAAGCGCCTCGGGGCCGGGCGCATCGATCAGCGCGGAATGCATGCGTTCATCGCGCATCATGCGCGAGATCGCGGCCAGGGCGTGAAGGTGAGTGGCGCCGGCGTTCTCGGGCGAGAGCAGGCCGAACACCAGATCGACCGGCACGCCATCCGCGGATTCGAATTCCACGGGGGCGTCGAGCCGCAGCACGACGGCCACGGGCCGCCCAAGACCGGACATGCGGGCATGCGGTATGGCGATGCGGCGGCCGAAGCCCGTGCTGCCCAGTTCCTCGCGCTCGATAATGCGCGCAAGCACGACTTCGCGATCGAGGTGGTAAACCTCGGCGAAAAGGTCGGCGAGTCGGCCGAGAATCACGGGCTTGCTGTCTGCGCTGGAAGTCACGACGGCATCTGGCAACAGGGTAAAAAGACTGCTCATCTGCGTTTCTGGTTCTGGCCCAAGATGGGTTACCTAGGACTAAACGTCCATAACCCCCGGAAAACCGGGGGTTATGCTTTGTCCTTCGAAAAGAAGTATAGACGCCTATTCGGCGCTACGGTCGGCGTCAGTGCGGCTCGACCCAGCCAATCGAACCGTCGCCGCGGCGGTAAACCATATTATGGCGCCCCGTGCCAGCGTTTTTGAACAGCAGCGCCGTGGTGTTGCGCAAGTCGAGCATCATGACCGCGTCCGAAACGGTGGCCTCGGGAACGTCCACACGGGTTTCCGCAATCACGACAGGTGCGTCGATTTCCTGCTCTTCTTCCTGCTCGTTCGCGCGTTCTTCGAAGATCGTGTAGGCGGCTTCTTCCACTGCGACGGCATGAGCCGACTGTTCGTGGCGATCCTTGATCCGGCGCTTGTAACGGCGCAGCTGCTTGTCGATCTTTTCGGCGGCCTGGTCGCAGGCGATATGGGCGTCCTGTGCCATGCCGGTGCCCTTCAGCACCAGGTTCTGCATCACATGCATCACGATATCGCAGCGGAAAGCGCCGGCCGGGGCGCGTCCGAAGGTGACCTGGGACGACAGCGCTCGGCTGAAGTACTTGTCTATGATCGCCGTCAGTCGCTCGCTGGCGTGGTTCTGGAGGGCTTCACCGGTGTCGACCTGATGGCCGGAAACGCGGATGTCCATGGGCGATTACTCCTCTGCTGTGAATCAGGCGCCCCAGAGCGGGGCATCGACCGACTTGAGAAACTCTGCGTGAACAAGAAGTTCCTCGTCGGTAGCCGCGTGGGGACGCGGCTGACGAAACGGGCGATCCTTTCGAATGAGAATGCGCGCCTCCGTCGTGATTTCGGCGGTTTCCGCGAGAAGCTCCAGGCCGATCTGGCGACCGCCCCTCAGCTCCACATAGACCTGCGCGAGCAGCTCGGCGTCTAGCAAGGCGCCGTGCTTGGTACGATGACTTCGATCAATTCCGTAGCGCGTGCAAAGCGCGTCCAGAGACAGCTTGGCGCCGGGATGCCGCACTTTGGCGAGCGCCACGGTATCGACCATCCGCGTCAGGCAGACTTCGGCAAAGCCGCACTTGGCGAGTTCGAAATTGATGAAGTTGAAGTCGAACCCCGCATTGTGCGCGATCATCGGCGCGTCGCCGATGAAGTCCACGAAGGCCTGGGCGCAGCTGCCGAACAGGGGCTTGTCGGCCAGGAAGGCATCGGACAGGCCGTGCACCGCTTCGGCTTCAGCGGGCATCGTGCGTTCGGGGTTGAAATAGGCGTGGTAGGTTTGGCCGGTGGGCACCCGGTTGACCATCTCGATGCAGCCGATCTCCACCATCCGGTCCCCGTTCCTGGGGTCGAAACCTGTAGTCTCGGTGTCGAAGATGATCTCTCTCATCCCTCTCCATATCTGCCTGCCCGGCCCACTTCGCAAGGCCCTGAGGCGATTATTCTGACCCGGCCAGCGCATCCACGATGCGGCCCACCTGCCGGCGGGTTTCCTCCAGTGTGGTCCCGGTATCGATGACGAAATCGGCGCGCGCGCGCTTTTCCGCGTCCGGAACCTGAAGGGTCAGTATCTGCTGGAATTTCTCCGCCGTCATGCCCGGCCGCGCGAGCACGCGGGCACGCTGGGCCTCTGCCGGAGCCGAGACCACAACCACCCCGTTAAGCCCGCGATCGCCCGTTTTTTCGTAAAGCAGGGGTATGTCGAAAACGACCAGCGGCGCGCGGCCATGCGTCGCCATGAATCGGCGCCGCGCCTCCGCGACGGCGGGGTGGACGATGCCCTCGAGTCGCGCCAGTTCCGCCTTGTCTCCGAACACGGCCGCGCCCAGCTTCTGACGAATGACCCCCTCAGGGCCGGTGGTGCCCGGAAAGGCCGCCTCGATCGCCGCGACCAGCAACCCGCCCGGGCCCTGCAATTCGTGAACGGCGGCATCCGCATCGAAGACCGGCACGCCGAGAGCGCGGAACATCCCGGCCACGGTGGACTTGCCCATGCCGATCGAGCCGGTGAGGCCCAGGATCTTCGGGGCCGCGGCGCGATTCATGCCAGAAGCCGCGCGCGCAGTTCCTCGTCATGCTCGCGAGGCGGCTTCACCCCGAAGAAACGCGTGAAGGCGACGTCGGCTTGGCCGATCAGCATCGCCAGGCCGTCGACCGTTTCCAGTCCCGCTTTGCGGGCATCCTGAAGGAACGGCGTCTCCAGCGGACTGGTGACGATGTCATAGGCCACGCTGCGCGGCGGCGCATGGCTGAAATCGAAGGCGAGGGGCGGCTGCCCGGCCATGCCCAGCGGACTCGCATTGACGATGATGTCGAGGCATTGCTCGCGGTCGTCGAAGGCGAAGTCGGTGGGATCGGCGAAATGCGCCAGGTCGATGGCGTGATGGTCCTTTTGCACGGTCAACTCGTCCAGCATGGCCCGCGCCTTGGCGGCATCGCGCCCGGCCAGCACGATCACGAAGCCGCGCTCCGCCAGGGCCGCGACGATCGCCCGCGCAGCGCCGCCGGTACCCAGCACGCGCGCCATACGGAACAAGTGAGTCTGGTCGAGCAAGGGCTGCAGCGGCTCCAGAAAGCCCGGAGCGTCGGTGTTGTAGCCCGTCAGCGAGCCATCCGCCTCGCGCACCACCGTGTTCACGGCGCCGATCCTGGCCGCCAGCGGATCCAGCCTGTCGAGCAGGGGCACGATCGCCAGCTTGTGCGGCATCGTGACGTTGCAACCCCGCCAGGCGGCATCGCCGCGGCGTTCGTCGAGATAGCCGGCCAGGCCTTCGACCGGAACGAGATGCCGATCGTAGCGACCCTCAAGGTCGAGCTTCTCCAGCCAGAATCCGTGAATCACCGGGGACCTGGATTGTCCGATCGGATCGCCGATCACTTCGGCATGAGGCAGAGTCATTGCGCGATTTCTCCGAGACGGCGCAGCGCCGCCTGCACTTTGAGCAGGGGCATGCCGAGAATGGTGAAATAGTCGCCGTCGATCTTCTCGAACAGCTGCACGCCCCGGGCTTCGATACGAAAAACGCCCACGCAGCCTGCCACTTCGGGCCATTCGGCATCGAGATAATCGGCAATGAATGCTTCGGAAAGCGTCGTGACATGGAGCGAGGCCACGGCGTCTTCGGCCCAGAGGACCTCGCCGTCGCGCACCAGGGCGGCGGCGCTGTGGAGATTCATCGCCTTGCCGGAGAAGAAGCGCAGATGTTCGGCGGCAGCCTCGCGATCGGCGGGCTTGTCGAAACGGCGGCCAGCGCACTCGACCAGCGAGTCACTGCCGAGCACCAGCTCTCCAGGCGCCTGATCGGATACCGCCAGCGCCTTGGCCCGCGCCAGTTGCAGGGCGATCTCGGCGGGCGGCCTGCCGGAAAGCCCCGCCTCGATGGCGCGCTCGTCGACGTGCGCGGGCTGCGCGCGAAACGGAATGGCTGCGGCTTCGAGCATGGCGCGCCGCGACGCGCTTTGAGATGCCAGGACGATCATGTCGATTTCCCGTGAAGTCAGATCGGCTTGGGGCCGACCGGACCTTGCGTCCCTTCGGCCTTGCGCTCGTTATAGAGATTGATGATCGCCGCGGCCGTTTCCTCGATCGAGCGACGCGTCACGTCGATCACCGGCCAGGAATTGTCCGCGAACATGCGGCGCGCGTATTTCAACTCGTTCTCCACCCTATCGGACTTCACGTAATCGGTATCCGGCGACTGGCTGAGGGAGAGCAGACGGTTTCGGCGAATCTGAATCAGGCGCTCCGGCGCGGTGGTCAGGCCCACGACCAGCGGTCGCTTGAGGCCGAACAGCAGCGGCGGGGGCGGGCTCTCCACCACGATGGGGATGTTCGCCACTTTGTACCCGCGGTTGGCGAGGTAGATCGATGTCGGCGTCTTGCTGGTGCGCGAGACTCCCGCCAGGACGATATCGGACTCTTCCCAGTCCTCCCAGGCAATGCCGTCGTCATGAGCGATAGTGAACTGAATCGCATCGACGCGCGCGAAATAGGCGTCGTCCAGGCGGTGCTGCCGGCCCGGACGCCCCTTGGCCTCCTGGCCGAGCAAGGCTTCCAGGGCATCGGTGACACCGTCGAGCACGGCAATCGCCGGCAGCCCGAGCTGCTGGCAGCGCTCTTCCAGCCTGCCGCGCGTTTCCTCGTTCACGAGAGTGAAGAAGACGAGTCCGGGATTGGCGGCGATTTCGCCCATGATCCGGTCGAGGTGCTGCTGGGATCGCACCATCGGCCAGAAGTGCCGCAGGACGTCTGAATCGTCGAACTGGGCGAGGGCGGCCTTGGCTATCATTTCCAGCGTTTCGCCAGTGGAATCCGAGAGCAGGTGGAGATGAAATCGCGCCATTCGAGGCTTTTCCAGAGTCTTTCGCGAGGGAGCCGCCAGACCTCCCGGCGGCTTGTGGATATGTCCCGGCATAAACCACGGGACTAGTCCGGTGACAACTCGGATCCCGGTTTTCCTCCCCGTTGAACCGATTCAATCTCTAGAGTCGTAAACATGATTCAATTCGCGCCCACACCCTGTGGGTAACCGGGATAAAGAGTCTTTGACTCAGACTCCGTGGAGAGTCGCCGCGCAGATTTGAACCTGTTCACCGTGGAATAATTCGGGCAAGATTCAATCGTCCCCGATATCCACAGGACCAACAGACTCCATCATCCTTCTAAGAATCTTTATTTTTTTGATCGGACCTGAATCTCGATGCCTGGCCTCCTTCTCGAAAACCTGCGCGGAACGAACACGAGCAAGCGCCCGGTCTGGCTGATGCGCCAGGCCGGAAGATACCTTCCCGAATACCGTGCCCTGCGCGCCGAAAAGGGCGGATTCCTGGCCCTCGTCTACGATACCGACGCAGCCGCCGAGATCACCCTGCAGCCGATCCGCCGCTTCGGATTCGACGGCGCGATCCTGTTCTCGGACATCCTGATCGTGCCTTACGCCATGGGGCAGGACCTCCAGTTCCTGGCCGGCGAAGGTCCGCGGCTGACTCCGCGCCTGGTCGACAGCGCGCTGGAGAGTCTCTTTGCCGTGCCTGATCGCCTCTCCCCGATCTACGAAACCGTGCGCAAGGTTCGCGCCGCACTCGATGCCGACAAGACGATGCTGGGCTTTGCAGGAAGCCCCTGGACGGTCGCCACGTACATGTGTGCAGGCGAGGGCAGCCGGGATCAGCATGAGACCCGCGCCATGGCCTATCGCGACCCTACGGCGTTCCAGGCGATCATCCAGGCTATCGTGGGGGTGACTGTCGACTACCTCAGCGGCCAGATCGAAGCCGGTGCGGAAGCCGTCCAGCTTTTCGATTCATGGGCAGGGTCGCTCTCTCCCGCTCAGTTCGAGCGCTGGGTCATTGCTCCCAATGCGCAGATCGTCGCTGCGGTGAAAGCGCGCCATCCCGAGACTCCGATCATCGGATTCCCAAAGGGGGCCGGCGAAAAACTGGCATCCTATGCCCGCGAGACCGGTGTCGACGCGGTCGGAATCGACGAGACCATCGACCCGATCTGGGCGGCGCGGGAATTGCCGGCGGGCCTGCCGGTGCAGGGGAATCTCGATCCGCTGCTGCTGCTTTCGGGCGGTGAGGACCTCGAGAGTCAGGTCCACCGCGTGCTCGATGCCTTTGCCGACCGGCCACACGTCTTCAATCTCGGCCACGGAATCGGCCAGTTCACGCCGATCGAGAACGTGGAGAAGCTACTCGGCATCGTCCGGAACTGGTCGCGATAGGCCCATTCCGGCGGCGGCCCTCAACAGGCATCCCTCCCGCACCCTGCCCAGCGATCGACCGCCCGGAAGCGGATTAATCGGCTGATTCACGGACGGAATCGTCTTGCCCGAAGCAGGGCAAGAGTGCAGGAGGGCCGCCCCGGAACCATCAGACTCGTGGGACTCATGCAGGAAGTGCTTTCCATGCTCTATCTCTGGCTCAAGGCCGGACATGTCATCTTCGTGATCTTCTGGATGGCCGGGCTGTTCATGCTCCCGCGCTATTTCGTCTATCACCAGGAAGCGGAGCCGGGCTCGGCAGAGGAAGCACGCTGGATCGATCGCGAAGCCAAGCTGCGCAAGATCATCCTGACGCCTTCGCTGATCCTCGTCTGGGTGCTGGGCATCGCCACCGCCACTGCCATGGGCGCGTGGGACCAGGGCTGGCTTCACGCCAAGCTGCTCTTCGTCCTGGGCCTCTCGGGCTATCATGGCTGGCTGGTAGGCTACGGCAAGAAGCTGGCGCGCGGCGAGCGTCCGCTGACCGGCCGAAAGCTGCGCCTGCTGAACGAGATTCCGGGGCTGGCCGCCGCCGTGATCGTGATCCTGGTGGTCGTGAAGCCGTTCTGAATCGGTTCTAATCCCACACCGCGGCCTTGTTTCGGGCCCGCGCCACCGACAGCGACCGGTCCGCAGAGAAGCGACTCAAGAAACCTCTGCGCTCCCCCGTTACGATCCAGGGGACTCGAACGGCTTCATTCGCCGCCGCGTTGAGGCCCGATCCATTCGGCCCGCCCACACGCCGCTTGGCGGATTGACTCGTTGACCGAGGCCCGGCGAACGCTTATCTGGGCCCTGTTCCGGCATAGGGCGGCGAGCCCATTCTCCTGCCCGGATCCGCTTTCCCCAAGCCCTTCGATCCCGCCGGCCGACACACCATTTCCATCCGGAATCCAGACAAATGCATCTTAAAGAACTCAAGAAGAAATCATCGGCCGAACTGGTCGAAATGGCTGAGGAACTGGGCGTTGAAGGCGCTTCGACGCTGCGCCGCCAGGACCTCATGTTCGCCATTCTCAAGGAAGTGGCCGAGGACGGCGAGGAAATCATCGGGCAGGGCACCATCGAAGTGCTCACTGACGGTTTCGGCTTCCTGCGCAGCCCCGAGGCGAACTACCTCGCCGGACCCGATGACATCTACGTTTCGCCGAACCAGGTCCGCAAATGGGGCCTGCGCACGGGCGATACCGTCGAAGGCGAAATCCGCGCCCCCAAGGACGGGGAGCGCTACTTCGCCATCACCAAGCTCATCAGCGTCAACTTCGACGATCCGGACGTGGTGCGCCACCGCGTCAACTTCGACAACCTGACGCCGCTTTATCCCGATCAGCGCCTGAAGCTCGATTGCCTGGACCCCACGGTCAAGGACAAGTCGGCCCGCGTGATCGATCTCATCTCGCCGCAGGGCAAGGGCCAGCGCGCCCTGATCGTGGCGCCGCCGCGCACGGGTAAGACCGTGCTGCTGCAGAACATGGCCAAGGCCATCACTGACAACCATCCGGAAGTCTTCCTGCTGGTGCTGCTCGTCGACGAGCGCCCCGAGGAAGTCACCGACATGCAGCGTTCGGTGAAGGGCGAGGTCATCTCCTCCACCTTCGACGAACCCGCCCAGCGCCACGTCCAGGTCGCCGAAATGGTGATCGAGAAGGCCAAGCGCCTGGTCGAGCACAAGCGTGACGTGGTGATCCTGCTGGACTCGATCACCCGTCTCGGCCGCGCCTACAACACCGTGGTGCCTTCGTCGGGCAAGGTGCTGACCGGCGGTGTGGACGCCAACGCCCTGCAGCGCCCCAAGCGCTTCTTCGGCGCCGCGCGCAACATCGAGGAGGGCGGTTCGCTCTCCATCATCGCCACCGCGCTGATCGATACCGGCAGCCGCATGGACGAAGTCATCTTCGAAGAGTTCAAGGGCACCGGTAACTCGGAAATTGTCCTGGACCGCAAGGTGGCGGACAAGCGCATCTTCCCGGCGCTGGACGTCGGCAAGTCCGGCACCCGCAAGGAAGAGCTGCTGGTTCCCAAGGATCAGCTCACCAAGATGTGGGTCCTTCGCCGTATCCTCATGCAGATGGGCACCGTCGACGCGATGGAGTTCCTGCTCGACAAGATGAAGGACTCGAAGACAAACGAGGACTTCTTCTCGACGATGAATCAGTAAAGGGGAGCTTGGGAGACTTTGGGGGGCTTGAGCATCCTTCAGACACTGGTGGCGACGTCCTCCATGGGCGGTCCGGCAGAGATCTGGCAGCACATCGTCAACGACTTCTCGAACCTGGGGACGCCGGCCGCTTTTTCGGCGTTCCTCCAGGTCCTGATGATCGACGTGGTGCTGGCGGGCGACAACGCCATTGTCGTGGGTGCCCTGGCCGCCGGTCTCCCGGCCGACCAGCGCAAGAAGGTCATCGCCCTGGGCGTGATCGCCGCGCTGGTCATGCGCATCGGCTTCGCGCTGATCGTCACCTGGCTGCTCGGCATCGTCGGGCTGGTGTTCGCGGGTGGATTGCTGCTGCTGTGGGTGGCGTGGAAGATGTACCGCGAGATCCACGGCGGCAATCATCCCGGCTCGCCCGAGATCGAGGGTGACGAAAACTCCGGCGTGCGCCCTGCCAAGAGCTTTGCCGGAGCGGCCATCTCGGTTGCGGTGGCGGATATCTCGATGTCGATCGACAACGTGCTCGGCGTCGCCGGCGCGGCGCGCGATCATCCCGGCATCCTCATCGTGGGTCTCGTCTTCGCCGTGGCGCTCATGGGCGTGGCCGCGAACTTCATCGCCCGGTACATCGAGCGTTATCGCTGGATCGCCTGGGTGGGGCTGGCCGTCATCCTCTACGTGGCGGTGAAGATGATCTACGAGGGCTGGGTGGATCCGCAGCTCGGGATCGTGACCCTGATCTGATACGATCGAGCGTGAAACGGAAAAGGACCCGGAGGCTTCGGCCTTCCGGGTCCTTTTCCGTTCTGGGGCATTGAATGCGCCGCCCGGTTCCTTGCCACCTTGGGGTGATCGTCGAGAAACCTGCGGAAGGGTTGGGCTTTGTGTGCCCAGGATCGGCCGTGGAGCCTTGTCAGGGCACCAGGATGGTGGAACCGGTAGTTGCCCTCGATTCCAGCGCGCGATGCGCTTCTGCGGCCTCTTCCAGGCGGAACGTCTGCCCGATGTGCGGCTTCAGGATTCCTTTGGCGATGCGGTCGAACAGCTTCTTCGCGCTGATCGCCAGCTGTTCCGGCGTGGCGACGTAATCGGCCAGAGTCGGGCGCGTGAGATAGATCGATCCGGCCTTCATAAGCTCCAGCGGCGTGATCGGGGGTACCGGGCCCGAGGCATTGCCGTAAGTCACCATGAAGCCGCGTTTGCGCAGTGACGCGAGCGAGGCCGTCCACGATGCCGCGCCGACGCCGTCATAAACGACATGGCACATCTCGCCCCGGGTGATGTCCCGTACGGCTTCCGGCAGTTCCGCGAAGGGGCAGTGGAGCACATGTTCGCCCGGCACTTGCGCCGCCTTCTCGGCGCTGCCGGTGTGGGCGATGACGGTGACGCCGCGGTCGAGCAGCCAGGGGACCAGCAGCGAACCGACTCCGCCCGCCGCGGAATGCACCAGGGCGACGTGGCCCTTGTCGGCCGCGAAAGTGTCCTCTGCCAGATAGCAGGCGGTCAGGCCCTTGAGCATGACGGCGGCCGCGATCTCGGGAGCGATCGCCTCGGGGATGCGCATCGCCTGCGCGGCCTTGATCAGGCGGTGGCTGGCATAAGCACCACCCGCATGAGTCGTGCCCACGCGTTCTCCGATGGAGAAACCAGAAACGCCGTCACCCAGCGCGATGATCCGGCCGACGCTTTCGGAGCCCAGCTTGATCGGCAGCGGATCGGCGTAAAGACCTTTGCGGTAGTACGTATCGATGAAGTTGAGCCCCACCGCCTCGGTTTCGATCAGCACTTCGCCGGGGCCGGGGGAGGGAACGTCGAAATCTTCCCGCTCGATCACTTCGGGACCGCCGTGCGTGCGGGCGATCATCCTGTATCCGGTGGTCATGTCATCAGGTCCTTGAAGATGGCGATCAGAAGATTCTTCTGAACGTGTCCGCGCGCGAAACGCGCCAGGCGCGGGCGTACGGGGTGGATTCGGGGTCGGCGAGCAGTTCGCCCGGGTTGAGGAAGCGATAGACCTCGTCGAGCGGCCCCGCCTTGGCGCTGTCTATGCGCTGATACATGTCGTGCTGGCTGAGGCCCCAGGGGTCGTCGTAGCCCATGGCCACCACGATCTCGCGCAGGGACTTCAGGGTCTCGCTCTGGAAACGCATGACTCGCTCTGCCTTGTCCTCGACCACGAGGCCGCGCTGGCGCCAGGCAACCTGGGTGGCCACGCCGGTCGGGCATTCGCCGGTGTGGCACTTCATCGATTGGACGCAGCCCAGCGAGAACATGAATGCCCGCGCGGCATTGCACCAGTCCGCGCCGAGGGCAAAGGCACGGGCCATGCCGGCGCCGGAGTGAATCTTCCCCGAGGCGCCGAGCCGCACCCGGTGCTTGAGGTTCGCGCCGACCAGGGCGTTGCGCATCAGGGTCAGGCCTTCGCGCATTGGCATGCCGACATTGTCGGTCAATTCCTGCGGGGCTGCACCCGTGCCGCCCTCGGCGCCGTCGACGACGATGAAATCCGGGGTGATGCCGGTTTCCAGCATCGCCTTGATAAGCGCCATGACTTCATGGGGCTGCCCCACGCACAGCTTCATGCCCGCGGGCTTGCCGCCGGAAAGTTCGCGCAGCTGCTCCAGCCACTGGAGCAATTCGATCGGGGTGGAGAAGGCCGAATGGGCGGCGGGGGAGAGGCAGTCCTCTCCGACTTCGACCTTGCGGGCCTCGGCAATTTCGGGCGTGACCTTGGGTCCGGGAAGTACACCGCCGTGGCCGGGCTTTGCGCCCTGACTCAGCTTGATCTCCACCATCTTGACCTGATCGTCCTGCGCCTGCCGCGCGAAGAGTTCGGGATCGAAGCTGCCGTCCTTGTGGCGACAGCCGAAATACCCGCTGCCGAGTTCCCAGATCAGGTCACCGCCATAAGTCCGATGGTAGCGGCTGATCGAACCCTCGCCGGTGTCATGCGCGAAGCCGCCCATGGCCGCGCCCTTGTTCAGGGCTTCGATGGCATTGGCCGAAAGCGAGCCGAAGCTCATGGCGGAAATGTTGAGCAGGGCGCTTTCATAGGGCTTGGCGCATTGGTCTCCGCCGATCCTCACGCGCCAGGATTCAGGGGCTTTCTCGTTGGGGGCGATGGAGTGGCCGAGCCATTCGTATTCTTCCGAATAGACATCCAGTTCGGTGCCCATCGGGTGAGACGAGACATCGCCCTTGGCCCGGGCATAGACCAGGCCGCGCTCCTCGATGGTGAAGGGCCGGCCTTCGCGGTCGCCTTCCACCAGATAGGCCCGCAAGTAAGGGCGCAAGTCTTCGAAGAGCCATCGGACCCGCGCGATCAGCGGGTAGTTCCGCCGCAAGGCATGCCGGTTCTGCAGGAAGTCCCAGACGGTCAACAGCAGCACCGGCACCATCAGGATCAGCGCCCAGCGCCACGATGGAACCAGCCAGCAGGCGGCCGTGAGGATCACGACCGCAAGCGGCACGGCGTAGCGCGGGGCAACCGTCATCGGCTTAGCCGACATGCTCCGCGAAGAACGCCTCGGTTCGGCCGTCCGCCAGTTCCGCGCCGGCCTCGTCGCGGCGTGCACCGATCTCGGCGGCGAAGCCATGGTCGAGGCCCTCGTAGTCCCACAAGGTGACGCGGGGATGGTCGTCGAGACCGTCGTGGATGGCCTTCTGCGCGGCCGCGTCCACGAAGTGGTCGGCCACCGGGATGTGCAGCATGAGCGGGCGGGCGATGGCGTGCTTTTCGCCCAGCATCTGGTCGATCATCACACCGTAGTAGCCCACCGAGGCATCGATGTCGGTGCGCGCCGCCACCATGTAGGCGATACGGCCGCCCATGCAGAATCCGACGAGGCCGACTTTCGGCACGCCTTCCTCGCGGCGGATCCAGTGGATCACCGCTTCGATGTCGCGAATGCCAAGATCGAAATCGTGCGCAGACATGTGGCCGATGGCCTGCTTGAATTCTTCCTCGACATAGGGGCTGAGTTCGATGCCGGGCTTCTGGCGCCAGAAGCTGTCGGGCGCGACGGCGAGGTAGCCCTTGGCGGCCCAGCCATCGGCCTTGCGGCGAATACCGGCATCGACGCCGAAGATCTCCTGCTGGACGATGATGGCGCCGCGCGGGGTGCCTTCGGGGCGGGCGACATAGGCCGGGATCATGCCGTCACCGTCGAGAGTCGGGATTTCGATATTGGTCATGGGTGTCTCCTGCGGAAGAGGGGCCTGGCAGCCTTTTGGCCCGGTCAGACGTTGCCGGGAGGTTAGGCACGAGCGATGGACTTTGCCAACGCCATGTGTCAGGCAGGATGCAGAAATTCCAGATGGGAGGCCGTGATGAAGGTCAATGTCGAGGTCGAATGCTCGCCTGAAGAGGCAAGGCGGTTCCTCGGTCTGCCTGACGTCACCAAGGCGAACGACGTCTATGTCGATGCGCTGGCCAAGGCGATGCAGGGCGTCGGCAATTTCGACCAGCTTCAGGAGCTGACCAAGCAGGTCGCCCCCATGGGCCAATACGGTCTCAAGCTGTTCCAGCAATTGATGGAAAGCGGCGCGGCCATGGCCATGAGCGGCGCTACCGGCAGCACCAAGCCCAAGAAGACCGACTGAGCGATCGCAGCCGAGGGCGTATGATGCTGGGCGGGGTTCACCTCTCGCCCGCGCTCCTGTAGCGCGTTGCTCATGCCTCAAGACATTCAAGACACGATATTCGCGCTCTCCAGCGGCGCGCCACCGGCTGCCATCGGCGTCGTCCGCATCAGCGGGCCGCGCGCCGGAGCGGCACTGGAAGCCTTGAGCGGATCGCTGCCGCAGCCCCGCCGTGCCAGCTATCGTCCCTTGCGCGACTGGGCCGGGGCGGTTCTCGACCAGGCGCTCGTTCTCTGGTTTCCGGGGCCTCGCACGGCAACGGGAGAGGATCTGGCCGAACTCCATCTGCATGGGGGAAGGGCCGTGGTTTCGGCCGTGGAGACGGCTCTTGCGGAGATTCCCGGCTTGCGCCGCGCCGTGCCGGGCGAATTCACACGGCGTGCCTTTGCCAATGGTCGGATCGATCTGGCCGAAGCGGAAGGGCTGGCCGATCTGCTTTCGGCAGAGACCGAACTGCAGCGCCGCTCCGCACTCGCCATGGCTGGCGGCGCTTTCTCGCGGCAGGTGGAGCTATGGCGTGACGATGTGCTCAGGGCATCGGCTTCCGTAGAAGCCGTGCTCGACTTTGGCGACGAAGACGACGTGTCCGATCTGCCGGCCGACTTCATTCAGCGCCTCGAAGGTCTCCGCGGCGAACTTCTGGCATGGATGTCCCGGCCGCGCGCGGAAGCGCTGCGTGAAGGCTTTCGCGTCGTCCTTGCCGGACCGCCCAATGCAGGGAAGAGCACGCTCTTCAATGCGCTGGTGGAAGACGAAGCCGCCATCACCTCGCCGCTGGCCGGAACGACGCGTGACGTCCTGACCCGCGCCGTGTCCCTCGGCGGCATACCTTTCCTGTTCGGGGACACCGCAGGTCTTCGCGATGAGACCGGCGATGAGATCGAGGCCATCGGCATTTCGCGCGCTCTGGCAGCGTTGGACAAAGCCGACCTCGTGCTCTGGCTGGGGCCGGAAGGTAAGGGCCCTGAAGCGGCTTGGGAGATCGCGGCGCAAGAGGACTTGTTCCACGTGGAACAGAAGCAGGCACCGCGTCACCGGGTGTCCGCAGTGACAGGTGAGGGGCTGGAAGCGCTGCGGCACGACCTAGTGGCGACCGCTTCCGTTGCCATGCCGAAGCCGGGTGAGGCAGCGCTCAACCGGCGGCAGCATGCTCTGGTGGCCGAAGCGGAGCGCGCCTTGGCCATGGCGGTCCTTGAGCGCGATCCTTTGTTGGTTGCAGAGTCGCTGCGGCTGGCGCGGGTTGCCTTCGATACCCTGATAGGGCGCGCCACCACCGAAGACATGCTCGACGCGCTGTTCGGCCGTTTCTGCATCGGCAAATAGTGATGTTCCACGTGAAACACTTTCAACGACTTTGACGGGACTCGTCGCTTCGGGTAAGCGCATCGTCCATGCATTCCTTTGATGTGATCGTGATCGGCGGCGGCCATGCCGGCTGCGAGGCGGCGGCGGTTGCCGCGCGTATGGGCGCGCGTGTCGCTCTGGTGAGCTTCGATCTCGATGCGGTGGGGGCGATGAGCTGCAACCCTGCCATCGGCGGGTTGGGCAAGGGGCACCTCGTGCGCGAGGTCGATGCCTTCGATGGGCTTATCGCGCGCGCAGCCGATGCGGCTGCCATCCATTATCGCATGCTCAACCGCTCGAAAGGCAGCGCGGTTCAGGGCCCACGGGTCCAGGCCGATCGCAAGCTGTTTCGGGCGGCTATCCATGACCTGCTGCAGCAGCAGGGCGATCTCACCCTGATCGGCGGCGAGGCAGCGGCGCTCGTTATCGAACAGGGCAGGGTGGTCGGCATCGAGCTGGGTGACGGCACGAAGGTCGCCGCGCGTGCCGTGATTCTCTGCACGGGTACTTTCCTTGGCGGCACCTTGTTCCGGGGCGAAGAGCGGCTGACCGGCGGTCGCATCGGCGAGTCTTCCGCGCAGCGTCTGGCAGCACAGATGCGCGATGCCGCCTTGCCGATGGCGCGACTCAAGACGGGAACACCGCCGCGTCTCGATGGCCGCACCATCGACTGGGGCCGGCTTGACGAGCAGCCTTCCGATGGCGAGGACTGGACGATGTCGGCCATGGCGCCCAAGGACGGCACGGCGCGGCGACGCAAGGTCCCGCAAGTCTTCTGCGCCATCACGCGGACAAACCCGCGCACCCATGACGTGATCAGGGAGAACCTCCACCGCTCCCCGCTGTTCACCGGCGCGATCGGTGCTTCCGGTCCGCGCTACTGCCCCTCGATCGAGGACAAGATTCACCGCTTCGCCGATCGCGACCGCCATCAGATATTCCTGGAGCCGGAAGGTCTCGATAACCCGCTGGTCTATCCGAACGGTGTGAGCACCTCGCTTCCGGCGGATGTGCAGCTTGCGATGCTGCGCACCATGGAAGGCCTGGAGCGGGTGGAGATGGTCGTTCCCGGCTACGCCGTTGAGTACGACCACATCGACCCCCGTGCGCTCCGCACGAGTCTGGAACTGCGCGGCATGCCGGGACTCTACTGCGCAGGCCAGATCAATGGCACGACCGGCTATGAAGAAGCTGCCGCGCAGGGCCTTGTCGCCGGGATGCATGCCGCTGCGGATGTGCTTGGACGCGAGGCCCCGGCGTTGGACCGGGCCAACAGCTATATGGCGGTGATGATCGACGATCTCACCCTTCACGGCGTGAGCGAGCCCTATCGCATGCTCACGGCGCGGGCCGAGTATCGCCTCCGTCTTCGCGCGAACAATGCCTCGACACGGCTCACTCCGCTGGCCATCCAGATCGGCGCAGCCGGCCCGGAGCGCAAGGCATGGTTCGAACGGCGGCTTGAGGATCGGGCCAAAGTGGACACGGCGTTCGGCATCGCAGTGACCGGGCATGAACTGGCGCAGGCCGGTCTCCCGGTGCGCGCGGATGTCGGACGGCTTCCCATTCGCGAGTGGCTGCGGTTCGGCGGAGTCGACGTGGCTGGCCTTGCCCCCTGGCTTGATCCGGCCCTGCTGGAAGACTCGGATTTGATCGAGGAGATGGTGGAGGACGCGGCTTACGCGCCTTACCTCGAACGGCAGGAACGCGAACTACGCGACCTTCGGGCCAGCGAGGGCCTGACCTTGCCCGATGACTTTCCATATGCCGACATTCCCGGCCTCTCGCGAGAGATGGTCGAGAGGTTGAGCAAGGCCCGGCCAGCGAGTCTCGCGGCGGCCGGGCGGATCCCCGGAATCACTCCGGCAGCGCTGGCGGCGCTGCTGGTCCATGCCCGCAGGGAGGCGGCATGATCACGACGGAAGACGAAGCACGCGAATGGCTGCGGAAGCTGCCCGAATGCGATGAGGACGCCTGGGTTCGCCTGGAGACCTTGATCGCCATGCTGGTCGAGGAGAACCGCCAGCAGAACCTCGTTTCCGCTGCGAGTCTGGAGCAGGTCTGGCTGCGGCATATCGTCGATAGCGCGCAGCTTCTTCCCTATGTTTCACGTGAAACATCTTCCCCCTGGATCGACCTTGGTACCGGCGCCGGTTTCCCCGGCCTCGTCATCGCGGCGCTGAGACCCGAGTGCGAAGTGGTCATGGTCGAATCGCGCACGCGGCGAGTCGAGTGGCTCGATCGGGCGCGCGTGGCCATGGGACTGGATAATGCGCGTATCGCCGGGCAACGTCTCGAACTCGTCGAGAGCTTCCCCGCAAGCGTGATTTCCGCGCGCGCTTTTGCGCCCCTTGAAAAACTTCTGACAATTTCCGCACGTTTTTCCACAAGCGACACGGTTTGGCTGTTGCCCAAAGGGCGGTCGGCAAAGCAAGAACTGGAAGACCTTCGCAAGTGGCGGCACATGTTCCACGTGGAACAGTCCCTGACGGACCCGCATGCAGGCATCATTGTCGGTAAGCTGGCCGACAGGAAGGGTATGACCAAGTGATCCGTATCGCTATCGCCAACCAGAAGGGCGGGGTTGGAAAGACCACGACCGCGATCAACGTCGCGACCGCGCTTGCTGCGACTGGCTGGAATACCCTGCTGATCGACCTCGATCCGCAAGGCAATGCCTCGACGGGAATCGGCGTTTCGGCCTCCGATCGGGAACGCACTTCCTACGAAGTGTTGGTCGACCGCGCACGGGTAGCCGATTGCGTCATGCCCACCAGCATCCCCGGTCTCGATCTGCTGGCGGCCACCGTCGATCTTTCCGGCGCCGAAGTGGAACTGGTGAACGCGGACGACCGCGCCAACCGTCTCCGTTCGGCGCTGCGGGTCGATCTGGGTTACGACGTCTGCCTGATCGACTGCCCGCCTTCGCTGGGCCTGCTGACGCTCAATGCGCTCACCGCGGCCGATACCCTGCTGGTGCCGCTTCAGTGCGAGTTCTTCGCGCTGGAAGGACTTAGCCAGCTGCTCCAGACGGTGGAGCGGGTGCAGCAGCGGTTCAATCCGGACCTTGGCATCATCGGCATTGCGCTGACCATGTTCGATCGGCGCAACCGCCTGACCGATCAGGTCTCGGAAGACGTCCGCTCGTGCTTGGGCCAGCTCGTTTTCGAGACCACCATTCCGCGCAATGTGCGCCTTTCCGAAGCGCCCAGTCACGGCGTGCCTGCCTTGATCTACGATCATGCCTGCGCCGGCAGCCGCGCCTACATGGCCCTGGCGCGCGAACTTATCACCCGACTGCCCGAGAAGAGGAAAGCGGCATGAACGACGAATCGATCGTCCGCCTCAGCATACCCCCCGTCAAGGATTCGACCGTTCAGGAAACGGCCGCGCCCGGACCCTCGGCTTCTGCCTCGAAGGCGAAACCGAAGGGCCTTGGACGAGGTCTGGGCGCCCTGCTGGGCGAGACCCGCCGTGAGGAACCTCTGGCCGCTTCCGGCCTGTCGGAAGGTCGTAGCAGTTTACCACGGGCAGGGGGGCTTGCCGTCCTGGCCATTGCCGACATCACCCCGCACCCGGATCAGCCCCGTCGGATTTTCGACGAGGAGGCGCTGGAAGAGCTGGCAGCCTCGATCGCCCATCGCGGTGTGATTCAGCCGATCATCGTGCGGCCGATGGACAACGGCCGGTACCAGCTAGTGGCGGGCGAGCGTCGTTGGCGCGCGGCGCAGAAGGCGCAGCTCCACGAGATTCCTGCACTGGTGCGGGAGCTTACCGAGCGCGAGGTCATGGCACTGGCCCTGATCGAGAACCTGCAGCGCGAAGACCTCAACCCGATCGAGGAAGCGCGGGCCTATAACCGCCTCGCGGAATTCGAGGGCATGACTCAGGCTGAGATCGCCCGCATGGTCGACAAGAGCCGCAGCCATGTCGCCAACTTCCAGCGCCTGCTCGCGCTGCCGGACGGTGTGATCTCGATGGTCGAGAAGGGCAGCCTGTCCATGGGCCATGCCCGCGCGCTCATCGGTTGCGACGATGCCGAGGAGATTGCCGACGCCGCAATCTCCAAGCAGATGTCAGTGCGCGAGATCGAGAAGCTGGTTCGCAAGAAGGCGCGCGGCGATGTTGCTCCGCGCCGGGCGCGCACTGCTCGCAACCCACATGAGGATGCCGACATCGTCGCGGTGCAGAGCCACCTTGAGGAGTTTCTAGGGTTGCCGGTGAAGATCAACGCCGATGCCGATCCCAAGTCAGGCACGGTGACGATCCGCTATGCCACGCTCGACCAGCTCGACCTGATCTGCCAGCGCCTCACCGGCGGATCTATCTGAGCGGCCGGGTTTCGGAAAGATTGGGCGGCGCCTGAACCTCGGTTCGGGCGCCGCTTTTCTTTGGCCTATTGCGCTTCGTAGACCTCGCCGGAAGCCTCGGCTGCGGCGGGATTGCGGCGAGGGATCGTTCGGCGAGCGGGGCGAACGCCGGCTTCCTCGGCATAAGCGATAGGTTCGCCGCGTCCGTCGATGGCCTGGATTACGGGGATCGATACCATCCGCATCGACTGGGCTGGATAAACGTAAGCATAGCCGGGAGCCGCATAGCCATAGACCGGCACCGCGACTTGACCCTGCCGGTAGCGGGCGAGATAGTCATCGAGATACGCTTCGCACTCGCCGCTCGCGCCCTGGTTTTCGCGGTAAGTTCCCGAGCGGGGCCGACCGCTTGTTGCGACCTTGCCATGGCAATCGGCCAGCCAGGCATCGCGCTGGGCAGGATCGAATTCGTAGCGAATCGCGTGGGTGCTGGCGGAAGAGCCCTGCGGCGTGCCGCGAAGATAATCCGCGCCGGCCTGGTCATCGGCGGCAAAGGCTACCGAAGTGCTGGAAAGCAGGGCAAGGGCGAGACTCGCGGTGCTGAGGGTCTTACGCATTCGCTGGGCCTTTTCACGGGATCATGGGCATTAGCCGCGTCTGTTAACGGACTGTTTAGCACCATGAGCCGCGAAAGGCCAAGCTTCCCGCTCTCGCCGGCCAGTCCCGTCGAGAGACGGCACGAAAAAGCCCCGTCGAGAGACCGCAGGAATCAGATCGAAGATGCGATGATGCCTGCGAGCGTCTCGATGCCCTCGGCATCCTCGCGGTCGAAGCGATTGGCAATCGGGCTGTCGAGGTCGATCACCGCCACGACTTTGCCATCGCGAATGACTGGGACCACCAGCTCGGAGCGGCTGTCGGCATCGCAGGCGATATGGCCGGGGAAAGCATGGACATCGGGAACGACTTGAGTCTCGCCGCTGGCCGCCGCCGTGCCGCAGACGCCGCGGCCCAAGGGGATGCGGATGCAGGCGGGCTTGCCCACGAAGGGACCGAGCACCAGTTCGTCCGCGATATTCCGATAGAATCCCGCCCAGTTCAGCTCGGGCAGGAACTGCCAAATCAGCGCGGCAACGTTGGCCATGTTGGCCACGCCGTCCGGTTCGCCTTGCACCAGGGCCTTGGCGGCCGAGGTAAGGTCTGCATAGAGTTCGGGCTTGGGCTGATCGCCCCGGGGAGCAAAGTCGTACATGACCCTTCCGTTACTCCAAGTCCCTGTTGCCGCATAGGCGGGACCGGCTTATTTCAGGGGCATGCGCTCCATTCTCACGAAAGTCGCCCTGGCCCTCGTCGTGGTCATTCTCGCCGTCGTCGGCGTGATCGCCTGGTCCCAGTACTCCAACACATCCGACCTCCCGTTCGACGACACGGTGGGCAAGGATCCCAAGCTGGTCGAGCCGGACCCGCAATGGATTCCCAGCGTCAAGCTGCTGGAGCCCGTGGGCTGGGCTGCCAGCGAGGCACCCAAGGCAGGGCAGGGGCTGGCCGTGGCCCGCTTCGCCGAAGGTCTCGACCATCCCCGCACCATGCTCACTCTGCCCAATGGCGACGTGCTGGTAGCGGAAACCAATGCGCCCGCCGGCAACAAGCCCAAGGGCGTGACCGGCATGGTGATGGGCTGGATGTTCAACAAGGTGGGCGCCGGTGAGGCCTCGCCCGACAAGATCGTGCTGCTGCGCGACGCGGACGGCGATGGCAAAGCGGAACAGCGTTTCGATTTCCGCGCCGCCGACATGCATTCGCCCTCGGGCATGGCTTACCAGAACGGCAAACTCTACATCGCCAATCACGACAAGGTTCTCGAATTCGCCTTCCAGCCCGGCGCCACCAAGCTGGACGGCAAGCCGCTGCGCACGATGATGGACCTGCCGCCGGCCGGAAACCACTGGATGCGCAACCTGCTGCTCAGCCAAGACGGCAAGCATCTCTACGTCACGGTCGGTTCGGCCAGCAATATCGCCGATGATGGCATGGAAGCGGAAACGGGCCGCGCCGCGATCTGGGAGATCGACATCGACACCGCCCGCCGCCGCCAGTTCGCGGCCGGCATGCGCAATCCCAACGGCCTTGGCTGGAATCCATCTACCGGAGAGCTGTGGGCGACCGTGCAGGAGCGCGACATGCTCGGCCCGGACCTCGTGCCCGATTATCTGACGAACGTGCCGGTGGGTGCGCAGTATGGCTGGCCCTGGGTCTACTGGAAGACGACGTTCGACGAACGCGTGCAGTGGCCGATGCAGACTTACATGCTCGAATATACCCGCAAGCCGGAATACGCGATGGGCGCGCATGCCAGCGTGCTCGGTATGGTCTTCGCAGGCGGCGGAAACCGCATGGGCAGCAAGTTTGCCAATGGCGCCTTCGTCGCTCGCCACGGTTCCTGGAATCGCCGTCCGGCGGTGGGTTACGACGTGGTCTTCGTGCCCTTCGATGCCAATGGCAATCCGCAGGATGTGAAGCCGATCCCCGTGCTCTCGGGCTTCCTGAAGGACGCCTCGCATACGCGCGGCCGCCCCACCTGGCTGGCGTTTGACAAGACCGGCAGCCTGCTCGTCACGGACGATACCGCAGGCGTGGTCTGGCGGGTGCAGGCGCCCGGCGCGGCACCTTCGGCAGCGATCAAGGCGGTGGAGACCGAACACATGAAGCCGCTGGAAGAGATCAAGGATCCCACCGTTCCCGGCGCTACCGGCAACCTCGAAGCCGGGTTCACCAAAGGACCGGACAAGATGCTGCCTGCGGGCCACTGACAAGGAAAAGGGGACCTTCGGGTCCCCTTTTTTGTGGATCGGTACGTGAGGCCGGAGCCAGGGCCTGAGAGCTGCTATTCCGTGTCCGCGCAGGGGCCCGCCTGGACCCCTTGCTCAGACGATCTTGCCTGCCCGGCCAGCGACTTCGGTTACGTACTGCCAGGCCACGCGGCCCGAACGGGCGCCACGGCGTCGCGACCATTCCAGCGCGTCATGCTCGTCGAAGGCCAGCCCGAACTGTTCGGTATAGCCGGCGATGATCGCTAGGTAGGAGGGCTGGTCGCAGTTATGGAAGCCGATCGAGAGTCCGAAGCGGTCGGCCAGAGCGAGCCGGTCGTCCACGACATCGCGCGGGTTGATCGGGTCATCCTGCTCCGACATCGAGCGTGAGACGATCGCGCGGCGGTTGGCGGTGACGGCAAGACGGACATTGTTCGGCCGGGCTTCCACCCCGCCTTCCAGCCAGGAGCGCAGCAGGCGCGGGCCGGCGCCATCATGCTCCTCGAAGCCGAGATCGTCGATGAAGACGAGGAACTGGCGGTCCACTTTGCCCAGCAGGGCGAAGAGAGCGGACACCCCGTGCAGGGCCTCCTGGGCCACCTGCACCAGCGCGATGCGGCCGGGATGAGCCGCCTGGGCAGCGCGGATGGCGGCGCGCATCACCGCGGACTTGCCCATCCCGCGCGACCCCCAGAGCAGCATGTCGTGCGCGGCATAGCCGGCGGCGAGGCGCTCGACATTGCCGACCACGCGCTCCTTCTGGGAATCGATGCCCCGCAGAAGATCGAGCGGCGGCGCGAGCAGTTCGGGAACGCCGCGCGCTTCCGCCCCGGTCCAGACATAAGCGGGATGGGCCTGCCAATCGACTTGCGCGGCGGCGGGCGGTGCCAGGCGTTCAAGGGCTTCGGCAATGCGGCTGAGGACTTCGATCTGGTCGGTCATGCTGTCAGTTCTTCGCTCGTCAGTTCGTAGAGAAGGCTCGCACCCTTCTGGGCCTGGGCGAGGTAGCCCATGGCTTCGGGCACCAGATGCTCGATAAAGTATCGCGCGACCACCTTTTTCCGCTTGGCAAAGGCATTGGACAGGCCTGCGGAGGGCAGGGCGTCAGCTTGGCGGTGAAGCTGCCAGGCGGCCACGGCGATGGCGCAGCCGGCCAGGAAGGGCACACTGGCGCCGAGTCGGTTATCGAGGGACCGGCTATCGGGGCGCTCGTCTCCCTGGGGTGCGCCGATGAGATGCTCTGCCGTCTGGCGGCAGCATTCGGCAAGTTCCTGTAGCGAGAGGCAGTCGCCTCCGGTGGCATAGGCCTGGATCTCCTCCATCAGCGAGAACAGGACCTGGCCGCCTTCGAGAGCGAGTTTGCGAGTCACGAGGTCTGCGGCCTGGATGCCGTTGGTGCCTTCGTAGATCGGGGAGATGCGGGCGTCCCGGTAGTGCTGGGCGGCGCCGGTTTCCTCGATGAAGCCCATGCCGCCGTGGACCTGCACGCCGATGCTGGCAACCTCGACGCCCATGTCGGTGCACCAGGCCTTGACCATCGGCACCAGCAGCTCCGCCCGCAACCGCGCGGCTTCGTCATCCAGGGACCCGCGATCGAGCTGGCCGGCCGCATAGTAGAGCAGGGCGCGGCCGCCTTCGGTAAGCGCCCGCATCCGCAGGAGCATGCGGCGGACGTCCGGGTGCTCGACGATGGCGACAGGCTGCTTGTCGGCCGATCCGGCGCGGGCGGATTGAATGCGATCCGTGGCGTAGGCCATCGCCTGCTGCATGGCGCGTTCCGCGATCTGGACGCCTTGAGCGCCGACGTTGACCCGGGCGTTGTTCATCATCGTGAACATGCAGCGAAGGCCCTCGTTCTCGCGCCCGATCAGTTCGCCGATGCACTCGCCGTTGTCGCCGTAACTCATCACGCATGTGGGGGAGGCATGGATGCCGAGCTTGTGCTCGATGCTGACGACCTTCAGGTCGTTTCGGGCACCGAGTGAGCCGTCATGTTCCACGTGGAACTTCGGCACGATGAAGAGCGAGATACCACGCGACCCGGCCGGCGCGCCGGGCGTCCGGGCCAGAACGAGGTGGACGATGTTCTCGGCCAGATCGTGCTCGCCCCAGGTGATGAAGATCTTCTGTCCGGCGATGCGATACTTGCCCTTATGCGGGCCATCCGCAATGGGCGTGGCGGTGGTGCGCAAGGCGCCGACGTCGGAGCCTGCCTGCGGTTCGGTGAGGTTCATCGTCGCCGACCATTTCCCGCTGACGACATGCGGCAGGTACATGGCCTGCTGCGCTTCGGTGCCGTGATGAATCACGGCTTCGATCGCGCCGAGGGTCAGCATGGGCAGAAGCGAGAAGCCCATGTTGGCACTGCCGAGGCATTCCATCGCGGCCATCGCCAAGGAGAGAGGCAGGCCCTGTCCGCCGAATTCTTCCGGCGCGGCGATGGCGTTCCATCCGGCATCCACGAAAGCGCGATAGGCCTGCGCGAAACCGTCGGGCAGCACGACCCTGCCATCGGAGAGGCGCGCGCCCTCGGTGTCGCCCTTGCGGTTGAGCGGGGCCCATTCGCCGGCGGCAAAGGCGCCCGCGCCCTCCACGATGGCTTCGACAAGGTCGGGACTGGCCGCGGAGAAGCGCTCATGCGCCGCGAGTTCGTCCAGCCCGGCATTGACCCGCAATGCCAGGATCTGGTCGGTGCTGGGGGGCGTGTAGGTCATTCGGAAGCATCCTCTGCGCGGTTTTTCTTGGCTTTCGGGGGCGTGGGCTATAGCGGCGGAGTATGGAGCGCAACCTTCGACCCGAACTTCTGGCGGCCGGCGCGGCCGGTGTCGCGCGCGCCGCCGAGCTGCTGCGCGGTGGTGGACTGGTCGCCGTTCCCACCGAGACGGTCTATGGCCTCATGGCCCGTGCCGACCGGGATGCCTCGGTGGCGGCGATCTATCGCGCCAAGGGTCGCCCTAGCTTCAATCCGCTGATCGTCCATGTCGCGGATCTTGCTGCGGCGCACCGCCTTGCAGTTCTCGATGCGCGCGCAGAGAAGCTTGCCTCTGCCTTCTGGCCGGGCGCCCTCACTCTGGTGCTGCCCTTGCGCGAAGGTGCGGAGGTTGCCCCCGCCGTCACCGCAGGGCTGCCGACGGTGGCGCTGCGCTGCCCGGCGCATCCCCTGATGCGCGCCGTCCTCGCCGAATCCGGGCTGCCGCTCGCGGGTCCTTCCGCGAACCGAAGCGGCGGCGTGAGTCCGACGCGCGCGGAGCATGTGGTTGCCTCGCTGGGTGCCAATGTGGATGCGGTACTGGATGGCGGGGCCTGTGAGGCCGGTGTGGAATCGACCATCATTGCGCTGCGCGATGAGGGGCGCTGGCAGGTTCTGAGGCCGGGTCCGATTTCGCAGGAGGCCATACGCGCGATTCTCGGCACCGAATGCGACGCCGTGACGTCACAGGAGATCGAGGCCCCGGGGCAGCTCGCCAGTCACTATGCGCCGGGCAAGCCGGTGCGGCTGAATGCCGAGACCGCGGCGGAAGACGAATTCCATATCGGCTTCGGCAATGTCGCCGGCGAGGCAAGCCTTTCGGCCTCGGGCGATGTGATCGAGGCGGCCTCGCGGCTTTATGCCTTGCTGCATGAGGGCGCGGCCGCGAGTCAGCCGCGCATAGCCGTCGCGCCGATTCCGCAGGACGGTGTCGGCGCGGCGATCAACGATCGATTGAGCCGGGCCGCGGCCTGAGACACGTCATCGCCGATCGGATCCGGTAAAACGTGTCGGCACTGGCGGTTCAGCGGCGCTGCGGTACGGCGCCGGGCATCAGATACTGCATGTCGGCATAGTCGTCGCGGGCCTTGTTGCAGGCCTGGCGGTCGCCCTGGTCGCACTGGCGCAAGTGCTTCTGGTACTGGCGCTGCATCTTGCCCAGCTTCTCTTCCTGTTCGCGCATCTGGCGGCCGCGCTTTTCGTCGGCTTCGGACTGGCTGGTCGTGACCGCGTCCACGGCAGAGCCCGCGATGCGCACCGGTGCGGTCACGATCTTCCCGGCCGTGCTGAGACAGCCGGTAAGGAGCAGCGCGGCGGCGGGTGCCAGAAGCGAAGGGGCCAGAAGCGAGGGGGCGAGCTTGAGCAGGGTGCGTGGGTTCATCGTGCCGCGGAACCTGTCACGAAGCGGGTTTCCGGGCAATGAACATCTGGGCGAACACGAACATCCGGCCGGGCAATCGACACCGACCCGTCAAGCGACGACTGCCCACAAGTGACCACAAGCGAAAGGGGCCGCTTCCGGTGTGGAAGCGGCCCCTTTGCGTGCGATCTGCGCTGTGTCTGATCAGACTGCTTCAGCGCTCTCGTAATACTTGGGAGCGTATTCGTTGAGGATCGCGAGAATCTTCTTCAGAGCAGCCGGCTCGTCGGTCTTTTCCATCGCCGCGAGTTCGCGGGCCAGGCGCGACGAAGCCGCTTCGAAGATCTGACGTTCCGAATAGCTCTGCTCCGGTTGATCGTCGGCGCGGAACAAGTCGCGAGTCACTTCGGCGATCGACACGAGGTCGCCCGAGTTGATCTTGGCTTCGTATTCCTGGGCGCGCCGCGACCACATGGTGCGCTTTACCTTGGGTTTGCCCTTGAGCGTATCGAGAGCTTCACGCAGGGTCTTGTCGGACGACAGCTTGCGCATGCCGATCGATTCGACCTTGTTGACGGGAACCCGAAGAGTCATGCGCTCTTTTTCGAAGCGCAGAACATAAAGATCGAGCTGCATCCCGGCAATTTCCTGCTTCTGGAGCTCGATGACACGACCTACGCCGTGCTTAGGGTAAACGACGTAATCTCCAACATCGAAGGCATCGGCCCTGGTTGCCATGTATCGTCCTTTCACCTGCAGTGGTCCGTTGCCATACTTACGGTGAGAGAAACCCGGGTGGATGCGACGTGGAAAGGACAATAGCCTCTCCGCCGCCCGGTCAGATAACTCTCCCAGCCGTTTGCTTTTCGAACCCTGCCTCGCAATGAAAATGCCTGCCGAACGGGCAGAGGGCCCGGGCAGTTGTCGGATTATATAGCACCGATGTGACAAAATTACCAGAGGCGAGCTAACGTTTAACCGTCGCTCGCCTCAGGATGTGCCGGTGCGGGTCATTTCGACCCGCCAAGTGCCTCTGCCTTGGGGGAAACCCGGCGGAAAGCCGGAGGTTTCCCAAGGTCGATCAGTCGCCCTCGCCGGGCTCAGGGGAGAAATATTTTTCCAGCTTGCCTTCCTCGCCGCGCATCGCGTCCGCGTCTTCCGGCGCGTCCTTCTTGGTGGTGAGGTTGGGCCATTCGGCCGAATACTTGGCGTTCAGCTCGAGCCATTGCTCAAGGCCGCTCTCGGTATCGGGCAGGATCGCTTCGGCGGGGCATTCCGGTTCACAGACGCCGCAGTCGATGCACTCGCTGGGGTTGATGACCAGCATGTTCTCGCCTTCGTAGAAGCAGTCCACCGGACAGACTTCGACGCAATCCATGTACTTGCACCGGATGCAATTGTCGGTGACGACATAGGTCATGGCTGCGTATTCCTCTTAGAAGGCCTCGTTTCGGTTGGCCGCTGCTATGGGAACATCTGCCCCCGCGTCAAGCACTCTGTAGCAGGCTTGCGCTTCTGGGGCAGGGCCTCGGCGCTCCGGAAGGCAAAGGATTTCTATCACCTGCACGCCCTGAGCTGTCGGCAGAGTGAGAACATCGCCGACCGCCACCTTCTGATGCGCCCGCTCGACCCGGCGGCTGTTGAGCCGGATATGGCCGTCTTCCGCCAGTGCCTGGGCCAGGGGACGCGTCCTGGTGAGGCGCAGGAACCAGAGAAGCTTGTCGATCCTCATCCGCGCTCTTCCTCCCCGCTATCTGCCCAGCAGTTCGCCCAGCGCCGCGAAGGCGCCGTCCGTGCGCTGGGGTGCCTCGCGAACTTCCTCGGCCTGGCGCCGCGGCGGACGCCAGCGCCAGCGCACCGGCGCGAGCGGTCCGTGCGCGCCTTCCGCCAGAGGCCGGGGCATCATCGCCTGGAATCCGCCGAAGCGCAGCAGCCTTGCATAGCTGCCCGTGGTGAGTCCCATGGACACGGCCCTTGCGGGATCGATCGAGAACGAGCGCGAGGGCCCGCGATTGCCGCTGCTGTCGCTGCCGACACGGGCCTCGTGCGCCTCGCGCAGAAGCTTTTCCACGATATCCAGGCGGACCAGCTGCTTGCCGAGGTTCCTGTAGCCTGGTGCCTTGTGGCGCTTGGTGGCATCCATCGTCGGCGGCATGGCAGCGTCCGGTTCGCCGCCGGGCACGGAATGGCCGGTGATCCGCGCCAGTTGCCGCCAGAGTGCGATGGGCGCGGGCCGCAGCATGGCGGGCACGAACAGATCCAGCGCGCCCACGCGAACCCCCAGCTTGGCCAGAAGGGTGCGCCGGCCCTTGTCGAGCCGGTCGACGCCAGAATCCTCGCGCGCGATCATGCCGCCGCGATCGACCAGGGTGATCAGCAGGGCGCGCAAGTCCGGCCCCGCTTCCTCGGAACGGCTTGCCTCGTCCAGCTTGGCCAGCGGAGCCAGCGGTTCGAGCGCGCTTTCCACCCAGGTCTCGAGCGCTGCGACCAGCGCCTTGCGGGCAGGGGCGGGAACCGCGTCGAGCAATCGGTCCGGCACGAGCACCGGTGCAAGCAGCGAGCGGCCGGGGGTGAGGGCGGCGATGCGCGCGCCTTCCCAGTTCAGTGCGCCGTTCTCCAGCGCCAGCGGCGCCACGCCTTCGTGCACGGCGGCGGTCAGGGCATCGGCGCGAGACTGGAGAAGGCCCGGCAGGTGCCGTTCGGCCGCAGCCAGCAGGAGCTTGCGGTCGGACAGCCGGGCCGCAGGATCAACCTGGAAGGCGAAGCCGTGGAGGGAGCCGATATGCTCGCCTTCGACCAGCACTTCCTCGTCTTCGAGGCGGACCGAGAGCAGTCCGGCATCGGGGCCGAGTTTCTTCATGAGCACAGCCGTCCTGCGGTTGATGAATCGTTCGGTGAGTTTGCCATGGAGAGCATCGGAAAGGCGAGCCTCGACCGCGCGTGCGCGTGCAGCCATTTCGTCGCGGGCCAGCACCCAGTCCGGCCGCTGGGCGATATAGGCCCAGGATCGAATGGCGGCGATGCGGCCCTGCAGGGTGTCGATATCGCCGCCGGTCAGGTCGAGCCTGGCGATCTGCTGGGCCATGTAGTCCGCGCCGAGTTCGCCGCTGCGCAGATCCTGCCAGAGCCGCGCGACGAAGCGCGAATGCGTTTCCACGCCCTGCTGACGGAAGTCCGGCAGGCGGCAGACTTCCCAGAAACGGCGGACCATGGCGTGTCCGTGCAGGCTGTCCATGACCGTGCCGTCATCGGCAAGGCGCTTGAGCACGGCCAGGTCGATGGCTTCGGGCGCCAGCACCAGGCCGTCCCGGTCGGGCGGAGTCTCCAGATCGGCGATCAGGGTGGCGACGCTGTCGAACCGGGGTTCGGGATCACGCCAGAACAGCTTGGTCAGCGGGGGGAAGCGATGTTCCTCGATCGCATAGACTTCGTCGGGCTCGAACTCGGAATCGTGTCCGCCGGACCCGGTGAGGGTGCCGAAAGTGCCGTCCGTCTGGTGGCGCCCGGCGCGCCCGGCGATCTGGGCCATTTCCGAGGTCGTGAGTCGCCGGTGCCGCTGGCCGTCGAACTTGGAGAGACCGGCGAAGGCGACATGCTCCACGTCGAGGTTGAGGCCCATGCCGATGGCATCGGTGGCGACGAGATAGTCGACCTCCCCAGATTGATAGAGTGCGACCTGGGCATTGCGGGTCTGCGGGCTGAGCGCGCCCATGACCACGGCCGCGCCGCCCCGGAAACGGCGCAGCATTTCGGCAATGGCGTAGACCTGCTCTGCGGAAAAGGCGACGATCGCGCTGCGCGGCGGAATGCGCGAGAGCTTCCTGGCGCCGGCATGGGTGAGGGTGGAGAAGCGCGGCCGGGTGACCACTTCGACGCCGGGGACCAGCGCTTTCACCATGGGTTCGAGCGTGGAGGAGCCCAGGATCATCGTCTCCTCCCGGCCGCGGGCATGGAGCAGGCGGTCGGTGAAGACGTGGCCGCGTTCGCGGTCTGCGGAAAGCTGCGCTTCGTCTATGGCGATGAAGGCCAGGCTGCGCTCCGTCACCGGCATGGCTTCCACCGTGCAGAGCAGGTAGCGCGCGTCCTTGGGCTCGATCCGCTCTTCGCCGGTGATCAGGGCGACGCTCTTCTCACCCTTGATCTTGCAGACCCGGTCATAGACTTCGCGCGCAAGCAGGCGGAGCGGGAAGCCGATGGCACCGCTGGAGTGGGCGCAGAGACGCTCTATCGCGAGGTGAGTCTTGCCGGTATTCGTGGGACCGAGCACCGCCTTCACCCCGCTGGGGGCGTCGTTTCGCGACGAGGCATGCCGGTCGTGAACCATTATGCGGAGGAATGTGGCATCCCCTCCAGCCCCCCGCAAGTCTCGGCTCATCGAAAACAGGGGTGAAAATCCACAGTGTTAGCTGCAGATTAACCTTGAAGGGGCAGAACGTCGCCACTTAGCCATGCCGCCTGCGGGATCGGGCCGGCGCACGCAGGCGATTTGCAGCACTTCCGAGGGTATGCCGGAAGTGGTCGCGGGGAAGACTCGATTTGTTCAAGGCACTCGATCAGGCCGGGGATCACGCTGGAGGAGCAACCGCGCGCGTCGCGGCGCTTTCGCATGACCAGATGATTGCCGAGGCACCGGCCAGGCCGCCCGTTCTCGCGCGGTGGAAGCGCGGGATCGAGCGTTGGTGCCATGAAGTGGAGATCGCTCCGGACCTCGCATCGGACATCGGCAGCCGCCGTTGGTATCGCGGTCTCGCCACGATGCTGGGGCTGAGCGCAGCCGCAATTGCGCTCTGGCCGGACTTCTCCGCAGTGGAAGCCGCCACTACGTCGCCGATCGCGGCGCGCAGCCGGGACGAATTTCGCAGCCAGACCATTTCTCCCTTGGCGCTCGGTGCCGACAGCGGCCGCCACATGGGTGCCAGCCCGCTGGTGCGGCCGCTGGCGAATGTGCCGGAGCGGCCCTCGATCCAACTCGTATCGACCCTGGGGCAGGGCGACAGCTTCGCGCGCATGCTGGAACGTGTCGGCGTGGGCAGCGCGGACGTCTCGCAGATTTCCGGCCTGATCGGCCAGGCCGTTCCGGTCGGGGATCTCTCCTCGGGAACCCGATTCGACATCACCATGGGCCGCCGTCCGGCGCCGAACTCCCCGCGGGCGCTCGATTCGATGGACTTCCGCGCTCGCTTCGATCTCGACCTTTCCATCGAGCGCGGCCCGGCCGGGGCCTTGTCGCTCGTGCGCCATCCCATTCGCGTGGACGAAACCCCGCTGCGCATCCGCGGCACCGTGGGTTCCAGCCTCTACCGCTCGGCGCGCAATGCCGGGGCTCCGGTGGGCGCGATCCAGGATTACCTGCGGGCGATAGACAAGTATCTCAGCCTGGAACGCGATATTTCCGCGCAGGACCAGTTCGACATCGTCATCGGCTACAAACGCTCTGCCAAAGGCGAGCGCGAAGTGGGCAACTTGCTCTATGCCGGGCTCGACCATGGCGGAAAGCCGCGCGTCCAGCTGCTGCGCTGGGGCAAGGACGGCGAGATGATCGCCTCGTCCGCGCTCACCCAGCCTCAAGGCGCGCCGGGGGGCATGCCGGTGGCGGGACACATGACGTCGCCTTACGGCAAGCGCCGCCATCCGATCCTCGGTTTCGTGCGCATGCATGCGGGCATCGACTATGGCGCGCGCTATGGCTCGCCGATCTATGCGGTGGCGGACGGTGTCGTGAACTTCGCCGGTCGGCACGGCGGCCACGGCAACTACGTTCGCCTGAGTCACAGTGGCGGGCTGGACACCGGCTATGGCCACATGAGCCGGATCGCGGTGAAACGCGGAGCCCGGATCAAGGCGGGGCAGGTGATCGGCTATGTCGGCTCGACCGGCCTTTCTACCGGACCGCATCTTCATTTCGAAGCCTATCGCGGCGGCCATACGATCAACCCCGCCGGCCTCCGCTTCGTCTCGCGTCCGCAGATCGACGGCAAGGAGAAGGACGCCTTCAGGGCCAGGCTGGCCGCGCTCATGGGCGTTCAGCCGGGCGAGGCGCTCGGCACAATCGAGGGGCCCGTCGAAGCGTCTCCGGATATGCAGCGCGAGATCGACCGGCTGGCGCCCAAGCCCGCCGAGTGAGCAGGCGGCCCATGACAGGTCGTCTCGCCTAGGACAGTCCGTCTCATTGAACCGGCTGGGCTTTTGCGGCAATCACTCCGGCCATGACCGGAGCATATCCCCACACCCGCCTGCGCCGCGCGCGCGCCACGGCCTGGAGCCGCGCCATGCACCGCGAGACGGTGCTGACCCCCGCCGACCTGATCTGGCCGGTTTTCGTGACCGAGGGCGAGGGCGTCGAACAGCCCATCGCTTCGCTGCCCGGCGTGTCGCGCTGGTCGGTGGACCTCCTGGTCGAGCGTGCGAAGGAAGCTGCGGACCTCGGCATTCCCTGCCTGGCGCTGTTCCCGGATACCCAGCCCGAGCGTCGCAGCGACGACGGCGCCGAGGCGCTCAATCCTGACAACCTGATGTGCCGCGCCTTGCGCGCCATCCGCGCGGAACTCGGCGATCGCATCGGCCTGCTGACCGACGTGGCCCTCGATCCCTATACCAACCACGGGCAGGATGGCCTGCTCGGCGATGACGGCTACGTGCTGAACGACGAGACGATCGAAGTGCTGGTCGGCCAGTCGCTGAATCAGGCGCGGGCCGGCGCGGACATCATTGCCCCCTCCGACATGATGGACGGCCGCATCGGCGCCATCCGCGACGCCCTTGAGGACGAGGGCTTCGTCAATGTCCAGATCATGAGCTACGCCGCGAAGTATGCCTCGGCCTTCTATGGCCCGTTCCGCGATGCCGTGAACACGCGCGGCCTGCTGAAGGGCGACAAGAAGACCTACCAGATGGACCCGGCCAACACCGAGGAAGCCCTGCGCGAGGTCGAGCTGGATCTGGGCGAGGGTGCGGACAGCGTCATGGTCAAGCCGGGCTTGCCCTATCTGGATATCGTACGCCGGGTGAAGGACACCTTCGAGGTTCCCGTCTTCGCCTATCAGGTCTCGGGCGAGTACGCGATGATCGAGGCGGCGGTGGCGGCCGGCGCGGCGGACCGCGATGCCATGGTGCTGGAAACGCTGCTGGCCTTCAAACGGGCCGGTTGCTCGGGCGTGCTGACGTACCACGCGGTCCATGCCGCGCGCCTGCTGCGGAAATGACGTCATGACCGATTTCCGCCTGGAAACGGATCGCCTCGTGCTGCGCAACTGGCAGGCGGGCGATATGGCGCGCTTCGCCGAAGTGACCAACACGCCCGACGTCATGCGCTGGCTCGGCGGCGTGATGGACGAGGAGCGGCTGGCGGCCTCGGAAGCCCGCATGCTGGGCTTTCACGAGACATATGGCCACACCTTCTGGATCGTCGAGCGCTTGGCCGACGGCGGCGATCTCTCGGGCGAGATGCTGGGCTTCTGCGGGCTGAAGAAGATCGACGCCCCGGGCGCCTCGTTCCTCGGAGCCTTCGAGATCGGCTGGCGTCTGCGCAGCGACGCGCACGGAAAAGGCTATGCCAAGGAAGCGGCCCTGGCATCGCTCGATGCCGGGTTCGGCACTTTCGGGGCAGAAGAGATCTTCGCGATCACCGTGACCGGCAACGAAGCGAGCTGGGGCCTGATGCGCCGGCTGGGCATGCGCCGCCGCGAGGATCTCGATTACGACGATCTGCGTTTCGAGCCACCCTTGCGCCATACGATCGTTTATTCGATCACGCGCGAGGAATGGGCCGCATAGACGAGCCCTATCGAGACGCGGGGGAGAGAGCATGATCGACAGCCGAACCGATATCACCGTCGCCGCCATTCACGGCAAGGCGCCGCGCATTCATTCGAGCGCGTTCATTGCCCCCGGCTGCCGCATCATCGGCGATGTCGAGATCGGCCCGGACGTCAGCATCTGGTACAATTGCGTGATCCGCGCCGATGTGAACCGGGTGGTGATCGGTGCGCGGACGAACGTTCAGGACGGCTCCGTCATTCACTGCGACAGCCCAAAGCCTGTCCGACCGGAAGGCTATCCCACCCTGATCGGCGAGGACGTGCTGATCGGGCACATGGCGATGGTCCACGGCTGCATCCTGGAGGATCGCGCATTCGTCGGTCTCGGGGCGATCGTCATGGACGGCAGCCACATCGAATCCGACGGCATGCTGGCGGCGGGCGCGCAGCTTACCGGCAAGCGCATCGGCGCAGGGCAACTCTGGATGGGGCGACCGGCGAAGTATCTGCGGGACCTGGAACCAGAAGCCATCGCTGCGAACCAGGCCGGCGTGCAGGGTTATGTCGTGAACGGCCGCCTCCATGCCAAGGCGCTGGGCCTTACGCCCTGATGGCCAAGCCAAGGATCGCCTTGCCGCCGGCCGCGGTGCTCCGCGACCTGATCGATTCCGAAAGCCGGCTTGCCGTGCGGGTGACGCCGGGCGCGAAGATGGAAGGGCTGGAGATCGCGGAAGGCCGTCTGCTGGTAAAAGTCCGCGCCAAGCCGGAAGATGGCAAGGCGACCGAGGCGGTGCGGGTTCTGCTGGCGGCAGCCCTGGGTTTGGCGCCGTCCCGCCTGGCCTTGTTGCGCGGCGCAACTTCGCGCGAGAAGCAGTTCCACGTGGAACTTTGACGGCTTCCATCGCGGAAAAACCGCGGCAACACCGCTAGCGCGCCATGCTCCGGGCCATGCGGGTCAGCACGTCCGTCATGGCATTTGCGACATTCTCGGGCTGCGGCGAGACCTCGGCGATGGCGCGGGCCATGGCCTCGGCCCATTGATCGGCGGTGGTGCGGTCGATCGGGAAGTCCCGGTGCAGGCTCATCATGCATTTGCCGGGATTGGCTTCGAACCAGTCACGCGGGCCGCCGGCCCAGGCCGCCAGAAACCGCGGGAGGGACCGGCGCATCGGCGCGAGATCCTCGGCATGCATGGCGCGAAGCTGCGCATAGGCCGGGTCCTGCTCCATCAGGTCGTAAAAGCGATGGGCAATTGCCTCGAACGCCGGAGCGCCGCCGAGCAGATCGTGCGGCGTTGCAGGGGTCTCGGGTTGTTTCGTCATGATCGGCTCTTTCGGCGGCTTGTCCGGGGGCAGGGGAGAGCCTCAGGATATAGCCGATCTGTTCCACGTGGAACTTGATCGCGGTCAATCGCGGACCATTGCCTTCAGAGTCTCGATCCGGTCTGCCTCATGCGCGGGCTTGTCCATGCGGATCCGATGAATTCGCGGAAAACGCATGGCAAGCCCGGACTTGTGGCGCTTGCTGAGGTGGACCGAATCGAAGGCGACTTCCAGCACCAGCGACTTGTCCGTCTCCCGCACCGGGCCGAAGCGATTGACCGTATGATTGCGCACATGCCGGTCCAGCCATTTCAGCTCTTCGTCAGTGAAGCCGAAATAGGCCTTGCCCACGGGGAGCAGTTCGGCGCCGGCATCCGGGTCGCCGTCCCAGCAGCCGAACGTGTAGTCGGAATAGAATGAGGATCGCTTGCCGCTGCCGCGCTGGGCATACATCAGCACACAATCGATCAGCAGCGGATCGCGCTTCCACTTGTACCAGAGCCCGGTCTTGCGCCCGGCGACGTAAGGGCTGTCGCGCCGCTTGAGCATGACGCCTTCGATGGCATCATCCCGCGCCCGCTCGCGGATCGCGGCGAGTTCCGCGAAGTCCGCAGCCGGGATGACCGTGCTCAGGTCGAAATGCTGCGGGTCAAGCCGGGCCGCCAAGGCTTCGAGTCTAGCCCGGCGATCGCGCCAGGGGAGGGTGCGCAAATCCTCGCCTTCGACGATGAGCGCATCGTAGAGACGCACGAACGCGGGAGATTCCGCCAGCATCTTCTTCGAAACGGTCTTGCGGCCCAACCTCTGCTGAAGCGCATTGAAGCTGGCCGCGCCGCCTTCCTCGCCGCCCTGGTGGATGCCGCGCACCAGCAACTCGCCGTCAAGCACGGCGTCGAGGTCGAGCGCAGAGGCGATTTCGGGAAAAGTGCCGGAAATATCGTCGCCGGAGCGGGAATAGACCCGGGTATCCCCTGCAACCCGCACCACCTGCACGCGGATGCCGTCCCATTTCCATTCGGCCGCATAGTCCGCCAGGTCGAGCTGGGCATCCTCCAGCGGATGGGCCAGCATGAACGGCCGGAACAGCGGCAGGTCATCGGAGGAAGGCGCGGCGGCGCCATGGGCCGCCCAGTCGAACAGGGCGCTGTAAGGCGCCTGCTGACCATGCCAGTGCTCCTCGACATCCTCCACCGAGACGTCGAAAGCCTGCGCGAAGGCGGTCTTGGCCAGGCGGGACGAAATCCCGATCCGCATGGCTCCCGTCGCCAGTTTGAGCAGGGCATAGCGCCCTTCGGCGTCGAGACGGTCGAGCAGGCGCGGCAGTTCGGCCATGACATTGGCGCGAGTCATGCGGGTGAGCGCGTCGACAGCTTCGCTTACGGTCGGCGGATCGGGCGGAGCATCCGGGGTGGGCCAGAGCAGGCTGGCGGTCTCCGCCGAATCGCCCACGTAGTCGCGGCTCAGCGTCCAGAGCACCGGATCGATCCGCTCGCTCATCAGGTTGCGGATGGTCGAGCTTTTCACGGCGGGGAAGTCGAGCCCGTCGGTGAGAGCCGCCAGGGCCCATCCGCGGTCCGGATCGGGAGTCTCGCGCAAGTAGTCCGCCAGCAGCTTGAGCTTGGCGTTGCGGCTGCGGGTGTAGACCAGCGAGTCGATAAGGGCGGCGAAACGCTCCATTTATGAAGGCACGCGGAAGCGCGGTGGTGCAGCGAAGAGAGCGCCCCGTTCGCACAAAGGCGCAAAGGCGCGAAGAGGCAACGTTCGCGGGGAATCCACTCTCGGATCATGTGCTTGCGCATGGCGCGATGCCGGAAAGCGGAAGCATGCCTGCGACGCGGGGCATCCTGCTGTCGCCTCTGCGGGAGTCCCGTCAATCATCTTCATCCTCGTATCCCACCAGCGCCAGTGCCCGCGCCCGGCGCTGGTTGAGTTGGCACCAGCGCAGCATCGCTTCCTCGCGGCCGTGCGTTATCCAGGTCTCGGCCGGATTCACGTCGATCACCGTCTGAGTCAGTTCGTCCCAGTCCGCATGGTCGGAGATCACCAGCGGCAGTTCGACCATGCGCTGGCGGGCGCGCTGGCGTACCCGCATCCATCCCGAAGCCATGGCGGTGACGGGATCGGGCAGGCGGCGGCTCCAGCGGTCGTTGAGCGTGGAAGGCGGCGCGACCACCACTCGGCCGACAAGGTCTGCCTTCGTGACGTCACTGACGAGCCGCAAGTTGCCGAGATCGACGCCCAGTTCTTCATAAAGGCGGCACATGCGCTCCATCGCGCCGTGGAGATAGATGACGTCATGATGTCCTGCGCGGCGCAGCTCGGCGATCAGGCGTTGGGCTTTGCCGAGAGCGTAGGCGCCCACCAGCACGCAGCGTTCGGGATTGGCGGCGAGGGCGGCCAGCAGCTTGGCGATCTCATGTTCTACGGGCGGGTGGCGGAACACGGGGAGGCCGAAAGTCGCCTCGGTGATGAGGATATCGCAAGCCGTCACTTCGAAAGGCGGGCAGGTGGGATCCGCCCGGCGCTTGAAGTCGCCGGTGACGATGATGCGCTCGCCCGCGTGCTCCAGCAGGATCTGCGCAGAGCCCAGCACATGTCCGGCCGGGATATAGGTTGCGGACACGCCGCCGCGCAGGCTCAGGGTCTCGTGATAAGCCACCGGAACGGCGCCTTCGGAAGTTGCGTAGCGCAACTTCATGATCGCGAGGGTCTCCGGGGTGGCGACGGTCTCACCATGACCGCCGCGGGCGTGGTCGGAATGGCCGTGAGTCACCAGGGCGCGGTCGACGGGGCGGGATGGGTCGATCCAGCAATCGGCGGGGACGACGTGAATTCCCCAGGGTTCGGGTCTGATCCAGGAGAAATCGCGGGCCATGCATGAAAAATGGGGCGGGAACCGCGTGGTTCCCGCCCCCTCTATTTCGTCATCCCGAATCAGGTCCGGGATGATTGGCCGTGACGACCCGGTTCAATCGTCGGCATTGGCTTCCGACGGCGGCCCGGGCTTCTTCGCCGACTTCTTGGCGGCGGGCGCCTTGCGTCCCTTCACCATCTTGGGCGCGGCGGGCGTCAGTTCGAAGTTCAGCCCGTCATCCTTGACGGAAACATGCACTTCGCCGCCGTGGTTCAGCTTGCCGAACAGCAGTTCCTCGGCCAGCGGCTGCTTGACCTTCTCCTGGATGACACGGCCCATCGGACGCGCACCGTAGAGCTTGTCGTAGCCGCGATCGCCCAGCCAGGTGCGCGCGTCGGAGTCGAACTGGATATGGACGTTCTGGTCGGCCAGCTGCAGTTCCAGCTGGAGGATGAACTTGTCCACCACCCGGCTGATCGTGTCCTTGGCGAGGTAGGCGAAGGGCACGATGGCATCGAGACGGTTGCGGAATTCCGGCGTGAACATCTGCTTCACCGCCTCGTCCCCGGCATCCGCCTTGGACGTGTCACCGAAGCCGATGCCTTGGCGTGCCATGTCGGATGCGCCCGCATTGGTGGTCATGATCAGGACCACGTTGCGGAAGTCGACGGTCTTGCCGTGGTGGTCCGTCAGTCGGCCGTTGTCCATCACCTGAAGCAGGATGTTGAACAGGTCCGGGTGGGCCTTCTCGATTTCGTCCAGCAGCAGCACGCAGTGCGGATTCTGGTCGATCGCGTCCGTCAGCAACCCGCCCTGGTCGAAGCCGACATAGCCCGGAGGCGCGCCGATTAGGCGGCTGACCGAGTGACGCTCCATATATTCCGACATGTCGAAGCGCTTCAGCTCGATGCCCATGATCGAGGCGAGCTGGCGGGCGACTTCGGTCTTGCCGACGCCGGTGGGGCCGGAGAACAGGAACGAGCCGATCGGCTTGTCCGGATCGCGCAGCCCCGCGCGGCTGAGCTTCATGGCGGTGGCGAGCACGCCGATGGCCTTGTCCTGGCCGAACACGACGCGCTTCAGATCGCGTTCGAGATTCTCGAGCGCCTTCTTGTCGTCCGAGCTGACCGACTTGGGCGGGATGCGCGCCATCGTGGCGATCACCTGCTCGATTTCGCGGGCGGTGATCGTCTTCTTGCGGCGGCTGGGGGGCACCAGCATCTGCATCGCGCCCACTTCGTCGATCACGTCGATCGCCTTATCCGGCAGCTTGCGGTCGTTGATGTAGCGCGCCGAAAGTTCGACGGCGGTCTTGATCGCGTCAGGCGTGTACTTGACCTTGTGGTGCTCCTCGAAGGCCGTGCGCAGGCCCTTGAGGATCTTGATGGTGTCTTCCACCGTGGGTTCGTTCACGTCGATCTTCTGGAACCGGCGCAGCAGGGCGCGGTCCTTCTCGAAGTGGTTGCGGAACTCCTTGTAGGTGGTGGAGCCGATGCAGCGGATCGTGCCGCCCGACAGTGCGGGCTTCAGCAGGTTCGAGGCATCCATCGCGCCGCCGCTGGTGGCGCCGGCGCCGATCACCGTGTGGATCTCGTCGATGAACAGGATCGCGTGCGGCATCTTCTCCAGTTCGGAGACGACCTGCTTCAGGCGTTCCTCGAAGTCGCCGCGATACCGCGTGCCTGCCAGCAGCGAGCCCATGTCGAGCGAGTAGATCACCGCTTCGGCCAGCACTTCCGGCACGTCACCCTCGACGATCTTGCGGGCCAGACCTTCGGCGATGGCGGTCTTGCCGACGCCCGGGTCGCCCACGTAGAGCGGGTTGTTCTTGGAGCGGCGGCAGAGGATCTGGATCGTGCGGTCCACTTCGGGGCCGCGGCCGATCAGCGGGTCAACCTTGCCGTTCAGCGCCTTTTCGTTGAGATTGACGGTGAACTGGTCGAGCGCCGAATCCTTCTTGCTGGCGTTCTTGGCTTCGGCCTTTTCCTCGGGCGTGGGGGCGTGTTCCTCGGACCCCTTGGAATTGCGTTCTTCCACGCGCTTGCCGCCCTTGCCGATGCCGTGGCTGATGTAGCTGACGGCATCCAAGCGGCTCATGTCCTGCTGCTGCAGGAAGTAGACGGCATAGGAATCACGCTCGGAGAACAGCGCGACCAGCACGTTCGCGCCGGTTACGGTGTCCTTGCCTGAGGACTGGACATGCAGGATGGCGCGCTGGATCACGCGCTGGAACCCGGCGGTCGGGGCGGGATCGCCCTTTTCCTCGGTCTTGAGCGACTGGTATTCCTGATCGAGGTACTGACGGACCACGTCGCCGAGGTCGCCAAGTTCCACGCCGCATGCCTGCATGACCTGTGCCGCGTCCGGATCATCGATCAGGGCGAGCAGCAGGTGCTCCAGCGTGGCATACTCGTGGCTGCGCTCGGAAGCGTGCGACAGGGCCGAGTGCAGTGTCTTTTCCAGGCTTTGCGCGAAACTAGGCATCTAGAAGACTTTCATTTGGGAGGGGGACTCTCCTTGCGGCGGTTTCTGGCCTTGTAGGGGAGTTTGCTGGCCTTGCGAATTTGGCCGGGCTTCGTTTCAACTCATATATAGGGACGCTCCGGGTCCTTGCGAGGTTACCGTGAAGGAGAGTGACGCCGATCATGATTGCTTCGGCCTGAACAGCGCCTCTGCGGCCTGCATATGCGCGGAGGCCTGGTGGCGATGCGCCTTGATGCGGGCTATCTCTGATTCGAGCAGGGCAACGCGTGCGTCGAGTTCGTCCAGCGAAAAGCGATCCAGGCTTTCGCTGGCGAGAAGGCTGGCAGCTCCGAAGTCACCTTCGGGCGACCGCCGCCGCGGTCGATCGTCCTCGTCCATTGCACCGCAGCATCGGACTGTACTTTGGGACTGTCAATGGCCAGAAAATATGTTCCACTTCAAAGTGGGACTGTGGCAACAGGATAAGTATGTTAGCTAACTCACCCTCAATGATGACCGCGATCGGCTTCGAGGCACCCGGCGGTCCCGAGGTTCTCCAGCCCGTAACCGTGCCAGTGCCGGTACCCGGAGCGGGCGAGGTTCTGGTCAAGGTCGCCTTTGCGGGCGTGAATCGGCCGGACGTCGTGCAGCGCCAGGGGAAATACCCGCCGCCGCCCGGCGCATCGCCGCTGCCGGGGCTGGAAGTCTCGGGCCAGGTGGTGGCGCTGGGCGAAGGGGTGACCGAACTCGCGCCGGGGCAGAAGGTCTGCGCGCTGGTGGCGGGCGGTGGCTATGCCGAATATTGCATCGCCAAGGTCGGCACCTGCCTGCCGGTCCCCGATTCGCTCGCCCTGGATGAAGCAGCCGCCTTGCCGGAGACGCTGTTCACCGTCTGGCACAATGTCTTCGAACGTGGCTGGGCGCGGGAAGGGGAGACCATCCTGATCCACGGGGGCACCAGCGGCATCGGCACGATGGCGACGATGCTGTGCCGCCAGTTCGGCGTGACCGTTATCGTCACCTGCGGCTCTCCCGACAAATGCGCCCGCGCACTGGAGATCGGCGCCGATCATGCCATCGACTACAAGGCCGCCGATTTCGTCGAGGAAGTCGCACGGATAACCGAGGGCCGGGGCGTCGACCTGGTGCTGGACATGATCGCGGGCGATTATGTCGCGCGAAACCTCAAGTGCCTGGCGCCGGACGGCCGCCACGTCACCATCGCCGTGCAGGGCGGCGCGAAGGCGGAGATCAATATGGCCGTCGTCATGGCGCGCCGCTACACCCTGACCGGATCGACCCTGCGGCCCCGCACGGATTCCTTCAAGGCGCTGCTCGCCCAGGAGATCCGCGCCAATGCCTGGCCGCTGGTGGAGGAGGGCGCGCTGCGACCGGTGATGGATACCCGCTTCCCCTTGCGGGAGGCGGCTGCGGCCCACGCCCGGATGGAAGCGGGGGATCACGTCGGCAAGATCGTGCTGGAGGTCTGAGCGGCTCCGGCGCGCCTGCCTGGAGGCGTCCGGGCACGAATCGTGCTCGCGGTCAGTCGAGCCGCATGGATAATAGAGTTGCCGAAAGCTAGGCTTTTGCTTGCCGAATGCGCAAAGTTTCCCTAAATCGGCTCTGTACGGCCGCTCCGCGAAGGGGCGGCCCTTATTGTTTCCGCCGGAGATAGAGACATGAGCCAGCCCACTCCGCTGATGCCGCACGCGACCGCCTCCTGGCTGGTCGACACCACTGCGTTGACCTTCGAGCAGATCGCAGAGTTCTGCGGCCTGCACATGCTCGAAGTGCAGGCGATGGCCGACGATCTGGCATCCAGCAAGTACACCGGCCGCGACCCCGTTCGTTCGGGCGAGCTGACGATGGAAGAAATCGAAAAGGGGCAGGCCAACCCCGAATACAAGCTGCGCATGCACAAGGTGCCGGTCACTTCGAACCGCACCAAGGGCCCGCGCTACACCCCGGTTTCCAAGCGCCAGGACAAGCCGGACGGTATCGCCTGGATCCTGCGCAACCACCCCGAGGTGTCGGACGCGCAGATCGGCAAGCTGATCGGCACCACCCGCAACACGATCGCGGCCATCCGCGACCGTTCGCACTGGAACATCGCCAACATCACCCCGAAGGACCCGGTTACGCTGGGCCTCTGCTCGCAGCGCGAACTCGATGCCATCGTGTTCAAGGCCGCGAAGAAGGCAGGCATCCAGGATGACGGCCAGAACGACGAGCGTCTGACGGACGACCGTGAAGCCCTGATCGAGGAACTGCGCGCCGAGCGTGAGGCCGCATCGCGCGCCGCCAGCGAAGCCGCGCAGGAAGCCGAAGTCGCTGCCTGGCTCGAAGCCAAGCGTGCCGCCGAGGCAGCGGGCGAAACGGGCGGAGACCGGGGCGAGTAACCGATCCTGTCGACGCGGTGCGCCGGAGCGATCCGGCGCGCAGCGATCCTTTACCGGAACGAAAAAAGGCCCGCGACAGATGACTGTCGCGGGCCTTTTTGCTGTCTGCCGTCCCCGCCTCGGGGATGCGGGCCGCTTACTCGGCGGCCAGCACTTCCACTTCGGCTTCCGCGGAAGCGTGCGGCAGGCGCGCGAGGGCCGGGGGCATCTGGCCGCCATTGGGGCTGAGCCGGCCTTCGAGGCGCGCGCCCTGCTCGATGGTGAGGGCATCGTAGGCGATGTCGCCGATGATCTGCGCGCTCTTGAGGATCACCACTTCGCGGGCGGCGATGGTGCCGCGCACGATTCCGGCGATGCGGACCGATTCGGCGGAGATTCCGCCGGAGATCTCGCTCTCCTCGCCCTGGACGAGCGCTTTGCAGGTGATGTCGCCGATCACCCGTCCGTCGATATGGAGATCGGCGGAGGCTTCGACATTGCCGGTGAGCGTGATGTCGTTGCCGAGCATCGAGAAGCCCGAGGTCGGGCCGGTGCGGTGGCTGGTGAAGTTCTTGACCATGGTGTTATCGGGCTTCTTGCTGAACATTGCGGGCGGCCTCCAGGAAGGGGCGCGGATTCATCGGGCGATTGTTGACGCGCACTTCGAAGTGGAGGTGCGAGCCGGTGGAGCGGCCAGTGCTGCCCATCGCGGCGATGCGGGTTCCGCCGTCCACTTCCTGCCCGACGCGAACGCCGAAAGCGGAAAGGTGGCCGTAGCGGGTCATCAGGCCATTGCCATGGCTGATCTCGATGCAGTTTCCGTAGCCCTGGCGCTGCCCGACGAAGGACACCTTGCCCTTGGCGGCGGCGTAGATCGGCGAACCCATCGGGCCCGGGAAATCGAGCCCGGCATGGAACGCGGCGCCGCCGGTGAAGGGGTCGGACCGGTAGCCGTAGCTGGAAGAGACATAGGCAACATGGGCCGGCTGCACCTGCGGGATCGAAGCGAGGCCGTTCTCCAGCGCGTCCATGCGCGCAAGGCTGAGGCCCAGGCGCTGGAAGCGGGGGTCCAGAGATCCGTCGGCCGCGGTGGCGAGGCTTTCCAGCGGACCACCTTCCGCCACCTTGGAGCGGGCGCGGGCCATGATCGGGGCAGGGTTCAGGCCGAGCTTGCGGATCGTGTCGGAAGCAAGGGCGGCGCGGTGGTCGGCATAGCGGGTCAGCCGTTCTACGAGCGCGATCTGCCCGGCTTCGAGCTGGGCTAGCTTGCCGGCCTCGGGCAGGACGGCGCTGATCTTGCGGGCGGGTTCGCCGGCCTTTGCCGGGTCAGCCTGTGCCGGGTCAGCCTTCGCTGCGTCCTCGGCGGGGGCTTCCTCGGGAAGCTCGCCGATGTGCGCGTCGATCATCTTCTCGATGAACTGCTGGCGGCGGGCGAGGTCGGCCACCGTGCCGTCCAGATTGTCGCGATACTTTTCGACGTTGCTGGCCGCGGCGGCGACACGCGCCTCACGCGTGGCCAGGGCGGCGGATTCGCTGGTTGCCGAAAACTGCGAGAAGGCCAGGGCACCCATCGAGACGCACCAGGCGCCGAGCAGCGAGACGGCCACGCCGGCGGCGGCCTTCTGCATTCCCGACGAGATACGGATGAAGCGGACCTGCCCCTGCGATCGCACGATCAGTTCGCGATCCGGGAACGCCGCCTTGAGACGCCGCTTGAGCGTCCCGGCAGATGTTGATTTCAAAACGACCCCGCGTAGTTTCTCGGCGTGAATTTTTGGCTTGAACCCGGGCCGGCGAGCTAGCAGGGGGCGGGCGGCAAGGCGAATCGACTTGCCGTGAGTCCTTGCGGAATCCCGCTGAGTCGAACTGTGCTTGCGATAAACGGAGGAACCCGTTTCGATTGCGGGCTGGGCCGTTCATCTCCCGTTTCGGGTGATTCGTCGAAAAACTTCGGTTTTTCAATCGCATTGTCGGGATCGCGCAGGATCGGCTCTCGGACCATGTCCGGTCGGTGACAGCCCCTTCCAACGGTGCTAGGCCGCTGGCCATGAACCTGCAGACCACTCCCGTCGCCGAGAAACAGGCTCCTGTCGATGAGACGCCTGAGGCGCTTGTAGCCCGCCTGGCCACCGAGGGCCGCGCCGCGCAGCGCCTGCTGGCCCGGCTCACCGATGCGCAGAAGGCCGATGCCCTGCGCGCCGCCGCCGATGCGCTGCGGGCCGCGGAGCCAGCCATCCTGGAGGCCAATGCGCGGGACGTGGCAGCGGGAGAGGCCAAGGGGCTGACGGGCGCCATGCTCGATCGCCTGCGCCTCGATGCCGGTCGCCTTGCCGCCATGGCCGATGCGGTCGAGCAAGTGGCCGGCCTGCCCGATCCGGTGGGCGAGATCATCTCCGAAAGCGCGCGCCCCAATGGGCTCAAGCTGTCGCGCGTGCGCATTCCGATCGGGCTGATCGGAATCATCTACGAAAGCCGCCCCAACGTCACCGCCGATGCGGCGGCGCTTTGCCTGCGCTCGGGCAATGCCGTGCTGCTGCGCGGCGGCAGCGAGGCCTTGCATTCCAACCGCGCGATTCTGGCAGCGATGGTCTCGGGCCTGGAACAGGCGGGCGTTCCCGCCGCGGCAGTCCAGCTCGTACCCACGCAGGACCGCGCCGTGGTGGGCGCCATGCTGACTGCGGCAGGCCTGATCGACATGATCGTGCCCCGCGGCGGCAAGAGCCTGGTGGCGCGGGTTCAGGCCGATGCCCGCGTGCCGGTGCTCGCCCACCTGGACGGTATCTGCCACACTTATGTCCACGCCTCCGCCGACCCGGAAATGGCGCGCGGCATCGCCGTCAACGCCAAGCTGCGCCGCACCGGCATCTGCGGTTCGATGGAGACGCTGCTGCTCGATACGCAGTTCCCCGGTTCCGCCGAAGTGGTGCGCGCGCTGGCGGATGCGGGCTGCGAACTGCGCGGCGATGCCCGCGCACAGGCGCTGGACCCGCGGGTTCTGCCTGCCGGTGACGAGGACTGGGACACCGAATATCTCGATGCCGTGCTCTCGGTGGCAGTGGTGGACGGGCTGGACCCGGCGATGGACCATATCGCCGCGCATTCCTCGCACCACACCGATGCCATCGTCGCTGCCGATCCGGCCGCGGCCGAGCGCTTCCTGGCCGAAGTGGACAGCGCCATCGTGATGGTCAACGCCTCCAGCCAGTTCGCCGACGGCGGCGAATTCGGCCTTGGCGCCGAGATCGGCATCGCCACCGGCCGGCTCCATGCGCGCGGCCCGGTCGCGCTGGAGGGACTGACGACGTACAAGTGGCTGGTCCGCGGCACCGGGCAGGAACGGCCCTGACCGTTCCGCGCACCGCGATTCCCTTGCATGGCTGACCGCAGGACCCGCCTCGGCCCGATCACCGGCCTGCTTGGCGGCAGTTTCAATCCGGCCCATGGCGGGCACCGGCGCATCAGCCTGTTCGCGGCAGAGGCACTGGGACTCGACGAGGTCTGGTGGCTGGTCTCGCCGGGAAATCCGCTGAAGCCCAGGGCCGGGATGGCGCCGCTGGCCGCGCGGGTGCTTTCGGCCCGCCGGCAGGCCCGCCGTGCGCCGATCCGGGTGACGGCGATCGAGCGTGAACTGGGTACGCGCTACACCGTCGATACGCTGAAAAAGCTGGTCCGGCGCTACCCGAAACGCCGCTTCGTCTGGCTCATGGGAGCGGACAATCTGGCCCAGTTCCATCAGTGGAAAGACTGGCGCGCCATCGCGAGACTCATGCCGATTGCGGTTATCGCGCGTCCGGGGTATGATGGGGATGCCTTCGCGAGCCCCGCGATGGTCTGGTTGGGGAGGTTCCGGAGGCCCCGTCCTAGTCTTCGTGGTCCGGAAAGGTGGAGCGCACCCGCGCTGGTGACATTGCGATTCGACCCCGATACGCGGTCGGCCACGGCTCTACGCCGGGCTGATCCGGAGTGGGCCCGGAAGCTGATGAACAGGCTTCCGCAGGCAGGCTCCGATACCGTGGAACATTGGGGCATCGATTCGCTCAGAGACGATGTCACCCACCGCCCGATACCCGGAGATGCAGCGTGAGCAGGCTTGATGCCTCTCGTTCGCATGCCGGAAATCCAATGATCAGATCGAGTGCGGCAGGGCATTTCATGCCCGGCCCGGTCGGTCGCTGAAAGGAGCAGACCCTACTTAAGATGCCACAGGCACAGATACAGCCGGCTTCAACCGGCGCAACGCCCCCGGCCATGGTCGAGTCAGACGACCCGCAATTGGCCCTCGTCCTGCAGTCCCTGGATGACGACCAGGCGCAGGACATCGTGACCATCGACCTCGCCGGCAAGTCGACGATCGCCGAATTCATGGTGATCGCTTCGGGCCGTTCGACCCGCCAGGTGGCGGCCATGGCCCAGAAACTCGGCGAACGCCTCAAGCAGGGTGGCTTCGGTCATTCCCGCATCGAGGGTCTGCCGGCAGCCGACTGGGTTCTGGTCGACGCAGGTGGCGTGATCGTTCACCTCTTCCGTCCGGAAGTGCGCAGCTTCTACAACCTTGAACGGATGTGGGGCTTCGACGGACCGTCGGGCGCGGCCTGAGCCGAATGCGGCTTGAGCCTTCATGGGCTCAGGCGGTAACGGCCCCGGGTCCCGATCGGAACGGACTGGGATGACCCGGCCGCCAAGTGCGGCCGGGATCCGGCTGAACCTCGCGGCGCGCCGCCCAGGCTGCGCCCGTGGTTGCCGCATTTCGCGTTTTTGCGCCTGAGATTGGGCACCCATGCTTCTGCATATCATCGCCCGCGGCAAGATCGCGCGTTCGCCGGAGGCGGAACTGCTCGATCGCTATGCCAAGCGGCTCACCTGGCCCTTCCGCCATAGCGAATTGCCGGACGTGGGCGGTAAAGTGCCGCCGCCGGTGCAGACCCCTTTCCGCGAAGTCCTGCTGGACGAGCGCGGCAAAGTCATGAGTTCGGAGGAATTCGCCGCGCTGCTCGGACGCTGGCGGGATGAAGGCGTGCGCGAATGCCGCTTTCTGATCGGCGCGGCCGACGGTCACGGTGACGAGGCCCGCGCCCAGGCCGATCACCTGCTGTGCTTCGGCAAGATGACCTGGCCTCATCTGATGGCCCGCGCGATGCTGGCCGAACAGCTCTGGCGCGCGACCGCGATTCTGGCGGGACATCCGTACCACCGTTCGGGCTGAGCGAGAGGCACGGCGGCGGCGATCGGTTTCGGTCTTCGCAGGCCGAATATCTCCCAGGAAAGCGCAAGGTTTCCTCTTTCCGCGGGACTCGCGCTGCCCTAATCATCCCGTCGTGAAGCCGGGACCACGCACTTTCATCGTCACTGCCTCCGCTGCCCTGGCAGTCGGAATGGCCGTGCTTGCCGGACAGGGGCTGACCCAGTCCGGGGCGCTGGCCGTGCTCGACCCGGCGGTGGACGCGACCCAGGCACAGCGCGAGATGCTCGTCGCCCGAAAGGAGGGCGATGCGGCGCGCCGCCGCGCGGAAAAGCTGGAAGCCCGGGCCCGCGATGTCACTGAGCAGGCCGAACGGACCGCGCGGGAAACCGCCGCTGTCGCCGCGCGCATCCAGGAAACCGAAGCCGGAATCGCTGCGCAGCGCGCCCAGGTCCGGCTCATCGCCATCGAGCGCGTCGACTTGCGCGAGCGTCTGGCGGAAAAGCAGGCCCCGCTGGCGCGGCTGACGGGTTCGCTCCAGTGCCTGTCGCGCCGTCCGCCGCTCCTGGCCGTGCTGCGGCCGGGTTCGGTGCGCGACGCGGTCTATCTGCGCGCCTTGCTCGATACCATGCTGCCGGAAGTCGAGCGTCGCACCCGCGGGCTGCGCAGTGAGATCGAACGGGGCCGTGCGCTGGAGCAGCAGGCGCGGGCGGCCGGACGGCAGCTTGCGGAAATGGAGGGCGAGATGCGCCAGCGGCGCAAGGCCCTGGCCATTCTGGAATCCCGCCAGCGCCTTGCCGGGCGCGAGGCGAGCGGCATTGCCGCGCGCGAGGGCGAACGGGCGCTGGCCCTGGCGGAGAAGGCCCGCGATCTCGGAGACCTGGTGGACCGGATGGGCGAGCAGGGCGCGCTGCGAGAACAGCTTGCGGCGCTGCCCGGCCCGACGATGCGCCCCTTGCGACCGGAAGAAACGCGGGTGATAGAGGCTTCGCAATTCGTGCCCGTTCCCGAAGGGCTGGCCAGCTACATGCTGCCGGTGACGGGGCGGCTGGTGACAGGTTTCGGGGAAGTCCTGCCGGGACAGGCGCCTTCGCGCGGACTTTCGCTGGCGACACGGGCCAGCGCGCAAGTGGTGGCACCGGCCGCCGGGCGCATCGCATTTGCCGGTCCCTATCGCGGCTATGGGCAGATCGTCATCATCGAGCATCGCGGCGGATGGACCTCGCTGATCACGGGGCTGACGCGGCTCGACGCGGACGTGGGCCGCCAGGTGGTGGCCGGGGCGCCCATCGGCACGACGGGGCCGCGCGATCCGCGCGTCATGGTCGAACTGCGGCGGCAGGGCGAGGCGGTGAATCCTCTACAATACATCCGTTCGCTATGAACGTTCCTTCGCGGCGCGCGGCAGCCTCTCCATTCCTGCCGCGTTCATTCTCGATCCTCTAGCCTCGCGACAGGTTTGCGCGTTCTTGGCAATTGTGCGCGCGGTCCTGTAGGATTACAGTCAGGAATTCCCCGGCCCCCGGCCGGCGTGACCCACGAAAAGGCCCCTAAGCCCGATGAAATTCGCACCCCTGATGCGCGCTGCCCTGCTGGTGTCGGCCGTTGCCGTCCTTCCTGCGGCGACGTCCGGTCTTGCCGCGGTGGACAGCCGCGTGAATCCAGAATTCAGCAAGCTTTTCACGATCTACGAACTGGTCAAGGCGAACTACGTAGATCAGGTTGACGACGACAAGCTCATCAAGGGCGCGATCGACGGCATGCTGGCCAGTCTCGACCCGCACTCCAACTACCTCGACGGCCCCTCGCTGCAGCGGCTGGAGACGATGATCGACGGCAATTACACCGGACTCGGCCTTTCGGTGGTCGAGGACGACGGCGCCGTGAAGATCGTCTCGCCGTTCAAGGGCAGCCCCGCGGAAAAGGCCGGGCTCAAGGCGGGCGATTACATCACTCATCTCGACGGCGTGCTCTATTACGAGCGCGACCTGGACGAGGCAGTGTCGAAGATGCGCGGCCAGGCCGGCACCTCGATCCGCCTGACGATCTACCGTCCCGGCCGCGACAAGCCTTTCGATGTCACCGTGACGCGCGGCGTGATCGAACTGGAACCGGTGACCTGGGAACTGAAGGACGACGTGGGCGTGATCTCGGTGAACGAGTTCTCGCGCGATGTCGGCAACTTCGTGAACAAGGGCATTGCCGATCTCAAGAAGCAGGCTGCGACCAAGGGCGCCAAGCTCGATGGCCTGGTGCTCGACTTGCGCTCCAACCCCGGCGGTTCGCTGGACGAGGCCGTGGCGCTGTCCGACCTGTTCCTCGACAAGGGCGTGATCGTGTCGCAGCGCGGCCGCATCGCCAGCGAGAATCAGTATTACCGCGCGGAAACGATGTTCAAGGGCGATGCCGTGAAGGGCATGCCGATCGTGGTGCTGGTCGACGCGGGTTCGGCTTCGGCTTCCGAGATCGTCGCCGGCGCGCTCCAGGACCAGCATCGTGCCGTCGTCATGGGCGAGCGTACGTTCGGCAAGGGCTCTGTCCAGTCGTTCATCCAGCTGGACAAGAACAGCGCCGTGAAGCTCACCACCGCGCGCTACTTCACCCCTTCGGGCCATTCGGTTCAGGAGGGCGGCATCCTGCCCGACATCAAGGTGCCGCAGCTGTCCGACCCGGATGCGCGTTTGCGGGCCGAACGGGCGGTGCGCGAATCGGACCTTCGCGGCCACCTCATCAACGAGGCCTCGCTGGACGACAAGGAACTGGAGACCGACAAGGCGGACGATCCGCGCTTCAAGGCCTCTGCCGATGAGCTGAAGAAGCAGGGTATCGACGACTTCCAGCTGACTTACGCCATCGACACGCTGCGCCGCACCGCGGGCAAGCCGGCGCTTGCGCGCTATACCGCGCCGCCCGCCACGGTTCCGCCCGTGCCCAAGACCGCGCAGAAGGACTGAGGCCGTCGTCATGACCGTTGCCGTTGCCGCTCCCTTGCGCGCCGCCCGCGCGCTTGCGCTGGCCGTACCCGTGGTCCTGCTGGGCGGGGCCTATGTCAGCCAGTATGTCTTCGGACTTCATCCTTGCGAGATGTGCTGGTGGCAGCGCTATCCGCACATGTTCGCCATCGTCTTCGCGGCGCTGGCGTTCTTCTGGCGTCCGGTCCGTCCGCTGGTGGCGGTGGCGGCGGTGGGCATCCTGACTTCGGGCCTGATCGGCGGCTATCATGCCGGCGTGGAATATGGCTGGTGGCAGGGCATGACCGCCTGCACTTCCACGCCTTTCGCGGCCGGGGTGGACCCGATGGACGCGATCCTCAATGCGCCGGTGATCCGCTGCGACGTCGCGCCCTGGACCCTGGGCGGCGTTTCGCTGGCGGGCTTCAACTTCCTCATTTCCACCCTGGGTGCGCTGGCCGTGTTCGGCCTCGTCGCCCGCAGCCGCAAGGTTCCGTCATGACGTCATCGAAGGCCGCGCGGATGATTCGGGTCGATCAGGCCGGTGAATTCGGCGCGACGCGCATTTACGCGGGCCAGTTGGCGGTGATGGGCGCGCGCGCGCCGCACTCCACCGAGATCGCCGGCATGGCCGAGCAGGAGGCGGAGCATCAGGCCCGGTTCGACGCGATGATCGCCGAGCGGGGCGTGCGGCCTACCTTGCTTCAGCCCGTCTGGTCGGCGGCCGGCTATGCGCTGGGCGCCGCGACGGCGCTGATCGGGCCGGAAGCGGCCATGGCCTGCACCGCCGCGATCGAAACCGAGATCGACCGCCACTACAGCGAGCAGATCGAAGACCTGGGTGACGAGGATCCCGAACTGGGCGACGTGATCCGCAAGTTCCGGGACGAGGAACGCGAACACCGCGATGCCGCGCTGGCGGCAGGCGCGGAAAAGGCACCGGCCTATCCCCTGCTGTTCAACGCGATCCGTCTTGGTTGCCGGGTGGCGATCAAGCTCTCGGAAAGAATCTGAAATCCGTACGTTATACTGTCGACCAAGAAGGGCGGTATGTTACCTTGGAGCGTTCTCCAATCAGGTGGAATCACCCGATGACTCGGAAAACGTGACAAACCAGGAGCCTGGTGCAGTGAATCCGATGCATTCGGATCGGAATTGCTCCAGGATACCGTTCAAGGCTGCCGCGGCCATCTTGTGGCACCGCGAAGCCATCGACCAAAGCTGGAGCAATTCCATGACGCGCCTCCTGACGACCGCCGCAGCCCTGGCCACTTTCGGCGCCGCCTGCGGGCTGACCATGGGCGCGATGCCCGCCTTGGCGCAGGCGCCCCAGGTTGCCACGGACGATCTGGGTTCGGGCGACGAGAAGGTGAACCAGCTCATCGTCTACGGCGAAGACCCTTGCCCCGCCTCCTCCGGCAACGAGATCACCGTCTGCGCGCGCAAGGCGGAGGCGGAGCGCTTCCGCATTCCCGAGCCGCTGCGCGGCATCGATCGGCCGCAGTCGGAAGCCTGGAGCAACAAAGTGCAGGCTTATGAGACGGTCGGCGCTTTCGGCAACATGAGCTGCTCGCCGGTCGGCGCGGGCGGCGCTTCGGGTTGCACCCAGAAACTGATCAACCAGGCCTATTCCGAAAGGAAGAACGGTTCGGAAGTGCAGTTCAGCAAGCTGATCGAGGCCGAGCGCGAAAAGCGCCTTTCCACCATCGATGAAGATGCCGCCGCCCAGCAGAAGCGCGTCGAGGAAGCCGAAAAGGCCTATTTCGACCAGCAGCGCCGCCAGCAGGCCGACGCCGACGCCAAGGCAGATGCCACGGACGTAGCCCTGCCGCAGCCGAAATCCCGGAAGTGACGACAGGCCGGGGCGGGGCGCGGTAAGCTCCCCTGGACCCCGGACCTCTCATCCGACATGAGCGGCTGACGATTGCCGCTCCTCCCTCAGGCCGGCTCGAACGCGGTGGAAAGCGAAAGCGTTTCCCAAGCGTCCATCTGCTGTCCCACGAATGCGATCTGGTCGCGGGCGTAGTGCAGCGCGTCTTCGCCCAGGAACAGATGGAGCGGGGGCTCCTTTGCGTCGAGGGCGGCCAGGATAGCCTCGGCCCCACGCGCAGGATCGCCCTTTTCGGCGCCGGCGCCCGCGGTGAGGCTGCGGCGCGCGAAGTGAGCGCCGTCCTCGTAATCGGCGATGTCCTTCGCCGCGACTTTGAGGCCCGAGGCCGCGAATCCGGTGCGGAACCCTCCGGGCGCGACATTGGTCACGCGGATGCCAAAGGGTGCCACCTCCTGCGCCAGGGTCTGGCCCACGCATTCCAGCGCATATTTGCTGGCCCCGTAGACGCCGGTACCCGCCCAGGGCGCATGGCCGGACACCGAAGTGATGTTGACGACATGGCCCGCCCGCCGCGCCCGCATGGCGGGGAGCACTGCCTGGATCATGCGGATCGCGCCGAAGACATTGATTTCGAACAGATCGCGCGCCTCGTCGATGGAGACTTCCTCGATCGCCCCGACGAGGCCGTAGCCGGCGTTGTTGAGCAGGCGGTCGATACCGCCGGTCAGCGTCTCGGCCCGGGCGACGGCAGCGCGAACCGAAGCATCGTCGGTCAGGTCCACAGAGAGAACATGGGCGCGGCCCGGTGCCAGCGCCTCGAACGCCGCATCTCCCGCGCTGCGCGTCGTGCCGACCACCGAGTCTCCACGCGCCAGCGCCGCCTTCGCCACGGCCCGCCCGAGGCCGCCGCCGATGCCCGTGATGAGCCATTTCGTCATCTTCGATGTCCTTCAGGATTGCGCCGATCATGCTTTGCGGCGAGGATTGCTGCAGGCCGGTGCGGCCTCGATCAAGCGCATTGTAGGATCCGGGCCAATCCGCGCTCTTTGCGCTGGCAACCGCAATTGTTGCGGCAGCGCGCACGGCGGCGGGTGGCGCTTGACCTGTCCGGAGGCGCCATGCAGCCCATGAAGAAAGCAAGGGCGCGGAACGGCTTGGCGCCCTGAGCAAGTTGGGGTGGCAGCTTTGGCAGTTCACATCTTCGGTTCGATCAATCTCGATATCATCACGTCGCTGAACCATCTTCCACGGCCCGGCGAGACGGTCATGGCCACGGCAACGGCACGGCTGCCCGGCGGGAAGGGCGCGAACCAGGCGGTGGCGGCGGCGCGGATGGGCGCACAGACCCGCATGGTGGGCGCCGTGGGGGAGGGCGATTCGGGCAGCTGGATGCTCTCGCGCCTCAAGGCGGACGGCATCGATGTCAGCGGCGTCGCCACGCTGCCTGGCGTCGATACGGGCACGGCCTATATCGCCGTGGACTCGCTGGGAGAGAACCAGATCATCGTCGTGCCCGGTGCCAACGCCCGCCTGCGCGATGCCCTGCCCGTGGCCGAAGGCGTGCTGCTGGCCCAGCTGGAAGTGCCGGTTTCGGCGCTGCTTCCGGTCTTTGCCCGTTCAAAGGCGCTCCGCATCCTGAATGCCGCCCCGGCCGTGATCGAGGGCAGGGCGCTGTTCGAGCATGTCGACATCCTGATCGTCAACCAGCACGAGATGGCGGCATTCCTCGGCCTGGATGCGGCGCCGGTCAACGACGACATGGTCGCCGTGGCCGAGACCGCGCGCGGCCTGCTCTGCCGCGAGGGGCAGACCGTCATCGTCACGCTCGGCGCCGGGGGCGCGCTGGCCGTGCGCGCGGACGGGCAGCTCCACGTCCCCGCCCTACCGGTGATACCCGTAGACACCATCGGCGCCGGGGACTGCTTCTGCGGCGCGCTGGCGGCCTTGCTCGACGAGGGGCGCTGCCTGGAGGAAGCCCTGCCTTATGCCACCGTGGCCGCGGCGCTCTGCACCCTGGGCCAGGGCGCGGCACCGGCCATGCCGATGCGCGCGGCGGTGGAGGATCTGATCGGGCGGCCGGCAACAGAACATGCGCTGCCAATCAAGAAGCCTTCGGCGGCATCCCTAAGCTGACTTCGAGCGGTGCCGGACCAGATCCGGATCCGGGGGCCGCCCCCAGACGACAGGCCAACAAGAGGACGCGATGAACCAGTTTCCCATGACGCCCTTCGGACTTCCTTCGGACCACGGCGGCAAGGACCTTGGCCTGTTCCTGCCGGTCGCCAACGGCGGCTGGATCCTGTCGAAGAACAAGCCCGAGCTTGACGGCTCCTATGCCTACAACCGCCAGTGCGCCGTGCTGGCCGAGGCGGCGGGCATGGACTTCATCATGTCGATGTCGAAGTTCCGCGGCTATGGCGGCGAGACGAAGCACTGGGATTCCTCGCTCGATCCGATCGTGCTCATGGCCGCGCTCAGCGAAGTGACGCGCAAGACCCGCATCGTCACCACGCTGCACACCCTGCTCCAGAATCCGGCCGTCGCCGCCAAGATGATGGCGACGCTCCAGCAGGTGAGCGGCGGCCGGGCGGGGCTGAATGTCGTGACCGGCTCCTACAAGGGTGAGTTCGCGCAGATGGGCGCCTGGCCTGAGGACGTGAATCACGACCAGCGCTACGATCTCGCCTATGAATGGGTCCGCGCGGTGAAGGCGCTGTGGAGCGAGGATTCTGTCACCATGAAGGGTGACTACTTCACTCTGGAAGATTGCGAATCCTGGCCCAAGCCGGAGCAGCGGCCATTCCTGGTCTGCGCCGGATCTTCCGAGATCGGCATGCGGCTCACCTCGGAGGAGATGGATGCGATCTTCCTGTCCGGCGGCACCGCCCCGGAACTGGCCAGGAACAGCGACCGCGCCAAGATCATCGCCGCCGAATATGGCCGCAACATCCGCACGTATTCGATGATGACCCTGGTGATCGACGACAGCGATGCGGCGGCCAAGGCCCGCGCCGAACACTATGCCGCCGGGCTGGACGAAGGCGCGCTGGCGGGCATGATGCGCGCTTACGGCTTCCTCGATGCCGAGATCGGCAAGGAGAACGACTTCACCCGCAAGGCGCGCAGCTCATTCATGTCCGCCCAGATCGTCGGCAGCGCGAAAAGCGTGACCGAACAGCTCGGCGAACTGCTCGACGCCTCGGGCACCGACGGCCTCATGCTGATTTTCGACGATTACCTGAAGGGGCTGCCGGTCTTCGGCGCCGAGATCCTGCCGGCCCTGCGCGAACGCTTCCCCGGCAAAGTCGCCGCGCCGGTGGCGGGCTGAGTCGATGGCCCAGATCCCGCCCCAGATGCCGCACTCGTGCACCGAAGACCTGCCGCACGTCGATCCGGCCGCACTGGCGGCGATGATCGATCCTGCGAAGACGGCCCTGGTCGTCATCGACATCCAGGTCGATTTCGCGGCGCCGCACGGCCTGCTCGGCGGCTACGGCGTCGACCTCTCATCCGCCGATGCGGCGATCGACAATTGCGAGAAGCTGGTGGCGGCGGCACGCGGCGCCGGGGCCACGGTTGCGCTGATGCGCGTCGTCACCAGCGCCGAAACGGATTCGCGGGCGCTCAAGACGCTGATGGCACGGCGCGGCCAGCCGGGCGGAGAAGCGATCTGCCGCGCCGAGGACGGCGGCGCGGACCATTACCGCATCTTCCCCCAGCCCGGTGACATCGAGATCGCCAAGCTGCTCTACGACGGTTTCCACGGCACTGACTTCGATGCGCAGCTGCGCGCGCGGGGCATCGAGACGCTGGTGATCTGCGGCCTCTCCACGGATTGCTGCGTGGACCAGACCGCGCGCTCGGCATTCCACCACGACTACGACGTGTTCCTCGTTTCCGATGCCAGCGCCGCCTACGAGCCGGGCCTTCACGAGAGTTCGCTCTCGGCGATGGAGAAGAACTGCGTCCTGCTGACCACCACCGGCGCGGTCGAGAACGCCTGGCGGACCTGAGTCGCTTCACCGAGCCCTGCCGCCCCCATCCCAATCAGGAGCCGCCGCCCATGACCGTGACCACTCCCCCCCGCGGATCGAAGGGCGGCGTGCTGTTCGCCTGCACGCTCGGCAATTCCGTGAGCGTGACTCCGGCCGTCCACGCGGTCTTCGGGCTGTTCCTGGTGCCCTTGTCGGAGACGTTCGGCTGGAGCCGGGCGAGTATCTCGGGCGTCCTCGGCATCCTCGCCCTGGTGGGCGCGGTGACGTATCCGTTGATCGGCCGTCATATCGACCGGGCCGGCGCGCGCACGACGCTGCTCGTCGGCACCTTCGGGCTGGCGCTTTCCATCGCGGCGCTGGCCCTGACCAACGGCAGCCTCTTCCAGTTCTACGCCACGTTCACCGTGCTCGCGGCCTTCGGGGCGATGGCGGGGACGCCGATCTTCCAGAAAGTGATCGCTGACTGGTTCGACGAGAATCGCGGCACCGCGCTCGGCATCAGTGCGGGCGGCGGCTGCGGAATCGGCTCGGTAGTGCTGCCGGTCATGGCGGCGGTGCTGGTGCAGACCTGGGGATGGCGTGCCGGCTACCTTGGCATCAGCGCCTTCATGCTGGTGGTGGCCCTGCCGCTGTTGTTCGTGCTGCTGCGCGATCGGGCCGCTTCGGGCGCGGCGGATACCATGCGCCCCCGCGAGGGGATGACTCTTGGTGAAGCGGCGCAGACGCCGATGTTCTGGCTGATCCTGCTGGCACTGGCGGCCGGGGCGGGCGGCACCACCGCGGTGTTCAGCCATGTCGTGCCGATCCTCTCCGATCGCGGCTTCTCGGTGGCGGCGGGCACGGCGGTCGTCAGCGTCTTCGCGCTCGTCACATCCGGCTGGCAGATCGCCACGGGACGGATCATGGACAAGATCCAGACCCCGCGCGTGGCCGTGCCGATGTATCTCATGGCCGTCGTAGGCCTGGTCCTGCTGGAAACCGCGCAAGGCATGCCGCTCCTGATCGCGGGCGGGGCGCTGCTCGGTATCGGCCTCGGCGGCCAGTTCGGCGCGCTGCCTTACTTCATCGCCCGCTATTTCGGCACCAGGCACTTCGGTTCGGTGATCGGCGCGATGTATTCGGCAGTCATCGCCGCGCAGGGGACGACGCCGATCCTGCTCGACCTGGTCTTCGACGCGCGCCATTCCTACCGCCCCGCGCTTGTCGGTGTCGGTGCCGCGCTGCTGGCAGGGGCGCTGCTGCTCATGCTGCTCCCCCGTTACGGCCGGGAGGCGGAAGGCGCGGATGCGGATGGGCCGCTTTTCGCCGCCGCGCACTGATCATACACGGAGCCCCGACTTTGGCCGACATGCCCGATCCCGTCCCGACTTTCGCCGATCCCGCCAAGGCGCCTTACGCCGTGAGCGAGGCGGAACGCGCCGCCATCGCCGCAGCCATCGATAGCGACGAGCTGGTCGAACTGGCGCTCACCCTTGGCAACATCCCCAGCCGATCGCGGGAGGAACTGGCGGCGGCCGAATTCGTCCACGCCTGGATGGCGAAGGAGGGCTTCAATCCCCGCAAGGTCGGGGCCACGCCGGAACGTCCCAATGTGATCGGCGAGTACGGCGGCTCGGCCAGGGGAGGGAGACGCGGGGCGAACCTGCTGTTCACCGCTCACCTCGACACCGAATCGCCCAGCGGCCTGCCCGAGCACGACAAGTTCCGCTACCGCGATTCCACCCTGGCCGATCCCGAGTGGACGCAGTGCTGGCTGGACGAGGATGGCCGACTTCGCGGCTACCCGATCAGCAACGATCGCGGCCCGATGTCCTGCTTCCTGATCGCCGCCAAGGCGCTGAAGAAGGCGGGGATCGGCCTTTCCGGCAAGACCTGGCTCACCGCCTGCCCGGGAGAGATCGGCCCCGAGCCGATCGAGGAGTTTTCCGGCATCGGCTGGAACGGCAAGGACATCGGCGCGCATTACCTGTTCCACCACGGCGGCGTCGCGCCGGACTATGTCATTGCCGCGGAAGGCACGGACTTCGGGCTGACCTGGCAGGGCTGCGGCTATGCGCTCTACCGCGTGCGGATCTTCGGGCAGGGCGTGTTCTCCCCGATCCTCGACGCTCCCGCCGACCCCCGCGCGCATCCCAACCCGATCTACCGCCTTGGCGCGGTGATCGAGGCGCTCCACGCCTGGGGCCTGAAGTTCGAGGCCGATTCCATCATGGAAACCGCCAGCGGCGCGATCCACCCCAAGGTCCAGATCGCCTCGGTTCGCGGCGGCATGCCGATAGACTTCGGCGCGGGCACGGAAGTCTGCGCGCTCTATATCGACGTCTCGCTCAACCCGCGCCAGAAGGCGGCCGATGCCTATCACGGCATCATGGAGGCCATGCGCGGCGTGGACGTGCAGGGCTTCGACGTGGAGCCCATGGTCGTGCGCCACGGATTCGAGGCGCGGCCTTCCGAAGTGGCGCCGCTGGTCGGTGCCGTGGATGCCGCCACGCGGCTGGCGCGCGGCACGGCGCTGGAGCCGGCGCACCCGGTGTTCTCCAGCATGTGGCGCGACCACAACGTGTTCAACATGCACCGGGTGCCCGCCGTCACCACCGGCATGCCGCGCTGGCGGCCGACGCCGGCGGACATGGCCTCCAGCGCGCTTGTCTATGCCCTCACCATGCTGGCCGTCTGCGGCCGCGGCGAGGCGCCCGCAGCGGCGGGAGGCACCAGCGTGTACGGGAATGAGACTCCCTTCGAATAGCTCTTTCGCGCACTCTTGCCGAGGGGGGCGGCGGCCGATAGACCTTTGTCATAAAGGTCGCCAAAGCCCCCGAAATTGGTCGCCCGACAGGGAAGGGTGCCACCCGCTTCTAGGTGGTTTCCGCTTGCGTATAACGACGAATGTCTATCCCAAGGAGCAAAGGCGCGACGCCTGGCGTTTTGCGCTCAAGCGGCTTTCGCTGACGCTGGACGAGGCGGACGACGCCACCCTCTACGGCGAACTGATCCAGTTTCGCGCCAGCACCGGCATCGACTTCATCCGCGTCACCGGCACGCCCCAGTCCTGGACCATCGACTTTCGCGATCGCCCTGCCACTTATTGGCTGGCCCTGGTGCTGGACGGCACCGCCACCGTGCGCGATTCCGAACAGGAACTGCGCCTTTCCGACGGCGAGATGATCTGCGGCCGGGGCGACAGCCCGGTACACCTCTCGTTCTCGGGCGACAATCGCAGCCTGATCGTGCAGGTGCCGCACAGCGAACTCAGCGCCCGGCTCAAGACCCCGATCAGCGGGCCGCCGCGCAAGATCGCAACGGAAAGCGGCACGGCGCGGGTGTTCTCGGGCATGTTGCGCTCGCTGGCGGACACGATCTCGGACATCACCACCGACCAGGCCCGGCCGATCGAGCTGGCCTTTCCCGAATTCCTCGTCACCAGCCTGCTCGACAACGCCCCCGCCAAGGCCATGGGCGGCGCCGCGGGCATGCGCGCTGCGCTGCTGGAGCGGATCTTCCAGACCATCGAGATTCGCCTCTCCGACCCTGAGCTGAGCTATCAGCAGGTCGCCGCCGAGCACGGGATTTCGCCGCGCTATCTCCAGAAGCTGTTCGAATCGATCAACGACAGCTTCGGGCACTATGTGAAAGTGCGCAGGCTCGAACGCTGCCGGCTCGACTTGCGCAGCCCGCTGCACGTCCAGAAGTCTATATCGGACATCCTGTTCGAATGGGGTTTCAACGACAGCGCCTCGTTTTCCCGCGCTTTCCGCGAGCAGTACGGCATTTCGCCCCGCGAATACCGCAAGGCGCCGCCGCAGGAGCAGGAGGCGGTCGAGCTGCTGCGCCGCGGTCGCCCCGGCCGCAAGGAGCGGGCCGCGCGGGTCGAGACGATGGAGAGCGAGCCGGAACTGACGGGAGAGGGCGAGGAGGCCGCCGGGCTGGCGGAAGCGCCGATGGGGCCGGCGCTGCTGGGCGATACCGGCATTTCGCGCCACCATCACTTGCCCGCCACGCCCGAGACCATTCATTGGGGCTATCTCAGCAAGGACCTGAAACCCGCGCTGCACATCCGCTCGGGCGATTTCGTGACGATCGAGGCCCTGACTCACCACGCCAACGACGATCATGAGCGCATGGTGGAGGGGGATCCGGGGGTAGAGAGCGTCTACCGCTGGGACGAGACCGGCAAGGCCGTGGACCGGCGCGGGGCAGGGCCGATGGATGCCAGCGCGGTCGGCCGCGGTCCGGGCGAGGGCTTCGGCGTGCACATCTGCACCGGGCCGATCCACATCGAGGAAGCCATGCCCGGCGATCTCGTCGAAGTGCGGATACTGGACCTCAAGCCCCGCCCCAGCGGCAATCCGCGCTTTGCCGGCAAGTGCTTCGGCTCCAACGCGGCCACTTATTGGGGCTTCCACTATAACGACCTGCTGACCGAGCCGAAGATGCGCGAGGTCGTGACGATCTACGAAGTGGAAGCCGCAGGAGGCCGCCTGCCGACCGCTCACGCGGTCTACTCCTATCGCTGGACGCCGCAGGTGGACCCCTCGGGCGTGACTCATGCGCGCTACGACTATCCTGGAGTCCCGGTGGATCCCGCCTCCATCGAGCGCAATTACGACGTTCTGCGCAATGTCGAGATTCCGATCCGCCCGCATTTCGGCGTGATCGCGGTGGCGCCTGCCTATAACGGCCTCGTCGATTCGGTGCCTCCGGCCAGTTTCGGCGGCAATCTCGACAATTGGCGGACCGGGCCGGGCGCGCGGGTGTTCCTGCCCGTGCAGGTGCCCGGTGCGCTGCTGTCCCTGGGCGATCCCCATGCGTCGCAGGGGGACAGCGAGCTGTGCGGCACGGCCATCGAATGCTCGATGACCGGGCTTGTCCAGGTGATCCATCACAAGGCGGCGGGGCTGATGGAGCAGCTCAGGGATGTCGACTATCCGCTGATCGAGACAGAGACCGAGTGGGTGGTGATGGGCTTCAGCCACCCGAACTACCTGAAGGAACTGGGCGACGATGCGCAGAGCGAAGTCTACAAGCAATCCTCGATCGACGCCGCCATGCGCGACGCCTTCCGCAAGGCCCGCCGTTTCCTGATGACGGCCAAGCAGCTGACCGAGGACGAGGCGATCTCGCTGCTGTCGGTCGGCGTGGACTTCGGGGTGTCGCAGATCGTCAATGGCAATTACGGCGTTCACGCGGTGATCCGCAAGGCGCTGTTCACCAGCTAAGGCCCCTGTACCGCGTCATCGGCGCGGGGCCGGGGTCGCGGTCGGGACCGGCGAAGAGGCAGTAAAGCAATTATCTTGCGTTTTCCCGAAACATGCACTAAATGCACCCCGACAACCGGCGCGTAGGGTTCTTCCCTGCCGCAATCCGTGAGCAGCGTGAGGTCCCGATGCGGACCGGCCCGGACGAGCGGTTGTCCCTTTGAACCAGCTTCCTTCTTCACGCAGGGTCGCCCGTAACGACACCTTGCTGTGTGCGCGGGCCAAGTACCTTCCGCGTGCCCCGCACCTTGTGAAAGTGACACATGTCCTATTTTTCCGAACTTGGTCTGGCCGAGCCGATCCTCCGTGCGCTCGCGGCCAAGGGCTACACCGATCCTTCGCCGATTCAGCGCCAGGCCATTCCCGCGCTTCTCGAAGGTCGTGACATCCTCGGCATCGCGCAGACCGGCACCGGCAAGACCGCTGCGTTCTCGCTGCCTTCGCTGCACCGCCTGGCAAACGACCCCAAGCCGCGCACCAATGCCGGCTGCCGCATGCTCGTGCTCTCGCCGACCCGCGAACTCGCGGCCCAGATCGCCGAGAACATGCGCGGCTATGCCAAGTTCCTGAACCTCTCGGTCCAGTGCATCTTCGGCGGCGTGCCTGCCGGCAAGCAGGCCCGTGCGCTCGAGCGCGGCACCGACATTCTCGTCGCCACCCCCGGCCGCCTGCTCGACCTGATCGACAGCCGCGCCCTGACGCTGCGCCATGTCGAGATCTTCGTGCTCGACGAAGCCGACCAGATGATGGACCTCGGCTTCATCGTTCCGCTGAAGCGCGTCGCGAACCTTCTGCCCAAGCAGCGCCAGAGCCTGTTCTTCTCGGCCACCATGCCGCAGGCGATCGCCGAACTGGGCAAGCAGTTCATCAACAACCCGGTGAAGGTCGAAGTCGCCCCGCAGTCGACCACGGCCGAGCGCGTCGAGCAGTATGCCACCTTCATCAACCAGGCCGAAAAGCAGGCGCTGCTGACCATCAGCCTGCGTGACGGCCTGGCCGAAGACGCAGCCGAGAAGGCCGAGCACGGCGCGATCGACCGCGCACTGGTCTTCACCCGCACCAAGCACGGCGCCGACCGCGTGGTCCGCCATCTCGTCGCGGCCGGCATTCCTGCCGCTGCGATCCATGGCAACAAGAGCCAGGCCCAGCGCACCGCCGCGCTCGGCGGCTTCCGCCAGGGCACCGTGCGCGTGCTCGTGGCCACTGACATCGCCGCCCGCGGCATCGACGTCAGCGGCGTGAGCCACGTCTACAACTTCGAAATCCCGAACGTTGCCGAACAGTACGTCCACCGCATCGGCCGCACCGCGCGCGCCGGCGCCGATGGCGTTGCGATCAGCTACGTCGCGCCGGACGAGAAGCCCTATATCCGCGACATCGAGAAGCTGACCCGCGTCAAGCTGGCCGCTCTCAGCCTGCCCGAGGACTTCCAGAAGCAGGCTGCGCGCCTTCCCGCGCCCTCGCGCCAGGCTCCGGCCGCACCGCAGGGCAACGGTCGTGGTCGTCCGGGCGAAGGCCGCCGCGACGGTGGCCGTGGTGGCAACCGCAGCCAGCAGCCGCGCGGTGACCGCCGCGACCGTCCGCATGGTGATCGTCCGCATGGTGATCGTCCGCATGGTGACCGCCCCCAGGGCGACCGTCCCCAGGGCGAGCGTACCGAGCGCCGCGGTGACGAGCGTCGCCGCGACGATCGTCCGCGCAGCGATGCACCGCGTGGCGATCGCCGCGAGCATGGTGGCGAGGAAGGCGAGCGCAAGCGCAGCTTCCGTCCGCGTGGCGGCAAAACCGTCGGCACGCACAAGGGTGCCGTCCGCCGCGCCAGCTGATCCGCGAATGAAAAAGGCCGGCCCCCATGCGATGACATGGGGGCCGGCCTTTCAATTCATCGAAAAAGGGCCCCCTGCCTTTGGCACGGGGCCCTTTTCCTTATGCCTCTCCGGCAACTCCATCGGCGCCGCCATCCTCGTCGATGCGGGAGACGAGTATCTTGTCGATCTTCAGGCCGTCCATGTCGACGACCTCGAAGCGCCAGCCGCGGTCGGCGAAGAACTCGCCCTCGCGCGGGACTTTCTTGAGTGCGGCCAGGATGTAGCCGGCGGCGGTCGCATATTCGCGGTCGTCGGGCAGGGTCATGGCCAGGCGGTCGGCCAGGGCGTCGGCCGGCATCGCGCCGGAAACGAGCAACGAACCGTCCTCGCGTTCCACGACCATCGGCTCGTCGCCCTCGTCCTGGTGGCCCACGAATGTACCGGCAAGCGCGGCCAGCATGTCGGAGGTGGTGACCAGGCCTTCGAGATGGCCGTATTCGTCATGGACCACCGCCATCGTCACTTCCGCCAGCTGCAGCTTGCGCAGGGCGTCCATGGCGTCGAGCTGGTCCGGGATCACCTCGGCCTTCTTCATCATCGCGGCAATCGCGACCGGGCGCCCCTCGACGAGCGCGGCCAGGGCCTCGCGCACCTTGAGGATACCCACGATATTGTCGGGCGATCCTTCCTCGGCCACCGGCAGCATCGAATGCGGCGAGGATTCGATCTTGGCCCGCAGCGCTTCCTCGCTGGCGTTGACGTCGATCCAGTCGATCTGGTTGCGCGGCGTCATCAGTTCGCGAACCGGCCGTTCGGCCAGGCGCATGACGCCGGTCATCATCGCGCGCTCTTCCTCTTCGATCACGCCCGAACGGGTCGCTTCGGCGAAGATCATCTGGAGTTCCTCGGCAGTGAGCTGTTCCTGCCCGCCGCCGCGGATCGAGAAGAGGCGCAGGATCAGGCCCGAGGACTTGTCCAGCAGCCACACGAAGGGCGCCATGATCCGGGCCAGCCAGGCCATGGGCCGGGCCATGACGATGGCGACCGGCTCGGCCATGCGCAGCGCCAGCTGCTTGGGCACCAGTTCGCCCACGACGAGGCTGGCGAACGTGGTGGCGATGATGACCAGGGTGAAGCCGGCTTCACCCGCGAAGCGCGCCGGAACGCCCATCGCGGCAAGCCGTTCGCCCACCGGACCGCCCAGGCTGGCGCCCGAATAGGCGCCGGCGATGATGCCGATCAGGGTGATGCCGATCTGAACGGTGCTGAGGAACTTGCCGGGGTCCGCCGCCAGTTCGAGCGCGGTGCGCGCGGCGCCGCTGCCCTTGTCGGCGGAGACTTTCAGCCGCGCGGAGCGTGCGGACACGATGGCCAGCTCGGACATGGAAAACAGGCCGTTGAGCAGGATCAGGCCGGCGATGATGAGGAGGTCGGTCCAGGGAAATGGTGTCACAGTACCTCAGCGCTAGCAGAAATCGCCGCAAGTGCGAAGCGCGTGTTGCGCTTGGACATAATCGTCACGGGCGGGAAACACCGCTTGGACAGAAACGATGGAACCGACGCGGGCGGGAACCCAAGCGGACAGTGATCGTTTCGCCGGGATCAGCCATCTGTTATTCATGTGCACTATAACACAGACGTGCCTGGAAGTGTTTCTGAACAGGAGGGAAGACCATGAAGAAATCACGCCTGATGACCTCCGCCCTTGCCGCGCTTTCGCTTGTCGCGGTTTCGGCCTGCGTCACCGATCCGAACACGGGTGAGAAGAAGGTGTCGCGCACGGCCATCGGCGGCGCTGGCGGCGCCGGCCTCGGCTACCTCCTGGGCAGCGTGATCGGCGGCAAGACCGCCCGCATCGTCGGTGCCGGCATTGGCGGCGTGGCCGGCGGTGTCGTCGGCTACCAGATGGACAAGCAGATCAAGGAGCTGAAGGAAGACACCGCCGGTTCGGGCATCGACGTCACCCAGGAGGGAGACGGCATCCTGGTGAACCTGCCGGACGTGACTTTCGCGGTCAATTCCACCGAGATCAGCCCCTCGTTCCAGGCCGCGCTCGACAACGTGGCACAGAGCATGACGAAGTATCCGGACAGCCTGATCGACGTTTACGGCCACACCGATTCGACCGGGTCCGACACTTACAACCTCGACTTGTCCAAGCGCCGCGCCGATTCGGTGGCACGCTACCTGATCATGCGCCGCGTGGCCTCTTCGCGCATCCAGACCCAGGGCATGGGCAAGAACTACCCCGTGGCGGACAACACCACCCCGGAAGGACGCGCCAAGAATCGCCGCGTCGAAATCAAGATCACGCCGGTCACGCAGGACGAAGCTGCCGCCGCGCACTGATAAGGGATTTCCGCGAAAGCGGGATCGGGGAAGGGGTCGGCCGCAAGGTCCGGCCCCTTTTTACATGCGGGCGCCCGGCACCGGCTCCGGCCTGAAAGACTACGCCGAGTAGCGACGCGCGCGGTCGGCCAGCCGCTCCACCGCCGCCTCGTGAATCGCCGGAGAGCTTACCATCACCCCGAAAGCGCGAGGGTCGTGCTTGTTGTAGTTGAGCGGCTTGCCGAAAGCGTCAGTGACGGAGGCCCCCGCTTCGCGCGCGATCAGCCCGGCGGCGGCGATGTCCCATTCGTAGCCCCATCGCAGGGTCGTCAGGAGATCCGCCTCGTCGGCCGCGACCATGGCCATGCGCAGGGCGATGGAGTTCGGCTGGTCCACCAGGACGAGATCTGCATCCTCGGGTGCCAGCTTCTTTGCCGGAACCCGCGCACCGGCAAGGGCTGCGCGGTGGCTGGCCTGCAGGCGTTCGCCGTTTCGCCAGCTTCCCTTGCCGGCCTCGCCATACCAGAACTCGCCCCCGGCCTCGCGCGCCCGGGCCGGTGCATGGAGCAAGCCGATCAGCGGGCGCCGCGTATTGACCAGCGCCACGGACACCGCCCAACCGGTGCGACCGGCGATGAAATCGCGGGTCCCGTCGATCGGGTCCACCAGCCAGACAAGCTCGTGTCCCTGTCGTGCCGGCGAATCCACGGTCTCTTCAGAGAGCCATCCGGCCGAGGGCAGCAAGCCGGACAATTCCCGCTTGAGGAAGGAATCCACCTCGATGTCGGCGACGCTCACCGGGCTGCCGGGGGTTTTTTCCCAATGTTCCAGGACGTGGCCGTCGCCGGGCCAGCCGGCCATGGCGATCCGGCCCGCTTCACGGACAATGGCTTCCAGTCTGTCGCGATCGATCATGCGCGAGTCGTTCTCGTTATTCGGGCGATCTGAGTGCTCGCGCGATCCCATTGCGCAGGGAACGGGACTTTTCAAGCGCGCAGGGATGTGCTTATGCGGCCGGGATCAAGTTCGGGGTCCCTCCCGCGCTTTTGGACAACTCCTTTCCTCGGACACTCCAGCAGAAAGCGATTTCAGCGATGAACATTCACGAATACCAGGCGAAGGAACTGCTCGCGAAGTACGGCGTCGGCATTCCGGCCGGCATTGCCGCCCTCACCGTCGAGGAAGCGGTTGCAGCTGCCAAGCAGCTCCCCGGACCGCTCTATGTCGTGAAAGCCCAGATTCATGCCGGCGGCCGCGGCAAGGGCAAGTTCAAGGAACTCGGCGCCGACGCCAAGGGCGGCGTGCGTCTTGCCAAGTCGGTCGAGGAAGTCGAAGCCTTCGCCCAGGAAATGCTCGGCAACACCCTCGTCACCGTGCAGACGGGTGATGCCGGCAAGCAGGTGAACCGCCTCTACGTCACCGACGGCGTCGACATCGCCAGCGAATACTACCTCTCGATGGTCGTCGACCGCGCTTCCAGCCGCGTCGCCATGATCGTCTCGACCGAGGGCGGCATGGACATCGAGGATGTTGCCCACAACACCCCCGAGAAGATCACCACCGTCACCATCGACACCGCCGCCGGCTTCCAGCCGCACCACGGCCGTGCCGTTGCCTTCGCCCTCAAGCTGACCGGCGACCTCAACAAGCAGGCGCAGAAGATCGCCAAGCAGCTTTACGAGGCTTTCGTGGCGCTCGATTGCGACATGCTCGAAATCAACCCGCTCGTCGAAACCAAGGACGGCAACCTGCTCGTCCTCGACACCAAGATGAGCTTCGACTCGAACGCGCTCTACCGTCACCCCGACGTGCAGGCCCTGCGCGACGAGACCGAGGAAGATCCGGCGGAAGTCGAAGCCTCGAAGTACGACCTGGCCTACATCAAGCTCGATGGCGACATCGGCTGCATGGTCAACGGTGCCGGCCTCGCCATGGCGACGATGGACATCATCAAGCTCAATGGTTCGTTCCCGGCCAACTTCCTTGACGTTGGCGGCGGCGCCACCAAGGAAAAGGTGACCGCGGCGTTCAAGATCATTCTGCGCGATCCGAACGTGAAGGGCATCCTCGTCAACATCTTCGGCGGCATCATGAAGTGCGACGTCATCGCCGACGGCATCGTTGCCGCCGCGAAGGAAGTGAACCTCTCGGTTCCCCTCGTCGTTCGCCTCGAAGGCACCAACGTCCAGCAGGGCAAGGACATCCTGGCCAACTCGGGCCTGCCGATCGTCCCCGCCAACGATCTGGGCGATGCTGCCAAGAAGATCGTGGCAGAGGTCAAGAACGTCGCCTGACAGGGCCCCGTTTCTTGGATCTTGCACGATCCCGTGATGGATAATGCAGCGGCGGGGGTTTCCGGACCCCCGCCGTTTGCGTTTGAAGCGCGCAGGAAGCCGGCCTTTTCGGCTTCATAGTAATTCTGGGCCTCCGATTTCTGCCGGGGCGATGCGCAATCTCGCGGATTTGCGATATGGCGCGCTTTGTAGCCCACGCTGGGCTCATCTCGCTGCGGCAGGTCTTGACGCTTACGTCAATTGCCTATTAGGCGGGCCTTGAGTGGATTTAATCGAGCGGCTAAACACGCCGTGCCTGAAACTGAGAGGACCCGATCAGATGAAGATCCTCGTGCCCGTAAAGCGGGTGATCGACTATAACGTGAAGCCCCGCGTGAAGGCGGATGGCACGGGTGTTGACCTGGCCAACGTCAAGATGAGCATGAATCCGTTCGACGAGATTGCGGTGGAAGAAGCCATCCGCATCAAGGAAGCGGGCAAGGCGGAAGAGATCGTCGCCGTCTCGGTCGGCCCGGCCAAGGCGCAGGATACGCTACGCACTGCGCTTGCGATGGGCGCCGACCGCGCGATCCTGATCGAAACCGATACGGAAGTGGAACCGCTGGCCGTCGCCAAGATCCTCAAGGCGATCGTCGCCGAAGAGAATCCCGGCCTCGTGATTCTGGGCAAGCAGGCGATCGACGACGATTCGAACCAGACCGGCCAGATGCTCGCCGCACTGCTGGGCCGCCCGCAGGGCACTTTCGCCAGCAAGGTCGAGATTGAGGGCGACCACGTTGCCGTGACCCGCGAAGTCGATGGCGGTCTGGAGACCGTCAAGCTGTCGCTGCCCGCGATCGTCACCACCGACTTGCGCCTCAACGAGCCGCGCTACGCTTCGCTGCCCAACATCATGAAGGCGAAGAAGAAGCAGCTCGATGTGAAGACCGCCGCCGACTACGGCGTCGACATCGCCCCGCGCCTCAAGACCCTGAAGGTCTCGGAGCCGCCGGTGCGTGTCGCCGGCGTCAAGGTTGCCGATGTCGACGCGCTGGTTACGAAGCTCAAGGAACTGGGAGTCGCCTGATGAAGACGCTCGTTTGGGTCGAACACGACAACGCGTCGGTCAAGGACGCGACGCTCCACACCGTCACCGCTGCTGCCAAGCTGGGTGAAGTCCACCTGCTGGTCGCCGGTGCGAACTGCCGCGCCGCTGCGGAGGCCGCTGCCAAGATCGCCGGCGTCGCCAAGGTGCATCTGGCCGACAACGCCGCTTACGAACACGCGCTGGCCGAGAACATCGCGCCGCTGATCGTGGACCTCATGGGCCACCACGACGCGTTCCTGGCGCCTGCCACCACCACCGGCAAGAACGTCGCCCCGCGCGTCGCCGCGCTGCTCGACGTGATGCAGTTGTCGGACATCCTCTCGGTCGAGGGCGAGAAGACCTTCACGCGTCCGATCTACGCCGGCAACGCCATCGCCACCGTCGAATCGAGCGATGCCAAGCTGGTCATCACCGTACGCGGCACCGCCTTCGAGAAGGCCGCTGCCGAGGGTGGTTCGGCTGCCATCGAAGACGTCGCCGGTGCCGGTGACGCAGGGCTTTCGAGCTTCGTGGGTGCCGAACTCGCCAAGTCCGAGCGTCCGGAACTGACCAGCGCCAAGGTGATCGTCTCGGGCGGCCGCGCGCTGAAGGATTCGGAAACCTTCGAGCAAGTCATCATGCCGCTCGCCGACAAGCTCGGCGCTGCCGTCGGCGCATCGCGCGCCGCGGTCGATGCGGGCTACGTGCCGAACGACTACCAGGTCGGCCAGACCGGCAAGATCGTGGCGCCCGAAGTCTACATCGCCGTCGGCATCTCGGGCGCGATCCAGCACCTTGCGGGCATGAAGGACTCCAAGACCATCATCGCCATCAACAAGGACGAAGACGCCCCGATCTTCCAGGTCGCAGACGTCGGCCTGGTGGCGGACCTGTTCACCGCCGTGCCGGAACTCACCGGCAAGCTCTGAGCGGTTTAAAATTCTGAAATCGTGCGAACCCCGGTCGGAAACGGCCGGGGTTTTTTGTTCAGGTTGGAGATGACAACCGTCGATTCATCTTGCCATGTTCGGCCGGGCCCATAGTTTGCGCGAAGAATTCACGCACGTACAAGGACTTGGCATGAATAGGACACTATCCGTTTCCTTGGTTGCAATCGCCGCTGTCGCTGGAACGTCCACGCCTGCCAACGCCGAGACTGTTGTCCTAAAGGCAAGTTCGCCTTGGCAGATGGACAACGGAACCGATTCCTGCAGTTTGAAGCGCGGTTTCGGGACGTCAGAGAATCCGGCATTGCTCGAGATCGAGCGCCTCGGTCCGGGCGACCGTTTCTATGCCACGATCACGGGCAAGGCTTTCAACGGTCTGGGCGAATCGACACATCTCACGCTCAGGACCGGCCCTGAAAAAGTGGATCCTATCGCCGACCGTTTCACGGTTGCGGATGCGCCCATCGAAGGGGGCGGCAAGCTCACCGCCCTCATGTTCTCGGCCACCACCTGGAACGGTTTCGGGCACGATGGTCGACCGCCCGCTCCGGTGACGCCGGAACGTGAGACGGCCATTACTTCCCTTATCCTATCCTGGGGAGACAAGGCGGTTCAACTGGGGACGGGTTCGCTCGGCAAGGCGATGGCTGCAATGCGCGAATGCACGGATGGGTTGGTCCGATCTTGGGGGCTGGATCCTGTACAGCAGGCTCGTCTTTCCGTCCGGCCGATGCCGAAGAGTTCGCCCGACACCTGGATCGCAGCCAACAGCTATCCCTTTGGCGCGGACAAGCGCTATCGTCCGGGACTGACGCGGGCGCGGTTGCTTGTCGACGCTTCTGGCGCGGTGAGTGGATGCAAGGTCGTGGACAATTACGGAGACTCGGCGTTCGCGGCAGCAGCTTGCGAGCAGATGACGACGAAAGCGACTTTTTCTCCCGCGTTGGATCAAGCCGGAAAGCCCGTCGCATCTCATTATGAGGCCAGCATTCGTTGGAAGGTGCGGCGGCCGATGAAGCAGGTGGGGCAACGCCGCCGCTGAGTTCGACACTGTTGCGCAGGAGTGGGAAGAGTTCCCAATCCTGCGTGGCTTTTCAGCCGCCACGCTCCAGCAGGTTCACGATGACTGACTTGTCGCTGTCGCCAAGGTCGTGGCTGCCATAGGCGACGAAGCCCAGGGCGGCGGCGACGCGCTCTGAGGCTTGGTTCCCTTCTTCGATCATGCAGGCAATGCGGCGCTGACCGTGGGTCTTGTCGAACCAATCGAGGGCGGCGCGCATGACTTCCTTGGCGAGGCCCTGGCCCCAATGGTCGCGGCGCACGATCCAGCCTGCTTCGGGGACGTCGTCCATGCCCTTGCCGAAGCCGCGCCAGGAGTGGAAGACCCCGCAATTCGCGACGATCTCATCGCCGCCGCGCCGGCGCACCGGGAAAGTGCCGTAGCCGCGCAGCGACCAGGATCCGGCGTTGCGTTCCAGCCTTTCGAACACGCCTTTGGGCTCCGGCTGCGCCTGGCCCAGGAAAGTGCGGGTCTCCTCGTCGGCAATCAAGCGAATCATGTCGCCGAGATCGCTCGCCTGCGGTTTCCAGAGTTCGAAGCGCTCGGTCACGAGAACCGGGCCATCCAAGGCTGCGACGCTCACAGGAACTGGTCCACAACGTGGATGCAGACGCCGAACAGGCCGCCGACCAGCGTACCGTTGATCCGGATGAACTGCAGATCGCGGCCCACGGCGCCTTCGATCCGGTCCGTCACGGTGCGCGCATCCCAGCGCTTTACGGTTTCCGACACCAGCCTCACGATCTCTCCCCCATAACGCGATACGACGCCTACGAGCGTGCGGCGTGCGAAGCGATTGACCATGTACTGCAGTCGCGGGTCTTCGCCCAGAGCCTGGCCGAGTTGGGCAAGGCTTTCGCCGAGCGCACCGGCGAGCGCCTGATCGGGATTTCGCACGGCCTTGAGCAAGGCCCCGCGCGCGCGTTCCCACATGCCGTCGAGCCACGATGCCATGGCCGGGTTGTCCAGCAGTTCCCCTTTGATGCGCTCGACCTTGGCGCGGGTCTCGGGCCGATGCAGGAGGTCGTCGGCCAGCTTGGCGAGTGCCTCGTCGATGCGGGCGCGCAGGGGATGGTCGGGCTGGACGATCACTTCGGCGAGCAGGCGATAGGCCCCATCGAGCACGCCATTGGCCAGCCGCTCGTCGAGCCCGGTCCAGCGCATGACGGTATTGGCGCGCTGGTGGATCATCTCGCGGATCATCGGCTCGTTCGCCTCGATCGCTTCACCGATCTTGCGCAGCAGGCTTTCCAGGACCGGGAGGTGTCGCCTGTCGGCAATGGCGTTGGAGAGCATCTGGCCGAGCAGGGGGGCAGCGTCGATCTTCTCGATCTGCCGCCGCAGGCCGGCCTTGACCATGCCGCCCATCTGTTCGGGATCGAGCGATTCGAGCACATCGCCCAGCAGGTTGGCGGCGCCCGCGCGAATGCGGGACTGCTCGTCACGGGCCGGATCGGCAAGGAAGCCCCCGGCCGCGGCAGCGAGGTTGAAGCCGCGCAGGCGGCGGGCCACGACTTGGGGCGTCAGGAAATTGTCGCGCAGGAAAGTCGCCATCGAATCGGCGATGCGATCCTTGTTGACCGGGATGATGGCGGTGTGGGGGATCGGCAGGCCGAGCGGATGGCGGAACAGGGCCGTGACCGCGAACCAGTCGGCCAGTCCCCCCACCATCGCCGCTTCGGTAAAGGAAATCGCGTAGCCGAGCGGCACGCTCCATTCCGGATGGAATACGGCCACCCGGCGGAGCACGACGAAAGCCGCCGCCATGAACAGCAGCAGTCCGCCCGCGAACATCCGCATGCGGCGGGCCCGATCGCCAGGGACCGGACCCGGCTGGAAAAAGTCTTGCCGTGCCACGGGGATGCTACGCTTGGGGGCCGGCAATGTTCCTCCCTATCCCTTATTCCGCCGCGATCGGCTGAGGCATGGGCACGGCACCATGGGCGGTTTCGTGTGCATGATGCGGCTCGTACGTGAGCAGCTTGCGGCGCAGCCAGGGGCCGAGGCGCTTTTCGAAACCGTCTGCCAGGCTGAAGGCGGCCGGGACGATCACCAGGGTGAGCATGGTCGAGAGCAGCAGCCCGCCGATCACGGTGATGCCCATCGGCGCGCGCCAGGCGGCGTCACCCGAGAGCGAGATCGCGGTGGGCACCATGCCCGCCGTCATCGCGACGGTGGTCATGATGATCGGCTGCGCCCGCTTGTGTCCCGCGTCCATGATCGCCGTAAGCTTGTCTACGCCCTTTTCCATTTCCTCGATCGCGAAGTCGATCAGCAGGATGGAGTTCTTGGCGACGATGCCCAGCAGCATCAGGATGCCGATGTAGACCGGCATCGAGATCGGCTGGCCGACGATCACCAGCGCCAGCAGACCGCCAAGCGGGGCCAGCAGCAGCGAGGCCATGTTCACCAGCGGCGAGACGAAGCGACGGTAGAGCAGCACCAGCACCGCGAAGACCAGGAAGATGCCGCTGATGACGGCGATGACGAAGCTGTTCACCATCTCCGCCTGCCACTTGTCCTCTCCGACGGGGGCGTTGGAGACGCCGGTCGGCAGGTCCTTCATGATCGGCAGCTTCTGGATCTGCTCCATGATCGGGCCCTTGACCTGGCCCTCGCCGAGGTCGGCACCCACGAAGATGCGGCGCGACTGGTTGTAGCGCTGGATCTGGGTGGGCCCGGCGCCGAAGCGGATTTCCGCCACGCGCTTGAGCGGCACGGAACCGCCGCTGGCCGTGGTGACCGGAAGATTCTCGATCGTCGAGAAATCCCGGCGCGAGGCGCGGGCCAGGATCACGCGGATCGGCACCTGACGGTCGCTCAGCGAGAACTTGGCGGCGTTCTGGTCGATTTCGCCGAGGGTGGCGATGCGGATGGTCTGGCTGAGCGCGGCCGTGGTCACGCCGAGCTGTGCCGCAAGGTCGAGCCGTGGCACCACGACCAGTTCGGGGCGCTGAAGATCGGCGGCAATGCGGGGGGCGATGACGCCGGGGATGGTGCGCATCTGGTCGGCCAGCTTCTGCGCCGTCTTGCGCAGCAGTTCCGAATCGCTTCCCGAAAGCATGACCGAAATGTCGCGGCCGCTGCCGAAGCCGCCCGACTGCGTGGCGAAAGTCACGCGGGCATCGGGGATGTCCTGAAGTTGCGGCGCCATCCGGCGTTCGAATTCGATGCTGGTCGCCTTGCGCTGGTCGGCAGGCTTGAGCGCGATGTAGAGCGATCCCTTGCCCTCGCGCGAGGCTTCCAGGATGTGCTGCACTTCGGGCTGGCTTTCCAGCAGGCGGGTGACCTTGTCGGCCACGGCGGCGGTCTGTTCGATGGTGGTGCCGGGCACCATCTCGAGATTGACCGTGCTGGTGTCGTTATTGGTGTTCGGCTGGAACTGCGAGGGCAGGCCGGCGAGCAGGGCGAACGTCAGCACCAGCGCGTAGATACCCGCGCAGAAGGCGTAGAACCGGTGGTCGCGCATGCGGGCCGCGAAACGGTCCGAGAAGTAGCGATACCACACGCCGAAGCGGCCCATCGCGCCCAGCAGGATCTTCATGCCCGCTCCGAGCAGGAAGATCACGACCGGGACCGCAAGCGGTGCGACGACCGCCGCCAGCACCAGGGCGGCCTTGTCGAGACCGGCCTTGGTCAGGACTGCCTTGACGCCCATGAAGAGCAGGGACGCGGCGAAGAGACCGCCCGCCAGGATGGCGATGACCGCCACGGCGGCGATCACATAGTACCACCAGCGGGCCGGGCTCTTGACGAGGCGTGCCTTCAGCCGGTGCGCTTCGCTGGAATCGAGCGTCCAGGCCAGGATCTTCAGATAGAAGTCCATCGCCCGTCCGCCGCCATGTTCGGCATGGCCGTGCGCCTTGAGGAAGTAGGCCGCGACCATCGGCGTGATAAGGCGCGCGACGGCAAGGCTCATCAGCACCGCGGCCACGACCGTCAGGCCGAAAGCCTTGAAGAACTGGCCGGGGATGCCGGGCATCAGGCCGACCGGAAGGAACACCGCGACGATCGAGAAGGTGGTGGCGACGACGGCCAGGCCGATCTCGTCCGCCGCGTCGATCGAGGCCTGGTAGGCGGATTTACCCATGCGCATGTGGCGCACGATGTTCTCGATCTCCACGATCGCATCGTCGACCAGCACACCCGCCACCAGGCTGAGTGCCAGCAGCGAGAGGAAGTTGAGCGTGAAGCCCAGCATGTCCATGAACCAGAAGGTCGGAATCGCGGAGAGCGGGATGGCGATGGCGGAAATCATCGTCGCCCGCCAGTCGCGCAGGAACAGATAGACGATGACGATGGCCAGGACGGCGCCTTCGACCAGCGCCTCCATCGAACTGGTGTACTGCCCCTTGGTGTAGTCCACGTCGGAGAACAGCCGTGTGATGTGGATGTTCGGGTTTTCCTTGCGGATCTTGTCCAGCGCCTTCTCGGCCCCGTCGTAGACGGCGACGTCGGAGGCCCCGAGGGCGCGGGTGAAGCCGAAAGTCACCACTTCGCGGCCGCGCAGCTTGGCGATGCGGGTCTGCTCGGAATAGCCGTCGTAGACCTTGGCGATGTCGGACAGCTTGACCTGCCGGCCGCCGCCCACGTTGATACGGGTCTGCGAAAGCTGGAAGGCGTCCTGGGCATTGCCGAGCACGCGAACCGACTGGCGCGAGCCGGCGATTTCCGCCTGGCCGCCTGCCGCGTCGGTATTGACCTGGCGCAGCACGCCGTTGATGTCGTTGGCGGTGAGGCCCAGCGCGATCAGGCGCTCGGGATCGACGACGACGCGGATTTCGCGGTCGACGCCGCCGTTGCGCTCTACGGAGGCCAGGCCTTCGATCGAGAGCAGGGTCTTGGAGATCGTGTCGTCGACGAACCAGCTGAGCTGCTCCATCGTCATGTCGTCGGCGCTGACGGCATAATAGGCGAGATTGTCGCCATTGGCCTCGATCTTGGTGACCATCGGCTCGAGAATGCCGTCGGGCAACTGGCCGCGAACCTGATCGACCGCGTTCTTGACCTGGTTGGTCGCGACATCGGGATCGGTGCCGACCGTGAAGAAGACCAGCGTGGTCGAGGTGCCTTCGGAGGCGGTCGACTGGATTTCCTCGATTCCCGGCACGGAGCGCACGGCGCCCTCGATGATCTGGGTGATCTGCGTCTCGATCTCGGTCGGGGCGGCGCCCGGCTGCGAGATCATGACGTGGACGCCGGGGAATTCGACGTCCGGCATGTTGTTCACGTCCATGCGCATGAACGAGACCACGCCGGCGATCATCACGCCGATGAAGAAGACGATCGGAATGATCGGATTACGGATCGACCAGGCCGAGATATTGCGAAGGCTCATCGCGTATTTACTCGCCCGCGTTCGGTTTGGCGGCGGCGGTCATGCGCGGCTTGACCTTGTCGCCCTCGTTGAGGAAGCCACCGGCGCGCAGCACGACCTTCTCGCTGCCGTCGAGGCCCTGCTTCACGGTGATTCCCCGTGCGGTGACGATGCCGGTCTGCACCGCGCGGCGGTGAACCACGTCCTTGGCATCGACGACATAGACGAAGGCGCCCTTGTCGTCGTTCTGGATCGCGGATTCGGGCAGCACCGGGGCCACCGTCTGGCCGCTGTTGATCACGGCGCTGGCGAAGCCGCCGGGACGCAGGGCGGAATTGTAGGCGAGGGCGATGCGGGCGATGCCTTGGCGGTTGGTGGCGTCGATCACCGGGGCGATCTGCCATACCTGGCCGGTGAAGCTCTGGTTGCTGCCGGTAGGCGTCACCGTGGCTTCCACGCCCACTTTCATGCGCGCAAGGTCATCCTCGCTCATCTGGGCGAGCAGTTCCATTTCGCCGCCCTTGGCAAGGCGGAACAGCACCGAGCTGCCGCCGCCCACGACCTGGCCCAGTTCGACATTGCGTTCGAGCACGAGGCCGGAAGCCGGCGCGACGATGTTGAGGCGGGCGGTCTGCGCCTGGAGCTGGCCCAGCGTGGCGCGCGCGACCTTGACCTGGGCATTGGCCGAATCGCGCGTCGCAGTGAGGCGGTCGACATCGGCGGCGGAGATGAAGCCGCGGTCGACAAGCTTGAGGGCGCGGTCGAGATTGGCCTGGGCCAGGCGGGCGTCGGCCTGGGCCACCGCGATCTGCGCGGACTGGCTGGCCTGCTGCTGCGACTGGACCGAGCGATCGATGACGGCGAGCACCTGGCCCTGGGAAACCCAGTCACCCGGTTCGACCAGAACCGAACGGACCTGGCCGCCTTCGCCGACCGAACCGACCGGCATCGGGCGGCGTGCCGCCAGCGAGCCGGTTGCGGTGATCTCGCCTTCGACGGAGGCACGGCCCGGCACGACGACGGTGACCGCAGGCATCTGGATGTCCGCGGCGCCGGCCTTTTCGGTCTTTTCGCCGCCGCGGACGGCGAACCATATCCCGGTGGCCAGCACGATCGCGGCAACGATGGCGATCAGCCACCAGCGGCGCGATGCGCGGTCCTGCTCATTGTCGCTGTCGAGCGGATTGCCGCCCAGTCCGCTTCCGGTGGCCGCCAACCCCTCGTTCTCCGTCACGTCGATCCTGCTGTCGTAATTCATCGTGTCACCGCAAAAATTGCGATTGCCCCCAGTCCCGAATGCCTCGTCCGGATGCCCTTGCCCCGTGAAAGCGATGTCGCCCCTGGGGTGGCCGGAAGGCACGATCTGCCGCCGGAGCGCGGACACGTCGGTCCACGCCGCTGCGACGGCCAAATTTCCTGCGAAACGACATATACCTGCGGCGGACGGGTGGCAATCAGCAGTCGCCGTGTCGCCGACCCGGATCGACCAGCGTCGACGACAGTATCCGGCGGCCAGGCCCCTGCTATCTTTCGAGAATTGCCCGGAGATATACGAAAAACGGCGACGAACCGAGGTCCGCCGCCGCTTTCAGGTCCTTTGGGGACCAAATAGGTAGTGCGCTCAATACTTCTGCTGGCGCTCGTAGAGATCGCGGTAATGCTGAATACGCGTGACGCGCAGGCCCTGCATTCCCGAACGGTCCACGGCACGCTGCCAGGACGCGAATTCCTCGAGCGTGAGCTGGTAGCGATCGCAGACCTCGTCGATCGACAGCAGGCCGCCGTTCACGGCCGCCACGACTTCCGCCTTGCGACGCACGACCCAGCGGGTGGTGTTCGCCGGGGGCAGCGATTCCAGCGTCAACGGCTCGCCGAGCGGCCCGATTACCTGGGCAGGACGGATTTTCTGGTTTTCGATCATCATCACCCTCGTACGCCGGTGCTTGGATTGCCGGCGACGGAAAGGACCTTGGCCTGCGCTGGCTTGCGATTGCCTGAAGCATTTGGGTTAACAGTTCTTGAGACTGTCGCATATGTATGAATCACATAAGCGACCGACCCGGCGAAACTGCCGAAGCGGTGGAGGCGCGGCGAGGCGGACGTCTCGGCAAAAGCCGCACGCAGATCGTGCGCGGCGAAGAGCCGGGAACGCAAGGAAAACCAGTCGATTGGAAAACGGACCGGCATGAACTCCTCGCTGTCGCGACCCGACGCATGCCCCGCTTTGCAGGTTTCATGATCATGAGCGATGTTCATGTCGATCGCTTGTAACGGCGCTTGGTCAAGGGAGAGTAAAGGCCGGACTTACCTTTTGTTAAATATTCTTAACACCGGCTTCGCCATGACCTTTAACCGAGCGCCATGATCCTTGACCGGGCGAAGGCCCCGCCGTGGCCGACGGGATGAAAGCGGGTGTCTCGCCGGCGCTCCATCGTCAAAGGTAGGAATCCGGCGCGTTCGGCTGTATGGGGCGGCGCATGACCGCCCTTTCCGATCTTGAAGGACTGGTGGCCGGCCTCGACCCCGCCGCCCTGTTCCAGCTGCCTGCGCCGCTTTCGGCCCGCCGCATCGTCGTCGCCATGTCGGGCGGTGTCGACAGTTCCGTCGTGGCCGCGCTGGCCGCAGCCACCGGCGCCGAAACCATCGGCGTGACGCTCCAGCTCTACGACTACGGCGCCGCGACCGGCCGCAAGGGCGCCTGCTGCGCCGGCGACGACATCCGCGACGCCCGCGCCGTGGCCGACCGCCTGGGCATTGCCCACTATGTGTTCGACCATGAGAGCGCCTTCCGCGAGGAAGTGGTGGAGCGCTTCGCCGACGACTACATGGCCGGGCGCACGCCGATCCCCTGCATCCGCTGCAACATGGGTCCGAAGTTCACCGACCTGCTGACGATGGCCCGTGACCTCGGGGCCGACTGCCTTGCCACCGGCCACTACGTGCGCCGCGTCGAGGGACCGGCCGGGTCCGAGCTGCACCGCGCCTTCGATCCCGCGCGCGACCAGAGCTACTTCCTTTACGGAACCACCGAGGCGCAGCTGGACTTCTTGCGCTTCCCGCTGGGCGGGTTGCCGAAGAGCGAAACCCGCCGCCTGGCCGAAGCGGCAGGTCTGCGCGTTGCCGACAAGCCGGACAGCCAGGACATCTGCTTCGTGCCGGATGGCGATTATGCCAAGATCGTGCGCGCCGTCCGTCCGGAGGGCGAAGCGCCGGGCGAGATCGTTCATGCGCTCACCGGCGAAGTGCTGGGCACGCATCGCGGCATCATCCACTACACCGTCGGCCAGCGCCGGGGGCTGGAGATCGGCGGCCAGCCCGAACCGCTCTATGTCGTGCGCATCGATGCGCCGGGGCGCCGCGTCCTGGTCGGCCCGCGCGCGCTGCTGGGCGTTGCCGCCGCCCTCGTCACCGAGACCAACCGTATCGGCCCACTTCCCGATGCGCCGCTGACGGCCAAGGTGCGCTCGCTGGCGAAGCCGGTGCCGATCACGCTCGAAGGCGACTTCGGCGGCGGCGCGGCCGTCACGATCCGTTTCGCGAACCCCGAATATGGCGTTGCGCCGGGGCAGGCGGCGGTGATCTATGCCGGCGACCGGGTAGTTGGCGGCGGTTGGATCGAGGGGACCGAGTCCGCCGTTCCGCTGGACTGAAGGTACGTAAGGGGGCCCGGCGCCTGATGCGAGAAGCGCCGTGGCCCGTCAGTTGGCCCAGGGTTCGAGCTGGCATCCGCGATCGGGTGCGAAGGTGGCGGTCTGGCTGGCCAGCAACGGGACGCGGGCCTTGACCGAGCGATTCTCGGCATCTTCGGAAAGCATCATCAGCGACGCGGTGCGACCCAGCCCGGCGATGGCGATCTGCCCCTTGCAGGTGCCCAGGTCCTGCTGCGAGATGAAGCGGCAGGCGCAGGCGACGCGGGCGCCGTAGGAGGTGCCGACAAGCGCCTGTTCGCGCAGGCCGCGCCACGACATCGCCATGACCAGCACCAGCGCCAGCAGGGCCAGCAGCAGCGAATTGCGGATCCAGCGCGAGGGCTGGCGGCTGCGATGGGGGCTTCCGGAGGAGCCGTTATCGGCAGGCCCGTTTGCAGCAGGCCCATCTCCTGGGGGGCTTTCCCCGGTCGTGTACCTCGTGCCTGTTGCCATATTCCTGCGCCTCGCACATCACACCGCGCGTCATGCCGGTGCGCCGTCCCCCCCTTATCCTTGCCCTTTCCGTCCTGCCAGCCCTGGCGCTGAGCACGCTTGCCGGCTGTGGACAGGATGCGCAGCAGGGGCCGCCGCCGCCGAGCGCGGAATCGCAGGCGGCGATCAAGGACGATGGCGGAGCGCCGCGCGCCGCCTTCGGCCGCGCCATCGACGGACTGTTCGACGAGGATCTCGGCCGTACCCAGGCACTGGTCGTGATGAAGCGCGGCTCCGTGATCGCAGAGCGCTATGGCGCCGGGATCAAGCCGGACACGCGGCTGGACGGGCTGGGCATGGGCCAATGCGTCACGGCGCTGATGGTCGGGCAGCTCGTCAGCGACGGACGGCTGCGCCTCGCCGAATCGGCCCCTATCCCTGCATGGCAGCGCCCGGGCGATCCGCGCGGCGAGATCACGCTCAAGCAACTTTTGCAGATGCGCTCGGGCCTGCGCCATTCCGAAACGGCCGCATCGGCCACCGGCGGTCCGGCCCGCCAGTCCGACCGGATGCGGATGCTCTATCTCGACGGGCGCGACGACATGGCGGCCTATGCCGAGGCCCAGCCCCTGGAAGCCCCGGCGGGCGCGCGGTTCGTGGACAGCGCGGCAACCTCGGTCATTCTCTCCGACCTGGCCGCGCGCGTGCTTTCGTCCGATCGCAACCCCGATCGGCGCCGCAAGGCCGTGAACGACTATCTGCGCAACCGCGTCTTCGCCCCGATCGGGATGGATTCGGCCACTGCGGGCTTCGACCGTGCGGGTACGATGGTCGGCTCGGCCATGGTCCATGCCTCGGCGCGCGACTGGGCGAAGCTGGGCGAATTCCTGCGCCATACCGGCTCGATCCAGGGCGCGCAGATCCTGCCGCGCCGCTGGGTGCAGTTCATGCTGGAATCCTCGCCGCGCAATCCCGGCTATGGCGCCGGGGTCTGGCTCAACAAGGCCAAGGCGAAAGCCGGGGCAGGGGGCGAGGAAGTGCTGTTCCCGGGCATGGCGCCCGGCAACGTTTTCGCCTGCGTGGGCGAATATGGCCAATACGTGATCGGCTCGCCCGATCAGCTGCTCACCATCGTGCGCCTTGGCGAAAGCGATCCGCAGCAGGAACGGCTGGTGCACGACCGACTGGGCAAGCTGCTCGCGATGTTCCCGGGCGGGATCTGACGGCCTTTTGGGAAAATTCCCGAAAAGGATATTCTCGCGTGCCGCCAAAAATCCGCCCGCGTCGGATTTTCAGACAGAGCAGGCATGAAAAAGGGCCGGAGCAGCCATGCCGCTCCGGCCCTTTTCGCGTTCGTCGAAGAGGGGGTCAGCCCTCGATAGTCGTCTGCGCGTCGCGGCCGTCGCCTTCCGGGGCGGCGAGGATCGCGCGGGTCACCTGGCCCTTGGCGACGGTGTACGTGCCCGGATCGCCCACGGTGGAGCGGATCGAGGGCGCGGCCGGGCCGGCCATGCTCAGCGTCGACTTCTCGATTTCGCTGCGGGCCTGCGGGCCGCCGAACAGCGCGTCGAGGGTCTGTTGCTGCAGATTGTCGTCATTGGGGCGAGGCTGTCCCTGCTTCGGCGGGGCCAGCGAGAAATCGGGCGGCACCACCAGCGGCGACTGGCGCTGCACGGCGAATTCATCGGGGCGGTTGTGGTTCAGCAGGCCGCTGCTTCCGCAGCCGGACACGAGCACCGCACCGGCGGCGACGAGAATCAGGGCTCCGGTCTTCTTCATGGGCATCAACTCAAATCTCCGGGGCGGCGTCGGGCGCCGTGTCATGTCCGCCATTCGTTTCCGGCTTGTCGCGCGAAAGCAATGAGCGGGCAAGGATAATCAGGACGCCGACGGTTATGGCGACGTCTGCGATGTTGAAAATGAGGAACGGCCGCCATTCACCGAAGTGAAGGTCGGCATAGTCGATCACGTAGCCCATGGTGAAGCGGTCGCGGATGTTGCCCAGCGCACCGCCCAGCACCATGGCCAGCGCGGCGATTTCGCCCAGCTTGCGTTCGCGAAGCATCCAGATGAGGACGAACAGCGCGATCGCGCCGGTCATCGCCACCAGGGCCCAGCGGCCCTCCGGCGAATCCGCGGTGAACAGGCCGAGCGAGACGCCCAGGTTCTTGGTCCAGCGCAAGTTGAAGAACGGCGCCAGCTCGATCACGCCCACGTCGCGCAGCTTCAATCCGGTGACGACCCAGGCCTTGAAGCCCTGGTCCACCATGAAGACCACCGCTGCGATCAGAAAGCCGATGAGGCGCTTGCGGCCAACGGTCATCTCGGCGCTCATGCCTCGGTCTCCAGCGCGCCAACCACGTCATCGCAGCGGTCGCACAGGGCGCCGTCTTCCGTAACTTCGGGAAGATGGCGCCAGCAGCGGCCGCACTTGTGGTTGGTGGAAGGCGTGACGGTCACGTCATCCCCCTGCCCACGCGCGACTTTCGCGGTGATGAACAGTTCGGCCAGATCTGCGTCGGAGGCACTGGCCGGCGTGGAGGCGGGAACCTTAACTTCGGCGGCCAGGCTGGAGCCGACGATCTTCTCGCGGCGGAGCGGTTCGATCGCCTCGGTCACCTTCACGCGCAGGGCGCGCAGTTCGGACCAGCGGGCAGCGTCCGCTTCCACGGCCGGGACTTCCGGCCATTCGAGCAAGTGCACGCTCTCGCTGCCGGGGAAGCGGCTCTGCCAGACTTCCTCGGCGGTGAAGACGGTGACCGGCGCGGCATAGCGCACCAATGCGTGGAACAGCGTGTCCAGCACCGTGCGATAGGCGCGGCGCTTCGGATCGGCAGGGCTGTCGCAGTAGAGGCAGTCCTTGCGGATATCGAAGAAGAAGGCCGAAAGGTCTTCGTTGCAGAAGTCCAGCAGGGTGCGCACGTAAGTATTGAAGTCGAAGTCCGCGACGGCCTGGCGCAGCGCGGCGTCGACGCCGGCCAGCAGCGAGAGCACGTAGCGTTCCAGCTCGGGCATCTCGGCAACCGGCAGCTTCTCCTCGTCGGAGAAACCGTCCAGCGCGCCCAGCAGGTAGCGCAGGGTGTTGCGCAGCTTGCGGTACTGGTCGGCCACGCCCTTCAGGATCTCGTCGCCGATGCGGTGGTCTTCGGTGAAGTCCACCGAGAGCGCCCAGAGGCGGATGATGTCAGCGCCGTTGGTTTCCATGACCTTCAGCGGGCTGATCGTGTTGCCCAGCGACTTCGACATCTTGAAGCCCTTGGCATCCATCGTGAAGCCGTGAGTCAGCACTGCCTTGTACGGCGCATGGCCGCGCGTGGCGCAGGATTCGAGCAGCGAGGACTGGAACCAGCCGCGATGCTGGTCGCTGCCTTCCAGATAGAGGTCCGCCTTGGGGCCCTGGTAGCCTTCGGGGCGCAGGAGGTCGGGCCAGCGGCCCGATTCGAGCACGAAGGCGTGAGTCGAACCGGAATCGAACCAGACGTCGAGAATGTCGGCAACGCGCTCGTAGTCGTCGGCGCTGTAGTCCGGCCCGAGCAGGTCCTGCGCGGCTTCATCGGACCAGGCGTCCACGCCGCGGGCGAGGATGGCATTGACGATGCGGTCGTTGACGGCGGGGTCGACGAGGTATTCGCCGGTCTTGCGGTCGACGAACAGGGTGATCGGCACGCCCCAGGCGCGCTGGCGGCTGAGCACCCAGTCCGGGCGGCCTTCGACCATGGCGCCGATGCGGTTGCGGCCCTTTTCGGGAACGAAGCGGGTGTCGGCGATGGCCTGGAGCCCGGCTTCGCGCAGCGTGGGCGCGTCGTCCCGGTTTTCCTCGGCGGGATCGATGGCGCCGCCTTCGTTCTCCCAGCGGGTATCGGCGCGGCTCTTGGGCGAGATGTGAGTCATCGCCTTGTCCATCGGCACGAACCACTGCGGGGTGCAGCGGAAGATCACCTTGGCCTTGGAACGCCAGGAGTGCGGATAGGAGTGCTTGTAGTCGGCCGAAGCCGCCAGCAGCGCGCCGGCCTCGCGCAGGTCCGAGCAGATCGGGCCGTCGGGGGCATTGAACTTCGGGTTGATGACCGAACCCTGGCCGCCCAGCCAGCCCCAGTCCTCGCGGTACTTGCCGTCGGCTTCGACCACGAACTTGGGATTGATGCCATGCGCCTTGCACAGCAGGAAGTCGTCCTCGCCGTGGTCGGGTGCCATGTGGACAAGGCCGGTGCCGCTCTCGGTGGTGACGAAATCGCCGGCCAGCAGCGGACGCGGCTCTGCAAAGAAGCCGCCCAGCGCATGCATCGGGTGGCGGGCGAGAGTGCCGGCGAGGTCGGCGCCGCGATAAGTGCCGAGCGCGTATTCGGACAAGTCGGCATCGCCGATCATGTTCTCGGCCACGGGGCCCAGGCCGGTGCGCGCGAAGAAGGCTTCGAGCAAGGGCACGGCGATCAGGAAGCGGCGGCCGTCATGCGCGCGGTAGTGGTGGTATTCCACCTCCGGCCCATAAGCGAGCGCCTGGTTGGTCGGGATCGTCCATGGCGTGGTCGTCCAGATCACGGCATGGGCGCCGACCAGTTCCGCGATGGGCGATTCGGTGATCTCGAAGGCCACGTCGATCTGGGTCGAGACGATGTCCTCGTACTCCACCTCAGCTTCTGCCAGCGCGGTCTTTTCCACCGGGCTCCACATCACCGGCTTGGCGCCGCGGTAGAGCATCTGGTTCTCGGCAAACTTCAGCAGTTCGCCGACGATGGTGGCTTCGGCCTGGAAGTCCATTGTCAGGTAGGGATTGTCCCAATCGCCATTGACGCCGAGGCGCTTCAGTTGCTCGCGCTGCACGTTGACCCAGTTCTGGGCATAGGCGCGGCATTCGGCGCGGAATTCCTCTGCGGGAACCTCGTCCTTGTTCTTCTTCTTCTTGCGGTACTCTTCCTCGACCTTCCACTCGATGGGCAGGCCGTGACAGTCCCAGCCGGGGACGTAAGGGGCATTCTTGCCCAGCAGGGTCTGGGTGCGGACGACCATGTCCTTGAGGATATGATTCAGCGCATGGCCGATGTGCATGTCGCCATTGGCGTAGGGTGGACCGTCGTGCAGCACGAACATGTCGCGGTCGGCCCGCGCTTCGCGCGTCTTGCGGTAAATGTCCTGTTCCTGCCAGCGCGCAAGAATACCCGGCTCCTTCTGGGGGAGCCCGGCTTTCATGGGGAAATCGGTCTTCGGAAGGAAGACGGTCGCTCTATAATCGCGCTGTTCGGTCATATGCGCTGCGCACTAGAGCAATTGCGCGCCTGTTGGAAGAGTTCGCAGGCATGGCGATACGCGGGTTTCGATCGCGACGAAGCTCTGTGCGGCGCGCTCGCCGCTCCAGACTAGTTTCAGGGCGATTTCGTTTCTTGAGGCGAGCGGGCTTTGCTCAGCCGATGTGCGACAGCAGCTCGCGGGCCCGGTCGCAGTCGCGGCCCATCTGCGCCACCAGGGCGTCGAGCGAATCGAACTTGGCTTCGGGACGCAGGAAGTGGTGGAAGGCCACCTCGATCTCCTGTCCGTAGAGATCGCCTGAAAAATCGAAGAAGTAAGGTTCGAGCAATTCGATCGGCGGCTCGAACGTCGGGCGCACGCCCATGTTGGCGGCGCCGGGCAGCACGCGTCCGTCCGGCATGCGCCCGGTCACGGCGTAGATGCCGTAGCGCGGGCGCAAGTAGTTGTGCATGTCGATATTGGCGGTGGGGAAGCCGATGGTCCGGCCCAGCTTGCCCCCGTGCTGCACCACGCCGCGCGCCGCGAAAGGGCGGGTCAGCAGGCGAGTGGCGGTCTCGCACTCGCCCAGCTTCAGCGCGTCGCGGATGCGGCTGGAGGAGATGACGCCCCGCTCGTCGTGCACGGCGCCCACGGTGCGGCCGATCAGGCCGATGCGCGCGCCGACCTCGCGCAGGACCTGCGGATTGCCGCCGCGGCCCTTGCCGAATGTGAAGTCTTCGCCGGTGACGACCCCGACGCAGCCAAGCTGCCGGCCGAGCACCTGTTCGATCCAGTCTGCCGCTTCCATCGAGGCCATGGCGCGGTCGAAGTGGAGCAGCAGCATGGCGTCGGCGCCGGCCGCCTCGAACAGGTCCTGCCGCTGGTCCAGCGTGGTCAGGCGGAAGGCGGGCGCGTCGGGCTGGAACAGGCGGACGGGATGGGGATCGAACGTCGCGACGATGGCGGGCCGGCCGAGTTCGCGGGCCCAGCGGATGGCCTCGCCCACCACGGCCTGGTGGCCCTGGTGGAACCCGTCGAAGTTGCCGAGCGCCAGAACGGCGCCGCGCATCGATTCGGGAACGGGTTCGCGGTTGTCGAGACGAATCATGTCAGATCAGGCCTATAAGTCCCGGACCAGCGTGACGAAAGCGTGCGCGGGAAAATCACCCGCGGCGGGATGCTCCTCGCGCGCGGCTTCGCGCCATTGCGGGCCTGCCGCGGGCATTTCGGTATCGCCGGGATAGTCGGCGTGAATCTCGGTCAGTTCGATGCGGGGGGCCAGCGGCAGGAACAAGCGGTAGATTTCCGCGCCGCCGATCACCGCCACTTCGCCGTCACCCGCCAGGGCCAGCGCTTCGTCCACCGAATGGGCCACTTCCGCGCCCTCGGCCGTCCATGCCGCGTCGCGGGTAAGCACGATATGGCGGCGGCCGGGAAGCGGGGAAGGGAAGCTGTCGAACGTCTTGCGGCCCATGATCATCGGCTTGCCGAGGGTCATGGCCTTGAATCGCCGGAGATCGGCGGGCAGGCGCCAGGGCAGGGCGCCGTCGCGGCCGATCACGCCGTTGGCGGCGCGGGCGTAGATGAGGAAGAGGTCCTGCGCCAAGGCTCTGGGTCAGTCGCGCTGGAAGGAGAGGCGGGTGACATGGCCCATCTTGCGGCCGGGACGCGAAGCGCCCTTGCCGTAGAGATGCAGATGGTTGGCCGGATCGGCGAGGATCGCGGGCCAGTCGTCCGCCTCGTCACCGATCAGGTTGCGCATTTCCACGGCATCGGCGGCCAGGCCGGTTTCGCCCAGCGGAAGGCCGCAGATCGCGCGGACGTGGTTCTCGAACTGGCTGGTGACCGCGCCCTCGATGGTCCAGTGCCCGGAATTGTGCACGCGCGGCGCCATCTCGTTGAAGACGGGTCCGTTCTCGGTCGCGAAGAATTCCAGCGTGAGCACGCCGACATAGTCCAGCGCTTCGGCCACTTTGGCGGCCAGCGCGCGCGCGGCGGGAACCTGGTCGAGCAGGCGCTGCGGGGCAGGCACCGTGCTGACCGAGAGAATGCCGCCCTCATGCACGTTGTGGGCGGAATCGAAGTAGCGGATGTCGCCATCCGCGCCGCGGCACAGGATCACCGAGAATTCGGCGAAGAACGTGACGAAGCCCTCGTAGATGAGCGCCTGGTCCGGAAGATCGAGGCCCTCGGCGTCTTCGGGCGTCATGATGCGCCACTGGCCCTTGCCGTCATAGCCGTCGCGCCGGGTCTTGAGGATGCCCGGTGCGCCGATCGCGGCGACCGCCTTTGCAAGGTCCTGGGCCGAATCCACCGGCGCGAAGGGGGCAGGGGTGCCGCCCAGTTCGGTGACGAAGCGCTTCTCGCTCAGGCGATCCTGTGCGGTTTCGAGCGCGCGGGCATGGGCCAGCAGCGGTACCTTGCCCAGCGCCGCGAGCGGCGCCACCGGCACGTTCTCGAACTCGTAAGTCACGACCGCGCAGCCCGCTGCGAAGCGGGCCATCGCTTCGGCATCGTCCCAGGCGGCACAAGTGAATTCCGCGCTCACTTCGGCGGCGATGGAATCGGCCTCCGGCGCGTAGATGTGGCAGCGATAGCCGAGCTGGGCAGCGGCCATCGCGATCATCCGGCCGAGCTGGCCGCCGCCGAGTATGCCGATGGTTTCGCCGGGAGGGATCATCTTCAGGTGCTTGCTCGATCGGTCAGGAGGGACGTTCGGCGACGCTCGCCGTCTGGTCTGCGCGGAACGTCTTGAGGCGTTCGGCCAGGGCCGGGTCGGCCGTGGCGAGGATCGCGGCGGCGAGCAGGCCGGCGTTGGCCGCGCCCGCCTCGCCGATCGCCAGCGTGCCCACCGGAATGCCGGCGGGCATCTGCACGATCGAGAGCAGGCTGTCCTGTCCCGAAAGCGCCTTTGACTGTACCGGCACGCCCAGCACGGGAAGGTGCGTCATCGAGGCGATCATGCCGGGCAGGTGGGCAGCGCCCCCCGCACCGGCGATCACGACCTTGAAGCCTTCGCCGTCCGCACCCTTGGCGAAATCGACCAGCCGCTCCGGCGTGCGGTGCGCCGAGACGATCCGCGCGTCGTAAGCGACGCCCAGCTTGTCCAGCATCTCGGCAGCGCGCTGCATGGTCGGCCAGTCGGACTGGCTGCCCATGACGATGGCAACAGGAGCCCCCACCCCGCTCATGTCAACGCTCCGACAGGTAGTAGCGGTCGAGCACCGCGAGATCGTCTGCCAGTTCGTAGACGATCGGCTGGCCGGTCGGGATTTCCAGACCGGTAATCTCGTCGTCCGAGATGCCCGAGAGGTGCTTCACCAGCGCGCGCAGGCTGTTGCCGTGGGCGGAGACGAGCACGTCGGCACCGGCCTTGAGATGCGGGACGATCGAGCCTTCGTAATAAGGCAGGACGCGTGCAATGGTGTCCTTGAGGCTTTCGGTCATCGGCACGTCGATCCCGGCGTAACGCGGATCGGACGAGAGATCGAACGCGCTGCCGCGCTCCAGGACCGGCGGCGGCGTGTCGAAGCTGCGGCGCCAGATCTTGACCTGGTCGTCGCCGTGCTTGGCCGCGGTTTCCGCCTTGTTGAGGCCGGTGAGGCCGCCGTAGTGACGCTCGTTGAGGCGCCAGTCCTTGGTCTCCGGGATCCAGAGCAGGCCCGCGGCTTCGAGCGCGAAGTGCAGAGTGCGGATCGCGCGGGTCTGCAGCGAGGTGAAGGCGACGGTGGGCAGGATGCCCTTTTCCTTCAGAAGCGTTCCTGCGGCGCGGGCCTCTTCCTCACCCTTTTCGGTAAGGTCGACGTCCCACCATCCGGTGAAGCGGTTCTCGAGATTCCATTGGCTCTGGCCGTGGCGGACGAGGATCAGGCGAGGCAAGGCGTACTCCCAGGTCTCAGCGGCGATCCCCTCGGGAAACGCCCGTTGGCAGACTGACTCTATGTCTGGGCGCAGCCCCTAGCTTTCCGGGGCGGGTTTGGAAAGACCGGCTGATTCGTTTTCAGCGTTCGATTCGCCCGCAGCGGCGCTATCCGCGTCCCCTGCCGACGCTTCGCTGGCGGAGGCAGGGGCATCGGAAGCCAGTGCGCGTGCCTGGACCTTGCGGCGGCGAAGATTTTCCCGAAGCTTGGCGGCGAGCCTTTCGTCGCGGGTTTGCTGGGCTTGCGTCATGGTCAGGCGTCTTTCGGAACGGTCTTCGATGGGTCTGGAAATGGCTTTCTGAAAAAGAATGCGCAAGAGGCGCTTGACAATCAGGCCGGTCACGGACATTAGCCCGCCCCTGCCCCGGGTCGCCGGGACACAGCCTTTCCGGACACGGAAAAGAGCGCTGCTGTAGCTCAGTGGTAGAGCGCGTCATTGGTAATGACGAGGTCGGGAGTTCAATCCTCCCCAGCAGCACCATTCTCCCCTTATCGAGATTCGGTGAACCGCAAGCAAGTTGCGGATGTTCCACGTGAAAACACGCGGACTGTGGCTTTTTTGCTGCACTGCAGCGATGTCACGAAAGTGCCATGACATTGGCACGTAACTGTCACGAACCCTGCCTAGACGCGCCGCAATTCGTCGCAAAACAGGGTTCCAGTACATGAAAACCTCCTTCCGGATCGCAGCCGGCCTGCTCGCCTCGGCATCGTTCGCCACGATCGCGCACGCCGGCGAAGTCGCCGGCAGCGTTCATGACGCGTCGGGCGTGCGTCCGTTGCAGTCGGCTTCGGTTCGCATCGTCGAACTGAACCGCTCGGCCGAGACCGACCGCGGAGGCAACTTCATCTTCGGTGACGTGCCCGCCGGTACCTACACCCTGGAAGCGCGCTATGTCGGCGCCGAAGTGACCACCCAGAGCGTCTCGGTGGCCGCCACCGGCCGCATCGCCAGCAACTTCGACCTGCCCGCGATCGGCGGCGGCGACATCCTCGTCACCGGCCAGACCGCGAACCTCACCAGCGCCCTGTCGCGCCAGAAGGCCGCCGACGGTGTGGTTTCCGTGCTGACACGCGACGCCGTGGGCCAGTTCCCCGACCAGAACGTCGCCGAATCGCTTCGCCGCCTGCCGGGCGTGAACATCCTCAACGACCAGGGCGAAGGCCGCTACGTTTCGGTTCGCGGCCTCGATCCCGACCTCAACGGCACCTCGATCAACGGCGTTCGCATGCCGGCGCCGGAATCGGACGCCCGCTCGGTCGCGCTCGACGTGGTTTCGTCAGACACCATCGAATCGGTGGAAGTGAAGAAGTCCTTCACCCCCGATATGGACGGCGACTTCATCGGCGCCTCGGTCGAGATCAAGACCACCAGCGCCTTCGATTCGAAGAAGAACCGCTACTCGCTCAGCGCCGAGGGCAGCTGGAACGACTATTCGGGCAAGGTCACGCCGAAGGGTTCGTTCGACTTCACCCAGAAGCTGGGCGACGATTTCGGCATCGCCGGCTCGGTCAGCTACTACAAGCGCAAGTTCGAGACCGACAACGTCGAGACCGGCGGCTGGAACGTCGACGATAGCGGCAATGCCTGGGCCGAATCGGTCGAATACCGCGACTATGACGTGGAGCGCACCCGCATCAACGCCGCGCTCTCGGCCGACTGGCGCGTGTCGGACACGACCAAGGCTTACGTGCGCGGCAACTGGGCGCAGTTCGACGATCACGAATATCGCCGCCGCACCACGCTCGACTTCAGCGACTTCGACGGTCCGAGCAGCAGCACGGACTCCAGCGCCACCTTCGATTCGGATGACGAGCGCATCACCGTCGAGCGCGACCTGAAGGATCGCTTCGAACGCCAGCGCATCCGCAGCGTCGCCATCGGCAGCGACACCGACACCGGTACGTGGAAGTTCAACTGGCAGGCGAGCTATGCCAAGTCGAGCGAGAAGGAAACGTTCTCGATCGACCCGACCCGCTTCCGCGCCCGCTTCAACGAAGGCGTGGTGGTCGCCACCGACTACGCGAACAAGTACTATCCGACTTACGCGGTCACCGCCGACCCGGACAGCGAGTTCAACGATGCCTCGGCCTATGAATTCAACAAGACCGAGCTGACCACCCTGTCCGACAGCCAGGACGAGGAATGGGCCGTCAAGGCCGACCTCGCCCGCACCTTTGCCGGCGACAATGGCGACTTCACCGTTCAGGCCGGCGCCAAGGCGCGCTGGCGCAAGAAGTCCTACGACTTCAACATGAACTACTACGAACTGGCCGACGGCGCGCCGGACTACACGCTGGCCGACGTGCTGGGCAAGCAGACCTATCGCCTGGTCGACATGGGCCCGGTCGCCAGCAAGACCGGCCCGGCCGACTACCTGCTGTCGAACCCGGACTCGTTCGTCATCAACGATTACGAAAGTGCCCTGAACTCGGCCGTCAGCGATTATTCGGTGCGTGAGGACATCCTGGCCGGCTACGCGATGGCCCGCTGGGACAGCTCGACGCTCCGCGTGATCGGCGGCGTGCGCATGGAGCGCACGCACAACGAACTCAACGGCAGCCTCGTCACCGACAATGGCGACGACACGATCACCATCGATCCGCTGAACTACAAGCGCAACTACACCAACTGGCTGCCCAGCCTGACGCTGCGCTTCAGCCCGCAGCAGAACCTGGTCGCCCGCGCGGCCGGCTACAAGACGATCGTGCGCCCCAAGCTCTCGCAGCTGGCCCCGCGCAACACGATCAACGACGATCTTGAGCTGGAAGTCGGCAATCCGGAGCTGAAGCCCTACCAGGCCTGGAACTTCGACGCCGGGTTCGACTACTACTTCACGAACAACGGTGCCCTCTCGATCGGCGGCTTCTACAAGTCGGTCAAGGACTACACCTATAGCTACAACTCGAAGGAAAGCGGCGTCTACAACGGCATCGCCTATGACGAGCTGACCGTTCCGGTGAACGGCGACACCGCCACGATCGCCGGCCTGGAAGCCAGCTTCAGCCAGGTGTTCTCGATGCTGCCCTCGCCGTTCGACGGGCTGCTGACGCAGATCAACTACACGTACACCTATGCCCGCGGCACCGTGTTCTCCGACGATGACGGCACGCAGATCGCTCGCCGCATCGCCCTGCCGAACGCGTCGAAGAACACCTTCAACGTCGTGCTCGGCTACGAGAAGGGCCCGGTCAGCCTGCGCGCCGCCGGTACCTTCCGCGACAAGTACCTCGACGAAGTGGGCGACGACGCCGAGACCGACCGCACGGTCAACCAGCACTTCCAGCTGGACCTCTCGGCCAAGTACAAGGTCACCGAGAACATCCGCCTCTTCGCGGACTGGGTGAACGTCAACAATGCCAAGTACTTCGCCTATCAGAACCTCGGCGGCGCCAAGCGCGTCCTCCAGTACGAGGAATATGGCTCGACCGTGAAGTTCGGCGCGCGGGTGACCTTCTGATGAAGGCAGCCTTCACGAACCTTTCGGGAATCGTGAAGCAGGGGTCGGGAGCATTGCTCCCGGCCCTTCTGCTTGGCGCCCTTGGCGGATGCGCGACGACGGGCGGGGCGCCTGCCGCCGTCATGCTTCCAGCCACGGATGTTCCCGCGCAGGCCGAGACCGACCCGGTCGGCACGGCCAATGTCGATGCCGCCGACGATCCGGCGATCTGGCGCAATGCCGCCGATCCGGCCGCCAGCCTGGTGCTGGGCACCGACAAGAAGGCGGGGCTCTACGTTTACGGCCTCGACGGCAAAGTGCGGGATTTCGCCGCGGCAGGCGCGCTCAACAATGCCGACTTGCGCGAAGTGCGCTTTGCCGACGGTTCGCAGCGGATCCTCGTGGGCGCGAGCGACCGTACCGACCGCGCCGAGCCGCGCATCGCGCTTTTCGCGCTGGACGGTGCCAGCGGCAAGCTGGCGGCGCTCGGGTCCGAGACATTCCTGCCCGCCGGCCATGCCCCGGCCGAGGCTTACGGCTTCTGCATGGGCAGCCCCCTGGCGCGTGACGAACTGGCCCGCGCCTATGTCGTGCTCAAGGACGGCTCGGTGGCGGAGAGCCGCCTGGTCGAAAAGGACGGCCGGATTGCCGCGGACTACGTGCGGCTGGTGAAGTTCGCGACGCAGTCCGAAGGCTGCGTGGTGGACGATGCCGGCAAGGTGCTGTTCGTGGCCGAGGAAGACGTCGGCATCTGGAAGGTGCCGCTGGCCGGTGCCACCCTGGTGGCCGAGCCCTTCGCCCGTGTCGGGGCGCAGGATGGCCTCGTCGCCGATGTCGAGGGGCTGGCGATCGCGCGCGAAAGCGGGGGCCGGGCCTGGCTCGTGGCTTCCAGCCAGGGCGACAATGCCTATGCCCTGTTCGACTTGTCTTCGGGCAAGCTCTCCGGCCGTTTCCGCATCAATGGCGGTCCGATCCGCGGAACCAGCGACACCGACGGCATCGAAGTCGCGCTCGGCGATTTCGGTCCGCAGTTCCCGGAGGGCCTGATGGTCGCGCAGGACGGGGACAACGCCCCGAAGGCGCAGAACTTCAAGATGCTGTCCTGGCGCGCGATTCGCACGGCTCTGGGCATTCAGTGATGCGTGCCGCCGCCCTGCGAATCTCCGGCCTTGAGGGGGTGTACCGGGCTGGAGTAACAGGGCGGCGATGACGCGGATCACGAATCGCATGATGGGAATCGCCGGCGCGGCCGTGATGGCTGTGTCCGGCTTCGCTTGTCCGCAGGCCGCCTTGGCCGATGTCCTCCAGGTCGGCACCGGAGGCTACCAGTGGGTGGCCGGCGGTCCGGCGGGGCAGGGCGGTGACACCGTGGGCGCGCAAGTGGCCGAAGTGGAGCCGGTTCCGGCCGGACTGGAAGCCTCGCAGCTCCATCCCCAGTCGATCACCCAGGCGCTCGATGCTGCGGGTCCGACCCGCTGGCGGGCGCGGGTCGCGGAACTCGCGGCCAAGTACGACATCAGCCCGACCCTGTTCGAAGCGGTGGTCTGGCAGGAAAGCCGCTGGAACGAGGCGGCGCTCTCACCCGTCGGCGCGCGCGGACTGACTCAGCTCATGCCCGGCACGGCGGCGCAGATGGGGGTCAATGCGGGCGACCCGATGGCCAACCTCGAAGGCGGCGCGCGCTATCTGCGCATGCAGCTGGATGCTTTCGGCGGCGATATCGAAAAGGCGCTCGCGGCCTATAATGCCGGTCCCGGCCGCGTGCAGAAGGCGGGCGGAATCCCGCGCATCCGCGAGACCCAGGCCTATGTCGCCTCGATCATGGCGCGCCTGACGGACCCGGTCCGCCACTGACAACGCGCCGATCGGTGTGATCGCTCACCGGCGGACAGAACGCCGGAGCCAGTGGTTCGACGGCGCTCTTCCGACCTTTCCCGCCCAAGAAAAAAGCGCGCCTTGCGGGGCGCGCTTTTCGTCTGAATCACAGGGAAGAAAGGCTCAGCCCAGGAGCTTCTTCGCGATGGTCCGCACTTCCTCGCCGATATCCGAGCGATCGAGCGCGATGGCGAGCGTGGCTTCCACGAAGCCGACCTTCGAACCGCAGTCGAACCGCTGGCCGGCGAACGTCACGGCGTGGAACGGCTGCTGGCCGATCAGCTTGGCCATCGAATCGGTGAGCTGGATCTCGCCGCCGGCGCCCTTGCCCTGGTTCGCCAGGAGATCCATGATTTCCGGCTGGAGGATGTAGCGGCCCGAAACGATCTTGTTCGAGGGCGCTTCGGCCACCTTGGGCTTTTCGACCAGGCCCTTCACTTCGGTCAGCGCACCGCCGAGCACGTCGAGCGTGGCGCCCGGCGCGATCACGCCGTAGCTGGAGACTTCTTCCTGCGGCACTTCGAGCACCGAGACCAGGTTGCCGCCCACTTCGTTATAGGCTTCGACCATCTGCGCCATGCAGCCGGGCGAGCCGTACATCAGTTCGTCGGGAAGGAAGATCGCGAAAGGTTCGTCGCCGATCACGGCGCGGGCGCACCAGACCGCGTGGCCCAGGCCGAGCGGGACCTGCTGGCGCACGGTCACCAGGTTGCCGGGCTGGATGCGGGTCGGTTCGAGGGGGTCGAGCGACTTGCCCCGCGAGGACATGGTCGCTTCCAGTTCATAGGCCGTATCGAAATGTTCGACGATCGCGGTCTTGCCGCGGCCGGTGACGAAGACGAACTCCTCGATCCCGGCTTCGCGGGCTTCGTCGACCGCGTATTGAATCAGAGGCCGGTCGACGACCGGAAGAAGTTCCTTCGGAATCGCCTTTGTGGCGGGAAGAAAGCGGGTTCCAAGTCCTGCTACCGGAAATACGGCTTTTCGGACGGGCTTTTTGAACTGTGGTGCAGACATGGGTAAAGGTCTGACTCCGTTTGGTTACAATGCGATTAAAGCCGCTTCGCAGATGCAGCGCAACAGTCTATCCATCTTTCTCCGAGGTGTGCTTGCTGCACGGCCAAATCCCGTTAAAGAGCGGGCCATGGACAAGATCATCATCCAAGGCGGCAAGCGCCTCTCCGGCACCATCCCCGTTTCCGGCGCGAAGAACGCGGCGTTGACGCTCCTGCCCTGTGCCTTGCTGACCGAAGAGCCGCTGACCCTGCGCAATCTGCCGCGCCTGGCAGACATCGACGGGTTCCAGCACCTGATGAACCAGTTCGGCATCTCGACGATGATCGCCGGCAGCCGTCCCGAAGATTTCGGCCGCGTGATGACGCTCCAGGCCACCCGCATCACCAGTTCGGTCGCGCCATACGATCTCGTGCGCAAGATGCGCGCCTCGATCCTGGTTCTCGGCCCGATGCTGGCCCGCATGGGCGAGGCGACCGTGTCGCTGCCCGGCGGCTGCGCGATCGGCAACCGCCCGATCGACCTGCACCTGAAGGCGCTGGAAGCGCTCGGCGCCCAGATCGAGATGGCGGCCGGCTACGTCCGCGCCATCGCGCCGGACGGCGGCCTTCCCGGCGGCCGCTATTCCTTCCCGGTGGTCTCGGTCGGCGCGACCGAGAACGCGCTGATGGCCGCCGTGCTCTGCACCGGCAAGTCCACGCTGCACAACGCCGCGCGCGAGCCCGAGATCGTCGACCTCTGCAACCTGCTGGTCGCCATGGGCGCGCAGATCGAAGGGATCGGCACTTCGGACCTCACCATCCACGGCGTGTCCCGCCTTCACGGCGCGACCTACATGGTCATGCCCGACCGTATCGAGGCCGGCTCCTATGCCTGCGCGGCGGCGATCACCGGCGGCGAAGTGACGCTGAAGGGCGCGAAGATCGAGGATATGGAAGCCACCGTGCAGGCCCTGCGCGATGCCGGCGTCCATGTCGAACCGACGGCTGACGGCCTCCATGTCGCGGCCGACGGTCCGCTGAAGCCCGTCACTCTTTCCACCGCGCCCTACCCCGGTTTCGCCACGGACATGCAGGCCCAGCTGATGGCCCTGCTGTGCCGTGCCGAAGGCTCCAGCGTGCTGACCGAGACGATCTTCGAGAACCGCTACATGCACGTTCCCGAACTCAACCGCATGGGCGCGCATATCGAGACCAAGGGCCGCACCGCCGTGGTCCACGGCGTGCAGAAGCTGACAGGCGCGGAAGTGATGGCAACGGACTTGCGCGCTTCGATGAGCCTGGTCATCGCCGGCCTGGCGGCGGAGGGCGAGACGCAGGTACACCGCCTCTACCACCTCGATCGCGGCTACGAGCGGCTGGAAGAAAAGCTCGCTCTGGTCGGCGCACAGATCGAACGGGTCGGCGGCGAGTAACGCAACCTATCGGCGCGATGGCGCGTTGCTCCCCCGAATACCCGAAAGGGTCCGGACACCCCAGGAGGAGCAACGACCATGGGCTTGATCAAATTGGCCGCAGCCGGAGCCATCGGCTACGCGCTTTACAAGTATGCCAATCGCGACGGCCAGCAGGCGGCAACCGCCGGCGGGTCCGAGAACTATAGCGTGCGCGATGCCGGGCCGGAGAACATGACTCACAAGCCGCCGCGCTGGTCCAAGACCGACGAGGCGATCGACGAGAGCTTCCCGGCCAGCGATCCGCCGTCCACCTACTGAGTTCCTGCGGGAAAACGATCTCCTGCGAGCCATCGCAGTGTACCCAAGGGGCGGGACCGCAAGGTTTCCGCCCCTTACCGGTTGGCGCCTCACCGCTTTACATCGCAAGGCCGGGCGTTCAGGCCTGCAGGGCCGCGACCAGCCATACGCGAATGGCGCTTGCCAGACCGGGCGGGGTATCCGCTTCCAGCCGCTCGGCATCGATCCGCGCCACGAGCGCGTTGATCGGAATCCCCCCTTCGGCGGCGACCTGGCGCAGCAGGTCCCAGAACACCGGTTCGAGGCTGATCGAGGTCTTGTGACCCGCGATCTCGATCGAGCGCTTGATCGGCGGGTGGTAGATCGACGTCATTGCCCTTGCCTAGCAGGCGGCGCGACCCGGGTGAATGGCCTGGAATCGCGTCAGGCTGACTTGCCGCTGATTCCGGGACGCCGGCGCTTTCGTCGCCCGCTGCCTCACCTTTGCGCCATGGCCCGAGAAGCCGGGAGACAGGCTGGCCGCCCCTCGCTATCGATCGGGAATGCAGAGCGTTATCATCTACATCGGCGCGGCGCTGGCCGAAATCGGGGGCTGTTTTGCGTTTTGGGCTTGGCTGCGGATGGGGAAGTCTCCCCTTTGGCTATTGCCGGGCTGCGTTTCGCTGGTGCTTTTCGCTTGGCTGCTGACGCTGGTGGACAGCAGCAATGCCGGGCGGGCCTATGCCGCCTATGGCGGAATCTACATCTCTTCAGCCCTGCTATGGCTCTGGATCGCCGAGGGCGTTCGCCCGGATCGCTGGGATCTCGGCGGAGTGGCCGTCTGTCTGGTGGGCGCGGCCATGATTCTCTTCGGGCCGCACAAGGTCTGAACCCAAAGGCCAGAAGAGCAGGGCGGACCGACCCGACGCGCGGGCCGGTCCGCCGATGGCTCAATACATGTGCTGGCCGCCGTTGATGCTCAGGGTAGAGCCGGTGACGAAGCCCGCATTGTCGGAGCAGAGGAAGGCACAGCCGCGCGCGATCTCGTAGGCGTTGCCGAGGCGGCCGACGGGGATCTTGGCGACGATCTTCTCAAGGACCGGCGCCGGGACGGCGGCGACCATGTCGGTATCGATGTAGCCGGGCGCGATGGCATTGACGGTGACGCCGTACTTGGCGCCTTCCTGGGCCAGCGCCTTGGTGAAGCCGTGGATGCCGGACTTGGCCGCGGCATAGTTCACCTGGCCGTACTGGCCGGCCTGGCCGTTGATCGAGCCGATGTTGACGATGCGGCCCCAGCCGCGCTCGCGCATGCCGGAGAACGTGGCCTTCGCCATGTTGAAGCACCCGCCGAGGTTGATGCGCATCACCTCGTTCCAGTCATCGAAGCTCATCTTGTGAAGCACGCCGTCGCGCGTGATGCCGGCGTTGTTGATGACGATATCGACGGGGCCGACTTCCTCGGTCACCCGCGCGACGCCGTCGAGCACGGCTTCATGGTCGCCTACGTCCCACTTGTAGGCGGCAATTCCGGTCTTGTCCGTGAAAGCCTTGGCCTTCTCGTCATTGCCTGCATAATTTGCAACTACGGTGTGGCCCCTCTCCTGGAGGGCCAGCGACACAGCCTCCCCGATACCCCTGGTTCCGCCGGTAACGATAGCAACGCGCGCCATTCAAATAGCCTTTCGCTTAGTGAGCATCCACCAAGCACAGGCTAGGAAATGCCGTGCGCAAGGGCAAGCGGAAGCCCTCCCGCAGCAAGCTTTAATTACGCCATGTCGGATTGAGAGAAATGCAGCCTGAGTTGCAAAAATCAGAACTTGAACTGCGTGCCCACATAGACTGCCTGGCTGTCCTGCCTGCCGTCGGTCAGGGGCACCAGGCGTTCGCGATCCTGCGAGTAGCGAACGCCTGCCGTCAGATCGAGATTGTCGGTCACGCGGTAGGCTCCGGCCAGGTCGACCTCACCCGCTTCGCCTACGAAAGTGTGCGGTGCGCGGCCAGGCGCGCGCTTTTCGTCGATCGACAGGCGCGTGGTGAACCGCGGCTCCTTCTGCGAAGGCGTTCCGGCCTGAAGGCTGAACTTCTTCAGTTCCGGCGCGTCGGCAAGGCCGCGGGCAGGGGGGGCGGCCGGAGTGATGTCGGCCGCGAAGTTCTGATAGCCGCGCGCCACGCCCAGGTTGAAGGCGGCGGGCGCGATCTTCAGGCCGCCGACGCTGGCCAGCTCGCTATGCGGCATCGGGTTGCGATTGCGCACGATGATCGCCTGCGCGGCTTGGGGATCGACGCGCACCGCCACCGTGACGGCGCGTTCGCGGCGGCCCGCGGCCCCGGCCGGGGTGAACGGGAAGGCATCGCCATTACCCAGCGAGCGCATGGCAATGGCGCGGGACAGGTTCTCGGGCGAAGTCTCGGCATCGAGCGCATCGAGGGCGCGATTCGAGGGATCGGCCTTGAACGTGGTGGTGAAGGCCAGGACGGCGCTGGGCAAGGCGAGCACGGTCACGCAGCAGGCCAGCATCATGCTGGTCCTCATGCCGCTTTTCGACGCGTGATTGCGCTCGCTTTCCGTCACTTCAAGTCCCAGTCGTCTTCCATTCCGGCAGGCCCCAATTCCGCCTTCCGGCGCCAACACATCCTGCCCGGCCATGCCGGCCTGCAGGATGGCGCGGCGAAAGGCGATAGCCGGTAGCTCCATTCTGGCCGCGGCATCTTAACACAGGCTGATCCACGCGGGGAAGGGGCAGAAAGGCGCTTTCCCGCGCCGCGCCGCCGTTCAGCAAGCGTTTAGCCTTGCAGGGGTTATGGCCGCAAGCTGAAGAAGCCGCACTTGCCGCCGGGCAATGGCGGCTATAGAGGCGTTTTACGGCAGGCGCGCGGAAAGTCCGGCGCCTTCGCCAAGACAGGAACTGGGAATTACGATGACAGGCAGCACCCATACCGGCCTTCTCTCTGCTCGATCGCTGGCAACCGCGGGCTTCTGCGCCGTGGCCGCGCTTGCACTGGCCGGCTGTGGCGGTGGCCGCAAGCAGGTGAATTCCTCGATCGCGCCCTCGGCGGTGACCACGATCGGCGTGAACAGCTACTTGTGGCGCGCCAGCCTCGATTCGCTCTCGTTCATGCCGCTGCTCCAGTCGGACAGCGCCGGCGGCGTCATCGTCACCGACTGGTACGTGAATCCCAAGCAGCCGGGCGAGCGCGTCAAGGTCACCGTCATGATCCTCGACAAGGACCTGCGCGCCGACGCCCTGCGCGTCACCGCGCAGCGCGAAGTCTCCGCCAACGGCGGCTGGGCTGCGGCACCGGTGCAGGCTGCCACCGTGCAGAAGCTGGAGGACATCATCCTCACCCGCGCCCGCGACCTTCGCCGCGATTCGATCGGCGGCTGATTGTTTTTTGAACGCGGCACCGGCCGGTGCCGCGACTGTGCGGGGGCTTACCCGCAGGAGACTCGATTAAGATGACCGAGCGGTTCGATCCGGCTCAGGCGGACACGCGCTGGCAGGCTGCGTGGGACGACGCGCAGTGCTTCAAGGCGGACGACACTTCGTCCAAGCCGCGCAGCTTCGTGCTTGAGATGTTCCCCTATCCTTCGGGGCGCATCCATATCGGCCACGTCCGCAACTACACGATGGGCGACGTGCTGGCGCGCTACAAGCGCATGACCGGCCACGAAGTGCTCCATCCGATGGGCTGGGACGCGTTCGGCATGCCCGCCGAGAACGCGGCGATGGAAAAGGGCGTCCACCCCGGCGGCTGGACGCGCGAGAACATCGCCAACATGAAGGCGCAGCTGAAGCGCCTGGGCTTCGCGCTCGACTGGAGCCGCGAGATCGCCACCTGCGAGCCGGAATACTACGGCCACGAGCAGGCGCTGTTCCTCGATCTCTACGCAAACGATCTCGTCTACCGCAAGGAATCGGCGGTCAACTGGGATCCGGTCGACATGACCGTGCTTGCCAACGAGCAGGTGATTGACGGACGCGGCTGGCGCTCGGGCGCGCTGGTGGAGAAGCGCAAGCTTTCCCAGTGGTTCCTCAAGATCACCGACTTTGCCGACGAACTGCTGGACGGTCTCTCCACGCTCGACAAGTGGCCCGAGAAGGTCCGCACGATGCAGGAGAACTGGATCGGCAAGTCGCAGGGCCTGCAGTTCAAGTTCGACCTCTCGGCTGAAATCGGTGGCATCGGCTCGGTCGAAGTCTATTCGACGCGTCCGGACACGATCTTCGGCGCCAGCTTCGTGGCCGTCGCCGCCGATCACCCGATCGCGCAGGCGGTGGCTGTGGGTCGTCCCGAGGTCGAGGACTTCATCGCGCTGTGCAAGCAGGGCGGGACGACGGCGGCCGAGCTGGAAACCGCGGAGAAGCTGGGCTTCGATACCGGCGTCAAGGCCAAGCACCCGTTCACGGGCGCCGACCTGCCGGTGTTCATCGCCAACTTCGTGCTGATGGACTACGGCACCGGCGCGGTCATGGCCGTTCCCGGCCACGACCAGCGCGACTTCGAATTCGCCACCAAGTACGGTTTGCCGATCCTGCGCGTCGTCGCGGCGAGCGAAGCCGATGCCGACAAGCCGTTCGACGGCGAGTCCGAGGCTGGTGACGGCGTCTGCGTCCACTCCGACTTCCTCAACGGCATGGCCGTGAAGGACGCCAAGGCCGCCGTCATCGCGCGCGCTGAGGCGGAAGGCTGGGGTGAGGGCAAGACCGTGTGGCGCCTGCGCGACTGGGGCGTCTCGCGCCAGCGCTATTGGGGCACGCCGATCCCGTTCATCCACTGCGAGGTTTGCGGTGTGGTGCCGGTGCCCAAGAAGCACCTGCCGGTCACGCTGCCTGAGGACGTCGATTTCACGACTCCCGGTAACCCGCTGGTGCGCCATCCGACCTGGAAGCATGTCGATTGCCCGCAGTGCGGCCATGCCGCGCGCCGCGAAACCGACACGCTGGACACGTTCGTCGACAGCTCGTGGTATTTCCTGCGCTTCGCCAGCCAGCCGGAAGATCGTCCGTTCGATCCGGCCAAGATCGCCGAATGGCTGCCGGTGGAACAGTATATCGGCGGTATCGAGCATGCGATCCTGCACTTGCTCTACGCCCGCTTCTGGACGCGCGCGCTGGCCCGCATCGGCAAGATCGAGGTGAAGGAACCCTTCGCCAGCCTGTTCACGCAGGGCATGGTCACGCACGAAACCTATTTCCGCATCAACGATGCCAATGGCCAGCCGGTCTACTTCTCGCCCGGCGAGATCGAGCGCGGCGCCGAAACCGCCACGCTCAAGGCCGATGGCGCACCGGTCGAAGTCGGCCGCGTCATCAAGATGTCGAAGTCGAAGAAGAACGTCGTCGATCCCGATGAGATCGTCGCGACTTACGGTGCCGACGCGATCCGCTGGTTCATGCTGTCGGACAGCCCGCCGGAGCGCGACCTGCCGTGGTCGGAAGCCGGCATCGAGGGCTGCGGCCGCTTCGTGCAGCGCCTCTGGCGCCTGTTCGCCCAATACGATGCCTCGGTAACGGGGGACGACAAGGCGATCGACCGCAAGGCGCACCAGACGGTGGCCGCGGTCGCTTCGGACATCGAATCGCTGGGCTTCAACAAGGCCGTGGCGCGCATCTACGAACTGACCGGCGCGGTGGAGAAGGCGGCCCCTTCGGCCAGCCGCTCGAGCGCGATCCGTACGCTTCTGCTGCTCGTCTCGCCGATGATGCCGCACTTGACCGAGGAAGCTTTCGCCCAGTTCGGCGAAGGTCTCGTCGCCCAGGCGGCCTGGCCTGCCGTCGATCCGGCGCTGCTGGTCGAGGACGAAGTGACCGTGGCGGTGCAGGTGAAGGGCAAGCTGCGCGACACCCTGACCGTGGCCAAGGGCACGTCCAAGGAAGAGCTTGAAGCGCTTGCCCTTGCCAGCGAGAAAGTGCAGCGTGCACTGGATGGAGCCGAGGTGAGGAAAGTGATCGTCGTTCCCGACCGACTGGTAAATCTCGTCGCGTGAAGGGTTTTCTGCGCCCTCGTTTCCTGCGTCTCGTCAGCCCGGCTCTTCTCGGGGCCGCTGTGCTGGCCGGATGCGGTCTCCAGCCGATGTATGCGGGGGGCGGCAGCGGTGCCGTCGCGCGCGGGCTTCAGGGCGTGCAGGTCGCGGCGATCGAAGGGCGTGCGGGCTGGCTGGTCCGCAATGCCGTGGTCGATCAGCTCGGCGCGGAAAAGAGCGGCGTAGCGCCGCGCTACCGCCTCGACATCCGCCTGGACGACAAGCTCGAAGGCTTTGCCCTGCTTTCGGACGATACCATCGGTCGTGAACGCCGCACGCTTCGCGCGCGCTATCAGCTGGTCGACATGTCCAGCAACGAGATCGTGCTCGACGCCACTGCCGGATCGGATGCGGGCATCGACGTCGTCTCTTCGGACTATGCGACGATCGCGGCGGAACAGACCGCGCTCGAAAACATGTCGAAGGACGTCGCCACCCGGATCGTCACCGCCGTCGCGCTGCGCCTGCGCGGCGACACCAAGCAGTAACCGGGCCGATGCGGCCCAGAGAAATGAGGCCAGCGCCCGTGCGTCCTTGCGGAGCGGGGGCGTGAAGGCCACCCAGAAGGACTTCGGCGGCCTTGCAGCCCGCGCCGCACAGCAGGCGCGGGTTTTCTTCTTCTGCGGCCCGGACGAGGCCGGCGCGAGCGACGCCGCGGCGAAGATCCTCTCTTTCCTGCCCGAACCTGGCGAGCGGGTGGAGATCGCCGGCTCCGAACTGCGCCGCGACCCGGTCAAGCTGGGTGACGAGGCGCGCTCCAATTCGCTGTTCGGCGGCACCTCTCGCCATATCTGGGTGCGCGCCCAGGGCGACGAGGCGCACGATGCCGTCCAGATCCTGCTCGAAAACGAAGTGGACGCCTGCCCGGTCCTGATCGTGGCGACCGGCGCCACCGACAAGTCGCGCACCGCCAAGCTCCTGGCGAATCGGCCCGACGGGCTGGTGGCGATGTTCTACCCGCCCGACTTGTCGTCGGTGACCAGCGCGGTGCGCACGATGGCGAATGGCGCCGGCCTGAAGATGGGCAGCGACCTTGCCGAGCGAATCGCCCGGGCCTCCGGCCTGGATACCCGTCTGGCGCGCTCGGAAGTGACCAAGCTGGCGCTCTATCTCGATGCCAGCGCGGAGACGCCGCGCCCGGTATCCGCCGCGGATCTCGATGCCGTGGGCGCTGCGACCGAGGACGACGATTTCGGACCGCTGGTTGACGCGGTGCTGGGCGGCAAGCGGGATGCGATCGGCCCCGAACTCAAGCGCTTGCGCGACCAGGGCATCAATGCCGTTGGCCTGCTGCTCGCCTTCGAGCGGCGCACGGCGCAGCTCGCCGGGCTGAATTCGCGGCTTGGAAGAAGCGGCGACGTGGCCGCCCTGATCGATTCGGAAGCGGCTTCCCGCCGAATTTTCTGGAAAGACAAACCAGCACTTGGGGTGCAATTGCGGATCTGGCGTGGTAATCGTTTGGAACGGCTGGTTGCCCGTCTTATTGCAATGCACCAAACCCTTTTGGGTAATAGCCAGGATGCTGACCTTCTTCTCGCGGAAGGGTTAGTCGAAATAGCTAGAATTGCTACGCTTGATGGCAAACAACGGATAAAAAGAACAGCTTAACTGAATCGGCTTTCCCGCGCCGATGGAATGTTCATAAGGACATTCGCCTATTGCAGTGCAGCACGGACTTTCATTCGTGGCATTGGTGGTAGGACAGGACGAGGGGATCCGGGGGGCATGAGTTCGACAATTCGGGAGTGTTGAACGCATGAATGCGCCATTTGCAGTATCGACCCAAGCCGTTCAGCGCTCCGAAGCAGACGAACTTCTCGTCGCACCTTCGCTCGAACGTAGACGGCTTCAATGTTATCTTGCCTTGCTGGTTGGGGACCTTGTGGCCCTGCTGGCTGGCTTCGCACTGGCTGGCTGGCTTTATGATACCGGCCGGGGATTTCAGATGGCACTCGTCTACGGACAAGTGCTCTTGCCGATTTTCCTCACATTGGCCTTGTACAATGCCGCCTACTCCACCGACGCGCTTCGCGACGGCTGGCGAGGTATCTTCCGTGCGGAAGTGTCGATGGTGGTGGCGGTCGTCGTCGTCGTCTTCGTGCAGTTCCTCATGAAGTCCTCCGCCGAACTGTCCCGCGGGGCGTTCAGCGGCGGGGTGATCTGCGCCATGGGCTTTATCGCCTGGTCGCGCCTGCAGCTTCGCAGCTTCGTCCACTGGCGCTGCGGTGCCAATGTCATCAATGAGCTGATCATCGATGATGGCGGTCCGCAGCTGCGCATGCCGGGCGCGATCCGCGTCTCGGCGGCAGCCATGGGGCTGCGGCCCAACCTCAAGGACCCCGATTCGCTCGACCGCGTCGGCCTCGTGCTGCGCAACATCGACCGGGTCGTGGTGAGCTGCCCGGCCGACCGCCGCGCGGAATGGGCCATGGTGCTCAAGGGCGCCAATGTCGACGGTGAAGTGCTGGACGACGAAGTCGCGCGTCTGGGTGCCCAGGGTGCGCGCGTCACGGGTCAGCACGGCCTGCTGCTCGTCTCGGCAGGGCCGCTCGGAATACGCGAGCGCGCCATCAAGCGCATCTTCGACGTCGCCTTCTCCGGCGCGGCGATCCTGGCGCTCTCGCCGCTGCTGCTGGTCGTGGCACTGGCCGTGAAGCTGCAGGACGGCGGACCGGTGTTCTTCGTCCAGCGCCGGATGGGCCGCGGCAACCGCTTCTTCAACATGTACAAGTTCCGCAGCATGACGCAGGCCTTGTGCGACACGAACGGCAACGTCTCGGCCTCTAAGGAGGACCAGCGCATCACCCGGGTCGGCCGCTTCATTCGCGGCACCAGCATCGACGAGCTGCCCCAGCTCTTCAACGTGCTGCTGGGCGACATGAGCCTGGTTGGGCCGCGTCCCCACGCCACGGGCTCGCTGGCGGGCGAGAAGCTGTTCTGGGAAGTGGATCGCCGCTACTGGCAGCGCCACTGCCTGAAGCCGGGCCTGAGCGGCCTGGCCCAGGTGCGCGGCTATCGCGGCGCCACGGACCAGGAATCGGACCTGATCAATCGCCTCCAGTCCGATCTCGAATATCTCGAAGGCTGGACCATCATGCGCGACCTGCACATCATGTTCCTCACCCTGCGGGTTCTCGTCCACGATCGCGCCTTCTGACCCGTCGCGGAGCGCGGCCTTTCCCGAAGGTCGCCTCCGCCCGGAAGAAGGTCCAGGCACAGCAAAAAGGCCGGTCATGACCCCAGGGTCGTGACCGGCCTTTTTGCTATGCCTGCTGAATGCGCTTTCGTCCTGAGGGCGGCCTCTGAGACGTATCGAGCCTTCGCCGTCAGTTGGTCTTCTTGGGGACGTTGAAGGTGCCCTTGACGCGGCCTCCCGAGGCGGAGGAGACGCCGCTCTTGAGGTCCATCACGAAGCGGCCGCCGTGCAGGGTATCGCCGGTGCCGCGCTTGAGGCTGGCATTGCCGACCATGGTGATGATGCGCTGGTTGAAGTCGTAGATGGCGGTATCGCCGGTGGCCACCTGGTCCTGACGGGTGACGACGACATTGCCGCTGGCGGTGATGCGCTGCACCTGGGTCTGGTCGCCCTTGGTGAAGTCGATCACCGTGCGCGCGCCGCGCAGGCGCAGGTCGGCCTGGGTAATGTCGACATTGCCGGTCAGCACGACCCGGTTCTGCTTGTCCTGCAGCTCTATGCGGTCTGCACCGAAATCGACGGGCGCATTCGAATTGTGGCCGGAGATCGCCTGCGCGCCCAGCTGCTGGCCGGCGGCGAACAGGGCCAGCCCGGCCACCGGGGCGGCGATGGAAGCGCGGAACAGGCGGGACTGGAGCAGGCCCGATTTGGACAGGCTGGCTCGGAAGGTCATTTTGGCGCGGGGGGTCATTGCGGCATCCTCAGCTTGCCGGGCGTAATGCGCATCCGGGCATTGCCTTCGAGCGTAATATTGCGGGTGTCGAGATCGGCGTGCATCTTGTCGGCCTTGAAGGTGCCGGAGGGCACGGTGCCCTGGACACCGCCCGATGCGACCGCCGTCTTCTCCTTGATGTCGACGTCCACCTTGCTGGTGGTCATCGTATAGCCGTCGGACGACTTGAAGTTGACCGGGCCGTCCACCGCCATGGTGTCATTGTCGAAATTGTAGGCGCCGCGCGGCGCGGCGATGTCGGCCGGGCCGTCGCGCAAGTTCATCCTGGCGATGAGCTTCTGCATCTCGACGATGGGGATTTCGGGCGAGCGCTGCACCGCGGTGCCGGCCGTGACCACGAAATCGCGGCCCTGGTTGTCCTGGCCGCGATAGGCGGCGTTGTCGACGGCGATACGCTCGCCGGTGGTCGCCACCTTGTTACGGTCGAGCAGGAAGCTGATCTCGCCCCGCGGGGAGAGCGGCACCAGGATCATGACGGCCGCGACCAGCCCGATGCCCGCGGGCAGGGCCTTGGCAAGGAAGGCCACCATGCGATCGTGCGAGCCGCCGGGCGCGGCAAAGTGCCGGCGGCGGTTGCGGACCTGGTTGGCTTCGACCGACATGCCTGTTTACGCTCCGATCAGGCGGCTTCGTGGCTGAAGATATCGTGGTCCGGCCAGCCGGCCAGGTCGAGCCGGGCGCGGGCGGGCAGGAAGTCGAAACAGGCCTGGGCGATGTCGCTGCGATTCTCGCGCGCAAGGCGCATCACCAGGATCTGGTGCATCGCATGAAGGTATCGCACGTCCGAGGCGGCATAGTCCTTCTGCGCCTCGGTCAGTTCGGCGGCGCCCCAGTCGCTGGACTGCTGCTGCTTGGAGACTTCCTTGCCCAGCAGTTCGCGCACCAGGTCCTTCAGCCCGTGTCGATCGGTGTAGGTCCGCACGAGCTTGCTGGCGATCTTGGTGCAGAATACCGGTGCGGCGGTGACGCCCAGGTAGTGCTCGATCGCCGCGAGGTCGAACCGCGCGAAGTGATAGAGTTTCAGGCGCGCCGGATCGGCCAGCACCGCTTTCAGGTTCGGCGCGGCAAAGTCGCTGCCGGGCGCAAAGCGGACGAGATGCTCGTCGCCCTGTCCGTCGGAAATCTGGACCACGCAAAGGCGGTCGCGCGGGGTGATCAAGCCCATCGTCTCGGTGTCGACGGCGACGGGTCCCGGCGCAAGCACGCCTTCGGGGAGATCTTCTTCGTGGAGATAGACAGCCATGGTCCGGAAATGCTTAGGGACTGGGCCTGAGTTAGGCAATGGCCAAGGCGGCCGGAGTTTGATCCGAACGCACAAGTCCGGGATGCCGATGGCCGCCGACAGATCGGGAGTAAGCCGCAAGTGGACGCTTCAGGAGCCATGCAGGGCGTGCCGCCATCCTGGCAGGCCGCGCTAGGTCCGGTGCTCGATTCCCCCGAATCGCGCCATCTCGGCGGCTGGCTTCAGGCCGAGGAAGACGCCGGAAAGCGGATCTATCCGCCGCGCGGCAGCCGCCTCAGCGCCCTGGAACTGACGCCGCTGGACGAAGTGCGCGTGGTCATCCTGGGGCAGGATCCCTACCACGGTGCCGGACAGGCGCATGGCCTGGCGTTCTCGGTGGCGCATGGCGTGCGGGTGCCGCCTTCGCTGGCGAACATGTACAAGGAACTGGCGACCGATTGCGGCGTCACGGCGCCGGGACACGGCAACCTGGAGCACTGGGCGCGGCAAGGCGTGCTGCTGCTGAACAATGCGCTGACAGTGGAGGAGGGCCAGGCCGGGTCTCACCAGAAGAAGGGCTGGGAAGCGATCACCGATGCTGCCGTGGCCGCCGTCGCCGCGAAAGCGGAGCCCTGCGTGTTCCTGCTCTGGGGCAATCACGCGAAGAAGAAAGCCATGCGGGTGCCGGGTCTGGCCTCCAGCCATCACCTCGTGCTGACCGCGCCGCATCCCAGCCCGCTGTCTGCCCATGCCGGATTCTTCGGCAGCCGGCCCTTCAGCCAGGCCAATGCCTTTCTGGAGGCCAACGGTCGCGGCCGGATCGACTGGTAGGCCGTTGGCGCCGCGTCACAGCGGCGCGTTCAGGCGGAGACGCCGGATATGGCCTCGTCCATGACGTAGTGGCTCATCGCCCCGCCCACGCCCATGTCGCCGAAGGCGGCGCGGAAGCGGGTAAAGCTGTCGAGCGCGCGGGCAGCCTCGTGGGCTTCCATCGATGTCCACACGACGTTGAAGGTGAATTTCGACGGATTCTCCACGCCCCGGCCGAATCGGACGGAGACGACGCCTTTGCAGGCGGCGAGCTGGGCCAGCCCGTCTTCGTTCATGGCCGCGGCGAAAGCGTCCTCGGCGCCCGGACGCACTTCGATCTCGGCGATTTCCAGCAGCATTCGGGCGTTCTCCGGGGGACAGGTACGAGCGAGCCTCGCCGCGTCCCGGCCTTGGGTCAATCGCCGGCCGGGAGTGATCGCCCGGACGGAAAGCCGGCATGAAAAGGGGCGCTCCTTGCGGAACGCCCCTTTTCAATTCAGCGGAACGCCCTTTTTCAATCCAGCGGACCGGCCGGCTTCAGCGCGGCAGTTCGGAAGCACCCATGAGCGCTTCGTCCACGGCGCGGGCGCACTGGCGGCCTTCGCGGATCGCCCAGACCACCAGCGACTGGCCGCGGCGCATGTCGCCGCAGGACCAGATGGCCGGGTCGCTGGTGCGGTAATCGACCATGGTGGCCTTGACGTTGCCGCGGGCGTCCAGATCGACGCCCGACTGGTCGAGCATGCCGGCCTTGCGGGGGCCGACGAAGCCCATGGCGAGCAGGATGAGGTCGGCCTGGAGCGTGAACTCGCTGCCTTCCACTTCCTGCATCTTGCCGTCCTTCCACTCGACGCGGACGCATTCGAGGGCACGGACGTCGTTATCGCCGACGACGCGCTTGGTCAGCACCGCCCAGTCGCGATCGACGCCTTCTTCGTGGCTGGACGAGGTGCGCAGCTTGAGCGGCCAGTTCGGCCAGGACATCGCCTTGTTTTCGTGAAGCGGCGGCTTGGGCATGATTTCCAGCTGAGTCACCGAAGCGGCGCCCTGGCGGTTGGAAGTGCCCACGCAGTCCGAGCCGGTATCGCCGCCGCCGATGACGATGACGTGCTTGCCGGTGGCCGAGAGCGTGCCGCGCGGAGCCGCGCGCAACTCGTCGTCGCCGGCGTTGCGCTTGTTCTGCTGGGTCAGGAATTCCATCGCGAAGCGCACGCCCGGCAGTTCGAAGCCGGGGATGTTCAGCGGACGGGGATCTTCGGCACCGCCGGAGAACACGACAGCGTCGAAGTTCTCCTTGAGCGAGGCGACCGAGACCGTCACGCCCACTTCGGTGGAGGTGCGGAATTCCACGCCTTCAGCCATCATCTGCACCAGGCGGCGGTTGATGAGGTGCTTTTCCATCTTGAAGTCGGGAATGCCGTAGCGAAGCAGGCCGCCGACCCGGTCGTTCTTCTCGAACAGGGTCACCGAGTGGCCGGCGCGGGCCAGCTGCTGCGCGCAGGCCATGCCCGCCGGGCCGGAACCGACCACGGCCACCGACTTGCCGGTCTTCTTCTCGGCAGGCTTCGGCGTGATCCAGCCTTCCTGCCAGCCCTTGTCGACGATCGCGCATTCGATCGATTTGATGGTGACCGGCTGGTCGATGATGTTCAGCGTGCACGCGGCCTCGCACGGGGCGGGGCAGATGCGGCCGGTGAACTCGGGGAAGTTGTTGGTCGAGTGGAGGACTTCAAGTGCGTTCTTGAAGTCGTCCTCGTAGACCAGGTGGTTCCAGTCGGGGATGATGTTGTTGACCGGACAGCCGGTATGGCAGTGCGGCACGCCGCAGTTCATGCAGCGCGATGCCTGGTCCTTCAGCGCTTCCGTCGACAGCGGGACGACGAATTCGTTGTAGTTCTTCAGGCGCTCGGTGGCGTCGCCGTAAGTGCGATCCTGGCGGTCCAGTTCGAGGAAGCCGGTTTCCTTGCCCATCTTGATACGTTCCTAGATCTTATTCTGCTGCGACCGAGGCGGCTTCGAGGCGTTCCGCCTCCTGCTGGCGCAGAGCCTTCGCATAGTCGCGCGGCATCACCTTGACGAACTTGCCCAGCGCGTTCGACCAGTCGTCGAGCAGCGCGCGGGCTCTTTTCGAGCCGGTGTGCAGGTGGTGGCGTTCGAGCAGGATGCGCAGGCGCTCCGCATCGTGGCGCAGCATGTCGCCCATGCCCAGGTCGCGGACCGAGACGGTGCGCTGCTGGGGACGGCCGGTTCCCTCTTCGTCTTCGTCTTCGGCCGAGATGCGGATGAGATCGACCATCGCCGGGTTCACCAGCTTCTCGAACTCGCCGTCCTCGTCGTAGACGTAGGCGATGCCGCCGGACATGCCTGCCGCGAAGTTGCGGCCGGTCTTGCCCAGCACCGTGACGACGCCGCCGGTCATGTATTCGCAGCCGTGGTCGCCGCAGCCTTCGACGACCGCGATCGCGCCCGAGTTGCGGACCGCGAAGCGTTCGCCGCCGACGCCGTTGAAGAACGCTTCGCCGGAAATCGCGCCGTAAAGCACGGTGTTGCCGACGATGATGTTCTTGAGCGGATCGCGGTTCACATGGCCGGGCTGGCGCACGATCACGCGGCCGCCGGACAGGCCCTTGCCGACATAGTCGTTGGCATCGCCGGTCAGGTCGAGCGTGACGCCGTGGGCAAGCCAGGCGGCGAAGCTCTGGCCGGCGACGCCGGTGAGCTTCACGTTGATCGTGTTGTCGGGCAAGCCGTCATGGCCGTAGCGACGGGCCACTTCGCCCGAGAGCATCGCGCCGACCGTGCGGTTGACGTTGATGACGCTCTTCTCGATGCGAACGGCCTGGCGGTTGTCCAGGGCGTCGCCCGAAGCGGCGATCAGCTCGTTATCGAGCGCGTTCTCAAGACCGTGGTCCTGCACTTCGCTCCAGCCCAGCGAGGGGCTGTCGCCCAGCGGCGCCTGATAAAGCACCTTGGACAGGTCGACACCCTTGGCCTTCCAGTGCTGGACGGCCTTCTTCATGTCGAGCTTGTCGACCCGGCCGACCATTTCCGCGATCGTGCGGAAGCCGAGTTCGGCCATGATCGCGCGCAGTTCCTCGGCGACGAAGAAGAAGTAGTTGACCACATGCTCGGGCTGGCCGGTGAAGCGGGCGCGCAGGACGGGGTCCTGGGTGGCGACGCCGACCGGGCAGGTGTTGAGGTGGCACTTGCGCATCATGATGCAGCCGGCTGCGATCAGCGGCGCAGTGGCGAAGCCGAATTCTTCCGCGCCGAGCAGCGCGGCCACGGCAACATCGCGCCCGGTACGCAGGCCGCCGTCGGCCTGGACCACCACGCGGCTGCGCAAGTTGTTGAGCAGGAGGGTCTGCTGGGTTTCGGCCAGGCCGATTTCCCAGGGCGAACCCGCGTGCGTCAGCGAGGTCAGCGGCGAAGCGCCGGTGCCGCCTTCGTAGCCCGAGATCGTGATGTGGTCCGCGCGCGCCTTGGAAACACCCGCGGCAACCGTGCCCACGCCCACTTCGGACACCAGCTTGACCGAGACGCGGCTGGTCGGGTTCACGTTCTTGAGATCGTGAATGAGCTGCGCGATGTCTTCGATCGAGTAGATGTCGTGGTGCGGCGGCGGCGAAATCAGGCCGACGCCGGGCGTCGAGTGACGGGTGGCGCCGATGGTCTTGTCTACCTTGTCGCCCGGCAGCTGGCCGCCTTCGCCGGGCTTGGCGCCCTGGGCCATCTTGATCTGGATGTCGTCGGCGTTGACGAGGTACTCGGTGGTCACGCCGAAGCGGCCCGAGGCGACCTGCTTGATCGACGAACGCATGGAATCGCCGCCCGGCAGGGGCTTGAAGCGCGAGGGATCCTCGCCGCCTTCGCCGGTGTTCGACTTGCCGCCGATGCGGTTCATCGCCATCGCCAGCGTGGTATGCGCCTCCCACGAGATCGAGCCGTAGCTCATCGCGCCGGTGGCGAAGCGCTTCACGATCTCGCTGGCAGGCTCCACTTCGGAAATGTGGATCGCCTGGCCGGGAACGAACTCCATCAGCCCGCGGATGGTGAGCATCCGGGTCGACTGGTCGTTGATGGTGCGGGCGAATTCCTCGTACTTGGCGGGGATATTGCCGCGCACGGCGTGCTGGAGGGCGCCGATGTTCTCGGACGTCCAGGCGTGTTCCTCGCCGCGGACGCGCGAGCCGTAGATGCCGCCGACGTCGAGCATGCTGGCGTAGATCGGGTTGTCGCCATAGGCCGCATCGTGGCGGCGGACGGCTTCTTCCGCGATCTCGGTCAGGCCTGCGCCTTCGATGGTGGTGGCGGTTCCGGTGAAGTACTTGTCCACGAAGGCGGTCGAAAGGCCGACCGCGTCGAAGATCTGCGCGCCGCAATACGACTGATAGGTCGAAATGCCCATCTTGGACATGACCTTGCGGATGCCCTTGCCGACGGCATAGACGTAGTTCTTCGCCGCCTGCTCCGCCGAAACCGGCAGGTTCTTGCGAACGCGCACGGCCTCGATGGTCTCGAAGGCGAGATAGGGGTTGATCGCTTCGGCGCCGAAGCCCGCGAGCGCGCAGAAGTGGTGGACTTCACGCGCTTCGCCGGTTTCCACGACGAGGCCGGTCTGCATGCGCAGGCCCTGGCGAACGAGGTGGTGGTGCACGGCGGCCGTCGCCAGCAGGGCCGGCATCGGGATACGGTCGGGGCCCTGCGCACGGTCGGACAGGACGAGGATGTTCTTGTCCGCCAGCACCGCTTCGGTCGCGGCCCAGCACATTTCCTTGATCGCCATTTCGATGCCCGCGGCGCCGGTCTTGGCGTCCCAGGTCATGTCGATGGTGGCGGTGCGGAAGGCGCCGTCGAGCGCGGCTTCCACCGAACGGATCTTGGCGAGGCCAAGGTCGGTCAGGATCGGCTGGCTGACTTCCAGGCGCTTGTGCGTGCCGGCATCGTGGCCAAGCAGGTTCGGGCGCGGGCCGATCATCGAGACGAGGCTCATGACCAGTTCCTCGCGGATCGGGTCGATCGGCGGGTTGGTGACCTGCGCGAAGTTCTGCTTAAAGTAGTCGTAAAGCAGGCGGGCCTTGTTCGACAGCACCGGAATCGGCGTATCGGTGCCCATCGAGCCGAGCGGATCGTCGGCAGCGACGGCCATCGGCTCCAGGAAGCGGCTGACGTCTTCCTGGGTGTAACCGAAGACCTGCTGGCGATCGAGCAGCGTGCCGGTGGGCGCGGGCAGCTCGGCCAGTTCGGGTTCGATCACGTCGAGATCGGCCAGCTTGTACTGCGCCTGGTCGAGCCACTTCTCGTAGGGCTCTTCATTGGCAAGCTGGGTCTTGATTTCCTCGTCCTCGATGATGCGGCCCTGATCGAAGTCGATCAGGAGCATCCTGCCGGGCTGGAGGCGCCACTTGCGGACGATGTTGTCTTCTTTGATCGGAAGCACGCCGGATTCCGACGCCATGACGCAGATGTCGTCGTCCGTGACGAGGAAGCGCGCGGGGCGCAGCCCGTTACGGTCGAGCGTGGCGCCGATCTGGCGGCCGTCGGTGAAGGCCACGGCGGCCGGACCGTCCCAGGGCTCCATCAAGGCAGCGTGGTATTCGTAGAAGGCGCGGCGTTCCGGCGTCATCAGCGGGTTGCCCGCCCATGCTTCCGGAATCAGCATCATCATCGCGTGGCTGAGCGAATAGCCGCCCGCCAGCAGCAGTTCGAAAGCGTTGTCGAGGCAGGCGGTGTCCGACTGGCCATGCGGGATCAGCGGCCACATCTTGTCGAGATCGGCGCCGAGCAGCTCCGATTCCATGGTGCGGCGGCGCGCGTTCATCCAGTTCACGTTGCCGCGAACCGTATTGATCTCGCCGTTGTGGGCCATGAAGCGGAACGGATGCGCCAGCTTCCAGCTCGGGAAGGTGTTGGTCGAGAAGCGCTGGTGCACGAGGCCGAGCGCCGAGACGAACTCTGGGTTGCGCAGGTCGTCGTAGAACGAGCCGACCTGGGTCGCCAGCAGCAGGCCCTTGTAGACGATCGTGCGGCTGGAGAAGCTCGGCATGTAGAGCTCGGTCAGGCCGGGCAGCTTGTGCTTTTCGGCCATGGCCTTGAGCGGGTTCTGCGTCTGCTTGCGGATCGCCAGGATCTTGCGCTCGAAAGCGTCCTGGTCGGCGCAGTTGTCGCCGCGGCCGACGAAGCACTGGCGGATCACCGGCATCGAGTTGATGACGGTCTTGCCCAGGCCATCGAGCGTGACGGGCACGTCGCGCCAGCCGATCAGGTGCTGGCCTTCCTTGGCGATGAACTTTTCAAAGGTCTGCGTGATGAGGTCGCGGCTGGCCTCGTCCTGCGGCAGGAAGCACATGGCGACAGCATAGTCGCCCGGCTGCGGCAGTTCGACGCCGGTCGCGGCGGCCCAGCCGCGGAACAGGCCATCGGGAAGCTGAGTCAGGATTCCTGCGCCGTCACCCAGCAGCGGGTCGGCACCCACCGCACCGCGGTGGTCGATATTTTTCAGGATTTCCAGCGCCTGAGTAATGATAGCATGCGTTTTCTGGCCTTTGATATGGGCTACGAAGCCCACACCACAGGAGTCGTGTTCGTTACGCGCATCATAAAGGCCCTGGGGCTTAGGAAATCCCATCGATATAAACCCATCCTGTCATTTTTTGCCGGGGACCTGTCCACGCCCCGCCGCGCACGAATCGTGCGGCGCCGGTGCGCGTCATGGTGGTCCCTCGCGCCCCCATGACGATTGCGGGACGCTTTTGCAATGGTGAAGGCAGGGGTGCGCGCAAAATTTAGTGCGTGTGCGCGGGAAAAAAGGGAATTTTGTTATGCGAAAACGTGTTTCAGTTGCGTGGAACGCGTTTTGGCAGGGACCGGCTGCTCAAAGGCCAGTCCCCGGGACCGACCGTTCAGGCGGCCCCGCTCATGCGCTGGAGCGTGGCAAGCGCGGCGCGCAGGGCCTTTTCTGTTTCGCTGGGATCGGGGCGCGCGGGCGGGTCGAACGGGCGGTGCCCACCGTCCTCGGCAAGGTGTGCCTCTTCCACCGAGCCTGAGTCCTCGCCGAAAGCCTCGGCGGGGGCGGCGGCCTCGTCGAAGCGCACGAAGTTCTGGCGGGGCGCCTGGCGCGAGAGGTTGAGCAGCGAGGAGTAACCCTGCTCGAGCACGGCCTCCTGTTCGTCGTCCTCGGGAGCCTCGGCATAGTCGAAGTCCTGCGAGAGCGGGTCGAAGGCGGCATATTTGCCGAGATCCTCGGCCTCGGCCTCATCACCAAGCCGTTCCGCCTCTTCGGCATCCGCCAGGGTGCGGGCCAGGACCGAGATCGGGCGGGCCGGCGCCAGGCCGATGTGGCGGGGCGGGACGTAGCCGGGCAGTGCGTCCTCGGCTTCGTCATGGCCGAAGGCATCGAAGCCCACCGGACGCAGGGCCGCGGGGATGCGGGTGGTGGCGGAAGGGACGATGTCCTGCTCCGGCGATTCCCGATCCGGCGATGCTTCGTCCGGGACCGGGCGCAGGGGCGCCGTGAACGGCGCTACCGAGGCAAGGCGCGGGAGCGTGGAGAGGGAAGTGGCAGGCGCGGGGAAAGCGATGGTCTCGGTGCCCGGCGATGCGGGATCGAAAAACGGCGCCGGCATTTCGGCGGTTGCGGTGCCTTTGGGCGCGGTGATTTCTGAAGCCGTGCCGTCGGACGGCGCGCTGTCAGGAGTGGCGGCCTGAAGGCGGCGCCTGCGCTGCTGCTCCATGGCCAGCGCCAGGCGTTCGAGCAGCTCGACTTGCGAAAGGTCTTCAAGGTCGGCGCCGGCAATCCGCTCCGCGGCCTGCGGCAGCTCTTCTGCGGCCCGGAAGGACACGGCGATATCGGCCGTCTCCGCCGCTTCGGGGGAAAACAGCGGCCGGCCTTCGGAAGCCGGGGTTTCGGCCACTTCGGACAAGGAGCGCGAATAGGCTTCGAACAGGCGGTTGTTCAGGGTTTCGGGTGCCGGTGCGGATGCGGCGGGCTCGGGGACTTCGTCCTGCGAGACGGCCCAGGCGGCCGGCGAGAAGGTGTGGGTTTCCTGGCGCGGTTCGAGCCATTCCGGGATGCGGCCGAAGGGACCGTGATCGTCTTCGGCAAAACCGCCCTGGCCAGGAACGTCCTGGCCGATGGTTTCGGGCGCGGCCTCCTCAGCGCGGGCCTCGGAAGCGATTTCGGCTTCGTCCTCGTTCGCGACAGACCATTCGGCGGCCAGTGATTCGGGCATGTGCGATTCGGGCATCTCGGCGGTTTCGAGAGCGCCGGCCGTGTCCAGGTCGCTCTCGGCCAGAGTCGGTTGGCGATAGGCGTGCTGCTCGGGCGGGAGCGCCGGGTCGGTCAGGCCGGCGGCCTCGATGCCTTCCAGGTCGAGATCGGAGAGGTTGAGAATCGGCGGCTGGCCGTTCCCGGAAACTTCGGCGTCGGTTTCGGCTGCGGCATCGGCCTCTTCCAGCCGGGGCGCTTCCTCGGCCACCAGCGCGAAAGCACGGCGGCGGCGCGGCATGGCGGCGGACTTGCGATCCTGCGCCGGGTCGGCTTCAGGTTCGAGATCGGTTTCCGCAGGTTCCAGCCCGGCGAAGGGCATGCGCGCCGTGCCGCTTTGCGAGGTCTGCGCTTCGGCGGTCTGGGCCACGCGGCGGGCGGCCACCAGGCCGATCAGTCCGCCCAGGCCGGTAAGCCCGAGGGCAAACAGGATGCGGGCGGTCGTCCCCAGCGGGGGCGCGGCCATGGGCACCAGCTTGGCAATGCCGGTCGACAGGACGATATGCTCGATCAGCGCCGGACTGACGATGATCGAACCCAGGCCGAACAGGGCCGCGAACCACAAGGCCACGATGGCGGGGAACAAGGGATGACGGCTGATCGGCTGGGGCTTCCTGTTCTCTGGTTTCGCCACGTTTCTAAACCCCGTTCTCAGATCTGTTTGAGCGGAAGCCGCCAGCTCAGGCAGCGGTTTCCAGCCCTTTTCGTGCATCGAGAGGTGCCACCATTTGGTAAACGTCTCGATAACGACCGGCATTGACGGCCCAATCGTGCCGTTCCCGGACATGTTGGAGCCCGGCCTGGCGGTAGGCATCCCACGATTCGCGCGCCTCCAGCAAGCCCGCAAGTGCGGCGGCGCAGGCGGCGGGATCGTCTGGCGCGAAGAGAGTGCCGGTCTTGCCGTGAGTGACCAGTTCGCGGTGCCCGCCCACGTCGCTGGCGGCCACGAGCTTGCCCTGCGCCATGGCCTCCAGCGGCTTGAGCGGCGTGACGAGGTCCGTCAGCCGGCTTTTCTTGCGCGGATAGGCCATCACGTCGGCCAGCGCGTAATAGCGCTCCACGTCCTGATGCGGCACGCGGCCGATGAAGCGGATCGCGCCGGCAGCGGGAGAAGCCAGCGCCTGCGCCCGCAGCGCCTCCTCGCGCGGGCCGCCGCCCACCAGCAGCAGCCGCGCCAAGGGCTGGCGTTCCAGCAGCAGCGGCATGGCGGCGATCAGGTCGTCCAGCCCTTCGTAGTCGTAGAAGCTCCCGATGAAGCCGATCACCGGGCAGGCCAGGGCGCCGGCGGGGCCCTCCACCTCGAACCCGAGTTCGCGGGCGAGCGCGGGATCGCGCGGGGGCGGCGCGCCGAACAGGCTGAGGTCGACGCCGTTGGGCATGAGCGTGATCTTCCCCGCCGGAACGCCGCGCGCGACGAGGTCTTGGCGCAGGCCGTCGCAGATCGTCACGACGGCATCGGCGCGCGACACCACGCGGTTCTCCAGCGCCCGGGTCAGGCGGTACTTCAGCGAGCCTTCGCGGCCCGTGCCGTTGCCGACGGCGGCATCTTCCCAGAAGGCGCGAATTTCATAGACGAGGGGAATGCCGTGGCGCCGGGCGACGCGCGCGGCGGCCGCGCCGCAAAGCGAGGGCGAGTGGGCATGGAGCACGTCCGGCCGCCATTCGTGCACCACCCGCTCGATGGATTCGGCGAAAAGCCCGATCTCGCGCCATTCGCGCAGGACCGGCGGGCCGCCGACCGATCCCGACGTGCGATGGAACACCAGGCCATCGGCTTCCTCCACCGCGGGGCCGGCCGCCTTGTGGCGTATGCCGGTGACGCCCCGGACTTCGAAGCCCATGGCCTCCTGCGCCTTCAGGATCGCGCGGGTGCGGAAGGTGTAGCCGCTCTGCATCGGCAGCGAATGGTCGAGGACGTGAAGGACGCGGGTCATGAGCCAGGTCGTAAGTCTGCAAGGCTTAACGCCGCGTCAACTCCGCACTGCTAGGCCCGGCGCCGATGGTCGACATCCTTGCCCTTGCCCTGAGTCACGGACTGCTGGCGCTGGCCGCCTGGCGGCTGCTGATGCGGCTGGATCTCGATGTCGAATCGGCGCGCGGGAACGCATCCTCTCCAGCCGACACGGCGCCGGCTGCAGGCGGAAAGGCCCCGGCCTCGCGGTCGAGAACCGCGTCCGTCCGCCGCGAGATGCGCTGGCCGGGCGGAGACGACCCGCGCGAGGACGGCGATGCTTGACCTTGCGCTGACGGGCTTCGTCGCCTGCTTCCTGCTGATCGGCTTCCGGCGCCCGTTCCTCTGGGTGCTATGCTATCTCTACGTGGACATCGTCTCCCCGCAGATCATCTCCTGGGGCATCCTGGCCCATCTGCCGATCTCGCTGATGGCTTTCGCGGCAGCGTTCCTGGGCTGGGTGGCCCTGGACGACAAGCGCGATTCGCGGTTCACCTGGCGGCAGGGCATCCTGGTGCTGCTGCTGCTCTATTGCGGCTTCACCACCTGGACCGCCGTCTATCCGGCCGAAGCGGCTGAAAAGTGGGCCTGGGTGTGGAAGGCGCTGGTCTTCGCGATCTTCCTGCCGTTCACCCTGCGGACCCGCCTGCGGATCGAGGCGGTGGCGCTCGTGATGGTGCTGGCGGCGAGCGCGCTCATCATCGACGGCGGGCTCAAGACAGCGGGCGGCGGCGGCGGCTACGGCACGCTGCGCATCTTCGTGGAGAACAACACCGGCCTTTACGAAGGGTCGATCCTCTCGGCCGTGGCGATCTCCATCATTCCCATCATCCTCTGGCTGGTGAAGTACGGCACGGTCTTTCCGGCGGACTGGCGCGTCTATCTGTTTGCCGGAGCGCTGATCTTCGCTGCTTCGCTGATCCCGGTGGGCACGCAGGCCCGCACCGGGCTGGTGTGCCTGGGCGTGCTCTGCCTGTTCTACCTGAGGACCGCGAAGCACAAAGTGCTGATCGCCGGGGGCATGGCGCTGGCGGTGATGGTGGTGGTGCCGTTCCTGCCACCGGCCTTCCTGGCGCGCATGGGCACGATCGAGAATCACGAGGCCGACCAGTCCGCCAGCACGCGCCTGGGCGTGTGGAAATGGACCTGGGGCTATGTGAAGCAGCACCCCCTGGGCGGCGGCTTCGTGGTCAACCAGTCCAGCCGCGTCGAATACGATACCGTGGCCAAGACGACCGTGGACGGCAGCACCGAGATTCGGCGCACTCATGTGGTGGAGGAGGGCCGGGCCTTCCATTCGAGCTACTTCGAGATGCTGGGAGAGCAGGGCTTCCCTGGGTTCGGGCTATGGATCCTGCTCCAATTGACCGGCCTGCTGCAGATGGAGCAGATCCGCCGCCGCTGGCGCAAGCGTACCGGTCCGGACGAGGCCTGGGTGGCGCCGCTGGCGGTGTCGCTCCAGCTGGCCCAGGTGGTCTACCTGATCGGATCGCTGTTCGTGGGCATCGCCTTCCAGCCGTTCATCCTCATGCTGATCGGGCTGCAATGCGGGTTCTGGAGCTATCTGAAGCGCATCGACGTGCGGCTGCCGCAAGCCCCGATTCGCCCCGCCAAGACGGCCATGCGAACCGCCTGACCCGGCTTTCGGACATCGCGCACCGGTTTTCCGCGATGAAATATTCCTAACACCCGCGGATTCCCTATCGCCCTGAAAATGCCCGGGCATTCGCATTTACGGCAAATTAACCTTTAACCTTCATTGGTCCTATGGTTAATACATGGAAATATCCGTTCCGGCTGGGGATTTGGGCCGATGGACGGGGGGCGAAAGGGAATTCCGATGCGAGTGCTGCTGATCGAGGATGAACCGACTACTGCGCGGGCCATCGAACTCATGCTGACGGCCGAAGGTTTCAACGTCTACTCCACCGATCTCGGTGAAGAAGGCCTCGATCTCGGCAAGCTCTACGATTACGACATCATTCTGCTCGACCTCAACCTGCCGGACATGCACGGCTATGACGTGCTAAAGAAGCTGCGCGTGGCCAAAGTGCAGACGCCGGTTCTCATTCTTTCCGGCATCTCCGAAATGGATTCGAAGGTGCGCTCGTTCGGCTTCGGCGCCGACGATTACGTGACCAAGCCCTTCCACCGCGAAGAACTGATCGCGCGTATCCACGCCGTCGTTCGTCGTTCGAAGGGCCACTCGCAGTCGGTCATCCGCACCGGCAAGCTGGTGGTGAACCTCGACGCCAAGACCGTTGAAGTCGACAGCGCCCGCGTGCACCTGACCGGCAAGGAATATGCGATGCTGGAGCTGCTCTCGCTCCGCAAGGGCACCACGCTGACCAAGGAAATGTTCCTCAACCACCTCTACGGCGGCATGGACGAGCCGGAACTGAAGATCATCGACGTCTTCATCTGCAAGCTGCGCAAGAAGCTGGCCCACGCCTGCGGCGGCGCCAACTATATCGAGACGGTCTGGGGCCGCGGCTATGTGCTGCGCGATCCGGACGAGCTTCAGGAAGTCGCGTAAAACCTACCCCTTGCGCGCCCCTTGCGGGGACATGACGCGTGAACGGAACGGCCTGCCCCTTGGGGTGGGCCGTTTCGTTTTGCGGGCCTTGTTTGTGGGGCTGGGCTGGGCACCGGCGCGTTCCGGGCGCATGCTTGGCACATGCCGATGTTTGTGCCCGCCCCGCTGGGCACCCCGACCCTGATCGATACTCGCTCTCACCACCTCCTTCGTCATTGCGAGGAGGCGAAGCCGACGTGGCAATCCAGGGCGGCGTGGAACTGCCCTGGATTGCTTCGCTACGCTCGCAATGACGAAGGTGGGGCTGGGTCGGGCATACGGTGCCAAGGTGCCAGGGTGCCAGGGTGCCAGGGTGCCAGGGTGCCAGAGTGCGAGGCACAGGGCGCGCAGGACCGGACCGAAACCTTACCCCCAATCACGCACAAAAAGGCCCACGAAACCCCACCCTCGGCCGGTAAATCGCCGCCTCCACGGCCCCGTCAGCGGCTGCCACGTTGACCTTGCCCCGCATCGGTGCCAGTGGCCCGCGCCATGACGGCTCACAAATCCGGCGATCCGACCACGCTCAACCGCCTTTACGGCCGCGCCAAGGGCAAGCCCCTGCGCGCGGGCCAGCAGGCGCTGGTCGACAACCTGCTGCCGCGAATCGCGGTTCCCCTCGAAGGTCCGGTGACGGCCGAGCTGCTGTTCGGCGAGAATTGCCCGCTCCATTTCGAGATCGGCTTCGGCGGCGGCGAGCACCTGGCTTTCCGCGCGGACCTGCTGCCGGGGCATGGCTTCATCGGTGCAGAGCCCTTCATCAACGGCGTGGCGCAGGCGCTCACCCATGTCTCGGGCGAGAATCCGGTAGGCGGCGGGCCGGCGCAGCCGCCGCTCGGCAACGTCCGCATCCATCACGGCGATGCCCTGGAAGTGCTCTCGCGCATTCCGGACGGCTCGCTCTCGTTCCTCTACCTGCTGCACCCGGACCCCTGGCCCAAGGCGCGCCACGCCAAGCGGCGCATGATGAACGACGGCCCGGTGAACATGTTCGCGGCCAAGCTCAAGCCCGGCGGCGAGTTCCGCTTCGGCACCGACCATGCGGTCTACGTGCGCCATGCGCTGATGGTGATGCAGCGCCACACCGACCAGTTCGAGTGGCTTTGCGACAAGCCGCAGGACTTCCAGGTCCGTCCTGGCGGCTGGCCGGAAACGCGCTACGAAAACAAGGCGCGCACCGTCTATGGGCATGAGGTCTGGTATTTCCGCTATCGCCGGAAGTGAGCGGGAAGTGACGTCGTGGAGATGACATCGTCCCGGACTTGATCCGGGACCGCGGGCCATGACCAGCCCAAATCGCGGGCAGGCGCTCTTCTGAACGGTATGTCTGAAAAAGCGGCGCCCGGCATGATCCGGGCGCCGCTTTTTTCGTTACCCGGCGATTCCGGCCGCAGCCAGTACCGCCAGCGTCAGCACGTCGGGTGCCAGTGCGGTCATCGGCACGATCTGCACCGGCTTTTCCGCGCCCAGCAGCATCGGCCCGATCGAGGTGGTGCCGCCGATCTCCTTGAGCAGCTTGGCCGAGATATTGGCCGACTGCAGGCCGGGCATGATCAGCACGTTGGCAGGCGCCGAAAGGCGGCTGAAGGGATAGAGCGCCATGATCTTCGGGTTCAGCGCCGCGTCCGGGGCCATTTCGCCTTCGTATTCGAAGTCGGGCTGTTCCTCGTCGAGGATGCGGATCGCCTCGCGGGTCTGTTCCAGCCACTTGCCCGACGGATTGCCGAAGGTGGAGTAGCTGAGGAAGGCCACGCGCGGTTCATGGCCCAGGCGCCGGGCGACGGCCGCGGTTTCCTTGGCGATCACTGCGAGCTGCTCGGCGGTCGGGCGCTCGTTGATGGTGGTGTCGGCCATGAACACCGTGTGGTTCTTGCCCACCAGCATGTGGATGCCGAAGGCCAGCTTGCCCTCGGCCGGATCCAGCACGCGGCGCACTTCCTTGATCGACTGCGCGAAGGGGCGGGTCATGCCAGTGATAAGGCCGTCACCCACGCCCAGCTTGAGCAGGCCGGAAGCGAAGATGTTGCGATCGGTATTGACCATGCGCTGCACGTCGCGCTGCAGGAAGCCGCGACGTTTCAGGCGTTCGTAAAGCATCTCCACCATCGGGGCGACATGCTCGGAGACCATCGAATTCTCGATATGGAAGCTCTCCGGGTTGGGCACGCCCAGCTCGGCCATCTTGTCGAGGATGACCTGGGTGCGGCCGACCAGCACGGGTTCGCCATAGCCGAAGTCGCGGTACTGGATCGCCGCGCGCAGCACCACTTCGTTGTCCGCTTCGGCGAAGATCATGCGCTTGGGATTGGCGCGGACCTGTTCGTAGACGCGGGTGAGCACCGAGGTGGTGGGATTGAGGCGCGCCTTGAGCTGGTCGCGGTAGGCTTCGAAGTCCTCGATCGGGCGCTTGGCGACGCCCGAATCCATGGCGGCCTTGGCCACCGCCATGGGCACGACTTCCATCAGGCGCGGATCGAAGGGCGCGGGGATGATGTAGTCGCGGCCGAACTGCTGCGATTCGCCGTAAGCGACGGCCACGTCCTCGTGAACCTGCTCGCGCGCCAGTTCGGCGATGGCCGTGGCAGCAGCGATCTTCATCTCTTCATTGATGGCGGTGGCGCTGACATCCAGCGCGCCGCGGAAGATGAAGGGGAAGCCCAGCACGTTGTTGACCTGGTTCGGATAGTCCGAACGGCCGGTGGCGACGATGGCATCGGGGCGCACGGCCTTGGCTTCGGGCGGGGTGATTTCCGGGTCCGGGTTGGCCATGGCGAAGATGATCGGCTCGGGCGCCATGGTCTTGACCATCTCGGGCGTGATCGCGCCCTTGGCCGAGAGGCCGAGAACGACGTCCGCGCCTTCGAGCGCTTCGGCCAGCGTGCGCCGGTCGGTCTTCACTGCGTGGGCGGACTTGAACTGGTCCACGCGTTCGCGGCCCGGATAGATCACGCCGCGCGTATCGCAGACGAGCACGTTTTCGTGGCGCACGCCCATCGACTTGATCAGCGCGGTGCAGGCCAGCGCCGAAGCGCCGGCGCCGTTCACCACCACCTTGACGTCCTCCAGCTTGCGGCCGGTGATGAGGCAGGCGTTGATCAGGCCGGCGGCGGCGATGATCGCGGTGCCGTGCTGGTCGTCATGCATGACCGGGATGTTCATGCGTTCGCGCAGGGCCTGCTCGATGATGAAGCATTCGGGCGCCTTGATATCCTCAAGGTTGATGCCGCCGAAGCTGGGCTCCATCATGGCGATGGCCTCGATCAGCGCGTCGGTATCCTCGCTGGCGAGTTCGATATCGATGGAATCGACGTCGGCGAAGCGCTTGAACAGCACTGCCTTGCCTTCCATCACCGGCTTCGATGCCAGGGCGCCGAGGTTGCCCATGCCCAGGATCGCGGTGCCGTTCGAGATCACCGCAACGAGGTTGCCCTTCGCGGTGTAATCGTAGGCCGTGGCGGGATCGTCGGCGATGGCCTGGACCGGAACGGCGACGCCCGGCGAATAGGCAAGCGAGAGGTCGCGTTGCGTGGCCATGGGCTTTGACGCAATGATCTCGATCTTACCGGGGCGGATGGTGTTGTGATAGAACAGCGCTTCGCGCTCGGTGAACTGGATCTTCGACTTTTCGGACAAGCGATTTCTCCCGATTTGGGAGTGGCCCTAACGAATGTTCTCGCCACGCGATAGGGGAAAGGCGGCGCCCCGGCGCTTCACAAAAAGGGACGCGCGGGGCTAACGCTCACAGCCATGAGCACAGCGTCCGAGAAAGCGGGGGTGACCCCGATGATGGCCCAGTACCTTGCCTTGCGGGAGGTGGCGGGGGACTGCCTGCTGTTCTATCGCATGGGCGACTTCTTCGAGCTGTTCTTCGAGGATGCAAAAATCGCAAGCCAAGTGCTCGACATTGCACTTACCACTCGCGGCGAACACGGCGGTCAGCCGATCCCGATGTGCGGCGTGCCGGTCCATGCGGCAGAGGGTTATCTGGCCCGTCTGATCAAGGCGGGTTGCCGCGTGGCGATTGCCGAACAGACCGAAACGCCCGCCGAAGCCAAGGAGCGCGCCAAAAAGGAAGGCCGGGCTTCCAAGGCGCTGGTCGCGCGCGATATCGTGCGCTTCGTCACGGCCGGCACGCTCACCGAGGAATCGTTGCTGGAACCGCGCCGCGCCAATGTGCTGGCGGCGGCCTGCGATCTGCGGGGCACGGTGGGGATCGCGGCCTGCGACATCTCGACCGGGCGCATGGAGCTGGAAGAGTGCCCGCCGGACCGGCTGGGCGCGGCGCTGGCGCGTCTCGGTGCGCGCGAACTGGTGGTGCCGGAGGGCTGGGAGCTGGCGCCGGACGGCGCGATCCCGCGTTCGGGGCACGAGTTTTCGTCCGACGGCGGTGACGAGCGGCTGAAGCTGGTCCACGGCGTCGCCACGCTCGACGGCTTCGGCACCTTCACGCGTGCCATGCTGGCGGCGGCGGGCGGCTTGATCGCCTATCTCGACCATGTCGGGCGCGGCAAGCTGCCGCTGCTGCTGCCGCCGGAAGCGCGCGCGAGCGATGCGGCGCTGGCGATGGACGAGGCGACGCGCGCCAGCCTGGAGATTCTCGAATCGTCGCAGGGCGGCCGCAAGGGCAGTCTGGTCGAGGCGATCGACCGCTGCGTGACCGGCGCCGGTGCGCGCCAGCTGGCCGAAGACCTGTCGGCCCCGCTGACCGATCGCCACGCGATTGCCGAGCGGCTTGAACTGGTCGAATGGCTGCACGACGATCCCCTGCTGCGCGAGGACATGCGCGCCGCGCTGCGGGCGCAGCCGGATATCGGCCGGGCGCTGGGCCGCGTGGTGGCGGGGCGCGGCAGTCCGCGCGACCTGGGGCAGCTTCGCGACGGTCTGTCGGGCGCGCGCCGGATCGGGGAGCGACTGGCGCAGATGGATGGGTTGCCGGTGCTGCTCGACCGGCTGATGCCGGAGCTTGGCGGAAGCCAGGATCATTGGGCCGCCCTGGTCGATCACTTCGCGCAGGCGCTGGTGGAAACCCCGCCGACCGAGCGCGGGCAGGGCGGCTATATCGCCAGCGGCTACGATGCCGGGTTGGACGAACTGCGCGTCACCTCGGGCAATGCCCGCCGCGCCATCGCTGCGCTGGAAGCGAAATACCGCGAGGAAACCGGCGTCGCCGCGCTGAAGATCAAGCACAACAACGTGCTCGGCTACTTCATCGAAGTGCCGCAGCGCCATGCCGACAAGCTGCTGGAGCCGGACAGCGGATTTTCGCACCGCCAGACGATGGCCGGGGCCATGCGCTTCAACGCGCTGGCGCTGCATGAGGAAGCGAGCCGCATTACCGAGGCGGGCGCCCATGCGCTGGCCGCCGAGGAAGCGCATTTCGAGGGACTGGTGGCCGAAGCGGTCGCCGCCCGCCATGCGATAGCCCGCACCGCCGCGGCGCTCGCCCGGCTCGACGTCGCTGCCGGACAGGCCGAGCGCGCGGTCGAGGGCGGCTGGGCGCGGCCCGAAGTGGTGGACGGTCTATCGCTGGATATCGAGGGCGGCCGTCATCCCGTGGTCGAGGCCGCACTGAAGGTTCAGGGCGAGCGCTTCGTCGCCAACGATTGCCGCCTTGCCAGCCATGACCGGCTCTGGCTGATCGGCGGCCCCAACATGGGCGGTAAATCGACGTTCCTGCGCCAGAACGCGCTGATCGTGCTGCTGGCGCAGGCGGGCGGCTTCGTGCCGGCCAGGTCGGCCAAAATCGGCATGGTGGATCGCCTGTTCAGCCGCGTCGGCGCTTCGGACAACCTGGCGCGCGGCCGGTCGACTTTCATGGTCGAGATGGTGGAGACCGCCGCGATCCTGGCGCAGGCGACCGATCGCAGCTTCGTCATCCTCGACGAAGTGGGACGCGGGACTTCGACGTACGACGGCCTGGCGCTGGCATGGGCCGTTGCCGAAGCGGTGCACGAAACCAACCGCTGCCGCTGCCTCTTCGCCACGCACTATCACGAGATGGCGCGGCTGGGTGAGACGTGCGAGGCGCTGTCGCTCCACCATGTCCGCGCGCGCGAGTGGAAGGGCGATCTGGTGCTGCTCCACGAACTGGCCGAAGGCCCGGCGGATCGCAGCTACGGCCTGGCCGTCGCACGCCTTGCCGGGGTGCCGCCCAAGGTGATCAGCCGCGCCAAGTCGGTGCTGGACAAGCTGGAGAAAGGCCGCGCCGAGACGGGCGGGCTGGCAGCGGGCCTCGGCGACCTGCCGCTGTTCGCGGCGGCGCTCGATGCTCATGAGGAACAGTGCGATGCCCTGCGCGACAAGCTGCGCGATATGGACATCGACGCGCTATCGCCGCGTGATGCGCTGGAAATCCTCTACGACCTGAAGCGCGAGGCGGGTACGGACTCTTAACCCCGCGCCGCTAGTCTGCGCGGATGTTCGGGCCCAAGATCAGGAATGTCTTCAAGAGCCGGTGGCATGCGCTGTTCTGGTCTGCCAGCATGTTGCTGACGGCCTATTGCTCCGTGCCCTCGCCGGACGAGGGCGGCGATGCGAATGACGCTGCCCAGTTGGCTGGCACCCTGGCGGCGCATGCCGATAAGCAGCCCCCGGCGCACCGGAATCCTTGGGCCTTGGACAAGCCGGCGAACTAGCGGGGCTGGAAGCCCGGCTTGCGCTCCTGGCGAAGGCCGATTCGCCGGCCCGACTCTGTCGAAATGCGCGGGTCCCATGGTTTCAGGCCGCGCGGCATCTGACGGCAAGGAGCCGCCCCCTGTGCAGGGAGCGGCCCGCGTCCGTTAAAAGCGCCCCGGAACCTGGTTTCCGCTTCGGTCCCGGCCTTCAACGCCGCGTCAGCTGTCGTCGTCTTCGAAATCCTCGTCGGCGGCGTTCTGGGCGCCGTAACGGTTTTCGAGGTCGTCCATCGTCTCTTCGCCGCGATAGGCGGACATGTCGATGACGCCGCTGGTGTCCATCTGGTTCATGTGATCGACCAGATCCTCGACGTCATCCTCGTCGTCGATGCCGCCCTTCACCTTCTCGCTGTCTTCCAGGCCGAAAGGCGCGGTGGCGCGATCCTGTGCCTCTTCGGCGACGGACTGGGCCTGCGCTTCTTCGTCATCCTGTTCGGGGTTGAAGGTTTCGGGCGCGGAATCGTCGGGACGTTCGGTCATGGCGTGTCTCCTTTGCCGGGATAACGGCTAAGGGAACACGCGGGTTCCGGTATAGGACGAACGCGACGGGAAACAGCTTTCCGTCGCGTTTCCTGTCCGCGCGCCAGACCTGTCAGCGAGTAGGAACCGGCACTTCGCCCGAGTAATCGTAGAACCCTCGGCCGGACTTGCGGCCGTACCAGCCGGCCTCGACATACTTCTGGAGCAGCGGGGCCGGGCGGTACTTGGGATCGCCGGTGGTCGCCAGGAACACCTTCATGATCTCGTAGAGCGTATCGAGGCCGACGAAGTCGGCAAGCGTCAGCGGGCCCATCGGATGGTTCGCGCCCAGCCGCATGCCGGCGTCGATATCCTCTACCGAGGCCAGCCCCTCGCCCAGCACGAAGATCGCTTCATTGAGCAGCGGGCAGAGGATGCGGTTGACCACGAAGCCGGGGGCATCGCCCGCCAGCACCACGGTCTTGCCCAGGGCCTCACCGAAGGCTTTCATCCGCGCGGTCGTTTCCTCGGAAGTGGCGAGGCCGGGGATCACTTCCACCAGGCCCATGACCGGCACGGGGTTGAAGAAATGCAGCCCGCAGAAGCGCGCCGGATCGGGCGAACTGGCGGCCATGCGGGTGATCGGGATCGAACTGGTGTTGGAGGCCAGGATTGCGTTCGCGCCCAGCACTTCGCCCACGGCGGCGAAGATCTTCAGCTTGATATCCTCGCGCTCGGTCGCGGCCTCGATGATGAGGTCGCAGTCGCCCATTCCCGAGTAGTCTCCGGCCGTGGTGATGCGGGGCAGCAGCGCGTCCACGTCGGCCTGGGCGATCTTTTCCTTCGCCACCAGCCGGGCCAGGCCCTTGGCGATGCCGGCCTTGCCCTTCTCGGCGATGTCGATCGAGATGTCGGACAGGACCACGTCCATGCCCTTGCTCGCCACGGTCTGGGCGATGCCCGAACCCATGATGCCCGCGCCGATGATTCCGACTTTCCGCACTGCCAAACTCCTCTGGTGATCCCTTTGCGCCGGAAGGATTATCATCGGCGCTCGGCGAGGGAACCTAGCGATTCTGGCCGGGTACCCAAAGCACGTCGTCGGTCCCATTGCCATTCACCGCCCGGGCGAGGACGAAGAGATAGTCGCTGAGCCGGTTGAGATAGCCGAGCGCCGCCGGATTGGTGGGCGTTTCGGCGGCCATGGCGACGGCGGCGCGCTCTGCCTTGCGGGCGGAGGCACGGGCGATGTGGACACGCGCGGCGGCCTCGCTGCCGCCGGGCAGGATGAAGCTGCGCAGCGGCTGAAGATGGGCGTTGATCGCGTCGATCTCCGTTTCCAGCCATGTCACTTGCGAGGGGACCACGCGCAGGGTCATTTCGCCGGGCGTGAAATCCTCGTCACCAGGGGCCTTCGGCGTCGCGAGATCCGCGCCAAGGTCGAACAGGTCGTTCTGGATGCGGGTGAGCACGGAACCGTGCGGCGTTTCCGTGAGCGCGCAGACGGCGAGGCCGATGGCGCAGTTCGCCTCGTCCACCGCGCCGATCGCTTCCATGCGTGCCGCATTCTTGGGCAGGCGGGAGCCGTCGACCAGGCCGGTCGTGCCGTCGTCACCGGTGCGGGTGTAGATCTTGTTGAGACGGACCAAGGTGGAATCCTTTGAAAATCCGCCCAAGGCGGATTTTGGCGGCGAAAGCCCTAGCGCGCCATGGCCAGCAGGATCGCGCAGACGATCACCGCCGCGGCCTGATACTTGATGCGGTTGAACATCATCTTGTTCTGGAGGAGCTGGTTCGCCGTGGGCTCCGTGGAGGCGGGATCCCGGTTCAGATCTTCCTTCGCGCCCTGCATGAAGGCCACGATACCGCGCACGAGGCTGACGACGACCATGATCATCAGCAGGATGATGATGGGGATGAGAATGGTGCTCATGGGCTTTGGTGTAGGCCCGCCGAAAGCGAAATGCCAGCAGGGAAGCGGTGCTGCCGAAGCGCCTCGGCGATGGCCTTGCCGTCCTCTCCCGCGCGCCGCCGGTCACCCAGCGAGGGCGCGCCGCGCCGCTTGGCGAGTTTGCGCCCGTCCGGCTCCACCAGCAGGGCATGATGATGCCACAACGGCACCGGCAGGCCGAGCAGCGCCTGCAGCAGCCGGTGGACATGGCTCGCCGGAAACAGGTCCATCCCGCGGGTGACGAGGGAAATGCCGTCGGCCGCGTCGTCCAGCGTGGCGGCCAGGTGATAGCTGGCGGGCAGGTCCTTGCGCAGCAGCACCACGTCACCGAAGATTTCGGGCGCGGCACGCAGGGTACCGGCCCCCTCGTCGGTCCATTCGAGCGGGCCGGTCAGGTCCAGCGCGCCTGCGACGTCGAGCCGCCAAGCCGCGCCTTCGGGGTCGATCTCCTGGTGGCGGCAGGTGCCTGGATAGACCGGGCCGTCCGGTCCCATTGCGGTGGCTGCGGCGGCGATCTCGGCGCGGGTGCAGCGGCAGGGATAGAGCAGGCCCGACGCCTTCAGGCGCTCTCCCGCCTCGGCATAACTGTCCAGGCGGCGGGACTGGAAGCGGACGTCTTCATCCCAGTCCAGGCCGAGCCATTCGAGGTCGCGGAAGAATTCCTCCACGAATTCCGGGCGGCTGCGCTCTCCGTCGATATCCTCGATCCGCAGCAGGAACGCGCCGCCCCGCGTGCGGGCAAGGTCATGCGCCATCATGGCCGCATAAGCATGGCCGAGGTGCAGCGGGCCGTTGGGGCTGGGGGCGAAGCGGGTGCGGATCATCGCTCCTGCTCCTAGCCGCGCTGCGGCGTGCCGCAAGGGCAAGTGGCGATAGGCGTTTCCGTTTCGCGCTTCCGGCGGGGTTCTGGCTGTGCCTTCGCCTCTGCCGGTGTCCCCTGGCCTTGCCCTGCCTTTGCCTCGACCGCCCCCCCTCCCCCCCCCCCCCCTTCGTCATTGCGAGCGCAGCGAAGCAATCCAGGGCGGTTCGGGGCGGTTCGGGGCGGCTCTGGATTGCTTCGCTGCGCTCGCAATGACGAAAAGTAGGGCCGAAAGCGGCAGGACTTCACGCACACCCAGGCGTGTGGATAAGCCTGGCATAACCTGTGCGCCGGGCGTTGGCAGCCTGAGGACATCCTGTGGAATGCTTGTGGCGAACCTGTGGATTGTTGTATGGCGCGAACCCGGTCCCGGCTTGACGGCGACTCGCGTAAATGCTGCAAAGAAACTCATGCGTTGCCATGAAACCGCAATCAGGGCCTGCGACAGGAGGCCATGCTCAAGTCGGAGCTGATCGAGCGCGCGGCCCGGTTCCGCAGCGCGGAGGATGACCCCTCCCGAAGTCTTTCCGACTGTCCTGCCTTAGTGCTCAATGCGGATTACACGCCGCTTTCCTACTACCCCTTGAGTCTCTGGCCCTGGCAGACCGCGATCAAGGCGATCGTTCTGGAAAGGGTGGACATCATTTCCAGCTACGACCGGGTGGTGCACAGTCCCAGCTGGTCGATGCAGATCCCCTCGGTGATCGCCCTGAGGCAATATGTCAGGCCTTCCGAATTCCCCGCCTTCACCCGCTTCAATCTTTTCCTTCGCGACCGCTTCAGCTGCCAATATTGCGGCTCTCCCCAGCAACTGACGTTCGATCACGTCGTCCCGCGCCGTCTGGGCGGAAGGACCAGCTGGGAAAACATCCTCACCGCCTGCGCGCCCTGCAACCTCAAGAAGGGCGGCCGTACTCCCAAGCAGGCGAACATGCCGCCGCTGGTGGCCCCGATCCGGCCGACGAGCTGGCAGCTCCAGGAGCGCGGCCGGGCTTTCCCGCCGAACTACCTCCACGAAACGTGGCGGGACTGGCTCTATTGGGACATCGAGCTGGAGGCCTGAGCCCTCCGATGCCGCCCGGCGCGGGCGCGCCTCCCTTACTCAGCGCTTCCCCGTTCCGCGACGGCACCGGCTGGCCTCGGCGGCCTTCAGGTCGGGATCGACGCGCGCATCGGCGTAGGACCACGCTTTCATACCCGGTTTGAAGAAGGCGACTTTCCCGTCTTCGGTCTGGAAAAAGTAGGCGCCGGCCTGGGCGGCATAAGTCTTGCCCCCCACCGTGATGGCCGGACCCCCGGGCCGGGTGTCGATGACGACCTGACCGTAGCGCGCGAAGTCGCAAGTGTAGACGGCGGCGCGCTGGTCCGCGAAAGCGGAGGAACCGCTCACGAAGACGAGCGCGGCGGCGAGTGCCAGGCACGGCCCTGTCCGCATCAGATGCCCAGCATTTCCGGCTGGAACAGCCTTTTTCGCGACACCCGCTTGCCGGACAGCATGAACTGCCCGTCACCCAGGTAGTGGACGAATTGCGGTGCCTTCGGGCTGGTTGCGGTGCGGATGCGCAGGACTTCGAGGATGAACAGGTCGTACTGGCCCACCATGGCGTCGTCATGGAGACGGCATTCGAGCTGGGCGTGGCATTGCGGAAGGAGGGGGGCGGCGACATGGGCGGCCGGTTCGCGCTCGATGCCGAGATCGGCGAACTTGTCGCAGTCCGCGCCGCTGCAATTGCCGATCCGCACGACCATGTCGAGCAAGTCGGCGGTGGGCACGTTGATGGTGCACTCGCCGCTCCGTCGCAGCAGCGCATGGCTGTGGTTTCCGCGCGAAACGAGGCAGGAAATCAGCGCAGGCGTGAATTCCAGTACCTGGTGCCAGCCCATGGCCATCACGTTGTCCGCAGACGCGCCGGCATCGTGCGTCGCCAGCAGGACGACCGGCCCGGGTTCGAGGAATTGCCGGGCGTGGGACGGCGGGACTTCGCGCCAGTGAGTCATGCAGGGCTCCTTTCCTGTCGGATCAGGAGCGCCTCAGGGCCGGCGCGGTTCCGCCGGCGCAGCTATGGTCAGTGCAGGGTCTCGACCGGGGTTTCGGCTTCTTCGCCCTCCACGCCGCGGCCCACGGCGGTGGTCAGGGCCACATCCATCGTCACGTTGCCCACGGTGCGCATGAGGTCCGGCAGCACTTCCACGGCCACCAGCACCCCGAGCGGCCAGAGCGGCGTGCCCATGGCCGCCGCGATCGGCCCGATAGAGGATACGAAGCTGATCGTGCCGGGCAGCGAGACGGCGCCGAACGTGGTGGCGAAGGCCACCAGGGCACCCGCCACGAGCGCGCCGGTGGTCAGCTCCATGCCGGCGAGCCGTGCGGCGTAGACGGCCACGGCCATGTTCATCGCCGGACCCGTCGCGCGGAACAGCGTGACGGCCAGCGGCAGGACGAACTCCGCGGTCGTGCCCGAAACGCCGAGGCGGCGGCTGGAGGCGAGCATGGCGGGCAGTGTGGCGATGGAGGACTGGGTGGAAATGGCCACGACTTGCGCGGGCAGCACGGCCGCGGCGAAAGCGGAAAGGCGGCGCCGCCCGGCGAAAGCGGCGATCAGGTATCCGGCCACCATGACGACGGTTCCGACCGCCGTGACCAGCACGATGTAATGGGCGAGCGCGCCCAGCGCGGCCCCGCCGCTGCGCACGCCCAGGCCGAAGCCGAGCGCGAAGACGCCGATCGGCGCGAGCGCCAGCACCCAGCCGATCACCACCATCATCGCGCCGGCAACCCCTTCGAACAGCACGGCGAGCGCGCGTCGCGGCTCGTCCGCAAGCCGGGTCGAGGCGACGGCGAACAGGGCGACGAAGACGATCACCGGCAGCATCGCATTGGCGGCGGCGGCGGAGATGACGTTCTCGGGCATGAGCGAGGAGAGGAAGTCGGCGATGCCGGGCACTGCGGCAGGTTCCTCGCCGTGAGTGAAGCGCACCCCGGGAGGGACGGGGAACAGGTCCAGCAGCAGGGGCATGGCCACCGCGCCCAGCGCGGCGCTGAAGGCCAGGAAGCCGATGATGATCCCCAGCGTGCGCCGCGCCATGGCGCCGGCCTGGGCGACGGCGATGGTCTCGACGATGCCGCTGAACAGCAGGCCCGCGACCAGCGGCAGGATCGTCATCTGCAGCCCCTGCAGCCATAGCGAGCCGATCGGTCCGGCCACTTTCAGCACCGGAATGGCGCGCGGATCGCCCGCCAGCACGAGGCCCAGCACCAGCCCCGCGACGAGTCCGGCCAGGGTCAGCTTTCCAGGAACGCGAATATCCGGAATGCGCGAGGAATTTCCGGGTTTTGCGGGACTTGGGGTGCTCATCGGGCTCCTGGGAGATATGGCCGCGCGGGGGCCTGCGGGGTCGGCCTTGCTCATAAGCGGTGCCGCCGCTCTTGGCAATTTGGCGGCGCTGCGGCTAGAGGATGGGCGAGGGAGCCGCGCGAGCGGGCTGCGGACGTCATCCGGTATTCACGAGACAGTCTCCAAGGGGCAGGTCATGAGCAGACAATTCTTCGGCACCGACGGTATCCGCGGCCGCACCAACCAGGGCGCGATGACGGCGGCCATCGCCATGAAGGTCGGCCAGGCGGCCGGCACCCGCTTCCTGCGCGGCAAGCACCGGCACCGCGTGGTGATCGGCAAGGATACCCGCCTCTCGGGCTATATGCTGGAGAACGCGCTTGTCGCCGGCTTCACCAGCGTGGGCATGGACGTGGTGCTGCTGGGGCCGATGCCGACCCCGGCCGTCGCCCTGCTGACCCGCGAGCTGCGCGCCGACGTGGGCGTGATGATCTCGGCCAGCCACAACCCATACGAGGACAACGGCATCAAGCTGTTCGGCCCCGACGGCTTCAAGCTCTCCGACGAGGACGAACTGGCGATCGAGGCCATGCTGGCCCAGGATCTGGCGCTCGCCCCGTCCGAGGACATCGGCCGCGCCCGCCGCATCGACGATGCCCGCGGGCGCTACATCCACGCCGTCAAGCGCTCGCTGCCCCATGACATTCGCCTGGACGGGCTCAAGATCGCGGTCGATTGCGCCAATGGCGCTGCCTACCAGGTCGCGCCCTCGGCCCTGTGGGAACTCGGTGCCGAAGTCGTGGCGGTGGGCGTCACGCCCAACGGCCGCAATATCAACGACAAGTGCGGCTCCACGCACGTCGACCTGCTTCAGGAAACCGTGGTCACGACCGGGGCGGATATCGGCATCGCGCTTGACGGCGATGCGGACCGGCTGCTGGTCGTGGACGAAAAGGGCAAGACCGTGGACGGCGACCAGATCATGGCGCTGATCGGCACCCAGCTGGCCGCGCGCGGCGCCCTGCGCGGCGGCGGCGTGGTGGCGACGGTCATGTCGAACCTGGGCCTCGAACGCTATCTGCAGGGGCAGGGCCTCACGCTCGAACGCACCAAGGTGGGTGACCGCCACGTCCTCGAACGCATGCGCGCGGGCGGGTTCAACGTGGGCGGCGAGCAATCGGGCCACATGATCCTGCTTGACCATGCGACCACCGGGGACGGCACCGTGGCGGCGCTGCAGGTGCTGGCGGCGCTGGTCCAGTCCGGCAAGCGGGCGAGCGAACTGCTCCACCTTTTCGACCCGGTCCCGCAGCTGCTGCGCAACGTCCGCTTCTCGGGCGGGCAGCCGCTGGAGGCCGCCAGCGTGAAGACTGCCATTGCCGAGGCGGAGGCTTCGCTCAACGGCAGCGGCCGCCTCGTCATCCGTGCCTCGGGCACCGAGCCCCTGATCCGCGTCATGGCGGAAGGCGACGATGCCGGGCAGGTGGAGGCCGCCGTGGCCTCGATCTGCGCGGCCGTGGAAGAGGCGGCAGCCTGATGGCCCTGGAAATGCGCCCCGACTGCGAACGCTGCGGTACCGACCTTCCGGCCGATGCCCCCGGCGCGTTCATCTGCAGCTTCGAATGCACCTACTGCGCCGAATGCGCGGACGACCTCGACGAGCTTTGCCCCAATTGCAGCGGCGAACTGCTCGACCGGCCGACGCGGGCCAAGCGGCATTTCGATTCCGCGCCCCCGTCGAAGGAGCGCAGGTTCAAGGGCTGATCGGCTCCCGCAAGGGCGCGAAGCGGGCAGGGCGGCTTAGCCGGCTGCGCGACGTCTTCGCGCATCGGCGGCTTTGCGCGATGCCATCCGGCGCATGCTTGCCGAACGACACCTCGGGTGCCATCAGCCCGTCATGACCACACCGCCCCGCATCCTTTCCATCGCCGGTTCCGACAGTTCGGGCGGTGCCGGTATCCAGGCCGATATCAAGACCATCACGATGCTCGGCGGCTATGCCATGACCGCGATCACCGCGATCACTGCGCAGAACACGTGCGGAGTTACGCATGTGGCGGCGCTCTTGCCGGAAATGGTGGCGGCGCAGATCGACGCCTGCGTAAGCGACATCGGCGTGGACGCGGTGAAGATCGGCATGCTCGGCAGTCCCGAGATCGCCCATGTCGTGGCGGAACGGCTGGAGCGGCTGGGCGTGCCGGTGGTGTTCGATCCGGTGATGATCTCCACCAGCGGCTCGGTCCTGGCGGATGCGGCCACCATTGCCGCTTTCGAACGGCTGATGACCCTCGCCACGCTGACCACGCCGAACGTCCCCGAACTGGAGGCGCTAGGCGGGGACCGCGCCATGGCGGCGCGCGGAGTGGCCTATATCGCCAAGGGCGGCGATGCGGAGGGTCCGATCGTGGAAGACAGGCTGCTGCGGCCCGGCGAATCGCCGATGTCGTGGACCGCACCGCGCATCGAGACGCGCCATACCCACGGCACCGGCTGCACGTTCTCCAGCGCCATCGCCACGTTCATGGGGCAGGGCGCCGGCCTGGAAGCGGCGATCGTCAGCGCGCGCGACTATGTGCGCGCGGCGCTGCTCAATGCGCCGGGCTTCGGCGCGGGACATGGCCCGCTGGGACATCACGTTCGCGGCTAGGCAGCGGACAGCCCGGGCAGGGCCGGCCGCAGAAACGCGAGAGAGCCGAAGAACTCGGCCGGCCAAAGCGTGTGCGTCCGGAAAAGGGGCGGCCCGGCGGCCGCCGCCCTTACCTCAGCAGCAGTCGAGATCGTAGAACTTCTGCACGACCTTCCAGCCTTCCTCGCCGGTTTCGCACCAGTGGAACAGCTTGAGGTCCTGCCGGTTGATGACGCCTTCGTCGGCCAGGGCCTCGAAATTGACGACGCGTTCCCAGAATTCCTTGCCGTAGAGCAGGATCGGGATCGGCTTCATCTTGCCGGTCTGGATCAGGGTAAGCAGTTCGAAGAATTCGTCGAAGGTACCGAAACCGCCCGGGAACACGGCCACGGCGCGTGCGCGCAGCAGGAAGTGCATCTTGCGCAGCGCAAAGTAGTGGAACTGGAACGAGAGCCGCGGCGTCACGTAAGGGTTGGGCGCCTGCTCATGGGGCAGCACGATGTTGAGGCCCAGCGATTCCGCGCCGACTTCCGAAGCGCCGCGATTGGCGGCTTCCATGATCGACGGGCCGCCGCCCGAGCAGACGACGAACTGGCGCATGCCCTTTTCCACCACCGAGCACTGGCTGGCCAGCTTGGCGAGGGTCTTGGCTTCCTCGTAATACTTCGCCTTGGCGACGAGCCGCTCGGCGACTTTCTTCTCTTCGTCGGTCTTGGCCTGGGCCAGGACGCTTTCAGCATTCTCGGGCGCGGGGATGCGGGCGGAGCCGTACATCACCATGGTCGAGCCGATATTGGCTTCTTCCAGCAGCATCTCGGTCTTGAGAAGCTCAAGCTGGAAACGGACGGGGCGCAGTTCGTCGCGCAGCAGGAACTCGGTGTCCTGGAAGGCCAGGCGATAGGCCGGGTTCTGCGTCTGGATCGTGCCTTCCTGCGCGTCTGCGAAGTTGGCTTCCTGCTCGGCCTTGTAGAACCGGCGGTTGGTGACTTTCTTGTCTTCTTGTTCGGTCATCTGCATTCCATGGCCGCTGGGAGGCGCGGCGTCGAGGGATAAGGATTTAATTATGATACGCTTGCGCGCAAGCACGGCATACGGTTGCACGCAGGCCCGATGTACCAGTTTCACGGATGGCCGCGTTTTCCGGGTCATCAGGTGATTCCCCCTGATGGGAAAACGCTCTAGGCTGCACGACATGTCGAACATGACCATGACACGCCGCGCCGCGATGGCCGGTTTCGGCGCCGTGGCCGCAGGCTCCGTGCTGCCGGTGCTCCCCGCTCTCTCGGCCGAGGTCCGCAGCCCCGCGCGCAAGCTGGTGAAGCCCCCGCGCCTGAAGGAAGGCGACGTGCTGGGTCTGGTCGCGCCGGCGGGCTTCGTGGGGGATCGCTTCGGACTGGACCAGATCATGGCCACCGTGCGCGCCATGGGCCTGGAGCCAAGGCCGGCGCTGCACATGCTCCAGCGCGAAGGCTACCTGGCCGGCTCCGACCGGACGCGGGCAGACGATCTCATGGCCATGTTCGCCGACGACAAGGTCCGCGCCATCATGGCCGTGCGTGGCGGCTGGGGCTGCGCACGCATCCTGCCCTTGCTCGATTTCGACAGGATCGCGGCGAACCCGAAGCTCTTCGTGGGCTTCAGCGACAATACCGCGCTCCACCTGGCTTTCGCGGCGCGGACGGGCGTGGCCAGCATCCACGGGCCGAATGCTTCCGCCTCGTGGCCGCCGGCGGCCTGGGCCTCGTTCCATGCGCTGGCTTTCGAAGGCGCGACGCCGACTTGGCAAGTGCCCGAGGGGGCTGGCGTCAATCTTTCGGGCCGGGGCAAGGACTTGCGCACGTTCCGCGGCGGCAAGGCGCGCGGCCGGCTGCTCGGCGGTAATCTCAGCGTGCTTTCCGCCCTGGTGGGCACGCCCTACCTGCCGGACTTCACGGGGGCCGTGCTGTTCATCGAGGACACCAACGAATCCGAATACCGCATCGACCGCATGCTCACCCAGCTGGCACTGGCGGGAATCTTCGACCGGGTGGCCGGGGTCGTCTTCGGCCAATGCACCGGCTGCCAGAACCCCGACGGCGGCTATTCGAACTTCACGATCTACGAAGTGCTCGACCGGCAGTTTTCCGGCCTCAGGGTTCCCGCGTTCCAGGGGCTCCAGATCGGCCATATCGCCTCGCAGCTCAGCGTGCCGGTGGGCCTGCCGGTGGAGATCGACGCCGATGCCGGGACGATGCGCCTGCTGGAAGCGGCGGTTGCGTAAGCTGACGCAAGTCGGCCTGCCCTGCACTTGAGACATGGCGAAGCGACTGTTATCGCGGGCACATGTCCAACTGTGACCTGTGCGTCGTTCGGAACCGGGCGATCTGTTCATCCCTCGATGCGAAAGAGCTGGAAGCGCTCAACGCCATCGGGCGTACCCGCACGATCCAGCCCGGCGAATCGCTGATCTGGGAAGGCGAGGACTCGGTTCTCGTGGCCAACGTGATCGACGGCGTGCTGAAGCTTTCGACCAATACCGAGGACGGGCGCGAGCAGATCGTCGGCGTGGTCTATCCTTCGGACTTCATCGGGCGTCCCTTCGGCGGCACCACCGGCCACGGCGCCACCGCCCTGACGGAAGCGACGGTCTGCGTCTTCTCCCGCCGCGATTTCGACGCTTTCGCCCGCGAGCATCCGGCGCTGGAACACAAGCTGCTGGAGCGGACGCTGGGCGAACTGGACCGCACGCGCCGCTGGATGCTGCTGCTCGGCCGCAAGTCGGCCTCGGAAAAGCTGGCGAGCTTCCTGCTGGAAATGGCCGAGCGGTTGCAACCCCCCGGCTGCGCCTGGAATTTCGAGGATGCCGGCCCGCGCCGCATCACCCTGCCGTTCTCGCGCCAGCAGATCGCCGACGTGCTGGGCCTCACCATCGAGACGGTGAGCCGCCAGTTCACCCGCTTCAAGAACGAGCGGCTGATCGACCTGCCTTCGCGCCGCGACGTGATCCTCCTGGACCACGAGGCGCTGACCGCCGAAGCGGGCTGAAGGGGCCTCGATCCCCCGGATCAGGCCTTGATCGCGATCTCCTGGCGGTAATGTAGGCGAGCCCGCCGCCCCGGCTTTCGCGGGGACGGCGGGCATTCGGCTATGGCCGAAGTGCCTGCCGGAACCGGACCGTCTCTCAGAAGCGGTAGGACACGCCTGCGCTCAGGACCCAGGGATCGAGATCGTGGCGCGTCTTCAGCGCCAGCACGCCATCCTCGTAGAACGAGGCGGTGGGCTTCACCCAGTACTTCTTGGCATCGAGCGAGAGGCCCAGCCCCTTGTCGTTGATGGCGATGTCCACGCCGCCCTGCAGCGCGAAGCCCACCTTGTTAGACATCTTCACTTTGTCCACGCCCAGCGCGCGCGCCGTATCGCCCGGCTTCTCGTCGAACACGAAGAACCAGGCCGGGCCGGCGCCCACATAGGGCTTGAAGGGCGTTCCGGTGTCGAGATGCGCCTTGGCGGTCACCGTGGCCGGCAGGATGAGAACGTGATCGACCAGGCTGGCGCCCGCCACGTCGCCGGTGCCGCTGACGTGGTGCTGGGTGAAGCAGCAGATCGTCTCTACCGAGAAGGCGTTGCTGAAGAAATATTCCACCGCCAGCGTGGGCACCACGTTGTCGTTCGCCTTGGTGCCCACGGTTTCGAGCCCGGCGAGCGTGCCGCCCAGCGCGGTGTCGGTGTCGATCGACCTGATCTTGTCGATCTGGCCGTCGGGCAGCACGGCAGTGCCCAGAACCTTGACCTGCCACTTGCCATCCGGGCTTCCGGCCTGGGCCGGGGTGACGATCGCGGTGGCGGCGGCGGCCGTCAGGGCAGTGGCCGCGAGCATGGTCATCTTGCGCATCTTGGGTCTTTCCTGCGCCGCCGGGGCCGCACCGTGCGGGTCCCCCTCTTGAGCGGCAGCAGGGCCGCTTTGGTCCTCCCGCGCGGCGGGGACATTGATCGCGCGCAAAAATCGGCAGATCGAGCCGGTTTCCCGCCCGTTGATCGAGCGCAATGACGCGGCCGCCTCCAGGCGCGATGGGTCTGCGCATGTGGACCTATCACCCCGAACTGCTTGCGGTGCCCGTGCCGCGCTACACCAGCTTCCCCACCGCCGCCGAATTCGACCAGACCGTCGGTGCCGAGGCTTTCGTGCAGGCGCTGGAGGCGGTGACCGGCGAGGTCTCGCTCTATGTCCATATCCCGTTCTGCCAGAAGATCTGCTGGTACTGCGGCTGCAACACCAGCGTCGCCAACCGCACCGATCGCGTCTCCGGCTATCTCGATGCCCTCCACCGCGAGATCGGCCTTGTCGCCGAACGCCTGCCCCAAGGCGCCCGGGTCACGCGCATCGCCTTTGGTGGCGGCAGTCCCAACGGAATTCCCCCGGTCGACTTCGTGCGGTTGGTGGACGCGCTGACGCTGCAGTTCCCCGCATCGCGCCCGGTCCTGTCGATCGAGCTGGACCCGCGCACGATGGGCCGAGAATGGGCGGCCGTGATCGGCGCGGTGGGGATCACGCGCGCCAGCCTGGGGGTGCAGACGTTCGCGCCGGGCCTTCAGCAGGCCATAGGCCGGGTCCAGCCGGCGTGGATGATCGAGGAAACGACCGCGATGCTGCGCGCGGCAGGCATCGATTCGCTCAACTTCGACCTGATGTACGGGCTTCCCGGGCAGACCATGGCCGATCTGGAAGACTCACTGGCGCGAACCGCCGCGCTGGGGGCCGACCGGATCGCGCTGTTCGGCTATGCCCATGTGCCGCACCTGATCGCGCGCCAGCGCAAGATCGATGCCCATGCCCTGCCCGATGCGGAGCAGCGATTCGCCATGGCCGCGCGCGGCCATGCGGTTCTGGTCGAGGCCGGTTATGTGCCCATCGGTTTCGATCACTTCGCCCGGCCCGGAGACGCGCTGGCGCAGGCGGCGCTATCGGGAAGCCTGCGCCGCAACTTCCAGGGCTTCACCGAGGACAAGGCGCCGGTGTTGCTGGGTCTGGGCGCTTCGTCGATCAGCGGCTTTCCCGAGCTGCTGGTCCAGAACGAGAAGAACACCGGGCGCTATCGCATGATGCTCTCGCAGGACCGCATCGCTGCCAACCGCGGGATTCGCCGCAGGGGTGAGGACCGGCGGCGCGGCGCGGTGATCGAGGCGCTGCTGTGCCGGGGCAGGGCGCCGATCCCGCGCGACCTGCAATGCAAGGCCTGGCCGCTGCTGCTGCCCTATTTCGATGCCGGGCTCTGTGACAGCGACGGAGAGGATCTGGTGATCCTGCCCCAGGGCCTGCCCTATGCCCGCTCGATCGCGGCGCGCTTCGATCCCTATCGCAAGGATTCGCTGCGACGGTTCAGTTCGGCGGTCTGACGGCGCCTTGCTCCCTCAGGGGCGAATGTCGAATTCCACGCCGAAGAGATTGCCGTCCACCCAGCGCACGAGGCCCCACAGTTCGCGGCCATCGTCCATCGCCGCGCGCACGACTTCGTTGCAGGCAGGCGGCTGGCCTGCCGCCGCCGCGCTCAACCCTCGTGACGAGACATTGCGCACGATCACGTCGATCGGCCTGCCGTGCGAATCCATCAGCGTGACATGGGCGCAGCGGCCACGGCGGCGTTCACGCAGGATCGGTGTGGGCCTGAAATGCGGATCATCCATTTTCGGCAGGACGGCGAATCGGCGAACAATTGAAGGCCGGGGCAGGCGCGAATCGGTCTATTGACCACGATCAATGCAGTGCGGAGCGGGGGCTGGCAGATGGGCCGTGCCGGTCGTACACCGCCAAGTCGAACCTTGCCGGCGGTGGCAACCGCTTCTCCCCGACTTCGGGCGGCTCTTCCCCGCGAAGGGCCGCCCCTCTTTCCGGGCGGGCGCCAACTCCAGACATGAACCGGAAAACCGCCGGGATTGGGCACGATTCGCATGCCGCCAGGGCATGCGAAAGCGTCCGGCGATGCCAGACGCGCTTCCCTAAGAAGAAGCGGATTTCAGCGATTTAGGGAGAATTGGATGCCCCGCGAGGATTCGAACCTCGATAGACGGAATCAGAATCCGTAGTCTTACCATTAGACGACGGGGCATCGGGAGGCGCCCCTCTAGTAGGGCTTCTGATTCGCGTCAAGCACCCTTTTTGCAGTCAGGGTTGCCCCTTGGCCCGGGGGGCGTTAGCATCGCCCCAGGTATCCGCCGCGCACGGCGGTAAGATTTATTCGAACGAGATTACATATCATGGCGGAGCAAGATCCGCCGGCAGCAAGAGTCGATGTGTCGGGCCGCACTGGAAGGCGGCGCAAGGCGAGGAAGGGCAAGTCACGCTCGTCCGGACCCGACACGGCCAAGGCGAAGGCGCGCCCTCCGGGCGGCGCCGCCGAGGCAGGCGGAGCGCCGCGCGAAGAGAAGACATCCGGCTCGCAGGCGTCGCCCCGCCAGCCGGAATCGCGCCGGGCGGCTGCCCGGAAGCGCGGCTCCCGCAAGGGCGCAGCGCGTTCCTCCAAGAAACCGCGCGCCCAGGGCGAAGCCGTTGCCGCCAAGACGGTGCCGGCAGAAGCGAAGACCGTTGCACCGGGCTTCCCGGCCGCCAGCTTCGTGCCTGCCGGCTTCACGCCCGTGCTTCCGGGCGCGAACGGGCCGTCGTCGCGCCCGTCCTATCGGCAGTCCTATGCCGCCATCGACCTCGGCACCAACAATTGCCGTCTCCTGATCGCCCGGCCATCGGGCGAGAATTTCACGGTGATCGATGCGTTCAGCCGCGTCGTGCGGCTGGGAGAAGGCCTGGCGCAGTCCGGCCGTCTGTCCGAGGCGGCGATGGACCGGACGCTGGCCGCACTGCGGGTCTGCGCCGAAAAGCTGATGCGCCGCAATGTCTATCTCGCCCGCTCGGTGGCGACGGAGGCCTGCCGCCGCGCGGAGAACGGCCCGGAATTCATCGAGCGCGTGCGCGAGGAAACCGGCATCGCGCTCGACATCATCAGCGCGCGCGAGGAAGCGCGGCTGGCCGTGCTCGGCTGCCATGTGCTGCTGGAGGAAGGCTTCGGCCCGGCGATGATCTTCGACATCGGCGGCGGATCGACCGAACTCGTCCTGATCGAGAGCACCGGCACGGTGCCGCGTATCCTCGACTGGCAATCGGTGCCCTGGGGCGTCGTTTCGCTGACCGAGAGCTGCGGGCCGGAAGGCACGACGCTGGAGGAACGCCTCGCGCGTTATCGCCACATGCATGGGCTGGTCTCGGAAAGCTTTTCTGCTTTTGCCAAGCGCGTCGGCCCGGCGCGAGGCAGCGCGGCGGAAACGGGTCCGCTGCGCCTGCTGGGCACCAGCGGCACGGTGACGACGCTGGCCAGCCTCCACCTCGAACTGCCGCAATACGACCGCCGCATGGTGGACGGATTGATCGTTCCGGCCGAATCGATGCGCGACATCAGTTCCCGGCTCTCCTCGATGTCGATCGAGGAGCGGCGCGAGGTGAACTGCATCGGGCGCGAGCGTGCGGACCTGGTCGTGGCCGGCTGTGCGATCCTCGAATCGATTCTCGACCTCTGGCCCGCGGCGCGGCTGGGCGTGGCCGATCGCGGCATTCGCGAAGGCATCCTGCGCAGCCTCATCGCATCCCATTCCAGCGGCAGGCCCACGGTAGCCCCCGCGCCATCACATCTATTGGAGAACCGGCCATGAGCCGTTCCGGACGCGATCCCAACGAGCGGCTTCGCACTGGCAAGAAGCGCACGACCAGTTCGGCGCGCTGGCTGACCCGCCAGATCAACGATCCTTACGTGAAGCAGGCCAAGGCCGACGGCTACCGTAGCCGCGCCGCCTACAAGCTGCTGGAACTCGACGAGAAATTCGACCTGTTCAAGAACGTGACCCGCGCGGTCGACCTCGGCATCGCGCCGGGCGGCTGGAGCCAGGTGCTGCGTCTCAAGGCTCCCAAGGCCAAAGTCGTGGGCATCGACCTGCTGCCCACCGACCCGATCGAGGGCGTGACCATCTTCGAGATGGACTTCATGGCCGACGAGGCCCCCGCGGCGCTGGAACAGGCCCTGGAAGGCGCGCCGGACCTCGTTCTCTCGGACATGGCGGCCAATACCGTCGGCCACAAGCAGACGGACCACTTGCGCACCATGGGGCTGGTCGAAACGGCGGCCGATTTCGCGATCCAGTACCTCGCGCCCGGCGGTACTTTCGTTGCCAAGGTCTTCGCGGGCGGCACGGACACCGAACTGCTCGGCATTCTCAAGCGGCGTTTCACCAGCGTGAAGCACGCCAAGCCGCCGGCCAGCCGCAAGGGTTCGTCCGAGTGGTACGTGATCGCCAAGGGGTTCAAGGGGCCGGCGGACAGCGGCGAATGAGCGCCTATCTGGTCCTGCCCGGCATTGGCGGTTCAGGGCCGGAGCACTGGCAATCGCGGTGGGAAGCCGCCGAGCCGGAGATGCAGCGGTTCGCGCCCGACAGCTGGGACGCGCCGCAGCTCGATCAGTGGATCGCCGCGCTGGACGCGGCCGTGGCCGCGCTTTCCGAGGCGCCGATCCTCGTCGCTCACAGCCTGTCCTGCCTGCTCGTCGCGCATTGGAGCGCGCGGTCCGACCGGGCGGCGCGAGGCGCGTTCCTGGTGGCGATGCCGGATCCGCAAGGCCCGGATTTTCCGCAAGAGGCGGCGAGCTTCGGCAATCCGCCCGAGCTTTTCCTGCGGTTTCCGGCGGTGGTCGTGGCGAGTTCGGACGATCCCTATGGTCCGCTCGTCCATTCCCGTGCGCGCGCCCGCCAATGGGGCGCGTCCTTCGTCGAGGCCGGGGCGCTGGGGCACATTAATGCCGCAAGTGGCCTGGGCGACTGGTCGTGGGGCCGCGAACAGCTCCGCCGCTTCGAAGATGGTTTGACGGGCAGGATCGAAGGCTAGAGTAGTTTCCGATCTGGATGCATCGGATCAACTGCTCCAGGCTTCTGGTTTGCCGCGTTTTTCCGGGTCATCAGGTGATTCCACCTGCTCGCGAAGTGGTTCGCGATCGGGGGCGAGGCCGCCTCTACGTCCTGACGAAAACGGCCCGCAAGGCGACTCGGTGGCGCCCGCGGGACCGTTTTCTGCCGGCCTGGCCGGATTCCTGGACCGGGCAGTCCGCCCCGACAGAGTCAGGCCGGACCGCTACCGGAAATGGGGTGTTACTCGGCAGCCGCGGCGGCTGCGGGCGCGGCTGCGGCTTCGCTGCTGGCGGCGGCGGGCGCATCGCCGGCTGCCGGTGCTGCTGCTGCCGCTGCCGCAGGTGCGGCGGGAAGCGGCAGGTTCGAACCCTGGGCGTTGAGGTAGGCGATCACGTTGGCGCGATCCTCACCCTTGGGCAGGCCGGCGAACGTCATCTTGGTGCCGGGTGCGAAAGCCTTCGGGCTTTTCAGCCAGTCGTTCAGCTTGTCGAAGTCCCACTTGCCGCCAACGCCCTTGAGCGCGTCGGAGAAAGCGAAACCGCCGACGCCCTGGCCGATGCCTTCACCGACCACGCCGTAGAGATTGGGACCGATGCCGTTGGTGCCGCCCTGGTTGATCGTGTGGCAGGACTGGCACTTGGCGAAAGTGGCTTGTCCCTTGGCCGGGTCCGCGCTGGCAAGAAGAGTGGCGATCGGCGCTTCGGCGCCTGCTTCGCCTTCCTGTTCCACGCCTTCGATGGCGTAACCCATCGTCTCGGGACGATGCGGCTTGTCTGCACGGAAGTAATGAGAGCTGACGGTGGTCAGACCAAGACCGACGATACCGGCGAACAAAGCCCAGCCGGCAATGGTGTTGAAACGATCATCCATTTCTTGTTTGCCCTTGCCCCACGGGTGGAGTTTTTTCTCATCCTCTTTGGGTTGAGGCTCTAGAGTTGCCAGCAGGTTAGTGCAAGAGCCATTGCGGACATCGCCTTTGCGGCTTAATCGCGCGGACGCTATGCATTCCTATCCCGAACCCGCTCTCGACCTGGTCGCCCGCATGAACGAGGCCGCTGCGGCCGATCCCTCGCGCGCGGCGGCCTTCCAGGGCGCCCCCGGATGCAATTCGCACCGAGCGGCGTTGGAACACGATCCCGACTGTCTGCCGCTGCCGTGCTTTTCCTTCGAGGATGCGCTGGATGCGGTGAAGGACGGCCGGGCCGACCGGGCCATCATCCCGATCGAGAATTCGCAGCACGGCCGCGTGGCGGACATCCATTTCCTGCTGCCGGAAAGCGGGCTGTCGATCGTGGGCGAGCACTTCATGGGCATCGAGCATGCGCTGATGGCGCTGCCCAATGCGGACGGCACCATGGGGCCGTTCTCGGGGGCCTACAGCCACCCGCAGGCGCTGGGCCAGTCGCGCCACTACTTGCGCGAGCGGGGCATCGTGCCGATGGCCTATGCCGATACCGCCGGCGCCGCCGCCTTCGTGCGCGAGCAGGGCGATACCGCTGCTTGCGCCATCGCCCCGAACCTGGCTGCGGAACTCTACGGCCTCAAGATCGTCGAGGAGAATGTCGAGGACGCGGCGGACAACACCACGCGCTTCGTCGTCCTCTCGCGTGAGCCGCTCGATCCCTTCGCGCTCAAGGGCGAGAAGGCGGTGACGACTTTCATCTTCGAGGTGAAGAACATCCCCGCCGCGCTCTACAAGGCGCTGGGCGGCTTTGCCACCAATGGCGTCAACATGACCAAGCTGGAGAGCTACCAGATCGGTGCCAGCTTCGCGGCCACCACCTTCTACGCCGACATCGAAGGCGCCCCCGGCGAGCCGCGCATCGACATGGCGCTTCAGGAACTTGCATTCCATTGCAAGTACGTGCGTCCGCTCGGCACCTACAAGCAGGCACGCTCGCGCGGATAGGCGATCCTGGTTCGGTCCGGCACGGCGCGCGTCCTGGCCGGGCGCGCGCCGTGCCGTCCATGACGGGCAGGCGGCCGCAACCCCTCCTCGATCGCTATCCAATCCTTTCATCGCAACGGCTTGCGCCTGCTCCCGGCCCATGCCAATCATCGGCGGGTAATGGCTGCTAGGGGTCAGATGGCGGGTGCGGCCCGGGACGCCGCGAGCGACTGGGAAGCCGTGCGTGGCGCGGCCGATATCCAGTACGCGCCGTTGCCGCCCTTCAAGCCCGATCCTCCGGGGCAGGTCCCGGAATGGCTCCAGGCGCTCGGCCGCATGCTGGAGGCGATCTTCGCGCCGCTTGGAAGGTTGCTGGGCATGTCCTGGCCGGTGTTCTCCAACATATTGATCGCGCTGGCGGTGCTTCTGGCGCTGTTCATCCTCTGGCGCCTGGCAGGCCCGGCCATCGAGGCCTGGCGCGCCCGCAGCCGCGAGGAAGCGCCCGAGGCCTGGGTACCGGCCGAGGCCGAGGCGCTGGCCCTGCTGGAGGACGCGGACCGTCTTGCCGGGGAAGGCCGGTTCGACGAGGCCACTCACTTGCTCCTGCGCCGCAGCGTGGGGCAGATCCGGCAGGCGCGGCCGGACTGGCTGCATCCGGCCAGCACTGCGCGGGAAATTTCGGTATTGTCCTCGCTCCCGGACAGTGGCCGCGAGGCGTTCGCCACGATCGCCGCCCGCGTGGAGCGCAGCCGCTTCGCGCTGCGCGAACTGGGCGCCGACGACTGGGCCGCCGCGCGGGAGGCTTATGCCCGCTTCGCCCGGCTGGAACTGCGCGCATGAGCGAGATGGCAGCAACAGCGCCCGCCGATCCGAGACCTGCTGCGGAAGCCGGTATTCCTGTCGGCGCCAACCCGTTCTCACGCTGGGCGGTGCTGGCGCTGGTGCTGATCGGATCGGCGCTGTTCCTTTCGCTCCTGTGGATGATCGGGACCGGCACCGGCTTCGGCTCCACCAACGACGGCCAGTCTCACGCGGATGGGCGCGGCCTCAACGGCTATGCCGCCATGGCGCGCTATATCGAAAAGCGCGGGCACCCGGTGGTTCGCGCGCGCAACGTGGGCGCGCTCGACAAGCCGGGCCTGCTGGTGCTCACTCCACCTGCCGGGGCCGATGGCGAGGACATCGAGAAGATCGTCTCGAAGCGGCGCTACATTGGGCCGACGCTGGTGATCCTGCCCAAGTGGATGGCCTTGCAGCCTGGGCGCGAGCAGGAAAAGGCCAAGACCGGCTGGGTCAATCTCCAGGGCATGCGGCCGCTCGAATGGCGCGGTTTCCTCGATGACGTGACGGTCGTGCAGGGCGAGGTCGACGCCAACGGCGCGAAGGCCCGCTGGCACGGCTTCGGCCTGGAGGGCGCGCTGCCCAGCCGCAAGGCCCTGCAATCGGGCAAGGGCGATACGCTGGTGCCGGTCGTGGAGGAGCAGGACGGGCGCGTTCTCGCCGCCTTCATCGATGACGGCGGCAGCTATCCCGCGCTCGAGGACGCGGCGCTGACAGGCATGAGCAGCGACCCGGAGGACGAGGACCTCTACCCCCTGGTCCTGGTGTTCGAACCCGACCTCGTCGACAATTGGGGCATGGCCGACCGCCGCGCCGCGCAGTTGGTGGACGCGCTGGTCGCGGCCAGCGAAGTCGAGCCTCGTGGCACGGTGACGTTCGACCTCACCATGAACGGTTTCGGGCGGGCGCAGAATCTGCTGACCCTGGCTTTCACCCCGCCATTCCTGGCCGCCACGCTCTGCCTGCTGCTGGCCGCCCTGGTGCTGGGATGGCGCGCTTTCCTGCGCTTCGGGCCGCCGCTGGCGGGAGAGCGGGCCATCGCTTTCGGCAAGCGCGCGCTGGTGGCCAATTCTGCGGGACTGGTGCGCCGCTCGCATAGACTGCACCTGATCGGCGGACCTTACGCCGACCATGCCCGCGACCGGTTGATCCGTGCTCTCGCCCTGCCGCGCACGCTCCCGCCGGAGCAGGCCGACGCCGCGATCGACCGCGCCCTTGCCTCGCGCAGGGCCGATGCCGAACCCTTTTCCGCGATTTCCGCGCGCCTTCGCCATGCGCGCAAATCGCACGATCTCGTCAAGGCTGCGCGCGATCTTCACGCGCTCGAAAGGATGTTGACTCGATGACCGATGCCCACTCCCCGAATGCCGAAGGCGATTTCGCTCGGGGCGATTTCGCGGTCGATCTCGCCGGGGTCGCCGCGCTTGCGGGAAGCATTCGCGAGCAGATCGGCAAGGCGGTGGTCGGCCAGAGCGCGACGGTGGAGCATCTGCTGATCGCCCTGCTGGCGCGCGGCCATGTCCTGCTGGAAGGGCCTCCGGGCACGGCCAAGACTTTCCTGGCGCAGTGCTTCGCCGCGACCCTGGGCCTGGATTTCGGCCGCATCCAGTTCACGCCGGACCTTATGCCGGGCGATATCCTGGGCTCGAACCTGTTCAACTTCCAGACCAGCCAGTTCACGCTGACTCATGGTCCGATCTTCTGCGACCTGCTGCTGGCGGACGAGATCAACCGCACGCCGCCCAAGACCCAGGCCGCGCTGCTGGAAGCCATGCAGGAGCGCCGCGTCACGCTGGATGGCACCGCCCACGCCCTGCCGGAGCAGTTCATGGTGGTGGCCACGCAGAACCCGATCGAGAGCCAGGGCGTCTATCCGCTGCCCGAGGCGCAGCTCGACCGGTTCCTGTTCAAGGTGAGCGTCGATTACCCCAGCTTCGAGGAAGAGCTGCGCATCGTAGCCCGCTTCGGCGAGAATCGCGGCGCGCCCAGCCCGGCCGCCTGCGGGGTGGAAGCCATTGCCAATCACGCGGTGATCGAGGCGGCGTCCCGCACGGTTTCGCAAGTGACCCTGGCCGAGAGCGTGACCGACTATATCGTCCGCCTGGTGCGCGCCACGCGGGAGAGCCCGGACCTTGCGAGCGGCGCCAGCCCGCGCGCGGCCGTGCTGCTGGCCGGCGCCGCGCGCGCCCGCGCCGCGCTGGACGGGCGCGACTACGTGGTGCCCGACGATGTCAAGGCGCTCGCCGGCTCGGTCCTGCGCCACCGCCTGCTGCTCAGCCCCGCCGCCGAGATCGAGGGCAAGCAGGTGGAGGCGCTGGTCGCCCAGCTGGTCGAGCAGACCGAGGCGCCCCGGTGATCCTGCGGTTCTGATCCGATGAGCCTGCGCTCCGCTCCCATGGTGCCCACCGCGCGTGCGGCCGGGCTACTGGCGCTGGCCGCGCCGGTGGCGTTGGTGATCGGCGCGACGCGGCCCGAAGCCTGGGTCGTGGCGCCGGTGTTCGGGCTGGCGGTGCTGGCGTTGATCGCGATCGACGCGCTTCTGGCGGGGCGCCTGGGTGACTTGCGGATCGCGGTACCGGCCGATGTCGAAGTGGGAGAGCCGGCCGAACTGACCGCCGCGCTGGATCTTTCCGCTGCGCGGGCCTCGCGGGTCGAACTCGCCCTGGAATGCGATCCACGCCTCGTCCCCGGGGGACGGGCCTGCCTCACTCTGGCGAACCGGGGCGAGGAAGGCTGGCGCGGCACGCTCGCCTTCCGCCCCTCGCGCCGCGGCACCGGCCGGATCGCGCGGACCTGGCTGCGCTGGACCGGGCCTATGGGGCTGGGCGCACGGCAGTTCCGCGGTGAACTCGGCCGGGAAGTGCGCGTCTGGCCGAACATTGCCGCCGTGCGCTCCCCGGCGCTGCAGACCTTCCTCAAGGATGCGCAATATGGCCTGATCGCCCGCCGCATCCGGGGCGAGGGCACCCAGTTCGAATCGCTGGCCGAATACGAGCCGGGCATGGACCGCCGCCGGATCGACTGGAAAAGCTCGGCGCGGCACGTCCACCTCTACGCCAAGGAATACGAGACCGAGCGGAACAACCAGATCGTCTTCGCCTTCGATTGCGGACAGACGATGTGCGAGCCGATCCAGGGCATGCCCCGGCTCGACCGCGCGGTTTCCGCCGCGCTCGCCACCAGCTACGTGGCGCTCAAGGGCGGCGACCGCGTCTCGCTGTTCGGCTTCGCCGCGCGGCCCGAAGTGGCGACGCCTTTCGTCACCGCATCGCGCGACTTTCACCGGCTGCAACGCGCGGCGGCGGGGCTGGAATATCGCTCCGAAGAGCCGAATTTCACGCTGGCGCTGGCCACCCTGGCCGCGCGCCTGCAGCGCCGTTCGCTGATCGTGGTGTTCTCCGACTTCACCGACCCCACCAGCGCCCAGCTCATGATCGAATCGATCGGTCGGCTCGTCTCGCGCCATGTCGTGCTGTTCGTCACCATGGCCGACGACGAGCTGGAGGCGATCTCGGGCGCGGCGCCGGACGACCTCGAAACGCTGTCCATGGCGGTTTCCGCGGATACTCTGCTGCGCCAGCGCGCGCTGGTCACCCGGCGGCTGCAGCAGCTGGGCGTGGACGTGGTGGAAGCGCCTTATCACACGATCGGCACCCGGCTGATCGATGCCTATCTCGAAATCAAGCGATCGGGAGCGATCGGATGAACGCCGCCACTCTGCTTTCAGGTACGGGGCGCTCCGATGCCGGGCTTCCCGATTCCGTCTCCGCCATCGAGAGCGCGGCGCTGCGCTCCGACCGCTTCCGCCTCGAGCGCGAGGCCGACTGGCAGCGGCTGGAAGCGATCGTCACCAGCATGGAGAAGGGCCGCCTCCGCCGCCTGTCGGATGAAGACCTGCTGGCCCTTCCGGGGCTCTACCGCACCGTGGCCTCCAGCTTGTCGATCGCGCGGGAAACCTCGCTCGATGCCGCGACGCTGGCTTATCTCGAAGCGCTGGTGCAGCGCGCCTGGTTCGTCGTCTACGGCCCGCGCAGTTCGCTGTGGGACTGGCTGCGCGGCTTCCTGGGCGGCGGTTGGAGCGCGGCGGTGCGGGCGATCTGGCTGGACATCCTGGTGGCGCTGGCGGTGATGGTGGCCGGAACCGCGGTGGGCTGGCTGCTCGTGGCGCACGACGTGGACTGGTACCATGCCCTTGTCGGCGGCGACATGGCGGGCGGCCGCGTACCCGGGGCGACCCGCGAAGCCCTGCGCCACACGCTGTTCGGCGATAGCGGCCGCAACGGCATGAGCCTGTTCGCCACCCAGCTGTTCAGCAACAATTCGCAGGTCTCGATCCTGGCCTTCGCGCTGGGCTTCGCGTTCGGCATCCCCTCGCTCCTGCTGCTGGTGCACAACATGGCCATGCTGGGGGCGATGCTCTGGCTCTACCATGGGGCCGGGCTGCTGACCGATTTCGCCGGATGGCTCGCCGTCCACGGTACGACGGAACTCTTCGCCATCATGCTGGCGGGCGCGGCCGGGCTGCACATCGGCCGCTCGCTCGCCTTTCCCGGCAACCGGCCGCTGCTTCAGGCGACGGCGGAAGCCGGGCGGCGCGCGGCGCTGGTCATGACCGGGGTCGTGCTCATGCTGATTGTCGCCGCGCTGCTCGAAGGCTTTGCGCGCCAGCTCGTCGACCAGACTTTCGGACGATTCGCTATCGGCGGCTTCATGCTGGCGGCCTGGTGCGCCTATTTCTTCGCCTTCCGGGGCAACCGCGGCAAAGTGCGCGCGGCATGAGCGTGGTGCCGACCCGCTACCGGCGCACCTCGCGCGACCGCGTGTTGGTGACGCCGGAAGGCATCTCGGTCCCGGTGACGGTGGCCAGCCGGGGATCGCGCGTGGGCGCGCTGATGCTCGATTTCCTGGTGATCCTGGTGCTCATGGGCCTCACGACCTGGGGGCTCATCGAAATCGCCGGCGGGTTGACCGGGATCGATCGCAATCTCGAACAGAAGAATGCGCTGGGCCATGCCCTGCAGTTCCTCGTCATCGTCTGGCTGGTGGCGATGTTCCTGTTCCGCAACGCCTATTTCCTGTTCTTCGAACTGGGACCGCGCGGCGCCACGCCGGGCAAGCGTATCGCCGGCATCCGCATCGCCGCCCGCGACGGCGGGCGGCTGACGGCGGACATGGTGATCGCCCGCAACCTCCTGCGCGACATCGAGCTGTTCCTGCCGATCGTCTTCATCCTGCAGGCGGGGGCGCAAAGCGGCATGGGTTGGCTGACGGCCACCGGCTGGCTGGCGATCTTCCTGCTCATGCCCTTGTTCAACCGCGACGCCCTGCGGGCCGGCGACATGATCGCGGGCACCTGGGTGCTGGAGCGGCCACGCCAGAAGCTGGAGGCGGCGATGTCCCTCGCGCGCACGCCGGCGGCCAGGCATGAGGACGAGGTGGCCCTCGATGCCGGCGCGGCGCCGGCGCGGCGCACCTATCGCTTCGAGGAAGCCGAACTGGCGGTCTACGGCGAATACGAGCTGCAGGCGCTGGAACGCGTCCTGCGCGACGACCGCGCGCAATCGCTCGAAAGCGTCTACGAAACCATCGCCCGCAAGATCGACCGCAACGACGGCTGGAACGACGAGCGGGCCTTCCTGGAAGACTACTACACCCAGTTGCGTGCCCGCCTGGAAGCAGGCATGCGCATGGGCCGCCGCAAGGCAGACAAGTTTTCCGGGAGCCAGGAATGACGCTTCATCTGACGATCGTGGAAGATGACCTGACGGGCCGTGACGTACTCGATCTCCTGCAGTTCCATCTCGACGAAATGCACCAGTGGTCGCCGCCGGAGAGTGTCCACGCCATGCCGGCCGCCCGCCTGCGCCAGCCCGATGTCACTTTCTTTTCGGCCTGGGATGGCGAGCGCCTGGCCGGGTGCGGGGCGATCAAGCGTCTGGACGAGGGCCACGGCGAACTGAAATCGATGCGCGCGGCGCCGGACTATCGGGGGCGGGGCGTGGGCAAGGCCATTCTCCTGCGCCTGATCGAGGAAGCGCGCACGCGGGGTTATCACCGCGTCAGCCTGGAAACCGGGCGGCCGGAGCCGTTCCACGCCGCCCATGCGCTCTATCGCGCGCACGGTTTCACGGAATGCCCGCCTTTCGGCAGCTATGAGCACGATCCCTTCTCCATGTGCATGACTCGGGAACTGACATGAATCTTCGCCCCGCCAACCCCGCCGATGCCGCGGCCCTGGCCGAACTCGGCGCCCGCAGTTTCGTCGCGAAGTTCGGCCATATGTACACGCCCCAGGATCTGGAGGATTTCCTGGCCGATTCGCACAGCGAGGCGAAAGTGGCCAAGGAGATCGCGGAACCGGCCATGCGCGTGCTGCTGGCCGAAGAGGACGGCGCGCTGCTGGGCTTTTGCAAGCTCGTCATGGCCTGCGGCTGGCCCGAACATGCGCGGCACGAGCGGGTGGTGGAACTCAAGCAACTCTACACCGATCCGGAAACGACCGGGCGCGGCATCGGTGCTGCGCTGATGGACCGCGCGCTGGAGATCGGGCGCGAGCATGGCGCCGGGGAAATGCAGCTTTCGGTATGGAGCGGCAATGACGGCGCGCAGAAGTTCTATGCCCGCTACGGCTTCGGCAAAGTGGCCGACATCCATTTCATGGTCGGCGAACAGCGCGACGAGGAATTCCTCTACGCCCGAATGCTGTGACCGGCGGCGCCGGAAGGGCGCCGTGAACGCGCCTCTCCGGTACCGCTCGATCGGCCACCCGAAAGGGGATTGCGGACCCCTGCGCAATGGTGCTTCAAACCGTCACTGCAAAGGCCTATAGGGGGGCGCATGTCTTCCGTACGTCCCTGGCGCGATATCGAGCGCCGCAAGAGCCGCCAGATCATGGTCGGTAATGTTCCCGTCGGCGGCGATGCCCCGATCACGGTGCAGACCATGACCAACACTCTGACTTCCGACGCCAAGGCGACGATCGACCAGATCCGTCGCTGCGAGGAAGCCGGGGCGGACCTCATCCGCGTTTCCTGTCCCGACGTGGAGAGCACGGCGGCAATGAAGGAAATCGTGCGCGCCGCGAACGTCCCGCTGATCGCGGACATCCATTTCCACTACAAGCGTGCGCTTGAGGCCGCCGACGCCGGCGCTGCCTGCCTGCGCATCAATCCCGGCAATATCGGCTCTGACGACCGCGTGGCCGAAGTCGTGCGCGCGGCAAAGGCCAACGGCTGTGCGATCCGCATCGGCGTGAACGCGGGCAGCCTCGAAAAGGACTTATTGGAAAAGTACGGAGAGCCTTGCCCCGAAGCGCTCGTCGAATCCGCGCTCGACCATATCAAGCTGCTCCAGGACCACGATTTCCACGAATACAAGGTGGCGGTGAAGGCCAGCGACGTATTCCTGGCCGTCGCGGCTTACCAGGGCCTGGCGGATGCGGTGGACTGCCCGCTGCACCTGGGCATCACCGAAGCGGGCGGCCTCATCGGCGGCACCGTGAAATCCTCGATCGGCATGGGCATGCTGCTCTGGTCGGGCATCGGCGACACCTTGCGCGTCTCGCTTTCGGCCGAGCCGGAAGAGGAAGTGCGCGTGGGCTTCGAGATGCTCAAGGCGCTCGGCCTGCGCACGCGCGGCGTTCGCGTGGTGTCCTGCCCGTCCTGCGCCCGCCAGGGCTTCGACGTAATCCGCACGGTGGAAGCGCTGGAGGACCGGCTGCAGCACATCAAGACGCCGCTCTCGCTCTCGGTGCTCGGCTGCGTGGTCAATGGCCCCGGTGAAGCGCGCGAAACCGATATCGGCCTCACCGGCGGCGGCAATGGCAAGCACATGGTCTACTTGTCCGGCGTGACCGACCACGTCGTGCAGTCCGAAGACATGCTGGACCACATCGTCAAGCTGGTCGAAGCCAAGGCGGCCGAAATCGAAGCCGCGAACGAGGCGCAGGCGCAAGCCGCGGAATGAATCCGGACAGAGCGCCGAAGGCGAAAGCCCTGCGCGCGTCCGCGCGGAGGGCGGCGCAAGCGCCTGCGGCGATGGAAGCGGGGGCGGGGGCGCCGATGGCGCGGCTCCGCGCGGAGGCCCGCGGCTTCTTCGCCTCGCTGCGAGACAGCCTCGTCTTGTGGAAACTGGCGCCGGTAATCCCCGCGCTCGCCGCCATCCCGGAATTCGCCCAGCATGTCGTCGAGATCCGCCTCGGCATGTTCGCCAGCCGCGATGCCTTCGCCGCCCTGGGCTCGGACCCGGCGCGACTCTCGCTGGGTTCGGTCAAAGTCGCGGGACTGGTCTTCGCCATGCTGCTGGCGGCGCGCTTCTGGGCCAACCGAGAGGCGGGCCTGCGCAGCCTGAGCCTGGCCGGGATCGGCTGGAAGCAGGTCGTGACCGGATTTCTGGTCCAGGTTGTCTTCACGCTGCCGGGCCTGATCGACTTCCGGATGCCAGCGGCGGCCTTCGCCATCTCGATCCTCGCGACGATCGCCAGCATGCCGGGCCTCGTCCTCATGGTCGGCGGATTGCTGGGCGACCGCGAGGCCGGGCTGGCCGATGCCTATCGGCGCGGCTGGGGCAAGGCGCTGCGGATGCTGATCTACATCGCCCCCGCGCTGGCCATCCTGCAGCCGCTGCACCGCTGGGACCATATGGTTGTCCTGGGGCAGCCCCAGGCGCTCGTCTGGGCGCTGATGGCCTGGGATGCCCTCGTCGTCGGACTCATGGCGGCAGTGGCCGGTACGGGCCTGCACCGGGGCTATACCTTCTGGCAGAGAGCGGGCTGACAAGCCGAGTCCGGGCTTTGGCCAATCCAGCATGAGTCGCGTGGCGGCTTCCGCATGAGGTCAGTCACGAGGCCATAGGGGCGCAGTTGAGAGCCCGCGGCTAAAGGCGGGCTAAAAGCGGAAGTTAGCAGCGATCGTTGCAGCGCCTTGCGCACCGTGACAGCCCCTGACGATTCGGAAAACGCGATGGATCAGAAACGAGCGCCGTGGATCTGGCGTAATCGGATCGAAAACGGCTCTACCTCTCCGCGATCGGAAGCCGGCGTCACTTGAAATGCCGATCTGCAGGAATGGGCGTCAGGCGAAGGCGCTGAATCCCGCAAGGCTGGACCAGACTGCGAGCGCAGCCATGGCGATGACCGAAGCCATCGCGGCAGGTACGATCTTGGACTCAGGGTTGCCCATCCGGAACCAGCCTTGCGAGAGAGCGGGGGTGCGGTCGCTATGCCCGGAAAGGCGCCCGCGAGCCATGTCGCCCGTCGAGCGCGGTAAGCCGCCTATCGAAGCCGCCTCTTGGCCGCACCGTCCTGACGCAGGCCCGTCATGCCCAAAGCAAAAGGCCCCGCCGGATCGCTCCGGCGGGGCCTTTATTCTGCCTGTCAGGCGGTAGCGGGGAGACTTACGCCTCGTCGCCACCTTCCGGCTGTTCGCCTTCCGACTGGTCGTCGCCCTTGATCAGGTAATCGCCGGCATCGGCGTCCAGACCATGGGTTTCACCCTCGACCGCTGCAAGCGGATCGTTGCCGATCGCGGCTTCCGGGCCCTGGGCCAGTTCGGCAGCATGCTCTTCTTCCGCCGTGTTGGCGGCGATCAGAGATTCCTGCAGGCGGCGGTAGGACGCGCGCAGGGCGGCATCGCGGCTGGTGGCCGCCACGCGGACGCGGTTCATGCCGGCACCGGTACCCGCCGGGATGAGGCGGCCGACGATGACGTTTTCCTTGAGGCCGATGAGCGAGTCCTTCTTGCCCTCGACAGCCGCCTGCGTGAGCACGCGGGTGGTCTCCTGGAACGACGCCGCCGAGATGAACGAGCGGGTCTGCAGCGACGCCTTGGTGATGCCGAGCAGCACCGGCTTGCCTTCCGCGGGCATCTTGCCCTCGGGAAGCTTGCTGTTGATCTCGAACATTTCCTCGTAGTCGACCTGTTCGCCCGGCAGCAGGGTGGTGTCGCCACCGGCCGTGATCTCGACCTTCTGCAGCATCTGACGAACGATCGTCTCGATGTGCTTGTCGTTGATCTTCACGCCCTGCAAGCGGTAGACTTCCTGGATTTCCGCCACGAGGTATTCCGCAAGTGCCTCGACGCCGAGAACTTCCAGAATGTCGTGCGGATCGGGCGAGCCCGAAATCAGGTTGTCGCCCTTCTTGACGAAGTCGCCTTCCTGCACGTCGATCACGCGGCTCTTCGGGATCAGGTACTCAACCGGATCACCCTCTTCCGGGATGATCGCGATCTTGCGCTTGGCCTTGTAGTCACGCACGAACTCGATGCGGCCGGAGACCTTGGCGATGATCGAGTTGTCCTTCGGCTTGCGGGCCTCGAACAGTTCGGCAACGCGCGGCAGACCGCCGGTGATGTCGCGGGTCTTGGCGGCTTCGCGCGAGGCACGGGCGATGATGTCGCCGGCCTCGACGGTCTGGCCGTCTTCCACCGAGAGCGTCGTGCCCGGCGCCATCATGTAGCGCGCGGATTCGCCGGACGCGTCGTCGAGAAGGGTGATGCGCGGACGCAGGTCCTCCTTCTTCTTCGCGGTGCGCGACGAACGGTCTTCCGTCACGACGCGGCTGGTCATGCCGGTCGCATCGTCGACATGCTCGGTCAGCGTGCGGGTGTCGATCAGGTCCTGATACTTCACCGTACCCGAGGTTTCGGTGATGATCGGGAGCGAGAACGGATCCCACTCGGCCAGGCGTTCGCCTTCCTTCACCTTCGCACCATTGGTGTGGAGCAGCACGGTACCGTAAGGCACGCGGTGCATGGCGCGCTCGCGGCCTTCGGTGTCCATCACGACGATTTCGCCGTTACGGGCCAGCGAGAGGCGACGGCCGCGCTTGTCCACGATCGTCGGGATGTCGCGATATTCGACCGAGCCTTCGCAGATCGATTCCAGGTGGCTGGTTTCGTTCAGCTGGGCGGCGCCGCCGATGTGGAAGGTACGCATGGTGAGCTGCGTGCCCGGTTCACCGATCGACTGTGCGGCGATGACGCCGACAGCTTCACCGATGTTGACCGGCGTACCGCGTGCGAGGTCACGGCCGTAGCACTTGCCGCAAACGCCCTGCTGGGCTTCGCAGACCAGCGGCGAACGGATGCGGGCAGCCTGCAGGCCGGTCGCCTCGATCGCAGCCACTGCGGCTTCGTCCAGGAGCTGGCCCTTGGCGGCGATGACGTTGCCTTCCTTGTCGGCAATGTCCTCGGCCAGGGTACGACCCAGGATACGCTCGGCGAGCGAGGCGATGGTGGAACCGCCCTGCACGATCGAACGCATTTCCAGCGCGCGCTCGGTACCGCAATCCTCGATCACGACGACGCAGTCCTGCGACACGTCGACCAGACGGCGGGTCAGGTAACCCGAGTTTGCCGTCTTGAGCGCCGTATCCGCCAGGCCCTTACGAGCACCGTGGGTCGAGTTGAAGTATTCAAGAACGGTCAGACCTTCCTTGAAGTTCGAGATGATCGGCGTTTCGATGATCTCGCCCGACGGCTTGGCCATGAGGCCGCGCATACCGCCAAGCTGCTTCATCTGTGCCGGGCTACCACGCGCACCGGAGTGGCTCATCATGTAGATCGAGTTGATCTGGGCCATGCGGCCCGTTTCGGGATCGACCGGCTGAGCCTTCAGCTCTTCCATCATGGCGTTCGCCACCTGGTCGCCGCAACGGCTCCAGGCGTCGATCACCTTGTTGTACTTTTCCTGCTGGGTGATCAGGCCGTCCTGGTACTGCTGCTCGTAGTCGGCAACCAGTTCCTTGGTTTCGCCGACCAGGGCTTCCTTCGAGTCCGGGATGATCATGTCATCCTTGCCGAAGGAGATGCCCGCCTTGAACGCGTTGCGGAAGCCGAGCGACATGATCGCGTCGGCGAACAGCACCGTGTCCTTCTGGCCGGTGTGGCGGTAGACCTGGTCGATGACGTCGCCAATTTCCTTCTTGGTGAGAAGGCGGTTGACGACGTCGAAGGGCACGGTGTGCGACTTCGGCAGGCATTCGCCCAGCAGCATGCGGCCCGGAGTGGTCTCGAAGCGCTTCATGTACTGCTCGCCGTTCTCGTCGGTCTGCGGCACGCGGGCCTCGATCTTCGAGTGCAGCGTCACGGCACCGACGTGAAGCGCCTGGTGCACTTCGGCCATGTCCGCGAACTTCATGCCCTCGCCCGGCTCGCCGATGCGGTCCATCGACAGGTAGTACAGGCCGAGAACCATGTCCTGCGAAGGCACGATGATCGGCTTGCCGTTTGCCGGCGAGAGGATGTTGTTGGTCGACATCATCAGCACGCGCGCTTCCAGCTGGGCTTCCAGCGAGAGCGGCACGTGGACGGCCATCTGGTCACCGTCGAAGTCGGCGTTGAACGCCGAGCAGACGAGCGGGTGCAGCTGGATCGCCTTGCCTTCGATCAGGACCGGCTCGAACGCCTGGATGCCCAGACGGTGAAGCGTCGGCGCGCGGTTCAGCATGACCGGGTGCTCGCGAATGACTTCGTCGAGGATGTCCCAGACTTCCTTGCGCTCCTTCTCGACCCACTTCTTGGCCTGCTTCAGGGTCATGGAAAGACCCTTGGCGTCCAGACGGGCGTAGATGAACGGCTTGAACAGTTCGAGCGCCATCTTCTTCGGCAGGCCGCACTGGTGCAGCTTGAGTTCCGGTCCGGTCACGATGACCGAACGGCCCGAATAGTCGACGCGCTTGCCGAGCAGGTTCTGACGGAAGCGGCCCTGCTTGCCCTTGAGCATGTCGGACAGCGACTTCAGCGGACGCTTGTTGGCGCCGGTGATGACGCGGCCGCGGCGGCCGTTGTCGAACAGGGCGTCGACCGCTTCCTGCAGCATGCGCTTTTCGTTGCGGACGATGATGTCCGGCGCACGCAGCTCGATCAGGCGCTTCAGGCGGTTGTTGCGGTTGATGACGCGGCGATAGAGGTCGTTGAGGTCCGAGGTCGCGAAGCGGCCACCGTCCAGCGGCACCAGCGGGCGCAGTTCGGGCGGAATGACCGGCACGACGTCGAGAATCATCCACTCGGGGCGGTTGCCCGAATCGATGAACGATTCCACGACCTTGAGGCGCTTGATGATCTTCTTGGGCTTGAGTTCCGACTTGGTCGTCTCAAGTTCCTGGAGAAGGTCCGCACGCTCCTGCTGGAGGTCGAGGTTGATGAGCATGTGCTTCACCGCCTCGGCACCGATGCCGGCGGAGAACGAATCCTCGCCGTACTCGTCCTGGGCGTCGAGCATCTCGTCTTCGGTGAGGAGCTGGTACTTCTCGAGCGGGGTCAGGCCCGGCTCGATCACGATGTAGCTTTCGAAGTAGAGAACGCGCTCAAGCTGCTTGAGCTGCATGTCGAGCAGCAGGCCGATGCGCGAAGGCAGCGACTTCAGGAACCAGATGTGCGCGACCGGTGCGGCCAGCTCGATGTGGCCCATGCGCTCGCGGCGCACCTTGGTGACGGTGACTTCGACGCCGCACTTTTCGCAGACGACGCCCTTGTACTTCATGCGCTTGTACTTGCCGCAAAGGCATTCGTAGTCCTTCACGGGACCGAAGATGCGGGCGCAGAAAAGGCCGTCACGCTCAGGCTTGAACGTACGGTAGTTGATGGTTTCCGGCTTCTTGATCTCGCCGAAGGACCAGGAGCGGATGCGCTCGGGCGAGGCCAGACCGATCTGGATTTGATCGAAGGTCTCGGGCTTCGCCATCTGGTTGGTGAACTTGGTCAGGTCGTTCATGTTTCAGTCCCTCTGGGGGTGAATTCTCGAGGCGGAAGGAAGGGAAGGCGGGGCCGTGCGGGCCCCGCCCGATCCCGTTATTCCGCCGCCAGGGCCACGCCGTCGTCGTCCTCGTTGTCGTCGTGGCTGGTAAGCTCGACGTTGAGGCCCAGCGAGCGCATTTCCTTGACGAGCACGTTGAAGCTCTCGGGGATGCCGGCCTCGAAAGTATCGTCGCCCTTGACGATCGCTTCGTAGACCTTGGTGCGGCCGACCACGTCGTCCGATTTCACCGTCAGCATTTCCTGGAGCGTGTAAGCCGCGCCGTAGGCCTGGAGAGCCCAGACCTCCATTTCACCGAAGCGCTGGCCACCGAACTGCGCCTTACCGCCCAGCGGCTGCTGGGTGACGAGCGAGTAGGGGCCGATCGAACGTGCGTGGATCTTGTCGTCGACAAGGTGGTGCAGCTTGAGCACGTACTTGCAGCCGACGGTCACCTTGCGGTCGAAACGATCGCCGGTGCGGCCGTCGTAGAGGTCCACCTGGCCCGACTCGTCGAGACCGGCGAGGCGGAGCATGTCGGTGACGTCCTTCTCGACGGCGCCGTCGAAGACCGGCGAACCCATCGGCACGCCCTTGCGGACGGACTGAGCGAATTCGACGATCTGCTCGTCACTGCGCGCCTCGATCTCGGCGGTGTAGTTGGAGCCGTAGACCTCCTTGAGCAGCTCGCGGACCGCTTCCGGCGGTTCGCCGGCCACGGGATCCGGGTTGGCTGCGCGCCAGTCGTCCAGAGCTGCGCCGATACGCGCGCCCAGGCCGCGAGCGGCCCAGCCGAGGTGCGTTTCGAAGATCTGGCCGACGTTCATGCGCGAAGGCACGCCCAGCGGGTTCAGCACGAAGTCGACGGGGGTACCGTCCTCGAGGAAGGGCATGTCTTCCAGCGGCAGGATGCGGCTGATGATACCCTTGTTGCCGTGACGGCCGGCCATCTTGTCGCCCGGCTGAAGCTTGCGCTTCACGGCCACGAAGACCTTGACCATCTTGAGCACGCCGGGCGCGAGTTCGTCACCGCGTTCCAGCTTCTCCTTGCGGTCCTCGAACTTCTCCTGGATCGCCTTGACGGTGAGGTCGTACTGGGTCTTCACCGCTTCGAGCTGCGACTGCATGTGGTCGTCCGCAACGGCGAACTTCCACCACTCGTGACGCTCGACCTCGTCCAGCACCTCGTCGGTGATGTCCACGCCCTTCTTGATGCCCTTGGGCGCCGAAGCGGCGACCTGGCCGAGAAGCATGTCCTTCAGACGGTTGTAGGTGGCGCGGTTGAGGATGGCGCGTTCGTCCTCGCGGTCCTTGGCGAGGCGTTCGATTTCCTCGTTCTGGATCGCGCGGGTACGGTCGTCGACCTCGATGCCGTGGCGGTTGAACACGCGCACGTCGACGATGGTGCCCGAAACGCCCGGCGGCAGACGCAGCGAGGTATCGCGGACGTCCGAAGCCTTTTCACCGAAGATGGCGCGGAGGAGCTTTTCTTCCGGCGTCATCGGGCTTTCGCCCTTCGGCGTGATCTTGCCGACCAGGATGTCACCCGGGTGCACTTCCGCGCCGATGTAGACGATGCCCGCTTCGTCGAGGTTGCGCAGGGCTTCCTCGCCGACGTTCGGGATGTCGCGCGTGATGTCTTCCGGACCCAGCTTGGTGTCGCGGGCCATCACTTCGAACTCGTCGATGTGGATCGAGGTGAAGACGTCTTCCTTCACGATCCGCTCGGAGATCAGGATGGAGTCTTCGTAGTTGTAGCCGTTCCAGGGCATGAACGCGACGAGCACGTTGCGGCCCAGGGCCAGTTCGCCCAGCTCGGTCGAAGGACCGTCGGCGATGGTGTCGCCGGCCTGGATCACTTCGCCCACCTTCACCAGCGGACGCTGGTTGATGCAGGTCGACTGGTTCGAACGCTCGAACTTCTGCAGGCGGTAGATGTCGACGCCGGACTTGCCGGGTTCGATATCGCCCGAGGCGCGGATGACGATACGCGTTGCGTCGACCTGGTCGACGATGCCGGCGCGCAGCGCCGAGATCGCGGCGCCGGAGTCACGCGCAACGGTTTCTTCCATGCCGGTGCCGACGAACGGAGCGTCCGCCTTCACGAGCGGCACGGCCTGACGCTGCATGTTCGAGCCCATGAGCGCGCGGTTGGCGTCGTCGTTTTCCAGGAACGGAATGAGCGAGGCGGCCACCGAGACGAGCTGCTTGGGCGAAACGTCCATCAGCGTGATCTGGTCGCGCGGGCTCATCACGAATTCGCCGTTCTGGCGAGCCGAGACGAGTTCCTCGACGAACGAACCGTCGGTGTTCAGCTCAGCCGACGCCTGCGCGACGGTGTGCTTCTGCTCTTCCATGGCGGAAAGATAGACGACGTCCTTCGAAACATGACCGTCGACGACGCGGCGGTAGGGGGTTTCGATGAAGCCGTACTTGTTGACGCGCGCGAAAGTCGACAGCGAGTTGATCAGGCCGATGTTCGGGCCTTCCGGCGTTTCAATCGGGCAGATACGACCATAGTGCGTCGGGTGAACGTCGCGGACTTCGAAGCCGGCGCGCTCACGGGTGAGACCACCCGGGCCCAAGGCCGAAACGCGGCGCTTGTGAGTGACTTCCGACAGCGGGTTGGTCTGGTCCATGAACTGCGAGAGCTGCGAGGAACCGAAGAACTCGCGAACGGCGGCCACGGCAGGCTTGGCGTTGATGAGGTCGTTCGGCATGACCGTCGACACGTCCACCGACGACATGCGCTCCTTCACGGCGCGCTCCATGCGGAGCAGGCCGACGCGGTACTGGTTCTCGAGCAGCTCGCCCACCGAACGCACGCGGCGGTTGCCGAGGTTGTCGATGTCGTCGATCTCGCCCTTGCCGTCCTTCAGGCCGACCAGTTCCTTGACTACGGCGAGGATGTCCTCGACGCGCAGCGTGGTGACGGTGTCCTCGGCATCGAGGCCCAGGCGCATGTTCATCTTCACGCGGCCCACGGCCGAGAGGTCGTAGCGGTCGGCGTCGAAGAACAGGCCGGCGAAGAGGGCTTCGGCGGTTTCCTTCGTCGGCGGTTCGCCCGGACGCATGACCTTGTAGATCGCTTCCAGACCCATGTCGCGGTTCTCGGCCTTGTCGGCCTTGAGCGTGTTGCGGATCCAGGGACCGGTGTTCACGTCGTCGATGTCGAGCAGGTCGATCTGGTCGATGCCGGCCTGGTCGAGCGCCTCGAGGTTCTCGGGCGAAACTTCGTCGCCGGCTTCGATGTAGATGCGGCCGGTCGACTCGTTGATGAGATCCTTGGCCGAATAGCGGCCGAAGATTTCCTCGGTCGGGATCAGCAGCTCTTCAAGACCGTCCTTCTGCGCCTTGTTGGCGGCACGGGGGCTGATCTTGGTGCCGGCCGGGAATACGACTTCGCCCGACTTGGCGTCGACGATGTCGAAGGCGGGCTTGGCGCCGCGCCAGGCTTCCGACTGATAGGGCAGCTGCCAGCCGCCCGAACCGCGCTTCCAGGTGACCGTCTCGTAGAAGTAGTCGAGGATCGCTTCGTTATCGAGGCCGAGGCCGAACAGCAGCGAGGTCACCGGCAGCTTGCGCTTGCGGTCGATACGGACGTTGACGATGTCCTTGGCGTCGAACTCGAAGTCCAGCCAGGAACCGCGGTAGGGGATCACGCGGGCCGCGAAGAGGAACTTGCCCGAGGAGTGGGTCTTGCCGCGGTCGTGGTCGAACAGGACGCCCGGCGAACGGTGCATCTGCGAGACGATCACGCGCTCGGTGCCGTTGATGAAGAAGGTGCCGTTCTCGGTCATGAGCGGCATGTCGCCCATGTAGACGTCCTGCTCCTTGATATCGAGGACCGAGCGGGTCTCGGTCTCGGCATCGACTTCGAACACGATGAGGCGCAGCGTGACCTTCATCGGGGCCGCATAGGTGATGCCGCGCTGGCGGCACTCGGTCACGTCGTACTTCGGCTCTTCCAGCTCGTAGTGCACGAAGTCGAGTTCGCTGGTGCCGGCGAAGTCGCGGATCGGGAAGACCGAACGCAGGGTCTTTTCCAGGCCCGAGACGTAGCCCGTCGCAGGGTTCGAGCGCAGGAACTGCTCGTAGCTCTCGCGCTGGACTTCGATCAGGTTGGGCATCTGGACGACTTCGTGGATGTCGCCGAAGATCTTGCGGATCCGCTTCTTTGCAGAGCGGACGCTTGCGGGCTTGGTGGCCATGAGCTGGTCTTTGCCTCTTCGCTTCAAAGGACCGATTCGCGTGAATCGGGCCGGAAAAATTCGTCGTCGCGAGTGACGTTATCCCTGCGTGGGCAGGGCATCCGAAACGCCAAAAGGCCGCCCGGCACGCGCGGAAAACCTGGAGTTTTACCGATGCGGCCAGCAGCCTTCTGCGTCAGATGAAACCCGTATCGCTTCCTTCCCGGGCCTGTCCCCGCGCATGGACAAGCCTTGCTCGAAGCGATCGAGCGAGGGCGTCATATAGAAGTGGAGGGGCCTGGTGTCAAACCGTCTGGCGATGGCGCGCAGAAAGATTCGCGAAAGCGGAGGGCGCGCGTCAATCCAGAGGCGATAGTATCGTCAATTTTCGCGTGAACGTCAAATTAACATCCGGCGGCGTCAATTTAATAGAGCGCGGCAGAGTCGAACGGATATGTGTATAAATGCGTAGATGTGTGCATTTCGTCCGGCTTTTCATTTCCTTTCGTCTCTTGGCAAGTCATTTCGGCGTAACTTCATCGTCTCCCATGCATTGAGCTTGCATGGAAAAAGATCCCGCCCCCCGCTCGTATGGCGCGGTAACGGCGATTGCCGCCGTTCTCGTGCTTTCTGCAACCTCGGCTCTGGCCCCGGCTCAGGCCCAGGACATGACGTCCGGTACCACCTTGCCGACCCAGCCGGGCTCGGCGCCGGTTCCCAGCACGGTCGTGGTGCCTGCTCTTCCCAGCGCCGTGCCGCCGGCGCCCGCTCCGGTCGCGCCACAGGTCGTGCTGCCCGATTTCAGTCCAGAACCGGCCGTGGCTGCGCCGGAAGCGGCCACCCCTGAACCAGCGTCGGGCGCAAGCAATGCGGCGCCGCTGCCTGCAGCGCCTGCCGAGGCGGCCAGCAGTACCGCTCCGGCGCGGGCTGTCGCCCGCTCGGCTCCCGAGCCGACCCGCGCGCCTACGGCGGCCGATGCAGGCGCCGCGCGTGACGGGGCGCTCGCCCGCGGCGATGCTCCGCCGCCCGTGGCTGCGCCGCCGCGTGATGCAGCTTCCGCTAGCCCATCCGCGGCCGCGCTGGCTGCGCCCGCTGCCAGCGCTCCTGCCGGAAATGGAGCGGCCCGAAACGAGGGTCTGCCGGTCGAGGGTGTCCTCGGCCTGCTGGCGGCCCTTGGTGTGGCCGGTGCGGGTATTGCGGCGATGATGATGCGCCGTCGCAAGCCCGAACCGGAGGCTGATTCCTATTCCGAGCCCTGGGCAGCGACCTCCGTCGACGACAGGGCCTATGTGCAGCCGCTGGAACCCGCCGCGGAGGCGCGTCCTGCCGAGGCCGCCGTGCCGATTGCGACCGCGGCCGTGATCCCGCCGCCAACAGGTCCTTCGGCCGATGCGATGGCGGAAGGTCCCGTGCCCTTGCAGCAGGATCGCCGGGCCTTGCTCGAAGCCATGGTCGATGCGCCGCCTGACGCCGCCAATCCCTTCACCTCGCGCAAGGGCCGCATGCGCCGCGCGCGCCTGATCCTGCAACGCCGCGAGCATGCGCAGACCGAGGGCAAGCCCTTCGACTGGCGCACGTACAAGCCAACGACCACGCCCGCCGCGCCGGCAATTGCCGGGCGCAAGGAACCGGTCGAGGTCTGACGCCGCGCTGCCGTAACCCCTACGCGGCAAGCCGGCGTGTGCGGGGCGGTTCCTCAGGGAGCCGCCCCGCTTTTCGTTGCCTGCGCGATTCGCGGGGCCTGACCTGACAGACCCGGCATGGCCGTCGCTTCCCGCGGCGGCCCGTGGAGCAGGGCGTGGGAGGCACTCGGGGACCGGATCCGGGGTGGCGGATTTCCGTGCATTTTCGATTGTGCTTCTCGAAAAGCAACGAGCCTCATATCGTTTTTCAATATTATTGTTTGACGATATGCCGAATCGAGTTTATTGAATTTCGATATCAGGCATATCGGAGAACGAACAATGATCTTCTCGACTACCCAGGCCGCCAGCCGACCTTTCGCCATTGTCCTTTCCCTGGCTTTCGTCGCCGGCTTCTGGCTGCCGACGATCTCCACGCCCGCGCATGCGGCCGATACGGTGGTCCATGAAACGGCCCCCCGCGACGGCGCCGTCACGCGCATCGTCATCGCCGCGCCCGTCGCGCCGGCCTTGATGTAAGCCGAACAGAAAAGGGGCAGGACGATGACTTCCACCATGCACGCGCTCACCCGCGATCCGCTGCTCGCCATTGCCAAGGGCATGCTCTGGTTCCTGATGGGCACGATGGCCCTCGCCATCGGCGCCTGCCTCGTCGCGATCCCGGCGATGCTGGCGTTCCAGAACGAGATCTCGGCGGAAATGGCCAAGGAAATGCCGCTGCTGCTGCCGCAGTTCTATTGGGTGGTCAGCGGGATCCTGGTCCTCGCGGCGGTCCTCTGCGGGGTGCTGTTCCGAATATTCCAACTGCTGAAGCGCATCGTCGGCACCGTGGGCGACGGCGACCCCTTCGTCCCCGAGAACGCCCGGCGGCTGACGCAGATGGCGTGGCTCAGCCTTGTCGTGCAGCTTCTCGGCCTGCCGCTCTCGGCGCTGGGCGCGCTGATCAACAAGATCGGCAAGGGCGAGACTCATCTGGACTCGATCGGCGGCATCTCGGGCAATGGCCTGCTGCTCATGCTGATCCTGTTCATCCTGGCGCGGGTCTTCCGCAAGGGCGCCGAGATGCGCGCCGAACTGGAAGGGACGGTCTGATGGGCGAAGACAGCACAGAAGGAGGCAATATCGTGGTGAAGCTCGACGACCTGCTCCATGCCCGCCGCATGACGCTGACCGAACTGGCCGAGCGCATCGGCATCACCCTGGCCAACCTCTCGATCCTCAAGACCGGCAAGGCCAAGGCCATCCGCTTCTCCACGCTGGAAGCGATCTGCCGGGAACTGGATTGCCAGCCCGGAGACCTGCTGGGCTACGATGCCGCCGGCGAGGCCATCTGAGATCGATTGACTCGCGAAACTTGACTCGGGCCGCGCTTTCAGCCAAAGGCGCGGCCGAACCACATGGGTCCCGGCCCATGGTTCATCCGTCCGAGACAGTTGGTGCCCTCGATTTGCGAGGGCTTAATTTCCAGCCTAGACGGGGAACAGGAAAATTTCCGGCCCGGCATTCCTTCGCGGAATGTGGTGCCAGGTTCGTGTTTCGGCACGAAAAACTCCTTCCCCATCGCCAACGGACTCGCCCGAAGTGCATTTGCGCTTCGGACAAACGTAGCCGGCCGTGCGGGATGCAAGTCCCAAGCGGTCACATGTGAAGGAGTAAGGCATGGATCGTTTGCAGAAAGCCGATTCGGTCGCCCAGCTCAACGCAGTCTTCAACGAGGTCGGCGTGGTGGTCATCACCCGCAACCTCGGCATGTCGGTGGCCCAGTCCACCGCCCTGCGCGGCAAGATTCGTGATGCCGGTGCTACCTATAAGGTTGCAAAGAACAGTCTTGCCAAGCTTGCCATCGCGGACACCGACTATGTCGGTATCGGCGACTTCCTCAGCGGCCCGACGGCCATCGCCACCTCGGTGGACCCCGTCGCAGCAGCCAAGGCCGTCGTCGATTTCGCCAAGACGACCGACAAGATCGAGATCGTCGGCGGCGCGATGGGTTCGCAGGTTCTGAACGCCGATGGTGTCAAGGCTCTCGCCTCGATGCCCTCGCTCGACGAACTGCGCGCCAAGCTCATCGGCCTCGTTCAGGCTCCGGCGACCAAGATCGCACAGCTTCAGACCGCTCCGGCGGCCAAGCTGGCGCGCGTCTTCGCTGCCTACGCCGACAAGGCTGCTTGAGCTCAGGCCTGAGGCGGTCTCTCGCAGATCGCCAAAGGGCAAGCCTAAGCAATTCTATTCGTTTCGATTTATCCCGGTGGACCGCATCCAGCACCCCGGGACCACAGATCAGGAGTTATTATCATGGCCGATATCGCCAAGCTTGTTGAAGAACTGTCGCAGCTGACCGTCCTCGAGGCCGCTGACCTCGCCAAGGCCCTTGAAGAAGCATGGGGCGTTTCCGCCGCTGCCGCTGTTGCCGTGGCTGCTGCCCCGGCCGGCGACGCTGGCGCCGCTGTCGAAGAGAAGACCGAATTCGACGTCATCCTCACCGGCGACGGTGGCAAGAAGATCCAGGTCATCAAGGAAGTCCGCGCCATCACCGGTCTGGGCCTCGCTGAAGCCAAGGCTCTCGTCGAAGGCGCTCCCAAGGCTGTCAAGGAAGGCGTCAACAAGACCGAAGCCGAAGACATCAAGAAGAAGATCGAAGAAGCCGGCGGCACCGTCGAGCTCAAGTAATCCGCTGCGGGTTTCGGCCCGCAAGGATTCTCCCGGATTCGCTCCGGGATCGATCTCTCGGTTCTTCCGAGCAGACAGGGAAGGGCGGCTCTCCGGAGCCGCCCTTTCTTTTTGCCCGCTTGACGGTCCGGGCTTATCTCCATAACGCGATATATAACGTGATATGGAGTTGAATGCATGACCGATGTGATCGCCCGTCTCGGCGGTGTCTATCTCGGCAGCCGCCTCAAGCGCCTGGCCGAGCGGCTCCAGGGCGATGCCGCGCAGATCATCCAGGCGGCGGGGATTCCCGCGCAGCCGGGCCAGATGCCGCTGCTGGCCGCGCTTGACGATGGCGCCAGGACGATCGGCCAGCTGGCCGAGGCCGTGGGCTCCAGCCAGCCCGGCGTCACGCGCGCGATCGGCCAGCTCGCCGCACAGGGGCTGGTTCAGACAGCCCAGGGCAGCGACCTTCGTCAGCGGCACGTATCGCTCACCCCGGCCGGCGAAACGGCCATGGCGCGGACGCGCATGCATGTCTGGCCCGGCATCGGGCTGGCCGTGGACGAGATGTGCGGCGGCGACACCGCGGCCTTGCTGGCGCTTCTGGAGCGGGTCGAGAACGCGCTGGACGAATCCTCGATGGTGGCGCGCTACGATCGGCTGAAGCCGCCCGTCCTGCGCATTCGCGAATTCGAGGATGGCCTTGCCCAGGATTTCCACGACATCAATGCGGAGTGGATCGCGGCGATGTTCCGCCTCGAACCCACCGATCGCGAGGTTCTGGAAAACCCGCGCCAGCGGATCGTCGATCCGGGCGGGGCGATCCTGTTCGTGGAGGCGGAAGGGCTGGGGATCGTCGGCACTTGCGCGTTGCAGAAGACGGGCGAGCGGTCGTTCGAACTCACGAAAATGGGGGTGCGGGCTTCTGCACGCGGGTTGAAGGCCGGGGAATTCCTGCTCGATGCCATGATTGCGCGGGCAGGGGAGATGGGCGCCGATCCGCTCTATCTCCTGACCAACAGGCACTGCGAGGCGGCGATCCACCTCTACGAAAAGCTGGGTTTCCGCCACGATGCCGGGATCATGGCGCAGTACGGCGCGCGCTACGAGCGATGCGACGTGGCCATGCTCCACAGGCGATGAGCTGAGCCTGCGCGGGCCTGAAGCGAAGGGGCGCCGTCATCCGGCGTTCAGCTTGGCGGGCGCAGCTTTCGCCTCCGGAAGGGCTGCACCGACGGCCCACTTTCAGGAGTTGTTTGCCCATGCGAATGCCTTCGAGGACCTATCTTTTCGGCGCTGCCGGGCTGGCCCTGCTGGGCGCGGGCGTGGCCGAAGCAGCCACGGCCAGGCTGCACACGATGAACGTCGACGCGCCGGACGGTTCGCAGATCCAGGTTCGCTACTTCGGCGATACCGCGCCGCAAGTGGAAGTCGTGCCCGTGGAAGCCGCCGCCGAGGCCGGTGATGCCGGTGATGGCGGGGTCATGGCCGATCCCTTCATGGCAATGGCGCGGATCTCGGCAGCGATGGATGCGCACATGGATGCGATGATGCAGCAGGCGGCGCTCGTCCAGCGCCATGCCGCGCAGATGCAGCAGCAGGCGGTGGCCGGCGGCCATGCGCAGGGTGCACCCGGCGTGATCCTGGCCGGAGACATGCCGGCCGGCTCGCATGTGACGTATTATTCCTCGTCCACCGACGCGCGGGGCTGCACACGCTCGGTCTCCTACAGCTCCGACGGCTCCGGCGCGGCGCCGAAGATGACGCAAGCCGCTTCGGACGGCTGCGATGCCGCCGGGGCCACGAACCGTGCCATCCCGGCCGCTCTCCCCGCCCGGATCGAGCCCGCTGCCGAGCAGCAGGTCCCGCCCGGCCGCAAGGTCTGATTCGCTTTCCCGGTCCTGGCTCTGGCCGCACCTTCGGCCTCACCCCCCGCAAGGACCGGTGGAAAGAAGGGCGCCGCGCGTACCCGCGGCGCCCTTCATTTCGCAACCCAAGTCAGCCGGCCAACCCAAGTCAGCCGGCCAGGCCAAGTCAGCCGGCCAGGCCGATGACGGCGCTCCCCTGGAAGCCGCCCGCCGCAGAGCCGCCGACCTCCAGTGTCATCACCTTGATTCGCTCGGTGCCATTGTCGCCGAAAACCATGTCGCGCGCGATCTCGCGGGACTGCGCCCAGGTTCGCGCCGAGCGCGCGTAGATCGAGGACGTGTAGGCCGCGTCGCAGGTCTCTGCGGGGACGGCGAGCTGCGAGGTCAGGCGCGCGAATTTCCCCGCCGTCGCGATCGGCAGGCTGGTGAAGGCTTCGAAGTGGATATGGGGATAGCGGCCCATGTAGCACCCCGGCACGATCGTGCGGAACCGGACGAGGCCGTTGTCGTCAGTGACCTGCAATCCGCGCAGCCAGCTGCGATCCGGCTGATCGTAGAGCGAATACTGGCCGTTCGGATCGCAGTGCCAGAGATAGATGGCATGGCCCGGAAGTGGCATGCAGCCGGTGTTGACGTCGACAAGGCGCAGCGAGAGGTCGAGCGGGATGCCGGGCACTGTGTTGCCGCCGCCGATGTCGCTGCGAATGTCCTGGCGTTGCAGGCCCGAGCGGCCGAGCACGTTGGCCACCTGTCCGCGCGCCGTGTTGGAGCCATCCGCAGGGTAGGGGCCCTCGGTCTCACGCGCGAAGGCCACGCAGCGCGTGCCGTTGGGTGCGGTGCCGGTGACGACCGGGCCGTTGTCGATCTGCGGCGGCGGTCCTCCCGGGCCATGATCGCCGAAGCCGCCGGGCGGGGGACCGCGCCTGCCGCCGGGCGGTGGGCCGCGCATGCCGTCAGCCGGTGGGCCGGCCCAGCCGCCGGACGGCGGCCCGCTCCGGCCCGCAGGCGCAGCGCAGCCGGCTAGCGCGGCGAGTCCGCCGATCGCGCCCAGCGAAAGCATTCGCCGCCGGCCGAGATTCATCTGTTCGATCCGCGTCAGGTCCGCCGCGAGGCCTTCCCGTTCCTGTCTGTCCATCCGTTCTTCTTCTGCTGGAAGCCATGTCGCACCATGGCAGGCCCTAGCAGCGTGAAGCGGCGGATCGCGGTCGTAAATTGTCGCCGATGGTAACCCGGCGGGGGGCCGGGCGACGGTCTCACTTCAGGGATTCGAGGTAGTCGATCACATCCTGGCGCTTCTTCGGATCGGGCACGCCGATCACCATCTTCGTGCCGGGCACCATCTTCATCGGACCCTGGAGCCAGGTGTCGAGCGACTGCCGGTCCCAGGTCACGCCCGAAGCCTTGAGGGCGGGGCTGAAGTTGTAGCCGGGTACGTCGCCGGCCTTGGTACCGACAATCCCGAACAGCGAGGGGCCGACGCCGTTGCGGCCCGGTTCCACCGCGTGGCAAGAACGGCAGACGGCAAAGGCCGCCGGCGCATCGGCGGCAGCCTGGGCATTGCCGGGCGCAGGGCTGGCGGACGTTCCGGCATCCGCGGAAGTCTGCGCGGTTTCGGACTTATCCTGACCCGATCCGCCGCAAGCGGTGAGGACGAGCAGGGGGGCGATCAGGGAAGCAACAGTAGTAAGGCGTGCAGGCGTCATGGTTCCTCCGGCGCTGCGGTGGTGCCTATTCGACCGGGCGTGGGATGGAAAGCCATGATGCAGCGCAAATCGGCCTTTGAAGCCGCAGGAAATCGGCAGGAATTTCCTTTCGCTTGTCGGTCCGCTCCCGTATCGCCCTGACCGATAATGGCTTCGCACCTTCTACCTTCGACTTTTCGCGCCGAATTGGGCGCCACCATGCGTCTTGCCGGTCCGCTGGCACTCGCCAACCTGCTGCAGATGGCGGTCTTCGCGACCGACGTGATTTTCGTGGCACGCCTGGGGCAGCAGGCCCTGGCGGCCTCGAGCCTGGCGATCGCGATCGTCGCGCTGATGATGATGGGCATCAATGGCGTGACCGGCGCGGTTGCCCCGCTGATCGCTGCTGAAATCGGCCGCCGCCGCAATTCCGTGCGCGAAGTGCGCCGCTCGACGCGCATGGCGCTGTGGGTGGCGGTCCTGTTCAGCCTCGGCGCCATCGCGCTGTCGCAATTGGGCAACCTGCTGATGGAAGCCACCGGGCAGGATCCCGAGGTTTCCGTGACGGCGTCGGCCTTCCTCAGGCTGGTGAGCATCGCCGTGCTGCCAATGACCATCGCCAACGTGCTGCGCACCTTCGTTTCCGCGCTGGGCCGGCCGTTCTTCGCCACGGTGATCACGGCGCTGGCGATCGGCGTCAATGCCACCGGCAACTACGTGCTGGTCTTCGGACACTTCGGCTTTCCGGCGCTCGGCCTCATGGGTTCCGCGCTGGCCAGCATCACCACGGCCTGCGTGATGGTGCTGGCCTATATCGTGGCCATCCGCAGCGACCGCCGCCTGCGCCGCTATCATGTGCTTGGGCGCATCTGGCGGACCGAATGGCAGCGCCTGCGCCAGATCCTCTCGCTCGGCCTGCCGATCGCGGCGACGCTCATTGCGGAGGGCGGGCTGTTCAGCGGCGCCGCGTTCCTGATGGGGCGCATCGGCGAAGCGCAGCTTGCCGCCCATACCGTCGCCCTCCAGATCGCGGCTTTTGCCTTCCAGGTGCCTTTCGGCGTGGGTCAGGCCGCGACGATCCGGGTCGGCTATCACTACGGCGCGGGCAACCGCATCGGCGTGGGCCTGGCAGGCTGGGCTGCGATCACCGTGGCGATGATCTTCATGGTCCTCTCGGCATCGACCATGCTGCTGGCGCCGCGGTTCATCCTTTCCGCCTATGTCGACGTGGAGGCGCCGCAAAACGCCGTGCTGGTGGGTTTCGCGCTGCATTTCCTGTTCGTGGCGGCGATATTCCAGCTGACCGACGGGCTTCAGGCGGTGGCGGCCGGCGCTCTGCGCGGCATCCAGGACACCCGCGTGCCGATGGCCATCGCGCTGTTCGGATACTGGGTCACGGGCTTCGCCACCTCGGCCCTGCTCGGCCTGTTCACCCCGCTGGAAGGCGTGGGCGTGTGGATCGGCCTGGCCGTGGGGCTGACCGTGGCGGCGGTGCTGCTGCTGGCGCGCTGGCACTGGCGCGAAGAGTTCCACCTCGACCGGGTGTAACCGTCTCGTCTCATCCCGCGCCCATACCGGGTGAGAAATTTTTGGAAGCGATGCGCTTGACGTCGCCTCGGGCCAGAACCATATCCACGGCCGTTGGCACTCTACAACCATGAGTGCCAATTCCAGTTTCTTGCCCTTTAGTTCGTAGGATTAGGGAGATCCCCATGACTTTCCGCCCGCTGCACGACCGTGTTCTCGTGCGCCGCGTCGAGGCCGAAGAAAAGACGGCCGGTGGCATCATCATCCCCGACAGCGCCAAGGAAAAGCCGGCTGAAGGCGAAATCGTCGCCGTCGGCACCGGCGCCCGCGCCGAAAACGGCACCATCACTCCGCTCGACGTCAAGGTCGGCGACCGCGTGCTGTTCGGCAAGTGGTCCGGCACCGAAGTCAAGGTTGGCGGCGAAGACCTGCTGATCATGAAGGAATCGGACATCCTCGGCGTTATCGGCTGAGAATCGACGATTTCCGCATTTTCCAGATTTTCTAAAAGGAATTCAAAATGGCAGCCAAGGACGTAAAGTTCGGCCGCGACGCGCGTGAACGCATTCTCGCCGGCGTCGACACCCTCGCCAATGCCGTCAAGGTGACCCTGGGCCCCAAGGGCCGCAACGTCGTGATCGAGAAGAGCTTCGGCGCTCCCCGCATCACCAAGGACGGTGTCTCGGTCGCCAAGGAAATCGAACTCAAGGACAAGTTCGAGAACATGGGCGCGCAGATGCTGCGCGAAGTGGCCTCGAAGGCCAACGACAAGGCCGGTGACGGCACCACCACCGCGACCGTTCTCGCCCAGGCGATCGTTCGCGAAGGCATGAAGTCGGTTGCCGCCGGCATCAACCCGATGGACCTGAAGCGCGGTATCGACCTCGCCGTCCACAAGGTCGTCGAAAACCTCAAGACCCGCTCGACCCCGGTCGCCGGTTCGGCCGAAATCGCCCAGGTCGGCATCATCTCCGCCAACGGCGACGTCGAAGTCGGCGAGAAGATCGCCGAAGCGATGGAGAAGGTCGGCAAGGAAGGCGTGATCACCGTTGAAGAGGCCAAGGGTCTCGAATTCGAACTCGATGTCGTCGAAGGCATGCAGTTCGATCGCGGCTACCTCTCGCCCTACTTCGTCACCAACCCCGACAAGATGACGGTCGAGCTCGAAAACCCCTACATCCTCATCCACGAAAAGAAGCTTTCGTCGCTCCAGGCGCTGCTTCCGATCCTGGAAGCCGTGGTGCAGTCGGGTCGTCCGCTCCTCATCATCGCCGAAGACATCGAGGGTGAGGCTCTTGCCACGCTCGTCGTCAACAAGCTGCGTGGCGGCCTGAAGATCGCAGCCGTCAAGGCTCCGGGCTTCGGCGATCGTCGCAAGGCCATGCTGGGCGACATCGCCACGCTGACCGCCGGCGAGATGATCTCGGAAGACCTCGGCATCAAGCTTGAGAGCGTCACGCTCGGCATGCTTGGCGAAGCCAAGAAGGTCACCATCGACAAGGACAACACCGTCATTGTCGACGGCGCCGGTTCGCATGACGAAATCAAGGGCCGCGTCGAGCAGATCCGTTCGCAGATCGAAGTCACCACTTCGGACTACGACCGTGAAAAGCTGCAGGAACGCCTGGCCAAGCTGGCCGGCGGCGTTGCCGTCATCAAGGTCGGCGGTGCCACCGAAGTCGAAGTGAAGGAACGCAAGGACCGCGTCGACGACGCTCTCCACGCGACCCGCGCTGCGGTTGAAGAAGGCATCGTCCCCGGCGGCGGTACCGCGCTGCTCTACGCGATCCGCGCTCTCGACGGCCTGGCCGGCGCGAACGAAGACCAGACCCGCGGCGTGGACATCGTCCGCAAGGCGATCTCGGCTCCGGTGAAGCAGATCGCCGAGAACGCCGGCAGCGACGGCGCCGTCGTTGCAGGCAAGCTGCTCGACCAGACCGACGAGAACATCGGCTTCAACGCCGCGACCGACGTCTACGAGAACCTCAAGGCTGCCGGCGTCATCGACCCGACCAAGGTCGTTCGCACCGCGCTGCAGGATGCGGCTTCGGTTGCCGGCCTGCTGATTACCACCGAAGCGGCGATCAGCGACAAGCCGGAAGACAAGGCCTCCATGCCGGCAATGCCCGACATGGGCGGCATGGGCGGCATGGGCGGCTTCTAAGCCACTCCCGTCACCGACGCGAATTGGGGCCGGAAGGAGCAATCCTTCCGGCCCTTTTTCTTGGCCGGGTAAACGGCAACGACATTCGCCTACTCCTCTCCAAGTTCGTCATTGCGAGCAATGACGAAAGGATGGGAGCGGTTTTCAGCCAGCCAGTATTACCTTCGCTCAACGGATTCGTTCATCTGGGCGAAAGGATTGTACGATTCCGAGCAATTGCCCGCATGGAACATGCAGTTCGTCGCGCCGGGCTGGCGCTTTATCTCGTTACCGTTAACTCTGTAGGAACATGTACAAGTACAGGGTGGGATCTGCATGATCGGGGCAGAGAAACTCGTTGCGCAGTGCCGCAAGGGCACGGGGCGCTTCCTTCAGATTGCGGGCTTGGTCGCCGCGGGCCTTTCGCTGGGCAGCTTGTCGCTGGCACCGGCGCAGGCGCAAGTCCGGACGCAGTTCCGCGCCCATTCGGGTGTCGTCAATGCGTCGGGTTCCAGCTATCAGGCCGGGGCCATCGGCGATGTGCAGGATTCGTTCGATTCGGTGTTCGGCACCGAGGAACGGGCGCCGCGCACGTATTCCAGCGATTTCGGTAAGCAGCTCGCTTCGGTGGCGAACGCCTCGCAGGGCCGCATCGGCGTCGCGGCGGTGGACCTGTCCACCGGACGCATGGTCGACGTGCTGGGCAACCAGCGCTTTCCCATGGCCAGCACCAGCAAGATCGCCATTGCCGCGACATTCCTGGAAGGCGTGGACAAGGGCAAATGGACGCTTTCCAGCGAGTTCCCGCTGATGGTTCCAGTGCCCTCCGCGCCGTTCTCCAGCGCCGTCGCGCCGGTGCGGGCCGGCACTTACATGAGCGCTCGCCAGCTGATCGAGCTGATGATCACCCGCTCGAACAACTACGCCACGGACGCCTTGCTCAAGGTGGTGGGCGGGCCATCGGCCGTGAACGCCTGGGTCCGCCGGACCGGCATCGATGAGTGGCATATCGACCGCGACATCGCCACCCTGGTCCGCGACGATGGCGCCATCGATCCCGCCAAGGTCGTCGACAAGCGCGACAGCGCGACGCCGATCGCGGTGGTCGAACTGCTCTCGGGCATCTACCAGGGCAAGTGGATGAGCAAGCAGGGCCGCGACGTCCTGCTCGGCGCCATGAGCCGCACCGTCACCGGCAAGCGGCGCATTCGCGCGGGGCTTCCCGCCGAAGTTTCGGTTTCGCACAAGACCGGATCGCTCAACAACACTTCCAGCGACATCGGCATCATCGAGACGCCGGACGGCCGGGCCTATGCCGTGGCGATCTATGTCACCGGACAGGGCACGCGCCCGAACCGCGAGGCGCGTATCGCCAGCATCGCCCGCGCCATCTACGAGGGCTACCTGGCGGAAGGCTCTTCCTACCGCACTGCCGTGCGCTGAGCTTCCGCACGGCCCCGGCCGTGCAGAAGGCCACGAAAAAGGCGCTTCGGACCGGGTCCGAAGCGCCTTTTTCGTAATCGCAACCGGGCGGCGGGCGCCCGGTCCCCGAGGATCAGTGCTGGTCGGCGGCGTCGTGCGGGGTGCTTTCCGCATCGGTGACGTCGGCGGCGGCCTTCTCGGCATCGGCGGCGATGTCGTCAGTGGTCTTTTCGGCCTTCTTGGCAGCGTCGGCAGCGGCATCCTTCACGCCGTCGGCAGCGTCGCCCGCAGCGTCCGAAGCCTTGGCGCCGAGATCGGTCATGGCATCGCCCACGTCATCGGCAGCGTCCGACACGTCGCTGGCAGCCGAAGTGGCGGTGTCCGATGCGGCGTCCTGCGTCTTCTCGGAGCAGGCGGCGAGCGACAGGGCCGCGACGGCGGCAGTGGCGGCGATAACGATCTTGCGCATGTTCTCGGTATTCCCTCGTTTGCTGAAAGCGTTTGCTGAAAAGACAAACCCTGTGAGCCCATCCGCGCGGATGCGGGCGGCTTCCCCCCGTGGAAGGAGAAACTAGGCCGCTCGGACGCGCGATTCAAGCAGTCGCGGGCAAACGACGGGGGAGCGAATTGGTTCCATCTATTCCGCCGGGTGATTTCACCCGTCTCTTTCCACTGCCCTGCTGACGGCCCGCGCCCGCGCTGCTAGTGGTCTTGCCATGGATTCCAAGCAGCATCTCTACCTCGTCGACGGCTCGGCCTACATCTTCCGCGCCTATCACCGTCTGCCGCCCCTGACGAACCCGGAAGGGACGCCGGTGGGCGCGGTCTACGGCTATACGACGATGCTGTGGAAGCTCGCGGACGACCTGAACAAGGCCGACGGCCCGACTCACCTGGCGGTGATCCTCGATGCCGGCAGCCATTCGTTCCGCAACGATATCTACGACGACTACAAGGCCAACCGCCCCCCGCCGCCCGAGGATCTGGTCCCCCAGTTCCCGCTGATCCGCGACGCCACCCGCGCGTTCTCGCTGCCCTGCATCGAGGAAGCAGGCTTCGAGGCGGACGACCTGATCGCCTCCTACGCCCGCGCCGCCACGGCGCAGGGATGGGACGTGACCATCGTGTCCTCGGACAAGGACCTGATGCAGCTGGTCGGCAAATGCGGGATCGGTGGCGGCTGCGTCGACATGCTCGACACCATGAAGAACCAGCGCATCGACATTCCCGAAGTGGTCGAGAAGTTCGGCGTCCCGCCCGAAAAGGTGGGCGACGTGCTGGCGCTGATGGGCGATTCGGTGGACAACGTGCCCGGTGTCTACGGCGTCGGCCCCAAGACTGCCTCGAAGCTGATCCAGGACTATGGCGACCTCGAATCCGCGCTCGCCGCTGCGCCGTCGATGAAGAAATCCAAGCTCCAGGAGCGCCTGATCGAACAGGCCGAGCAGGCCCGCCTGTCCAAGGTGCTGGTCACTCTGAAGGAAGACTGCACGCTGCCGATGGCGCTGGAGGATTTCAAGCTGGACGCGATCCCGCCCGCGCCGCTTGCGGAATTCCTTGGCAGGCACGGCTTCACCAGCCTGCTCAAGCGTCTGGACGGCGGCACCGGCAGCCCGGACCGGCCGACCCAGCTTCACCCGGCCAAGCCGGTCACGGCAGCCAGCGGCCCCACCGAGGGCGCGGCGCGCCAGTCGCTGCCGGAATGGCCGGCGGTGGACTATGCCGCCTACGAATGCGTGCAGACCGTGGAAGCGCTGGAGCGCTGGGTGGCGCGCGGGCTGGCCGCGCATGTCGTGGCCATCGACACCGAGACATCGATGCTCGATTCGATGAAAGCGGATCTGGCAGGCGTCAGCCTTGCGCTCGGCCCGAACGATGCGTGCTATATTCCGCTCGGCCATGGCGGCACCGACATGTTCGCCGAGAAGCCGCAGCAGGTGCCGCTGCAGACTGCCCTGGCGCTGCTGAAGCCGCTGCTGGAGAGCGATGCGGTGCTCAAGGTCGGGCAGAACATCAAGTATGATCTCAATGTGCTGGCCCGCCACGGCATAGACGTGGCGCCGGTGGACGATACGATGATCGTCAGCTTCTGCCTCGATGCCGGCCGCCAGATCGAGGGCATCGGCGGCGGGCACGGCATGGACGAACTGTCCGAACGCCACCTTTCGCACAAGACCATGGCCTTCAAGGACGTCTGCGGTACCGGCAAGAAGGCGATCCCCTTCGGCGAGGTCCCGCTGGACCGCGCCACGCCTTATGCGGCCGAAGATGCCGACGTGACCTGGCGCCTCCACGCCCTGCTCAAGCCGCGCCTTGCGGACGAAGGCGGCACGCGCATCTACGAGCGGGTCGACCGCCCGCTGATCCCGGTCGTGGCGCAGATGGAGCGCCACGGCATCAAGGTGGACCGCGAGAAGCTGGCCGGTCTCTCCAGCCAGTTCGCCGAGGCGATCGGCGCGCTGGAAGGCGAGATCTACGGCAAGGTCGGCCAGGAATTCACCATCGGCAGCCCCAAGCAGCTCGGCGATATTCTGTTCGAGAAGCTTGGCTACAAGGGCGGCAAGAAGGGCAAGAGCGGCCAGTATTCCACCGACCAGTCGGTCCTGGAGGGCCTGGCCACCCAGGGCGCCGAAGTCGCCACCAAGGTGCTGGAATGGCGCCAGCTTTCCAAGCTGCGCTCGACTTATACCGAGGCCCTGCAGGCGGCGATCAACCCGCGGACCGGGCGGGTCCATACCAGCTACAGCCTTGTCGGCGCCCAGACCGGGCGTTTGTCCTCCACCGATCCAAACCTCCAGAATATCCCGATCCGCACCGAAATCGGCCGCCAGATCCGCGACTGCTTCGTGGCCGAGCCGGGCAATGTCCTGCTGGCCGCCGACTATTCGCAGATCGAACTGCGCTTGGCCGCGCATATGGCCGACGTGCCCAGCCTCAAGGAAGCGTTCGCCGAGGGCGAGGACATTCACTCGCGCACGGCGATGGAGATGTTCGGCACCGTGGACCGCGACACGCGCGGGCGCGCCAAGACCATCAACTTCGCGATCCTCTACGGCATTTCCCGCTGGGGCCTCGCCGGCCGTCTCGGCACCGAGGCGGACGAGGCCCAGGCCATGATCGACCGCTACTTCGAGCGGTTCCCGGGCATCCAGCGCTACATCGTCCACACCCTCGAACAAGTGCGCGAGCGCGGCTATTCGGAGACCCTGTTCGGCCGCAAGACCTGGTTCCCGCGCATCACCTCGAAGAACGGCGCCGAGCGCCAGGGCAGCGAGCGCGCGGCGATCAATGCGCCGATCCAGGGCACCAGCGCCGATATCATCAAGCGCGCCATGGTCCGCATGAACCCGGCGCTCGCGGCAGCGGGGCTTGGCCATGTCCGCATGTTGCTTCAGGTGCACGACGAACTGGTGTTCGAACTGCCGGAAGCCGATGTCGCGGCCGCGTCCGACGTGATCCGCAGCGTGATGGCCGGCGCGGCGGCGCCTTCCGTCAGCCTCGACGTGCCGCTGGGCGTGGAGATCGGCTCGGGCCTGAGCTGGGGCGCGGCGCACTGACGGCCCAAGTTGGGGAGGCGCCGGCGGCAGGTGAGCCGCGGCGCCGATCCCCGGGCAGCGCCTAGGTTCCGCTTTGGCCCTGCTGGGGAGCGTCCGCCGCCCCAGGCCATTTCCCGTCAGTCGACAGCAGAACGGTGTCCGCTATCCGGGACATCGGTTCCTCACCGGCCGGGCATGAGGCCGTATGCCGCCATCACGCGCCATAGGCCCTCGAAATGGCCTGCGGAATGACGGGCGATGGCCTCCGCTTCGCGCGAAACGCCCTGCAACACCGATGAATCGAAGCCCGGGATGAAACTGCTGCGATGCAGCATTGTTTCAGCACCATGATCCAGTTCATCGATCGCATCCTCGACGGGTTGCCCGATTGGGCGGAGCGGCCGCTCATGGCGGTGCTGGCCGCGCTGATCGGGCTGGTGCTGGCATTCGCTGTGCACACTTTGCTGTTCCGCATCCTCAACCGCATTGCCCATCGCAGCGCGAGCGAGGCGGACGACCTGGTGGTGAACCGGCTCAACCGGCCGACGCGCTGGGCTTTCCTGGCGATGGGCGTCGTGCTGGCCGCGCGCGAGACCCCGGCGCTGGAATCGATCTGGGAGCGGTTCGCGCCTTTCGTCATGCCGCTCCTCACCGGCTGGGTCGCCGTGGCCGTGCTGCGCGCCTTCGTCGAAGCGATGATCGTGCGCGCCGACATCTCGGTGGAGAACAACCGCAATGCCCGCCGCCGCCGGACCCGGCTGGCGATCTTCAGCCGTATCGGCACGTTCCTCATCGTGTTCCTCACCGTATCCGGCATGCTGGCCTCGGTGCCCGGCGTGCGGGAGATCGGCGTGACGCTGATGGCTTCGGCGGGACTGGCGGCCCTGGCGGTCGGCGCGGCGGCGCAGCCCGCGCTCAAGGCGCTGATCGCCGGCTTCCAGATGGCGATGACCGAGCCCATCTCCATCGACGACGTCATCATCCTCGACGGCGAATGGGGCCGCATCGAGGATATCCGCACGACATACGTGGTCGTGCGGCTGTGGGACGACCGGCGCCTGGTGGTACCGTCCAACCGTTTCCTGGAGGACACCTTCCAGAACTGGACCAAGACGACCTCGCAGCTCTTGGGTACGGTGTTCCTCTATCTCGACCAGGGCACCGAAATCGGCCCGATCCGTGAGGAATACAGCCGCCAGATCACGGCGCACCGCTTGTGGGACAAGCGCGCCCAGGTGCTGCAAGTGACGGATTGCAAGGACGAGGCCATCGAAGTGCGCCTGCTCATGAGCGCCAAGGACGGCCCGACCCTGTTCGACCTGCGCTGCGAGATCCGCGAGAGCATGATGGACTGGATCCGCCGGAACCAGCCCGAGGCGCTCGTGCGGCGGCGGACCCTGCCGGTCGGGCCGGTGGAAATGGGTGCCACCGCGGGTTTGGCCGAACTTGTCGCCGCCTCAGCGAATAGCGAGGCCAGGAAGGCGAACTGACCGGGCGGCCCGGACGTGGGCGCTAGCCCAGCGCGATCTCTTCACCCAATTCCAGCGCCGCGCGAAAATCCGCGTCGTGGCTGACGCAGAGGATGGCGCCGTCGTAGCCGCGCAGGGCCTGCTCCAGCATCTCCACCGAGGCGAGATCCAGGTGATTGGTGGGCTCGTCGAGGATCAGCAGCCAGGGGACGTCCCGGCGCGTGAAGAGGCAGGCCAAAGCCAGCCGCATCCGCTCGCCGCCGGAGAGGGTGGAGATGTCCCGCTCGGCCCAGGCGCTGCGGAAGCCGAAGCGGGCAAGGGCGGCGTGTGCGGCGTGGCGGTCGGCATCGGGGTTGAGCCGCAAGTAGGCGTCCAGCACGCTTCCGCGCTCGCCCAGCAGGGAGACGTGCTGGTCCAGCAAGGCGATGCGCGCATTCCTGGAGTGAAGATCGCCGCTATGGATATTGCCAGCGTCGGGCCGGTCGAGCCCGGCCAGGATGCGGATCAGGCTGGTCTTGCCCGAGCCATTCGGCCCGGTCACGGCGATCCGGCGCGGGCCGCGCAGAAGGAGGTCGAGCGGACCGAACAACCGCCGCCCGCCGCGCTCGCAGCATAGGCCCTGCGCCTCGATCAGGGTGTGGCCGGCAGGCAGTCCGCTCGGCGGCAGGTCGATATGGATCGGCGCCAGCACTTCGACTTCGCGGCGGGCCACGTCGAACTGCTCCTGGACGCGGCCGACCAGTTCGTCGCCCAGCTTGCGCTGTCGCCCGCCCGTTTCCTCGGCCCGCTGCTTGCGCGCGCCGAGCAGGATCTTTGGATCGCCGCCCTTCGCAGCGTCCTTGCGGCCCTTGCTGTCGCGGCGCGCCTGCTTCTCGGCTTCCTGCTGCTTCTCGCGCCGGGCCTGCCGCAGGGCGTCCTCGCTGCGTTCGAGCGCCGAGGCCGCGCGGGCGCGTTCGGCGCTGCGCTGTTCGTCGAATGCGTCCCAGCCGCCGCCGACCATATGGATGCCCACGCTCGTCAGTTCGACGATGCGGTCGGCGCGGCGAAGCAGGTCGCGGTCATGGCTGGCGACGAGCATGCCGCCGCTCCAGGCACCCAGCAAGTCGGCCACGGCCTGGCGTCCGGCATCGTCGAGATTGTTGGTCGGCTCGTCGAGCAGGAGCACGTCGGGTTCGCCCAGCAGCAGCCCCGTCAGCATGAGCCGGGTACGCTGCCCGCCGCTGAAGCTGGCGAGCCGGCGCGCGGGGTCAAGCTCCGCGAAGCCCGCCAGGGCGGCAGCTTTCTCGAAACGTTCGGCAAGGGTCCAGTCGGCGAGGTCGAAATCGTCGTCCTCAAACCGGCCTTGCGTGATGCGGTCGAGCCGGGCGAAGTGGGCGGCAAGGCCCAGCGCCTCGGCGACGCTGGCGTTCTCATCGGGGGGAAGCTGGCGCAGCAGGCCGATCCGGCCCTGGCGCGTGATCGTGCCTTCGGAAACCGGAACTTCGCCGGCAATCGCGCGCAGGAGCGTGCTCTTGCCCGCACCGTTGCGGCCGACCAGCCCCAGGGTTTCGCGGCCGAGCGCGAAAGTGAGATCGCGGAAGAGGGGAGAACCGTCGGGCGCCGAGCAGGCAACGCGGTCGAGAGTCAGAAATGTCATGGGAACACCGGCAGATAGCGTTTGGGAAAAACGGGCTATGTGCTCAGATGTCCATCGATCCATTCCTTCGGTTGCGACCGGTTCCTTACCTCAACGCGCTTCCATGGGCAAGTCGGCCCATGGACGAATCAGGCGCCTTTGGTGCAGGCCGGGGTGATCTGGAATATCTGGTTCCAGTTCTTGCCGGTCACGAAAATGCGGCGGCCTGGCGCGTCCCAGGCGATACCGTTGAGCACGGCATCGACGCCGGCGCCGCCCGCCTGCTCGCGCAGCCCGGCAAGGTCGAGCCAGGACTTCACTTTGCCCGTCTTCGGGTCGATGCGGGCGATGCGGTCGGTCATCCAGACATTGGCCCAGATCTCGCCGTCGATCCATTCCAGCTCGTTGAGATTCTCGACGGGCTTGCCCTCGGCCGTGACGGCGAGGCTGCCGGTCTGGCGCATGGTTGCCGGATCGCGGAGGCGCAGGGCGGCGGACCCGTCGCTCTGGTAGATCGTGTTGCCGCTGCGCGTCATGCCCCAGCCTTCGCCTTCGTAATGGAAGGTTCCCAGCGGTTTCAGCGTGGTGCGATCCCAGCGATAGCCGATCCCGTCGCGCCAGGTCAGGCTGATGAGCTGGCCGTTCCAGTCGATCAGCCCCTCGCCGAAGACCGCAGGATCGATCTCGATCTGCCCCACCGGCTCCAGCGTTTCCAGCTTGCGCACGACGATGCGGGAATCGCCCTTCTGGCCGGTGCTTTCGTAGAGCAGGCCCCGGTCGAAGAAGAGGCCTTCGGTGAAGGCGGCGGTGTCATGCGGGAAGGCGTTGTCGATGCGGTAGCCGCAGACCGGCACATCCTTCGCCTGCGCGGCAGGGGCAGCGGTGAGGGCGAGTGCGGCGGCGAGCAGGGCGCGGACGGGAGAATTCATGCGATGCAGGTGCCGCAAGGGCGCGGCCTCCGCAAGAGGCGATGGGATGGGGAGGGGCCGTCGTCCCGGACCGGGTCCGGGACGACGTACCGCTCAATCGCCGTGCTTCTTTTCGCGGCGGGATTCGACCATGCCGGGGGCGATGAAACCGATCGGGATCACTTCCATGGCCCGCTTTTTCAGTTCGCCCTTCATGCGCTCGTACTCGGCTTCCATTTCCTCGGTCACCGTGGCGCGGCTGTCCTCGAGTGCATCGTCGAAGTCCTCGCGGCGAACCTGTTCCACTTCGGCACCGCGCTTGCGGATGGCGATCAGACCGGCGCGGCGCACCACGTCCTCAAGGTCCGCGCCGGTGAACCGCTCGGTCCGCGCGGCGACATCGCGCAGCGAGACATCGTCGGCCAGCGGCATGCGGGCGGTGTGGATGCCCAGGATGTGCTCGCGCCCGGCCTCGTCAGGCGTGCCGACATAGACCAGCTCGTCGAAGCGGCCGGGGCGCAGCAGGGCGGGATCGACCAGCGCCGGGCGGTTGGTCGCGCCGATCAGCACGACCGACTGCAGTTCCTCCATGCCGTCCATCTCGGCAAGGATGGTGTTGACCACGCGGGAGGTGACTTGCGGTTCGCCGCCACCCCCGCCCATGCCGCGGGCGGGCACGAGGCTGTCGATCTCGTCGATGAAGATCACGCAAGGCGCGACCTGGCGGGCGCGGGCGAAGAGGCGGGCGATCTGCTGCTCGCTCTCGCCGTACCACTTGGACAGCAGGTCGGACGACTTGATCGAGATGAAGTTCGCCTCCGCCTCCTTGGCGACGGCCTTGGCGAGCAGGGTCTTGCCGGTGCCCGGCGGGCCGTAGAGCAGGAAGCCCTTGGCCGGGCGGATACCCAGCTTGTGGAAGGCTTCCGGGTTCTTCAGCGGCAGTTCCACGCCTTCCTTCAGCTTGAGCTGCGCATTGTCGAGGCCGCCGATGTCGGCCCAGCCGATGTTGGGCACTTGCACCATGACTTCGCGCATGGCCGAAGGCTGGACGCGCTTGAGCGCGGCCACGAAATCCTCGCGAAGGACCTGGAGTTCTTCCAGCACTTCGGGAGGGATGGTGCGGGCTTCGAGGTCCAGCCGGGGCATGATCCGGCGCACGGCCTCGATCGCCGCCTCGCGGGCGAGGGCGGCGAGGTCGGCGCCGACGAAGCCGTGGGTGGTGCGCGCGAGTTCGTTCAGATCGACCTTGCTGCCCAGCGGCATGCCGCGCGTGTGGATGCCGATGATCTCGCGGCGTCCGGCTTCGTCCGGCACACCGATCACGATCTCGCGGTCGAACCGGCCGGGACGGCGCAGGGCCTCGTCGATGGCGTCGGGCCGGTTGGTGGCGGCGATCACCACGACATGAGCGCGGCTGTCGATGCCGTCCATCAGGGTGAGCAACTGGGCAACGAGGCGCTTTTCCGCCTCGCCGTGAACCTGGCTGCGCTTGGGCGCGATCGAATCGATCTCGTCGATGAAGATGATCGCCGGCGCGGCCTTGGTGGCCTGCTCGAACACCTCGCGCAGGGCCTTCTCGCTTTCGCCATAGCCCGATCCCATGATCTCGGGACCGTTGATGGTGAAGAAGTTGGCCTCGCTCTCGTTGGCGACCGCCTGGGCGAGGCGCGTCTTGCCGGTGCCCGGCGGGCCGTGCAGCAGCACGCCCTTCGGCGGGGCGACGCCGAGGCGGGTGAACAGTTCGGGATAGCGCAGCGGCAGTTCCACCATTTCGCGCAGTTGGCGGATGGTGTCGCTCATGCCGCCGACATCGTCGTAGTTGACGTCGCCGCGCGCGTCGTGGGCTTCCTCGAAGACCTCGCGCAGTTCCACTTCCGTGTTCTCGTCGATGTGCACGATGCCGCGCGGCGTGGTGGAAACGACGTTGAGGCGGATCTGGGTCAGCGCATAGGCCGGTGCATCGAACATGCGGCGAAGCTGCGGGGGAATATCCGCGACCTGCTGCTGGCCGGTGGTGGCGACAAGGTCTCCCTGCACCATCGGGCGGCCGAAGAAGTTGCGCTTCAGCGCGGCCGAGGGCCCCTGGAGGCGCATATCCTTCTGCGCGGGCGCGAAGACCACGCGCTGCGCGGGGCGCGATTCCGCCTTGCGCACGATGACGTGATCGCCGGATCCGACTTCGGCATTGCCGCGCTGGAGGCCGTCCAGGCGAATGACCTGAAGGCCTTCGTCCTCGTCATAGGCAAGCACGGCGCGTGCGACGGTGGCGGCCTTGCCGGTGATTTCCAGCACGTCGCCTTCCATCGCGCCGATCTCGGAAAGCGCCGCGCGCGAGAGGCGGGCGATTCCCTGGCCGCTTTCTTCCTGTCGGGCAGCCGCGACCTGCAGCTTCACGGTCCGATCGTCGACGTTGGTCTGGGCGTCCGCCATGAGTGTCCTTTCATCCTCCCGATGCCGGCATCCACCGCTTCGTGCGTGCCGTCCGGGGTGTGGATCAGGAACTAGGTATCGGTCTCCCGGATTTCAAACCAACCAACGGTCACTGCGGATGTTTCCGATGGAACTCTTTGAGAACGCCGTTCTCAAAGAGGCAAAAAGAAGGCCCGGACGTTGCCGGCCGGGCCATGAAAGTTTTGGGAGAGGATGCCTGAAAGGCAGCTTCTATATGCTCCGAATAGGGTTTTTGTGCAAGTGCGAAAACACCGATTTGAGATTGCGAAACGCGCAAGCAACGTTGCGCAGCCGGTAACTACCCCGGGTATACGACCTGCATTTTAAATAAAACAATGACTTATGAAATGAATCACCTTTCATGTCGGTCTTGACGCAATCGTCAAGGCGATGCGCCTGTCCGTTAGAATGCAAACGTTGACTGTTGCGTCGCGCCATTTGCTCACCGTGCTGAGTATCCAGCGGAAAAGACGCCCGATCATGCGAAAGGGCGCCGGGGCACGGCCTGAAGCCGGCACCGACGCCCTCGATACGATTTACCTGCGCGCCTTGCGAGAACTCGTCAGTGCGAGAACAGGACCGCGGGGGCGCTCGCTTCGGACAGGAAGTGGGCGGTGACGCCGCCGAAGAGGAATTCGCGCAGGCGGCTCTTGCCGTAGGCGCCCATGACCAGCAGGTCCGCGTGGTTCTGGTTCACGGCCAGCGCCAAGGTTTCCTCGGTGGAACCGCGCCTTTCGTATTCCTCGTACTCTGCATGAAGCCCGTTGCGCGACAGATAGCGCAAGGCATCGGTTACCGGAAAGCCGCCGGACTTCTCGATCACGGTCACCAGCTTGACCGTCTGCGCGCTCTGCAACAGCGGCACGGCAGCCTTGAGGGCGCTGGCGGCTTGCTCGCCGCCGTCCCAGGCGATGACGGCGCGGCGGATCGGCAGGGCCAGCGTGCGGCCTTCGGGCAGGGCCAGGACCGGCGCGCGGGCCACCATGGCCAGTTGCCCGGCAATGCCGCTGGAGCGCGAGACGACCACCAGGTCGGACAGGCGCGCGGCACCGGCAAGGGCGGGAACCGGGTCTTCCTCGCTGCGGATCACTTCGAAGGGAATGTCGCCGCGCGTCAGGCGTGCCTCGATGGCCTCGGCGGCGCTGTCGTCCTCCCCGCGCGCCTTGTCGAGCGCTTCGGAAATGACATAGCTGCCGCCCATCGGGTCCATGGCGATATAGCGCGAGACCGGGGTATCGACGAGCACGGTTACGTGGCCGTCCATGTGGCGGGCGAGTTCGAGCGCGGTGGCGACGCGGCTGTCGCTATCGGGCTTGCGGTCGGCGTTCACGAGTATCGAGCGCATGGTATTTCTCCCGTTGATGGCAGCTAACCTATGGCCCGGTAACCTATCGTAAGGTCATGGAATTGCCATGACGAAGATCAAACTTCCGCTTCTCCGGCCGTTTCTATGGAGAGGCGGGTGGCGCGCTCGAACAGGTCCAGGATCATGGGATCGCGCTCTCGCGTGCGGATCGCGGCTTCGAAATGGACCTTGTGCTGCGGGCGGGGGAGCACTTCCACCAGGATCCCGCGTTCCAGCTCGCGGCGGACCATGGTTTCGGGCAGCACTGCCGCGCCCTGGCCGCGCGAGACGATCTCGATCAGCATGCGCACGTTGTTGCAGGTGTTGAGCGTGCGGGGCGCGATCCGGTGCTGCTCCAGGGTCTCCAGCGTGACTCCGTGGAGCGGGGAGTGGTCGGGCAGGGACCAGACGGGAAAGGAAGGAGCGCCCGGCGTCCCGTTGCGGCGCAAATCTGCGGATTCGGCCAAGGCGGGGCTGGAGGCCCAGACCAGGTCGACCGCGCCGATCGGCGTGGTCCGCAGGCCGGGGCTGGCGACGGGGCCGGCCAGGAACACGATGTCGCGGGTGCCCGAGAGAAGCTGCTGGAGCAGCCGGGCCGTCAGGTCGAGTTCGATTTCCAGTGTCACGCCGGGGCGTTCGCGCGCAATCGCGCCGATGAAGCCGGGCAGGCAGGTGGCGGCCGCGATCTCGCCCGAGCCGATCCGCACGGTGCCGCTGGCCCCTGCGAAGTCGCTGGCGTCGAGCAGCACGCGCTCCAGACCCTGCCGCAGCGGCTCGCAATCCTGCACCAGGCGGCGGCCGCGTGCCGTCAGCACCATGCGCCGTCCGTCGCGCTGGAACAGCGATACGCCGAGTTGCTCCTCGATCTCGCGAACCCGCGCGGAGATGGCGGGTTGGGTGGTGTTGAGTCTTTGCGCCGCGCCTGCGAACGTGCCGAGCCGGTCGATCCACATCAGCGTTTCGAGATGGAAAAGGGCGATACGTTTCATAACCGTGTCTTATCTATTCCGATAAATAACAATCGCTATTCGTAATGGAATTGCCTGTCTAGGCTCGCTTGCCGGAGCGATTTTCCGAGCCGACCAGAACGGCCCGGATGCTCCAAGATTTTGGTTTGCCGCGTTTTCCGGGCCAGAGGGTGATGCCACCCGATCGGAAGACGCTCTAACGGGAGAATGGCATGAACAAGGTCTATCCCAGCGCCGATGCCGCGCTGGACGGATTGCTGAAGGATGGCCTGCTGATCGCCGCCGGTGGTTTCGGCCTTTGCGGCATCCCCGAGCGCCTGCTCGATGCAGTGCGCGATTCGGGCGTGAGGAACCTGACGTTCGCCTCCAACAATGCCGGTATCGACAACGAAGGCATCGGCAAGCTGCTGCGCACCAAGCAGGTGAGCAAGATGATCTCGTCCTACGTCGGCGAGAACAAGGAATTCGAACGCCAGTTCCTCTCGGGCGAACTCGAAGTCGAATTCTGCCCGCAAGGCACTCTGGCGGAGCGCATGCGCGCCGGCGGCGCCGGGATTCCGGGCTTCTACACCAAGACCGGCGTCGGCACCCAGATCGCCGAGGGCAAGGAAGTGAAAGTCTTCCGCGGCGAGGAATTCATCCTGGAGGAAGGCATCTTCGCCGACCTCAGCCTGGTGAAGGCGTGGAAGGCGGACGAGACCGGCAACGTCGTGTTCCGCAAGACCGCCCGCAACTTCAACGTGCCGGCCGCCACTTGCGGCAAGGTCTGCGTGGTCGAAGTGGAGGAGATCGTCCCCACCGGCTCGCTCGATCCGGACGGCATCCACCTGCCGGGCGTGTTCGTCCAGCGCCTGGTCCTCGGCGCGCCCTACGACAAGAAGATCGAATTCACGACCACGCGCGAGAGGGAGACCGCCTGATGTCCTGGGACCGCAACGAGATGGCCGCGCGCGCGGCAAAGGAACTCCAGGACGGGTTCTACGTGAACCTCGGTATCGGCATCCCGACCCTGGTGGCGAACCATGTGCCCGGCGGCATGACGGTGACGCTCCAGTCGGAAAACGGGATGCTCGGCATCGGGCCGTTTCCTTACGCCGATGAGGTCGACGCCGACCTCATCAACGCGGGCAAGCAGACCGTCAGCGAACTGCCGCAGTCGGCCTATTTCGACAGCGCCACCAGCTTCGGCATGATCCGCGGCGGACACATCGACCTGGCCGTGCTGGGCGCGATGGAGATTGCCGAGAACGGCGACATCGCCAACTGGATGATCCCCGGCAAGATGATCAAGGGCATGGGCGGCGCGATGGACCTCGTGGCCGGCGTGAAGAAGATCATCGTCGTGATGGAACACAATGCCAAGAACGGCGATCCCAAGTTCATCCCGGCGTGCACTCTGCCGCTCACCGGCAAGAACGTGGTCGACATGATCGTCACCGATCTGGCCGTGTTCCAGCGGCCCGACCACCAGAGCCCGTTCAAGCTGATCGAACTGGCTCCGGGCGTGACGGCCGACGAAGTCGCGGCTAAGACCACGGCGCACTACACGACCTGATGTCCCGCGAAGGAGAGTTCCGGATGGCCTACACCTTGATCACCGCCAATCGGAACTACTCCAGCTGGTCGCTGCGGCCGTGGCTGTTGATGAAGGCGCTCGGCATCGATTTCGCCGATCGGATCGAGCCCTTCACCGCTCCGGCGAACTACGACGCATTCCGCAGCTTCTCGCCCACCGGGCAAGTGCCCGCGCTGATCGACGGCGACCGTACCTTGTGGGATTCCTTGGGCATCACGCTCTATCTGGCGGACCGCCATCCCGGCATCTGGCCGGCCGACGAAGCGGCACGCGCCTTCGCGCAATGCGCGGTCGCGGAAATGCACGGCGGCTTCTCGGCCCTGCGCAACGACTGCACGATGAATGTCGGCGTCCGCGTTCGCCCAAAGCCGATGCGGCCGGGGCTGGTCCGCGATGTGGCCCGGCTGCGCGAGCTGTTCAGCGAGGGGCTCTCGCGCTTCGGCGGCCCCTGGCTGGCCGGGGCCAGCTTCACCGCCGTGGATGCCTTCTTCGCCCCGGTCGCCTTCCGCATCCGCACTTACGGCCTCGATGTCGGCACCTGCCAGTCCTGGGTCGATGCCGTGCTGGATCACCCCGCGATGAAGCAGTGGGAAGCCGAAGCCCTGGCCGAGACCTGGCGTGAGGAAGGCCACGAGGCGGAACTGGCCGAATGCGGCGACGTGATCGCCGACTACCGCAACGCGGATTGATCGCGCGCAGCCTTGCCGCCAATGCCTTGCCTGCGTCACCAAGCTGACGCAGTCTCCGTCCCCGAACCTATTCCCTCGCGTCCCTTGGAGAGCCTCGAATGACCGATATCGCCCAGATTCCGCTGACCCGCATCGATGGCAGCGCCGACAGCCTGGCCAATCACGAAGGCAAAGTCCTTCTGGTGGTCAACGTCGCTTCCAAGTGCGGACTGACGCCGCAGTACGAAGGGCTGGAGAAGCTTTACGAGGACTACAAGGGCAAGGGCTTTGAAGTGCTGGGCTTCCCGGCCAATGATTTCGGCGCGCAGGAGCCGGGCACCGACGAGGAAATCGTCGAGTTCTGCCAGCTCAACTACGGCGTCTCGTTCCCGCTCTTCACCAAGGCCGACGTTACCGGCGAAGCCAAGCAGCCGCTCTATGCCGCGCTCACTGCAGCCATTCCCACCAAGCAGGGCGATGTCGATGGCATGAAGGAGCGCTTCAAGGGCTATGGCATGACCCCGAACGACGATCCCGAAGTGCTGTGGAACTTCGAGAAGTTCCTGGTCTCGCGCGAGGGCGCCGTGGTCGGACGTTTCGCGCCGGGCACCACCCCGCAGGATCCGCTGCTGGTGGATGCGATCGAAGGCGAACTGGCCAAGTAAGGCGAACTGGCCAAGTAGGGTAGGGCGGGCCGGACGGGGAGGTTCCCCGGTCCGGCCACCTGCTCATTCGCCGACGAGGACGAAAGGCGCCCATGTGGCGGGGTGGGCCCCGCCAGCCACATGGGTGTCCCCAAGCACGGTCATCTGCGCGCGCCTCAGCGCCTCGGCGCGGCTGGTCCGGCCATGCGCCGCCCGCACGGTGCGCAGCGTCATGCGGCTGGCGACATCGTCGCGGACGGGCCAGTGCGACAGCAGGAGCGCGCGGGCTCCCGCCGAAACGAAAGCGCGGGCCAGGCCCGAATACGTCGGGGCATTCTCGCTCTCGCCCGCGTTGGTGTCGCAGGCCGAGAGAATCACCCAGTCGGCATCCAGGTTCAATCGCGCGATTTCCGAAGCGGTGAGCAGGCCATCTTCGGAGCCATCCGAGCCGGGAGCGGGCGTGAGCACCAGGGCAGGCTCCACCAGGTTGCGGTACGCGCCGCCGACGAGGCCGTGAGTGGCGAAGGCGATCACCCCGGCGGCCGAGAGCGGGGCTGCTTTCACGGCCGCCTCGGTCGCCCCCGCTCCCACGAGAACCTGGCGCTCGCCATGAAACGACCGGGCCATGGCCTGAAGTTCCTGCGCCGCACCCGGCAGTTCGGGCAGGCTGGCGAGCGTGGATTCGAGGGAGTTCGTCCAGCTTTCCGTTCCGCCCAGGGGCAGAAGCGGCGCACCGATCCCGGCAAATCCGCGCGTGCGGGCATGACGCTCGCCGGGGCGGGCCAGCGGCGCTGCGGTCACCAGCGTGCTCACGCCGTGATGGCGGGCGAGCCAATCGGTCTGGCGCAGCGCCTGCGGATCGGCATCGTCGCCAGTCGGGGGCTTTGTCACCAGCGCGCCGAAGGGCAGGGCGGACAGCATGCCCGGCGCCAGGATCGCGACATCGCGGCTTTCCTGCAGCGCCCTGGCGATCGGCTGGGGGAACAGCAGCCGGTAGAGCTGGTAGGCCGAATCGCGGTCGAAGGCGGATTTGCCGTCGGTGAGCACGCCGTCCTCGATCGAGGCGCGAAGCCGCCGCTGCAATTCGGCCAGGCGCCGTCCGGGGACCGGCGTTTCCGCCGCCGTTACGGCCTTGCGGGTGACGGCCATGATCACCAGGCCCTCCGCGTCCTGCCCGTAGAGCAGGAGCGCCTGGCCCGGCGCCAGTCGGGACCGGGCGGCGGCCAGGCTGGCAGGTTCGAAGCCCGTCAGTGAGGCATAGCCGGGCACCAGTGCGCCGATCCGTTTGTCCAGTGCGCGGAGGTTTTCCTCGGCTGCGGCGATCCTCTCGGCGGTCGTGTCGGGGCTCTCGTTCGGGCTTGCGCCGGTCCGGTCCCGGGTGAGCGCGCGGTCGCGCTGCTTGTGCAATTCGCGCAGTTCGGCGCTGGCGGAGAGATAGGCGCGGATCGCGGCATTGGCCTCGGGACCATAGCGATCGGCAATGGCGTCGACGGAAGTGAACGCGGTCTGGAGATCGCCCATCCCCGCCATCTGCAAGGCGTCGAACGCGGTTTCCCGGTCCCCTGCGGCGATGGCGATCCGGGCTTCGAGGACGAATGTGCCCGCGGCCTGGTCGCGAAGGCGAATCGTGCCGGTGGCGGCGCTGGTGCGATCCAGCAGATGGCTGCGCAGAGGCTCGAGTGCGGGCTTTGCCGCAGCGAGCGCCGCTGCCGGATCGCCCCGGCGGGCGTCGACGGCGGCGCGCAGGGCCAGCGCGGCCACCCGGTCGAGATTGGTCGGCAGCGCCCGGCGCGCATAGGCTGCGTTGACATGGTCGAGCAGCGCCTGCGCGGCATCGATGTCTCCGGTGGCAAGGAGCAGTTTGGCCAGGCTGAGTTCGGCGCGGAGCACTTCGGGATCGTCGGGCGAGGCGGCGATGCGCCGCGCCATGCCCAGTGCCTTGCGGTCGAGCGCGAGGGCGCGGTCGATCTGGCCGTCGTCGCGGACGATCCGGGCGATCTGCCCGAAGACATTGGCGCCGGACATCGGCTGGTCCGAGGCGGGCAGCTTTTCGAAAATCTCCGCCGAGCGCTCGTAGAAACCCAAGGCGTCCTCGGAAAATCCGGCCAGATCCAGCGCATAGGCCACGGCATTGAGCGAATAGCCCAGATCGCGCGGGTCGGGATCGCTCTTGGCCATGCGCAAGTCCAGTGCCCGCCGCAGGATCGGCGTGGCCTGGGCGTAAAGCCCGGCATCGTTGAGCGCGGCGCCCAGCGCATTGAGCGTGGCCAGCGTCAGGCGGTGCTCCTTGCCGAGATGCGAGTCGGCCCAGATCGCGGCGGCGCGGGCGGCGGCGATCGCGGACGTCGAATCGCCGGCCTGAATCTGCAGGGTGCTGAGGGTTATGCCGTAGACGGCGGGACTCTCGTTGTTACGGCCCGTCCGCGTACTGGCCAGGGTGGCCACGGTCACGGCCTGCTGCACTTTGGGAATCGCTTCCAGAGGCAGTCCGCGGCGGTAGTCGATCAGCGCCAGCCCGTAGAGCGCGGCGGCATATTCGCTGCTGTCGCGCCCGGCGAGGGTCTCGCTCAATTCCAGTGCGCGCAGCTTGTAGGTTCGCGCTTCGTCCAGCTTGCCCATGCTGGAGAGTGCGGATCCGATGTTGTTGACGATTTCCGCGCGGCGCGGCGTCATGGGTTGATTCCGCGCGGTCATCTCCGCGTCGAAATCGCGAAAGCCCGCCAGCGCTTCCTTGTAGCGGCCCATCCAGAACAGCGCTTCGGCCCGGGTGGCTTCGGCCATGAGGCGGTCCACGGGATCGACGGCGCCGGCCTTGCGGGCACCGGCAAGCGCGGCATCGATCCGGCGAAGCGCGGCCTTGGGATCGCCCGAGGTGTCGTAGTCGGCAAGGGCGCGAAGTTCGGCCACGGCGGAAACTGGCCCGGGCGCTGCCGAGGCTCCTGGCGCAGTCCGGGCCGAAGCCAGCGCCGCCGGAACGCCCACCGTCATTTCCGCCAGAAGGCCCGCTGCCAGGCAGGCCCAAAGCCGAGTCTTCATGCTTGCCCCCCGCCGTAAGTCGATGGACGGGGCGAATCCCCTTCATCAAAACCGGCAACGCTCTTTCAAGGGCAGAAATCCGGGCTTCGGGCAAGCATCCAATTGTTCTGACAGCGCAAACCCTGCTTCAGGCGGGGCGCTCAGGCGTCTCCGGTGGCGACGGGCCGGGCCGGGTCGGCGATCCATTCGCTCCATGATCCGGGATAGAGCCTTGGCTGCGGCAGGCCAGCCACAGCCATCGCCAGGGCATTGTGACAGGCGGTCACACCCGAGCCGCAGGAGAGCAGGGCCGGCTGCTCTCCCAGCAAGGCGGTGAAGGCAGCGCCGAGTTCGTCGGCCGGGCGGAAACGTCCATCGGCGGCGAGGTTGTCGCGGAAGAAGCGGTTGCGAGCGCCCGGGATATGCCCGGCTACGGGGTCGACGGGATTGGGATCGCCCCGGAACCGCGACGGATCGCGCGCGTCCAGCACTTGCGCCGCGCCTTGCTCGATATTGGCCAGGACCTCCCGCGCCGTGGCCGGCGAGGGGACGAGCGGATCGCCGGCGACGAAGTCGCCCGGCACGGCGGGTGCGGCGTCGCCGGTCTCCAGCGGCAGGCCGGCGGCCGTCCAGGCTTGCTTGCCGCCGTCGAGCACGGCGACCCTGGCGTGGCCGATCCAGCGCAGCAACCACCAGGCCCGCGCCGCCCAGGCGCCGCCGCTGGAATCGCAGGCCACCACCTGCTGGCCCTGCTTGAGTCCCTGAGTCCGCAGCCAGGCCGCGAAAGCGACGCGCGCGGGCAGCGGATGGCGGCCGTTGCTGCCATCGGGCGGGCCGGCCAGATCCTCGTCGAGATGGGCATAGCGCGCGCCCGGCAGGTGCCCGGCGCGATAGGCGGCACGGCCCTTGTCCGGCATGCCCAGTTCGAAATCGCAATCGAGCACCAGCACGTCCGCACCGTCCGCAAAGAGCGCGTGCAACTGCGGGACGGATATCAGCGTGTCGTAAGCCATCGGGAATGCCTCGGAGAAGAGATCGGATGCCATTAGGCCAAAGCCGGGCGCGCTGTCGACGCCGCGCATCGCGAATAGCGCAGCACCGGGCGCAGGGGGATGACAGTGGGGAGAAAAGGTTGAACCTGGCTGGACGGAACGAAAACGGGCCGGGTTTCCGCGTGGGAAACCCGGCCCGCTTCAAGGCCGTCCGCCGAATTCCGGGATCAGGTCCCGGACCGGACTGCGGTTCAGGCCAGAGCGGCCTTCAGCGCGTCGGCAAGGTCGGTGCGTTCCCAAGGGAACAGGTCGCCTTCGGGCTTGCGGCCGAAGTGGCCGTAAGCAGCCGTCTTGCCGTAGATCGGCTTGTTGAGGCCAAGACCCGTGCGGATGCCGCGCGGGGTCAGGCCGCCGAGCTTGTCCGCAGCGACCTTGGCGATTGCCACTTCGAGATCCGCGTCGCTGGCCGAGCCGGTGCCGTGAGTATCGACATAGAGCGAGAGTGGCTCGGACACGCCGATCGCATAGGCGATCTGGATCGTGCAGCGCTTGGCGAGGCCGGCTGCGACGACGTTCTTCGCGAGGTAGCGCGTGACGTAGGCGGCCGAACGGTCGACCTTGGTGGGGTCCTTGCCCGAGAAGGCGCCGCCGCCGTGCGGAGCCGCACCGCCGTAGGTGTCGACGATGATCTTGCGGCCGGTCAGGCCGGCATCGCCGTCAGGGCCGCCGATTTCGAACTTGCCGGTGGGATTGATGTGGAACTTGGTGTTTTCGGTGACGAAGCCGGCCGGCAGGATCTCGCCCACGGCCTTCTTCACGTATTCCTTGAGTTCCGCGTCCTTGCCGCCTTCGTGGTAGCCGGCCTTGTGCTGGGTGGAGACGACCACGGCGGTCGCTTCCACGGGCACGCCGTCCTTGAAGCGCAGGGTCACCTGGCTCTTGGCGTCGGGTTCGAGGAACGGCGCGGCGCCCGAGTGACGGTCGGCCGCGAGGCGTTCGAGGATCTTGTGGCTGTAGTCGAGCGTGGCCGGCATGAGGTCCGGCGTTTCGTCGCAGGCGAAACCGAACATGATGCCCTGGTCGCCGGCGCCTTCGTCCTTGTTGCCGGCCGAGTCCACGCCCTGCGCGATGTCCGCGCTCTGCGGGTGCAGGTGGTTCTCGAACAGCAGGTCCTGCCAGTGGAAGCCGGCCTGTTCGTAGCCGATGCGCTTCACGGTTTCACGGACGATGTGCTGGATTTCCTCCTGCGCGCCGTCTTCCCAGTGACCGTCCTTGTCGATCATGCCCTTGCCGCGCACTTCGCCGGCAAGCACGACACGCTGGGTGGTCGTCAGGGTTTCGCAGGCAACGCGGGCTTCCGGGTCCTTCGAAAGGAAGAGATCGACGATGGCGTCGGAAATCTGGTCCGAAACCTTGTCGGGATGGCCTTCCGAGACGCTCTCGGAGGTAAAGACATAGTCATTTCGCATCGTGACACCACATATAAAGAAATCTTTATGTGGGCACTGGTCTAGCGACGACGACGGCGGAGCGCAATAACGGAAAGCGCAAGCGTCCAGAAAGCCGTGGCAAGTGTCAGCGGCAGCAAGTTTCCGAATATTGCGAAAGGCGTCGGTTCGCGGGGCGGCGGGATGCGTCCGTCAAGCCTGCCGGCGCTGTGCCAGGGCACATAGGCGCGCACCAGGCCATCGGCATCGATCACCGCGCTGATCCCGGTGGTGGTGGAGCGCATGACCGGAAGCCCTTCCTCGATCGCGCGAAGCCGGGCCTGGGCCAGGTGCTGCGGCGGGCCCCAGCGTCCGAACCAGCCGTCGTTGGAGGGGTTGAAGATATAGTCCGGCCTCACGCGCGGGTCGGCCACCTGACCGCTGAAAACGATTTCGTAGCAGATCTGCACGCCCGCCTTGCCCCAGGCACCGAGGTCGAACGTGCGCGGACCCGGTCCGGGCCAGAAATCCAGCGCGCCGGGCACGAGGCGCGTCGCGCCGAGCGGTTCCAGCAACCAGCGCAGCGCGAGGTACTCGCCATAGGGGACGAGATGGGCCTTCGAATAGCTCGCCAGCAGATTGCCGTTGCCGTCGATCATGGAGACCGAATTGCGTGCGGCGATGCCTTCGCCGTCCTTGATGACGAGATCGACCGCGCCGGTCATCAGCACGGCGTAAGGGCCGATGACCCGGCCGATACGCTCGCGCGCCAATACGGGATCCTCCGCATAGGTATACATGCGGTAGAGGAACTGCGGATAGCCATCGCGAATATAGTCACCCAGGCCCGATTCCGGCCAGAATACCACGCGCCGGTCACCCGGCGCGCGCGGCAGGGACAAGCGCGCCAGCTTGACGAAATTGGCCTCGTAGAAGCGCGGGTCGTCGATGAATTCCTGGCGAATGTCCGGCTGGACAAGCGTGTAGCGAACGGCCCCTTCGGCGCGCGCGGCCCAGGGGTCTGGCAGGGTCATCAGCGCCGCGAGCGGCCCGAACAGGGCGAGGGCAGGGAGTGCCCAGGCCCAGCGTGCGCCGCCGCGCGATCTGCGCGAAAGCCGCCAGAGCAGGCCGGGGACACAGGCGATCAGCGCGAGGAGCCCGGACAGCCCATAGGTCCCCACCCAGGGCGCCAGCACGGCCAGTCCGCGCGTATCGTGACCGCCGAGCATGGCCACGCCAAGCGGGTTCCAGGCAAAGCCGGTGAAGACCCAGGCCCGCAGCCACTCGGTCACGATCCAGGCCGGGGCAAAGGCCAGCGCGAGAAGCAGGAAAGCGCCGGGACCGGCGGCATTCTGCGGGCTTTCCGGGGCTCGGCCGCGGTCCAGCCGCAGCAGCAGCCAGGCACCCAGCGCGGCGAGGCCAGGATATACCGCGAGATAGAGAGAGATCAGGCAGACGGCGATCATGCCCAGCCAAGCAGGCATCGAGGCCTGATAGGTAAAGGCCGTCGCGATCCAGTTGTCGCCGAGCGTGAAGTGACCGAGACCGAAGAACCAGCCGATGAAGAACGCGCGCTTCCCGCTGGGCGCCCGCGCGATGAGTTCCACCAGCACGGCCACGCCGAGCAGGGTCAGCGGCCAGAGGCCTAGGGGTTGGAAGCCGCAGGCAGCGATGACGCCGGCCAGAATCGCGACAAGTCCGGCCGCAAGGCGCGGGCGGCGATCGAGGAAGTCCATTACGGGTTTCAGAGCCGGGCCTCGCGCCGATGGGAATCCAATGGCGCCGCTATGTAGGGGCCTGTCGTGGGAGGCAAGCGAAGTTCGTGAAAAGAGCGGATTTGCCTGCTCCGTCCCTGAACTGGCTTCGCATATTGCCGGGCCGGAAAAGCGACGACCCACGTCCTGCCTTGCGGCGAGACGTGGGTCGCGAAATGCTGGACGTTTCCGCCCGGCCGGTCAGGCTCTTACGAGTTGACGGCTTCCAGCGGGTTTTCACCGCCCTCGTCCGACGATGGCGCAGCCTTGCGGGTGCGGCGGCGACGGGGCTTTTCCTCGGCGGCCTCGGCCTCCTCGGTGGGCTTTTCAACCGGCTTTTCCGCAGCCTTGGCGGCGCGGGGTGCGCGCTTGGCCGGAGCGGCGGCGATGGCGGGCGGCAGGATCGCGGGATCGAGGTTGCCGGTCGGTTCGGCTTCCACGGCGGGAGCCTCTTCACCGGCATTTTCGCCCGCTGCTTCTTCGTCACGGCGACCGCGCGGCTTGCGCTGCTTCAGGCCGCGCGAGGCGCGATTGTCGCGAACGAACGGGTTTTCCGCCGGTTCGTAGACCATCGGATCGCCGGTGACTTCCGCCTCGTTGCCGGGTGCGGCAACCGCCTCTTCCTCGACCGATTCGGGGCGGGGAGCGCGCTCGTCGCGGCGGCTGTCGTCGCGACGGTTGTCTTCGCGGCGGGTATCCTCACGACGCCCATCCTCACGGCGGGTATCGTCACGACGGTTATCGTCACGGCGCGAATCTTCGCGGCGGGGCTGGCGCTCCTGGCGCTGCTCCTGCCGATCGAAGTTGCGCTCCGGACGCTCCTGGCGTTCCGAACGTTCCTGCCGTTCCGGGGCGGGCGATTCGTAGTCGCCGTACTCGTCGACTGCGTAATCGTCGCCATAGTCGGAACCGCGATCGTCGCGGCGCGGCTGGCGCGAATCTTCTTGGCGTTGCTTTTGATCAGCAAGGACGCGGAAGTAGTGGTCTGCGAACTGGAGGTAATATTCCTCCTGCACGCGGTCACCATTCAGATGCGCGTCATGGGCCAGCTTCTTGTACTTCTCCAGCAACTGCGGCGCATTGCCGCGAGCCCTGCTGTCGATCCGATTGATCTGCTGACCGCCCTGCTGGCGATTGTTACCGCGGCCACGCCGACGGTTATTACCACGATTATTATTCAAGGATTATTTCCTCAAAAACCCAGGGCATCGGCCTGTTCCCGTCGGGCCGATCTGCCACACGTCACATGATCACGGATCGCCCCCGAGTGCCGTGAACTCCACCGTTGCCGGGTCGTAGCCACTTCAGGCCGCGACGATCTGCAAAGGTTGGAGGCGAACCACCCACATGGGAAATTCCATCCATGTGCTGGTTCGCCGTAATCCTTAGGCATTCCGGGCCGGAATTCCAAGTGAAAACTTACGCAGCTGTTGAAAACTCCAGCACCCTGGGACGATTTCCCAGATCGCGATGGAGGCGGCTGGAGAGGCCGCACTCGCTGCCGATCGCGGCGACGGGCTCGGCCTGTTCGTGGCCAATCTCCACCAGCGCGGCGCCGCCCGGGGCAAGCAGGCCCGGCAATTGCGGGATCAGCACGCGATAGTCGTCCAGCCCCAGTTCGCCTGCGTAGAGCGCGCTGGCCGGCTCGTATCCGGCGACCGAGCGGTCAAGCGTCACGGTCGTCTCGACATAGGGAGGATTGGCGAGAATCAGGTCGAACGGCCCGCCCAGCGCATCGGCCCAGCCGGGCGCGTGCCAATCGGCCAGTGCCATGCGGGCGCGGGCGCCAAGGCCCAGCGCTTCTGCATTGCCGGTCGCCACCGCGAGCGCGCCGGGGGAACTGTCCACGCCCACGCCGCGCGCTTCGGGCAAGTTGGCGAGCACGGCCAGCAGCAGGGCGCCGGATCCGGTCCCGCAGTCCAGCACGGCGCGGGCCGCGGGCCGGGCGGCCAGTGCCGCCTCGACGAGAATCTCCGAATCCCCGCGCGGGATCAGCACGTCCGGCCCGACCGTGAACGGCAGGCCGAAGAACTCCTGAGTGCCGGTGATATAGGCAACGGGTTCGTGCTCCGCGCGGCGCGCGACCAATGCGGCGAAACCTGCGGGCGCTGGATCGCGCATGCGCGAGAGCAGCAGCGACGAGCGCGAGCAGCCGATGGCGTGGGCCATGAGCACTTCGGCGTCGAGACGGGCGGTGTCGCTGGTCGCGGAGAGAAGTCCGGCGGCTTCGCGAATCGCCTCGCCGGCCGTGAGCACGGGGTCAGTCATGGTTGGGCGCGGTCAGCAGGCGCGGGGCGCTTGACAGGCACCCGGCGCCAAGGCCGGATCCTCAAGCATCCATGGCCGCGAGGCGCTTGGCCTCGTCCTCGGCCAGCAGAGCGTCGACCATTTCGGCAAGGCCCGGACCTTCGAGAATTTCGGGCAGGCGGTGGAGGGTCAGGTTGATGCGGTGATCGGTCACGCGGCCCTGCGGGAAATTGTAGGTGCGGATGCGCTCCGAACGGTCGCCCGAACCGACCATCGCCTTGCGCGCCTCGGCCTCGGCGCCGTGGGCCTCTTCGCGCATCTTCTCGTAGAGACGCGCGCGCAGGACCTGCATGGCCTTGGCCTTGTTCTTGTGCTGGCTGCGCTCATCCTGGCAGATCACCACGAGATTGCTGGGCAAGTGCGTGATGCGCACGGCCGAATCGGTGGTGTTGACGTGCTGGCCGCCCGCGCCCGAGGCGCGGAAGATGTCGATCTTGAGGTCCTTGTCCTCGATCTGGACGTCGACTTCGCTCGGTTCGGGCAGCACCGCGACGGTCGCCGCCGAAGTATGGATACGGCCGCCCGATTCGGTGACCGGCACGCGCTGGACCCGATGGACGCCGCTCTCGAACTTCAACTTGGCGAAAACGCCCGCGCCGGCGACATTGGCGACCACTTCCTTGAAGCCGCCGAGATCGTTGGCGTTGACGGAGATCATCTCGACCCGCCAGCCCTGTTCCGCGGCATAGCGCTCGTACATGCGATAGAGGTCGGCCGCGAAGAGGGCGGCCTCGTCGCCGCCGGTGCCGGCGCGGATTTCCAGCATGGCCGGGCGCACGTCCGCCGCGTCGCGCGGGAGCATGGCGATGGCCAGCTGCCGCTCGGCCTCGGGCAGTTCGGCCTTGATCCGGTGGATTTCCTCCTCGGCCAGGGCGCGCATGTCGGGGTCGGGGTCTTCCAGCGTCTGGAGCGATTCCATTTCCCCGCGCATCGACACGACTTCGGCAGCGACGCGCGCCACCGGTTCCAGCTCGGCATAGTCGCGGCTGGCGGTGACGAAAGCGTCGCCTTCCAGCGTGCCCGAGGCGAGGCGCGCCTCAAGCTCGGAGAAACGCGCGGCGATCTGCGCCAGACGGGTGTCGGATATGCTCACGGATGGACCGACTGGAGGACCTGCTCGACCGCGAGATATTCGGCGGTCGGCTCGGCCGCGCGCAAGTTGGCGCTCGGCTGGCCGTCCTTGGCGCCGAACGAGACGAGCACCTTGGCGCCCATCTTCACGGCCTTGTCGAAGCGCTTGCGGGGGCTGCCGGTGGCGACCATTTCCGCGTCGAGGCCCTGGAAACGCAGCGCGGTGATGACCTTCTGGGCATAACCCAGCGCGGCATCGTCCTCGACCGCAAGCACCACGGTCAGCGGCGCTTCGGTGAGCGTGCCGGCATCGGCCACCAGCATGGCGAGCCGCTCGATCCCTGCCGCCCAGCCCACGGCCGGGGTGGCAGCGCCGCCGAGGCTTTCCATCAGTCCGTCATAGCGGCCGCCGCCGAGCACGGTGCCCTGCGCGCCGAGGCGGGTGGTGACGAATTCGAAGGCGGTGTGGCGATAGTAGTCCAGCCCGCGCACCAGCGACGGCGCGCGCTCATAGGCGACGCCGGCGGCATCGAGCCCGGCGGTCACCGCGGCGAAGAAGTCCTGCGCCTCTGCCGAGAGATAGGCGTCGATCTTCGGCGCATCGCCCACGAAGACCTTGTCGCGCGGGTCCTTGGAATCGAGGATGCGCAGCGGGTTGCGTTCGAGGCGGTCCTGCGAATCCTCGGACAATTCCGCCTTGTGAGCGCGGAAATATTCGATCAGCGCCGCGCGCCAGGCATCGCGGCTGGCAACGTCGCCCAGGGTGTTGAGCTGGAGCGCCACGCCGTCGGAAATGCCGAGTTCCTTCAGCAGGTGGTCGGCCATGACCAGCAGTTCCACGTCGGCCAGCGGCTCGGGCGAGCCGATCAGCTCCGCGTCGATCTGGTGGAACTGGCGGTAGCGGCCCTTCTGCGGGCGTTCGTAGCGGAACAGCGGGCCGTGAGTCGCGACCTTGAGCGGGGCGAACTGCTTCCAGCCATCGGTCAGGTAGGCGCGGGCGAGCCCGGCCGTGAATTCGGGGCGCAGGGTCAGCGATTCGCCGCCGCGATCCTCGAACGAGTACATTTCCTTGGACACCACGTCGGTGGTCTCGCCGATCGAGCGCGAGAACACTTCGGTCTTCTCGAAGACCGGCATCTCCACCCGGCGGAAACGGTAGAGCTTGCGGACACGCTCGAACGTCGCGACGACATGGGAGAAAGCCTCGGCATCGGTGCCGAAGATGTCCTGGGTTCCGCGAATAGCCTGTGGTGTGGTGCTCATGACGCGCGCGCTTAGCCCGATTGCAGCGGCGGGGAAAGTGGCCCCGGCCGGTTTAGTGGATTGGACGGTTGCCAAATCGGGCAACTGTCGCAAAGAATGACGTAATGAAATATCGTTCCGCGGTCGTCACGCTCCTCGCCCTTCTCTCCGTATCAACCCCGGCCCTCGCGCAGGACACGGCGCAGCGCAGCCGTCCTGCGGCCCCCGCGCTGCCCGCACCGCTTCCCGCCGCGCAGGACAAGGCCTATCCCGGCACGATCGCGCTCGACATCGATGCCAGCGATGTCGTCCACGGCGTCTACCGCGTCACGCAGCAATTCCCCGTTGCGGCCGGCACCGACAAGCTGATCCTCGTCCAGCCGAGCTGGCTGCCGGGCAATCATTCGCCCACCGGCCCCGCGGCGCTGCTCGCGCAGGTCCATTTCTTTGCCGATGGCAAGGAGATCAAGTGGCAGCGCGACACCGTGGCCGTGAACGCCTTCCATCTGGAGCTGCCGGCAGGAACGCAGGTCGTCACGGCCAGGTTCATCCACACCTCGCCGGTGCAGGCCAAGGAAGGCCGCATCACCATGACGCGGGAAATGCTGAACCTGCAGTGGGAAAAGATGAGCCTCTATCCCTCGGGCTACTACACCCGCGGGTTGACCGTGAAGCCCACCGTCAAGTTCCCGGCCGGCTGGACCGTCTACACCGCGCTCGACGGCAAAAGCCAGCAGGGCGACACCGTGACCTGGGCGCCGACCGACTACGAGCGCCTGGTGGACGAGCCGATCTTCGCGGGCAAGTACGCCCAGCGCTGGGACCTTGGCCATGACGTCAGCATGGACGTGGTGGCGGACGAGGCCAAGCTGCTCGGCATCAAGCCCGAGAACATGAAGACCTACCGCAACCTCGTCTCGGAAGCGCTGCTGACGTTCGGCGCGCGCCACTTCGACCATTACGACTTCCTGCTGGCCCTGACCGACCGCATGGGCGGGATCGGCCTGGAGCACCATCGTTCGAGCGAAAACCAGATGGAGCCCAAGGTCTGGACCGAGTGGGACAAGATGGACTTCGATCGCAACGTGATCCCGCACGAATTCGTCCATAGCTGGAACGGCAAGTATCGCCGCCCGGCCGACCTGTGGACGCCGGACTACCAGCAGCCGATGCAGAACACGCTGCTCTGGGTCTATGAGGGCCAGACCCAGTTCTGGGGCTATATCCTGGCCGCGCGCTCGGGCGTGCAGACCAAGCAGACCGTCCTCGACACGCTGGCCGGCGCGGTCGCGCGCTATGCGGAAGCCACGCCGGGGCGCGGCTGGCGTTCGGTGGAGGACACCACGTTCGCGCCGGTCCTCAACATGCGCCGCCCGCTGCCCTACACCTCGGTCACCCGCACCGAGGACTATTATGTGGAAGGCGCGCTGACCTGGCTCGAAGCGGACCAGATCATCCGCCAGGGCACCGGCGGCAAGAAAGGCCTCGACGATTTCGCCAAGGCCTTCTTCGGCGTTCGCGACGGCGATTGGGGCGAACTGACGTACGACTTCGACGAAGTCGTCAAGACGCTGAACGGCGTCTACCCCTATGACTGGGCCAGCTTCCTCAAGACCCGCATCTACGACACCAACCAGCCCGCGCCGACCAAGGGCGTGGAGATGGCCGGGTACAAGTTGGTCTGGAAGGACACCCAGAACGGCTATGAGAAGGGCATCGCGGATTCGCGCAAGTCGCTGGACCTCAGCTATTCGCTGGGTGTCTCGCTGGACAACGAGGGCACCGTGACGGGCGCCGTGTTCGATGGACTGGGCTACAATGCCGGTCTCGTCAGCGGGGTGAAGGTCATGGCGGTGAACGGCACCGCCTATAGCGGCGAGACCATCAAGGACGCGATCACCGCGGCCAAGACCGCGAAAGAGCCGATCTCGCTGCTGGTGAAGCGCGGCGATGCCTTCAGCACCGTGACCATCGACTATCACGGCGGCCTGCGCTGGCCGTGGCTGGAAAGCACCACGCCGGGCAAGGTGAACGGGCTCGACCGCCTGCTGGCGCCGCGCAGCAAGTAACGCTCCGTCCGCGCGGGGATCATCGCGCAAGTTAGCCTTTTAAGGCAACGAGATAGCCCGGAAGCGGATCCCCGTCCGTTTCCGGGTTTTTTCGTGCCGGGCCATCTGTGTCTGAGGGGATTCGTCTATCGCAGCAGCGCATGTGTCGCAAACTGGCTACATCTACCACGATAAGGCAGTTGCGGTGCATAAGTTGCAAGGCTAAGCCCCGCGGTCAAAGACTAACCGGCACTATTGACCCGTGCCTGTAATGAAGGACCAACATGCGCATCGACATGATTCCTGTCGGCAAGAACCCGCCGGAGAGCCTGAACGTCATCATCGAGGTCCCCATCGGCGGTGAGCCCGTGAAGTACGAGTTCGACAAGGACTCCGGCGCCCTGTTCGTCGATCGTATCCTGCACACCCCGATGCGCTATCCGGCGAATTACGGTTTCGTGCCGCACACGCTTTCGCCCGACGGTGATCCGCTCGACGCGCTGGTCGTCGCGCGCTCGCCCTTCGTCCCCGGCGCGGTGGTGCGCGTTCGCCCGATCGCGGTGCTGAACCTGGAAGACGAACACGGCGGCGACGAGAAGCTGGTCTGCGTGCCTGACGACAAGACCTTCCCTTACTATTCCGACGTTCAGGAAAAGGGCGATCTGCCGCCGATCGTGTTCAGCCAGATCGAGCACTTCTTCACTCACTACAAGGATCTCGAGGCCGAAAAGTGGGTCCGCGTCGGCACCTGGGGCGGCGCTGAGGAAGCCCGCCGCATCGTCGTCGAGGCGATCGAACGCTACGAGACCGAGGGCAAGAAGGCCGAGGCCTGATCTTCCTCCAGTAATTCCACCACCCCCCATGTGGAACGAAGGGCCGGCGGTGCAAACCGCCGGCCCTTTACATTTGTCCGGGCAAGCCTGGCCCCATAGGCGAGGCTGATGCCCGCCGGCCTGGCCTGAGCCTTGACCGGGGGGAAGACCCTCTCAGGTCACCACGCGTCCGCCGTTGACGCCGATGGTCTGGCCGGTGACGTAGCCCGAATCCTCGTGACAGAGCCAGGCACAGGCATTGGCGATGTCGTCCGGTTCGCCAAGGCGGCGTACCGGGACCGACTGCAGCAGCACCTCGGTCGGGATCTGGAAGCGGTCGCGGTTCGCTTCCGACATGATCGTCCCCATCACCGATCCGGGCGGGATGTTGTTCACGGTGATCCCGTAAGGCCCGAATTCCTGCGCCATGGAGCGGGTCATGGTCACCACCGCGCCTTTCGAGGACGAATAGGGGATCATGTTTATCGCCCCGGTCTGCGCGCTGGACGACGATATATTGACGATCCGGCCCCAGGCAGCCGCTTTCATGTCGGGCAGGCACTCCTGCGTCATGATGAACGGACCGCGCACGTTGACGGCGTAGATGAAGTCCCAGCGCTCGTCCGTGAGTTCCTCGAACGGCGTGAAGTCGGTGACGCCTGCATTGTTGACCAGGATCGAGATCGGCCCCAGCGCCTCGCGCACCTGTTCCACGGCGGCCTGAACCGAAGCCCGGCTCGACACGTCGGCCCCCACGGCCAGGGCCGTGCCGCCCGCCTCGCGGATGGCAGCGACGGTATCGGCGCAGCGCTCGGCGTCGAGGTCGAGCACGGCGATGGCCACGCCCTGTCTGGCCAGCCGCCTGGAGCAGGCCGCGCCGATGCCGGCGGCGGCGCCGGTGACGATGGCAACCTTGTAGGACACACGCATTCTCCCGTTGCGGCGCCTGTCTCGGCCTGGATCGATGGCCGGGCCCGGCGCGCTTCCCCACCGGGCTAGACCGAAACGGCCGCCATCAGAAGAGGTGTGCTGAACGGGTGTTCAAGAATTCGCCGGAGCGAAGCGCCACCATTTCCTTGCTCCGCCCCGGTGTCAGCTGGAGTCTCAGCTGGAAACGCGTGGTGCTCGCCAGCCCATCCATGCGCCCAGCCGGGGCGCCAGCCGCTTGCCGGCCGCTTCCAGCGCGGCCGCCAGGGCGAGCGACAACCCGAACAGCGGCATCGCCAGCGCCAGTGCGAAGACCAGCGCGACCAGCAGCCAGCTATGTCGCAGCGGCGCGAAAGCGGCGGGCGCGCCCAGTACCCGATCCGGCCGCCTACGCCACCAGAGCACCACGCTCGACAGGCATAGCATGACGAGGCCGAGCAGGACGGCGAGGTTGACCAGTTGGTTGGCCAGTCCCCACCACGCGCCCTCGTGCACGGCGACGCCATAGCCGACTGCGCGGTCGATCCAGTGGCGCTGGCCGAAGCGCTGCACGCCGACCAGTCGGCCATCGCCGGAAATCTCGGCGCTGTCGCGGGCGGGGCGGTTCTCGGCCTGGCTGCGCACTTGCCACAAGGCGCCTTCGGCCATGGGCGGGCTCACTTCGACCGGCGCGGCAAAGTGAAGGCCCTGCGCCTGCGCCACGACGGCATCGAGCGCCTTCTCTCCCGGCGCGGTCATCGCCTCAGGCGCGGCCATCATCATTCCCCCGGGCATGGTCATCGCACTCTGCGCGCCATGCTCGGCGTGTTCCGCCATCATCGCCCGCATGCCGGCATCGGCGATGGCGCGGCGATCGGCATCGGCAGCGGAGCCGGCGGACCAGTCCTGCACCCCCTCCAGCGTGCCGGTGACCGCGCGGATGTTCCGGAAGTAGTCCCCCCAGGCATTGGCCCAGGGCAGGCCGGAAGCGATCAGGAACAGTGCACCGAGTGAGATCCACAGGCCGGTCACGGCATGGATGTCTCGCCAGAACAGCGCGCGGCCGCGGCGCAGGCGCGGATAGACCACGCCGGCCAATTTCCCTCCCGTCTGCCGGGGCCACCAGAGGAACAGGCCGGTAAGCAGCATGACGATGGTCCAGCACGCGGCCGTCTCGACCAGGGCCGATCCGCGATTCCCTGCCAGCAGTTCGCCATGAAGGCGGAAGACGACGCGCATCAGCCTGTCCTCTTCGGCCACCTGGTGAAGGACCCGGCCGGTCTGCGGATGGACCCAGACCCGCACCTCTTCCGTGCCCTGGCCCACCAGCACTTCCACGGCATCGCCCTTGGCCTTGGGCAGGACGTACTTGTGGAGCACCGACCCCGGCACCGCGGCAACGGCGCGCGCCGCGATCGTCGCGGGCGCCAGCGCAGGGGCCGGGCCGCTCGCGACATCGCGGAAAGGTGCATAGAGCAGGCCCTCGATCTGCGGCTTGAACAAGTAGATGCCCCCCGTCACCGACAGCCACAGCACGAACGGCAGGCAGAACAGCCCGGCATAGAAATGCCAGCGCCAGACGGCGCGATACCAGCGTTCGGTGCGCGGCGCGGCTGCGTTCACGGTTTGGATCGTGGTCACAGTTTCCATCCCGCTTCCACCAGGAAGCTGCGCTGCGGGTAGGGGTGATAGACCCAGGCCCGGTCGTTGGTGAGATTGTCCACGCCCGCGCTGAAGCGAAGCTGGTCGGTAACATCCCAGCTCACCTTGGCGTCGAGCGCGAAAAGTTCGGACGTGTAGCCGTAAGTGTCGCCGCGCTGGAGCCCGAACAGGTCGGTGTTCGGGCGGCTGGCATAGCGCACCCCGATCGAGACAAGCACCGGCGGCGCCACGCGATATCGCAAGTTGCCGTTGAGACGCCAGCGGGGGATGCGGGGGAACTGCACACCTTCCGCCGCTGGCGCGCTGTCGTTGCGCAAGGTGGCCGAATCGATCCAGGCCGCATTGGCATCGAGATCCAGGCCCTCCAGCAGCACGCCGCGTGCTTCCGCGATCAGCTCGAAGCCATATTGCCGGGTCAGGTCGATGTTCTTGTACGCGGACGTCGTTACCCCGTTCTGGTTGAATCCGGTGAACGAGAAGATCGTGTTGCGCACCCGCTGCCAGAAGGCGGAGCCGGTGAGCTTCACTTTGCCGAACTGCCGCGCCAGCACGAGATTGGCATCGGTGGATCGCTCTGGCTTCAGGTTCGGATCGAAGCTCTGGGGGTCGAACAGGCCGTTGCCGTCCAGGCTGCCCTGAAACAACTCGCCCACTGTGGGAAACCGCGTGGCCTTGGCGAGGCTCAACTGGAGTCTCGTATCCCCGTCGATGGACCATTCGGCCGAGGCCTTGGGCTGGAAGGCATCGGCATGGCGGCCGTCATACCGGTTGTCCACGGCAAGGCCGTTCGAACCGATCCGGCCGAGCCCGCCGTCGAAGGCGTGCCAGTCCTCGAACCGGCCGCCGAGGGTGAGTGTCACGGCCTCGACCGGCACCCGCAGTTCGGCCCAGGCGGAAAGCGTGCGGGTCTTGCCGAAGCTGCGGGTCGCGAATGTCCGGCCCGTGTCGCGGCGCCAGTTGGCCAGGCTGTAAGTGATGAGGTCGGTGCGATAGAGGTTGGCCGCGGTGCCGCCGGCCAGTTCGGCGCCGCCCAGCCGGGCCGTGGCCGCAAGCTCTCCGGTGTACCATGCCGTCGGCCCCTGCCGTGCGAGCGTCCCCGCGCCGTCCTGCGCGCCGGCATTGTAGCCCTTCGAGGTGAAGGCGTCGGAGCGCAGGATCTGGTAGGTCGAGACATTGGCCGTCACCGTCACCGCATCCGAAACCGGCGCGGAAAGCTTGATCCCTGCCAGCAGTTCGTCGCGGATGGTGCGGGACCAGTTGGCGCCGCTGGCAGTGTAGGCCTGCCCGCCGAAGGTCACGGTGCCGTCGCAGAGCGTGCCTCCCGCGGCATCGCGCAAATAGCAGTCGGGCGCGGTCTGGCTGTCGAGATTGTGCCAATAGGCCAGCAGCGCCTCGCCGGTCACGCCGGAAGCGCCATCGTAGCCGAGGCGGAGCTTGGCCTGGTCCTGGGTGATGATCGCCGAGCTCTGCGCTGCGAAGATCGGGTTGGTCGCCGTGCCCGGGGCACTGGTCATGTGCTGGCCGGGATCGACCACGGCGCCGGTCACCGCCGGAAGGGCGGAGGCGCCGACGCTCGCCGTGCTCGGAGAGAGCCCGTAGAACATCTGCGGATGGCCTTCGTTGCGGAAGTGGCGGCCCGACAGGCGGATCGACCAGGGACCGTCTTCCTGCCGGAAACCCATGCCCGCTTCGGCCGAATAGCCCCAGTAGCTGTCATGGGTGCCGTACTGGTCATAGGGCTGGTTCATGCCCTGCACGGACACGAAGGCTTCGGTCTTCTCGGGCGAGCGGGTGGTGATATTGACCACCCCGCCCATCGAATTGCCGGCATAGCGGGCCGAGTAGGGGCCATAGACCACGTCGAACTGCGAAACCTCGCCCGGGCCGACCACGCCCCATTTGGGCGCATAGGCAAAGGAGTTGCCCAGGAAGTTGGAGACGGTGAAGCCATCCACCATGACCAGCGTCCGGGCGCTCTGGGTGGAGTGCGTGCCGCGAAAGCCGGGGACGCCATTGGAATCGCCGGCGTAGCGGGTGCGCACGAAGAAGTCGGGCGCGTATTTCATCAGGTCCTCGACGTTGCGGGCATTGACGCCCGCGAACTGTTCGTTGCCGAGGCTGACGGAAAGGCCGCGGGCTTCCAGGCTGATGGGCGCGTCGCGCTGGCCGACGACGAGGATGGTCGAGCCGGGCGCCGCATCGGCATCCTCGGCAAAGGCTGCCCCGGAAAACAGGGCAAGCGGCGTCGCGCCAAGCGCGAGCAGGAATCTGTGCATGGGAATATTCACCTGATCGGCAGGCCGTCCATGAGGATCGGCATGCGCGCGTCATGTCGTGCCGCAGGCTCGGGGCCGGCAGCGTCGCATCGGAATCAGGCGGGGGGGGGCGGCCCTCTCAGGGGCGGACGGATCTGCGCGCGAAGGCGGCGAAGCGCCAGCGGACGGTGCAGGACGGCCGCGACGAAGACGAACAGCAAGGCCGCCGCGACGAGCGCCGGAAGCACGGCATCGAGCGCGGCCGCGGAGTGCGAGGAAAAGGCGCAAGGGTGATCGGCGGTGTTCGACGCGTCGTGACTGCCGCCCTTGCGCTCGACGTGGATCAGCACCTTGGAGCCGGCCGGTGCCGAGCCGGAGCAAAGCTCCACCGTCAGCGCGCCGCCCTGGGCCGAAGGCATGTAGCCGGTGGGCACGAAGATCTTGAGGCACAGGGCCGCGGCCAGCAGCATTGCCGCAAGGCCGGGACGGACCCGGAAGAACTGCCTGAGAGTGCCCACGGCGGATCGTCTACCCGCAAAGACCGGGTGCGTCATCAGGCGAAAATGTCCCAGGTGGCCCTGAGGGGCTTTTCGCGGCGGCGATCAGTCGACGACCAGGAAATAGTTGGCCTGGCTCTGGCCGCCGTTGCGCACTTCGATCAGGTAGCGCTGGGTGAACACCGGCACCCAGCGGCAGGCGCGGCGCTGGGCGTCCGCCAGGCAGACCGGCTTGTGGTCGGCATCGACGACGCGCAGGCTCAGCGGCTCTCCGCCCACGGCGGAAAGGGCGATGCTGGCCTTGCGGCCGGAGAGGAACACCTGCTGGAAGGAATCGCTCTTGCCCGCGCCGATCTGGCCGGAGCGGTAGCCCGGCCCGAGCGGACTGCCGCGCAAGGGCGAGCCTGCCGCCGCCGGCACCAGTGCACGCCAGGCGGGGACCGGATCGGCGCCGGTCCAGCCTTCCATCGGCCGGGCGCCGGAACGGTCGATCACGCGCAGCGCATCGCCCAGCGCCGCCGGGTCGGCGGAACCGGCGGCTTCCTGCGCGGCAAGCAGGGCCTGGGCCACGCGCTCGTCCCGCGACGGGGGCAGGGCTGGTGCGGCTGAGACTGGGGCGGGCACGCAGAGCGCCGGCGTGCCGACCAGCAGTGTCGCGCCGGCCAGGACGTTCAGGGCGGACCTGGGCGCATTCATGGTTTCGACTCCGGTGCAATCGTGAAGCAGGCGCCTTTTTCGGTGGGCGCGAGAGTGATTTCAAGATGATGGCGCTCGGCAATCGCCTTGCAGAGGGCAAGACCCAGCCCGGCGCCGTTCTGGCCGTCCCGGTTGGCCGCGCGGCCGAACTTCTCGAAGATGCGCTCCCGCTCTTCGGCCGGAACGCCGGGGCCATCGTCGCGCACGGTCAGCCGCGGCCCCTTCTCCAGCTCCAGCCTGACGTTTCCGCCCGGGGGGACGAACTTGAAGGCATTGTCGAGCAGGTTGGTGATGAGCCGGGTCAACTGCATTTCCTCGCCTTCCACCACGACGCCGGGGGTGATGGCGAGTTCGAACCCGTGGCCCGATTCCTCGGCACTGTCGGCATAGAGTTCGCCCAGCCGCTCGGCGAGCAGGCTGAGGTCCACCGGGGCCAGGCCATGGCGGTCGCCGCGGCGGGCCTGGCTGGCGGCGATGTCCAGCAGCGATTCGAGCATGCGGATGATGCCGCGGATCTCCAGCCGGGCATCGACGATCCGCGCCGACGTTTCGCCGTCGGGCGTCGCGGCCAGCGCCCGCACCAGGCGGTTGTCCAGATGCATGAGCGGGGTGCGCATCTCGTGCGCGACCTGGTCCGTGGTTTCGCGCTGGGCGCTGGCGAGTCGGCGCAGGCGGGCGAGGGCATCGCCGGAGTGGCGGGTCAGCTCGTCGATCTCGTCGCGGTCCTTGGAGCCTTTGGCGAGCTGGGCCAGCGCGGCATCGTCGGGGTGGCGGAAGGCGGCGTTGATGCGCTCGATCCGGCCGGCCAGGCGGCGCGCGGCGAACCAGCCGGCCAGCGCCACGGCGCCCACCGCCAGCAGCCCGCCGGCCAGGAAGGCCAGCGCGACTTGCCGCAGCAGCAGGCCGAGGTCGCGGTACTCGTGGGCAACCAGCAGCCGCAGGTCCGGCCCGAGCTGCGTGGCGCGGCCCAGCGCGCGCTGGCCATCGGGCAAAGTGACGTCGCCGGTTTCCGAGACGCTGGCGTGGAGGCCGGGCCATGCGCGAAGGTCGCCCGCGAGCGGTGCGCCCCTGGCGTCGGCCAGAAGATAGTGCGCCGGGTTGGCATCCCGCGGCTGTAGCGCGAGGCGGTCGTTGATGCGGTTGGAAAGCTCGACCGCGCCGCCGCTGGCGAAAATGTCGACCATGCCCGCAAGGTCCACGTCCACCGCGCGTTCCAGGGCCAGGCGGTTGGTGCGCTGGATCGTGGTATCGGTCAGCAGCCAGAGGCCGAACGTGATCATCGCCGCGATCAGGATCGCCCAGGCGACGATCTGGGTAAAGATCGACCTGTGAATTTCCACGAGGCGCGCCATGGCGTCTAGCGCCCGTCGAGCAGGCGGTAGCCCGAGCCCCAGATCGTCTCCAGCGCGGGCGTATCGAAGCCTTCCTCCAGCTTGCGGCGGAGGCGGCCGATATTCACGTCGACGACGTTGGTCTGCGGGTCGAAGTTCATCTTCCACACATCGCGCAGCAGCATCTCGCGCGTCAGCACTTCGCCGGCGTTTTCCATGAAATAGCGGAAAAGCTCGAATTCCTTGGGGCTCAGCGCGAGGTGGCAATTGTTGCGGAAGGCGGTGCGCGCTTTCACATGGCACTCGAAGGCGCCGTAGAGGATCACCGCGCTATGCGCCCGCCCCGAGGCGCGGCGGTGAAGCGCGCGGAGCCGGGCGAGCAGTTCCGGCGCTTCGAAAGGCTTGGCCAGGTAGTCGTCCGCCCCGGCGTCCAGCCCCTCGGCCCGGTCGCTGGTGCGGCCCAGCGCGGAAAGCATCAGCACGGGCGTGCCGATGCCGCTTTCGCGCAGGCGCGAAAGGATCGTCAGCCCGTCGAGATCGGGCAGCATGCGGTCGAGGATGATGACGTCGAAATGCTCGAAGCCGGCCAGCTTCAGGCCTTCCTGTCCGCTTTCGGCCCAGACGAGCGGGATGCCCGCCTGCGCGGCCAGCTCCTTCACTTGCGTTGCGGCGCGGACGTCGTCTTCGATATAGAGGGTTTTCGGGCCGCTCATGGCGCTGTTCGCTGCTGCGTCATACCGGCCGGGAAAAGGCCCCGGCCGGTCATTCCGCAAGATCGTGTCGATCAGTGGGCCTGGGCGTTGGTGGCCTGCGGGGCCGCCGCCGAGGCGCTTTCGGGCAGGCCGCCGAGCTGGGTGACCAGCTTGGTATAGGCGTCGAGATAGGCGAGCACGATGATCTGGCCGATCTGGGTGTTCTGGTAGCCGCCGCCGCCGGCCGCGCCGAACGTGCCGCCGAAGAAGCCGCCACCGCCGCCGCCGAAGCTGACGTCAGACTTGCGGGCATAGCCCTCGGTCAGCGCTTCCTCGACCGTGGTGCGCGCGTTGACGATGGAGAGCGTGACGTTGGCCTCGCCCTTCTTGACGTTGAGGCCGCCGGCGATCGCGCCGAAGCCGCGACCGAACAGGCCGCCCACGCCGCCAAGCGCCGCGCCGAGACCGCCGCCGCCGGAATTGTTGTTGGTGGAGACGATATCGGGCTGGATGAAGTAGTCCGCCGCCTTGATCTGGCCCTTGCCGATGTTCGAGCCCTTCTGAAGCTCACCCTGTTCGGCCAGCGCGCGTTCCATCGCGCTGTTCTGCAGCGAACGGCCGCGGTTCACCATGGTGAAGCAGCCGGACTTCTGCACGAAGACGCGCAGGATCGCCTCGGGGCTGCCCAGGCTCAGTTCGCGCCACCACTGGTTCTCGGGCTCGACGATGGCGACGGTGCCGAGGTTCTTGCGGCACACCGGGATCTCCTGGGTGCCCTTGTCCTGGACCTTGCGCGCGGAAGAACGGTCTTCGGCGAAAGCCGAGGGCGCGCCGGCCACGACGGCAAGTGCGGCGAGCGCGCAGGCGAATTTCTTCATGATGACTTCCCTCTGTTGCACCGGACGCGGGGCGACCCGGCCTTCCCAACCCGGTTCGACCTTAAGCCGGAATTCCCGGCACGCAAATGACTATTGCTGTGAGATTTCCCGAAGGAAAAATCGGGATGGCGCAGCGGCTATTCCGGCAAGACCGCCATGTTGTCGATCAGGCGGGTCGTGCCGATCCGCGCCGCCACCAAAAGACGCATCGGCGCGGTCCCGCGCGAATCCAGCGGGGCAAGGCTGTCGGCATCGCGAAGCTCGGCATAGTCGACCGAGGAGAAGCCGCCTGCCAGCAAGGCGTCCTTCAGGTGGCCGATGCAGGCCGCTACGGGGTCTCCGTTCCGAATGCCCGCGATCGCGACTTTCATGGCCATCGGCAGGGTGACGGCCTGCAGGCGCTGCTCGGCCGTGAGGTAGGCATTGCGCGAGGACATGGCGAGGCCGTCCTCCTCGCGGACGGTGGCCACGCCCAGCACGGCGTCGGCGTGGGGGCTGGTCAGGTCCAGATCGCGGGCCATGCGGCGGATCACGGCGAGCTGCTGCCAGTCCTTCTCGCCGAACAGCGCCACATCGGGCAGGACCTGGTGGAACAGCTTGCACACCACGGTGGCGACGCCGTCGAAGTGACCGGGGCGCGATGCGCCGCAAAGGCCGTCGCTGACGCCGGTGACGGAGATATTGGTGGCAAAGCCCTGCGGGTACATCGCCTCCACGGTGGGTGCCCAGACCAGATCCACCCCTTCCGCTTCCAGCAGCGCACAATCACGCTCCAGCTGGCGGGGATACTTGTCGAGATCCTCGTTCGCGCCGAATTGCAGCGGGTTCACGAAGATCGAGACGACGACGTGATCGGCCTGCTTCCGCGCTTCGCGCACCAGTGTCAGATGGCCTTCATGGAGCGCGCCCATGGTCGGCACCAGGGCGACGGTTTTCGGCCCGTCGGGCGACTGGCGCAAGGCGGCAACGGCACGGCGCAGTGGATCAAGGCTGTGGAGGGTTTGCATTGGGTGTCACTGCTCCGATAGGATGCACTTGACCGGTGGTCGCGCCTGCCCTTAGCCGCACCGCGCCCCGGGCGGCAATGGGTTTGACCCGCTTCGGCGGTTAAGGATTTGATTTCGCTTCCCGGGCTAAAGTCCGGGGGCAGCGAATCCGGGCTAGGGCCCGGGGGCAACAGGGAAAGCGAACAGGGTCCGTGACAGCGCATCGCATCGTCTTCGCCAATGAAAAAGGCGGCACCGGCAAGTCCACGACGGCCGTCCACGTCGCCATCGCGCTCGCCTATCAGGGCGCCAAGGTCGCCGCGATCGATCTCGATCCGCGCCAGCGCACTTTGTACCGCTATCTGGAGAACCGCGTCGAAACCGAGCGCCGCCGCGAAATCGCGCTGCCCGGCGCTCGCTTCTCGGTCTACGACGGCGAGGATATCGGCGAGCTGGACGATCTGGCCGAAGCCATCGCCGATGGTTACGACTTCCTGATCTTCGACACGCCCGGCCGTGACGACCAGTTCGCCCGCCACGTCGCGGCAACGGCCGATACCCTGGTCACTCCGCTGAACGACAGCTTCATCGACTTCGACCTCATCGGCCAGGTCGAGAGCGAATCGTTCAAGGTGAAGAAGCTTTCGTTCTACGCCGAACTCATGTGGGAAACCCGCAAGAAGCGCGGCCTCAAGACCATCAACGAAGGTCGCCGCGAACTCGACTGGGTGGTGGTGCGCAACCGCGTCCAGCACGTCGAGGCGAAGAACATGCGCCGCCTGGAAGGCGCGCTGCTCGAACTGTCCAAGCGCGTGGGCTTCCGCATTTCCAACGGGCTTTCCGAGCGCGTCATCTTCCGCGAGCTGTTCCCCTCGGGCCTGACCCTGCTCGACAAGGGGCATCTTGGCGAACTCGGCACCAGCCATCTCGTGGCGCGCCAGGAACTGCGCCAGCTGGTGGCGGGGCTCAACCTGCCGATGCCGACGAACCGTGAGCCGGATCTCCAACTCGCCGGCGACGAATGAAACTGCTCTGGCTCATCGCGCTCGGCTGCATTGCCTGGCGGCTGATCAAGGGGCGCTGGCCGTGGCAGGGCAAGGCGCTGCCGGGTCCCTCCTTCGCGGACGTTCACGCCAGCGCGCAGGCGCGGGCGCTGCTGGGCGTGAGTGAAGGCGCGGACCGCCGCGAAATCCTCGACGCGCACCGCCGCGTCGTCGCGCAAGTCCATCCCGACCGGGGCGGCACGAACGAGAAAGTTCACGAAGCGAACGCGGCGCGCGATCTCCTGCTGGCCAGGCTGAGCAGCCCGCAGGCCTGAACATGGGCCACAGGTTCGATCCCACCATCCTGCGCGAATACGACATTCGCGGCGTGGTCGGCCGGGATCTCGGGCCGCAGGACGCTCATGCGATCGGCCGGGGCTTTGCCACCGTGCTGCGCCGCGCCGGGGGGCGCAAGGTGGCGGTGGGCTACGACGGCCGCCTCAGTTCCCCCATGCTGGAAGCGGCGCTGGTCGAAGGGCTGCGCGCCAGCGGCGCGGACGTGGTCCGCATCGGCCTGGGCCCGACGCCGATGCTCTATTATGCCGAGGCGACGTCGGGCGACGTGCAGGGCGGCATCCAGATCACCGGCAGCCACAATCCCGCCGATCATAACGGCTTCAAGCTGGTGCTGGGCGGGCGGCCGTTCTTCGGCGCCGATATCGTCCGCCTGGGCGAGATGGCGGCGGTGGGCGACTGGGACGAGGGCGCCGGGCAGGTCGAGCAGCGCGAGGTGCTGGAGGCTTATGTCGATCGCATCGCGCAGGGCGTTTCGGGGCTCTCGCACGAGGCGCTTGCCGGTCTGCGGATCGGCTGGGATGCCGGCAACGGCGCGGCCGGACCGGCGCTGGAGCGGCTCGCGGCGCGCCTGCCGGGCGAGCACCATCTGCTGTTCACGCAAGTGGACGGTACTTTCCCGAACCACCATCCCGATCCCACGGAAGAGCGGAACCTTGCGGACCTGAAGGCGCTGGTCGCCGCGAAGGGTCTGGACTTCGGCGTGGCTTTCGACGGCGATGCCGACCGGATCGGCGCCATCGACGGCCTGGGCCGGGTGATCTGGGGCGACCAGTTGCTCGGGATCTTCGCGGAAGACGTGCTGGCGCGCATGCCGGGGGCCACGGTGATCGCCGACGTCAAGGCATCCGGCGCCGTGTTCGACACGATCGCGCGCCACGGCGGGCGCCCGCTCATGTGGAAGAGCGGCCATTCGCACATGAAGGCCAAGATGAAGGAGACCGGCGCGGCGCTGGCGGGCGAGACCAGCGCCCATGTCTTTTTCGCGGACGAATTCTACGGTTTCGACGACGGTCTCTATGCGGCGGTCAGGCTGATGGCGGCCACGGTCCGGCTGGGGCGCTCGGTGACCGAACTGCGCGGCGCGATGCCGGAGATGCTCAATACGCCGGAACTGCGGTTCCAGGTGGACGAGGCGCGCAAGTTCGCGGCCGTTGCGGAAGTGCGCGCGCGGCTTGTCGAGACGAGGGCAGTTTTCGTCGACCTGGACGGTGTTCGCGTCACCACGCCCGATGGCTGGTGGCTGCTGCGGGCTTCCAATACGCAGGACGTGCTCGTCGCCCGCGCGGAAAGTCACTCGGCCGAGGGACTGGAGCGGCTGGTGGGCGAGATCGACGGGCAACTGGCGGCCTCGGGCCTGCAACGCGGGGCGGGGCACTAGCCGCCCTTAGCGCAGGACGAGCCAGGCAAGGCCCACGGCCAGGGCGCTGCCGACGAGGGGGATCACCCCGTCGCGGCCTTTCTCCCATCCGGCCACGCTGGCGACGACGCCGGCCTTGAATAGGGTGTTGAGCGCCACCGGCACTGCCAGGACCAGCCCGGCGGTACGCGGATCGAGCGTCTGGCCGGCCAATCCGCCCATGGTGATGATGGCGGAATCGACGTCCACCGTGCCCGAGATCGCCAGGACCAGCGCAAGGCCGCGGTCCCCGAAATTCTGCAGCAACCATAGCGAGGCGACGGTGAGCACCATGACCAGACCGGCGAGCATCAGCGCGGGGGCGACGTCGAAGGGATTTCGTATCGTCATCTCGTGGCTGGTGTCGCCCACTTCGGCGAAGCGTGTGCGGTGGAGATACCAGGCGGCCAGCGCGAGGCTGACCGTGAGGCCCGGGGCGATGAGCCTGACCAGCATCGGCAAGGCGGCCGGCGCGAGCAGGCCGGTCAGGACCATCACGCGCAGGAACATGACGACGGAGGATACCGATACCGCAGAGGCCAGCACGGGCGTCGGTATGGCGCCGTCCTTCATGCGGTTGGCGATCGAGGCGGTGACCGCGGTCGAGGAGACCAGCGCGCCGGCCGCGGCCGTGGCGATGACCCCGCGCGCCGCGCCGACGATGCGGGTGGCGAAGTAGCCCGCGAAGGAAAAGCCGGAGACCAGCACCACGATCAGCCAGAGCTTCCGCGGATTCCACGCGCCGTAAGGGCCGAAATCCTGGTTGGGCAGGAGCGGCAGGATCACCAGCGCGATCAGGGCGAACCGGGCGATCGAGAGAACCTCGCGCTGGCTGAGGCGATCGATCCAGCCGTGCAACTGCTCGCGCATGGCGAGCAGCAGGACCATGACCACCGCGATCACGGTGCCGATCAGCCGCTCGCCCAGGCCCACCATTAGGCCGCTCGCCAGAGTCAGCAGCGCGACGACGCCGGATGTGCCGCTGACGCTGCTGTTCAGCCGCGCGTCCCGCCAGTAGCCCACGATCACCAGCAGGGCGGCAGCGCCGAGCAGGACGGTGGCCGGGCCGGGGGCGGGGGCGAAGAGAATGCCCGCAAGCCCGCCGGCAAGGCCCATCAGGGCAAAAGTGCGGATGCCGGCGAAGCGCGATCCGTCGGCCTGTTCGCGCGCGGCCCAGCCGCGTTGCAGGCCCACCAGCAGCCCCAGTGCGAGGCTGACGGCCAGGGCGATCAGGTGTCTGAGATCGAGATCCGTCGGCATCGTCACCCTGGCCCTCGCTGCTGGGAACCGGCCGACCATCCGCGAAGGGGCACAAGTACGCAAGAAGATTGGCGCAACCGCGCCGCATGCTCGGGCTTTCCTGTTGTTCGCCCCCATGCTTCAACGGAGCCGTGCTGCAACCACCCGAGCGATGACCGTGCCGAGATCGACTTCATGACGCCGGCGACGGCCGTCCCTCCCGAGCTTGGCGACTGGTTCGCCGGGCGCGGATGGCGCGTGCGGCGGCACCAGCTGGAGATGCTGGAAGCCTCCGACCGCGGACTTCACGCCTTGCTGGTTGCCGATACCGGCGCCGGCAAGACGCTGGCCGGCTTCCTGCCCACCCTGGCGGCGTTCTGTCCCTCGCGGCTGGACGGCGGGCCGCTGCCCGAGGGCCTGCACACGCTCTACGTCTCGCCGCTCAAGGCGCTGGCGCACGACGTTCAGCGCAATCTCCTGACGCCCGTGGAGGAGATGGGACTGCCGATCCGTATCGAGACCCGCAGTGGCGATACCCCCTCGGACCGCAAGGCCCGCCAGCGCGCCCGGCCGCCGCATGTGCTGCTGACCACGCCCGAATCGCTCTCGCTCCTGCTGAGCTATCCCGAGGCGCCCACGCTGTTTGCCGCGCTTCAGCGGGTGGTGATCGATGAAATTCACGCCTTCGCCACCGGCAAGCGCGGTGATCTCCTGGCGCTGGCCTTGTCCCGGCTGCAGGCGCTTTCGCCGGCACTGCAACGCGCGGGCCTGTCGGCGACGCTGGCGGACCCTGACGCCTTTCGCGGCTGGCTCGCGCCCTGGGGCGAGATCGATGCCGTCCAGCTCGTCGAAGGCGAGGCCGGCGCCGAGCCCGAAGTGTCGATCCTGCTGCCGCAGGAAGAACGCATCCCGTGGAGCGGCCACGCCGCCACCTGGGCGATCCCGCAGCTGATCCAGCAGGTCAAGGCCCACCGCACCACGCTGATCTTCACGAACACGCGCTTCCTGGCGGAATATATCTTCCAGGAGTTGTGGAATGCCAACGAGGACAACCTGCCGATCGGCATCCACCATGGCTCGCTCTCCAAGGAGGCGCGGCGCAAGGTGGAAGGGGCGATGGCGGAGGGGCGGCTGCGGGCCCTGGTCTGCACCGCCAGCCTGGATCTCGGGGTGGACTGGGGCGATATCGACCTGGTCGTGCAGATGGGCGCGCCGAAAGGATCGTCGCGCCTGCTCCAGCGCATCGGCCGCGCCAATCACCGGCTCGACCAGCCGAGCAAGGCGCTGCTGGTGCCGGGCAACCGGTTCGAGTTTCTCGAGGCTTTCGCCGCGCAGCAGGCCGTTCACGAGGGCCAGCGCGATGGCGAACCGTTCCGCCCCGGCGGCCTCGACGTTCTGGCCCAGCACGTCATGGCAGTCGCCTGTGCAGGCCCGTTTCGCGAGGATGCGCTGCTATCGGAAGTGCGCTCGTCGCTGGCCTATGCCTGGGTGGACGAGGCCATTTTCGCGCGCGTGCTCGATTTCGTGGCGACCGGGGGATACGCGCTGCGCTCCTACGATCGTTTCCGCCGGATCGTGCGCGAGAAGGACGGGACCTGGCGGCTGACCCACCCCGAGCATGCCGCACGCCACCGTCTCAACGCCGGGATCATCGTCGATTCAGAGATGCTCGACGTGCGCTTTCGCAACGGCCGCTCGCTCGGCAAAGTCGAGGAGGGGTTCGGGGCGAGCCTCAAGCCGGGGGACACTTTCCGCTTCGCCGGAATGGACCTGGAAGTGGAAGGGCTGCGCGAACTGGAGCTGGTCGTGCGCGCGGCGCGGCGCTCGGCGACGATCCCCAGCTACATGGGCCAGCGCATGCCGATCTCGACCCATCTTGCGGACCGGGTGCGTGCCATGCTGTTCGACCGGGCCGGCTGGTCGCGTTTTCCCGACGACGTGCGTGAATGGCTCGAAGTGCAGGACTGGCGCTCGCACTTGCCCGCGCCCGGGCGTCTGCTGGTGGAGAGCTTCCCGCACCAGGGCCGCGCCTACACCACCTATTACACCTTCGAGGGCTGGCCGGCGAACCAGTCGCTGGGGATGCTCGTGACGCGGCGGATGGAAGACCGGGGGCTGGGGCCGCTGGGCTTCGTGGCGACGGACTATGCGCTGGTGGTCTATGGCCTCAAGCCGGTGGACGATCCGGCCTCGCTGCTCTCGCCGGACATCCTGACGCACGAATTCGTCGACTGGGTGCAGCAGTCCTATCTTCTGCGCCGGGCCTTCCGCGAGGTTGCGGTGATTTCCGGCCTTGTCGAGCGGCAGCAGCCGGGCAAGCGCAAAACCGGGCGGCAGGTGACCTTCTCGACCGACCTGATCTACGATGTCCTGCGCAAGTACGAACCCGATCACCTCCTGATCGAGGCGGCCTGGGCCGATGCTCGGGCGCGGATGACCGACGTGGCGCGCGTGGCCGATGTGCTGGACCGCGCGGCGAAGGAAGTGGACCATGTGCGGCTGGAGCGGATCAGCCCGCTCTCGGTGCCGGCGATTTCGATGATCGGGCGGGAATCGCTGCCCTCGGGATCGGCCGACGAGGACTTGCTGGTGGAGGCGGAAAGCCTGGCCTCCATGGCCATGCGGGTGGACCCGGTGGCCGAGCCTGAGGAAGACTGAGCCAGACTCGGACTGAATAGGGCTTGGCCTGAATAGGACTGGGCCGGACTAAGGCGGCTCCAGACTTAGGCTGCTCCGGACAACAAAAAAGGGGCGGATCGCTCCGCCCCTTCATTGGTCCTTGAGAGACCGGTTCCGTTCGTTCGGCTTACTTGCCGAAGTCGCGGAACTGTTCGTTGCCGACGAAGCCGAACTTCGTGACTTGCGCCGCCTTGATCACCTGCAGCACCTGGGCCGAGAGATCGTAGCTGGCGTTCGCTTCCGGCTGGTACTGCAGCTCGGGTTCGACCGCGTAGCTCAGCGACTGCTTGAGCAGATTCGCGAGACCCGGGCCGTCAACCTGCGTACCGTTCCAGAGGATCTTGTCGTCCGCGGTGAGAACCACCTTGTTGCGGATCGGATCGACCGGAGGAGGCGTGTTCGTCGGAGGGGTCGCAACCGGAAGATCGATGTCGATCGAGTGGGTCGCAACCGGGATGGTAATGATGAACATGATGAGGAGAACGAGCATGACGTCGATCAACGGCGTCGTGTTCATTTCCATCATCGGCTCGCCATTTTCCTTGCCGCCTGACATTGCCATGGAAAGTTACTCCTGTTCCTGCCTGAACGTCAGCCGTTCGGGTCGACCGGGTTGGTGATGAAGCCAACCGTGGGGTAGCCCGAGATCTGAACGTTGTAGATCGCACCGGCAACGCAGCGCCACGGGGCGTTGACGTCACCACGGATGTGGACCTGCGGCACGAGATCGGGGTTGGCCTGAAGGGCCTGCGGGCCGCCTTCGCGCTTCACGATTGCATCGAGACGCTTGAAAGCCTGGTCGCGCAGTTCCTGCGAGGTCACCGGCGTGATGTTGTTGAAGTAGACGCGGCATTCGCCGTTGCGCGAAGCGCCGACGTAACCGGGTTCACCCGCTGCCTTGCCCGCATCGTCGGTGGTCGAAACGGTGAGGAGAAGGTTTTCGACCTTGTCCTTCGATTCAACGGCCTCGACGACGGGGATCTTCAGCTTTTCGATCGTCTGGATCGCAACCGGAACCGCGATCAGGAAGATGATCAGAAGCACCAGCATGACGTCGACGAGCGGCGTCGTGTTGATGTCGGACATCGGTGTCTCGGCACCGCCTCCGCCCGAGGATATCGCCATAGTTTTATCCTAATCCTTGCGTTGCCCTGGGCAGGCGACGGACGCGCATGCAACGCACCGCCGCCTGAGTCCCTCGGATGTGGCCTGCCGTCCTGCGACAGGCCCATCCCATGCTGCTTACGGCTTGGCCGGAGCAGCAGCCGGCTTGGCCGGAGCAGCGGCGGGCTTCGCCGGGGCAGCAGCAACGATCGGCTTCACGGCGCCGCGCGAGTTGATGTTCGCGAGAACGTCGCTGGAGAAGCCGGTCAGGTTTTCGGCGATGCGCTTGTTGCGGCTCTGGAGGTAGTTGTAGGCCAGAACTGCAGGAACGGCGACGATCAGGCCGAGCGCGGTCATGATCAGCGATTCACCGACCGGACCAGCGACCTTGTCGATCGAAGCCGAACCGGCGATGCCGATGGCGATCAGGGCGCGGTAGATGCCGACCACGGTACCGAACAGACCGATGAACGGTGCGGTCGCGCCGACGGTGGCGAGGAACGGCAGGCCCTGAGCAAGGCGAGCGTTGATCGAAGCTTCCGAACGCGCGAGCGAAGCGTGCATCCAGTCATGGGCTTCGAGCGAATCGGTCATCTTGGCGTGCTGGTCTTCGGCGGCGATGCCGTCGTCGACGAGCTGGCGCCAGGCGCTGTTCTTCTCGAGCTTGGTGGCGCCTTCACGGAGGGTCGGAGCCTTCCAGAAGGTGGTGCGCACAACGTTGTACTGGCGCATGATCTTGGACTGTTCGAACCACTTGGTGAACAGGATGTAGAACGAGCCGAAGGACATGATGCCCATGATGATCACGGTGGCGTACGAAATGAAGCCGCCAGCCTGAAGGGCTTCCATGAAACCGAACTTGTTCTGGGGCGCAGCTTCGCCCGCTGCGGCAAGGATATCAACGATAAGCATGCGATTTACCTCTCAAGAAGAATGCAGGGACTGATTCCGGCCGGGGTGTGGGCCTAACCAGTCTTAAAAGGAGTTAGTTCAGCTTGTAGACGATGGCCGTCGAGAACTGGCCGCTCGTCGGGTTGCCGGCATCGTCGAGCGCCGGGTTGAACCGCGCGTAGCGGGTCATGCCGTCGCAAGCTGCCTCGTCAAGGTCAGGGCTGCCGCTCGATGCGGTGACCGAGCAAGCGGTGACCTTGCCGTCCGGACCGATTCCTACGCGCACACCGACACGGCCTTCACGCTCTTCACGAGCGGCGCGGGTCGGATAGTTCGCCTGAATGCGGGCGGCCCAGCTGCCCTGACCCTTCGGCGAAGCGCCGCGGGCCTTGGACGGACCCGGAGGTGCCGGAGCCGGAGCCGGGGGTGCGGGCGGAGCCGCGGTCGTGATCACCACCGGCGGCGGCGGCGGAGCCGTCACCACGGTCTGCACCGGCGGCGGGGCCGGGGCAATGTTGATCGGCGGCGGAGGCGCGACGATCGGCGGCGGCGGAGCTTCTTCCTGCTTCGGCGGCGGCGGCGGCGGCTCTTCCTCCTTCGGTTTCTCTTCCTTGATGTCGACTGTGGTCACCTTCTTGATGACCTGTTGCGCAGCCTGATAGGCCAGGCCCGTGACGAGCGCATAGCCTACAAAGACGTGGATCAGCGCAACAATGACAAGCGCGGTAATCTTGTTACCGCTCATTTGCTGGTCAGCGTAAGCCATTCAAACGCATCACTCCATTATCTAGCCCCGGGAAAGCCCGTGCCGGACGTGTCCAAGGGCGCCCATGGCCCTCACCCTGAGGCAAGGTCCATGACGAAACTCCAACTTACCCACCCTGACGGCTGACAGTCAGCCCATCCGTAAACTTTTAACGGGAGGCGAACCGCGGGGCTTATTCGTTTTTTTGCCCCAATTTGCGAGTTTCCTTAGCCCGACAGTTGCATGTGTGCAACGCCTTATCGGCACGTCAACGGTTAACGGTCAATTCAGGGCGGATAAGTTCCAATCGGAAAAGGGGGATTTTGTGGCCGGGCCCCAAAGCCGCTATAGGCTGGCCTTTTTCCACGGAGAGTGTCCCCCATGTCATCCCATCTGCACCGACTTGTCGCGAATCTGGCGGGGGTTGCGCTGGCCGTGCAGGCTGTTCCGGTCCTGGCCCAGGGGGTAACCGGTGGCAATTCGAACGAAGCCGGCGCGCGTGACTTGACGAGCGCGGGCGGACCGACATTCGCCGATATCGCCGACTTGTCCGAATCGGCCGGGCTGGTGGTCAAGGCACAGATTCGCAAGATGGTGCGCGTGGAGGATGCGCGGGCCCCCGGACTCGCCCAGGGCATGGCGCGCTTCTACATGACCGCGCAGACCCAGGCGCTGATCGCCGGCAAGGCGCCGATCGGCGAATCGTTCGTCTATCTGGTGGACCTTCCGCTCGATTCCCGCGGCAAGGCACCGAAGCTGAAGAAGCAGGACGTGCTGCTCTTCGCCCGCGCCGTTCCCGGCCGCCCCGGCGAGCTGCAGCTGGTGACGCCCACGGCCCAGCAGCTCTGGAGCGAGCAGGCCGAGGCGCGCGTGCGCGGCATCCTGCGCTCGCTGCTCTCCGGCAATGCCCCGGTCAAGATCACCGGCGTACGCGAACTGCTCTATGTTCCGGGCAACCTGGCAGGGCAGGGCGAGACGCAGATATTCCTTAAGACCAAGGACAATTCGGCGGCCTCGATCACGGTGCATCACGAGCCGGGCGCGGCGCCCGCCTGGGGCGTTTCGTTCTCCGAGCTGGTGGCCGACACCGGCAATCCGCCGCAGCCCGAGACAGTGGAATGGTACCGCCTGGCCTGCTTCCTGCCCAATAATCCGCCGCCGGGCACGAATGTGGCCGAGGGCATTGCCGAGCGCCGCCAGGCCGAGGCCGATTATCGCACGGTGATCGGTCAGCTCGGTGAATGCCGCCGGACGCTCAACCAGGGCACCAAGGTTTCCGGCTGATTCCCGGCGCCGGGGTCCTCGCGCCCGAAGTTTCGGGACGGACCCCGGCGAAGGTACTGGAATTTCACCGTGGGCTCCCCTAGGGCCCGGACCCGAAAGGGTTGTCCATGGTTGAACCGCTGAATATTGCGCTGGCCGGTCTCGGCACTGTCGGAACGGGCGTCGTCCGTCTTATCGAGACCAATGCCGAACTCATTGCCCGCCGGGCGCGCCGGCCGATCCGCATTGCCGCCGTCAGCGCGCGCGATCGCACCAAGGATCGCGGTGTCGACCTGTCTCATTACGACTGGGAAGACGATCCCGCCGCGCTCGCGGCCCGTCCCGACGTGGACGTGGTGGTGGAAATGGTCGGCGGGTCTGACGGACCGGCGCTGACCCTGGCGCGCAATGCCATCGGCCAGGGCAAGGGGCTGGTCACCGCCAACAAGGCGATGATCGCGCACCATGGGCTGGAACTGGCCTCGGCCGCTGAAAAGGCAGGCGTGGCGCTCAAGTTCGAGGCCGCCGTCGCGGGCGGCATCCCGGTCATCAAGGGGCTCAGCGAGGGTGCGGCGGCCAATGCCATCGACCGCGTCTATGGGATCCTCAACGGCACCTGCAACTATATCCTCTCCACCATGGAGGACACCGGGCGCGATTTCGGCGACGTTCTGGCCGAAGCCCAGCGCCTGGGCTACGCAGAGGCCGACCCCACGTTCGACGTGGAAGGCATCGATGCCGGCCACAAGCTCTCGATCCTGGCGGCCATCGCCTTCGGTTCGCGCCTGCGCTTCGATGCGGTGGAGACCACCGGCATTTCGCGGGTAAAGGCGGCCGACATCGAGCAGGCCCGCTCGCTCGGTTACGTCATCCGCCTGCTGGGCATGGGCGAGATCGACCGCACCGGCGGCAGCGCCCGCCTGTTCCAGCGGGTCCATCCGCATCTCGTGCCTTTCGACCATCCGCTCGCTCACGTCGACGGTGCCACCAATGCCGTCGTCGCCGAGGGCAATTTCATGGGCCGCCTGCTGTTCCAGGGCGCGGGCGCCGGTGACGGTCCGACCGCCAGCGCGGTGGTCGCCGACATCATCGACATCGCACGCGGGGAGAAAGGCGCTGCCTTCTCCATGCCGGAAGGCGAGCTGGAAGCCATGGAGCCGGCCGAAACCGGCCATCGCCGTGGCCGCAGCTATATCCGCTTCGCCGTGCCGGACCGTCCGGGCGTGCTGGCCGAGATCACGGCCGCCATGCGCGATGCGGGTGTCTCGATCGCCAGCATGATCCAGAAGGGCGAGGATGCGCAGACCGGCGAGGTGATCCTGGCCATGGTCACGCACGAAGGGCCGGAATCGGCGGTGACCGAGGCGCTGCGCATTCTCGACGGATCGCAGAGCCTCGCGGCGCGTCCGCTGGTGATGCAGATCATCGAAGGCTGACAGGGGTCTGCGCCGGCGGCTTTTGGTCGGCGGCGCGGCGTGTTCCAGATGGAAAACGGGCGCAGCGATGCGCCCGTTTTTCGTATCAGTGCGCGCGCATTTCGCCCCTGGCGACCTTGTCCGCGTCCGAGCCGGCAGGCGCTTCGGGAATGGCCGACAAGTCGATCAGGTAGGGCTTTTCCACTTTGCCGAAGGTGGCGGTGGCCTTGCCCTTGAAGATGCCGTTGCCCGCGACGTCGGGCGGCGTCAGACGGCCGTCGTTCAAGGCCTGGTCGGACATCGGGTCTTCCTGAGACGTGGACTGGACGCGGAACTTGTCCTCATCCGGGGCACAGACGACGATCTCGCCCGGGCGGGCGCTGCGGGTGTCGCTCAGGCATTTCTGCCGTGCGGTTTCCGGCGTGACCCTGCCGGCGCCGGACATCATGCGCTGGGCAATGGCCCTGTCTTCCGCGGAAACCGAGCCGTTTCCATTACTTGCCGAAGTGGATTTCGTCTGGCCAGCCGTACCGGCAGAAGCGCCAGCCGATTGCTGGGCAATCGCCGGAGCGGGAGCTAGTAATGCGATTGCGAATAGGATCCGCCCTCTTCTCGACAATTGAAAATCCTCTGTCTAAGCCGCTCCCAGAACCTTTCCTCCTCGGATTAATCCGGAGTGAACATGCCTGAAAACAAGACGCCTGCAAGTAAAGTTCTCGACCGTGTCCTCGTCCTCGAAATGGTTCGCGTAACCGAGGCCGCGGCCATCGCCGCATCGCGCTTAGTCGGCCGCGGAGACGAGAAGGCGGCAGACCATGCCGCAGTCGAAGCGATGCGCAAGGCCTTCGATACACTTTACATGGATGGCACCGTGGTTATCGGTGAAGGCGAGCGCGACGAAGCGCCGATGCTGTTCATCGGCGAGAAGGTGGGCGGGGCGCCCGGTCGCGGGCCGAAGATCGACATCGCACTCGATCCGCTGGAAGGCACCACGATCACCGCCAAGGCCGGGCCGAACGCGCTGGCGGTACTGGCCGCCGCGGAAGAGGGCTGCCTGCTCAACGCACCCGATGTCTACATGCAGAAGCTGGCCGTGGGCCCCGGCTATCCCGAGGGCGTGATCGACCTCAACCGGACCGCGACCGAGAACGTCGCATCCGTGGCAGCGGCCAAGGGCGTGAAGCCGGACGAGATCATCGTCTGCGTGCTCGATCGCCCGCGCCATGCCGATCTCATCGAGGAACTGCGCGAGATCGGCTGCGGCATCCACCTGATCCCCGACGGCGACGTGGCCGGCGTGATCGCGGTGACCGACGAGAACACCACGATCGATATCTACATGGGTTCGGGCGGCGCCCCGGAAGGCGTGCTGGCCGCTGCGGCGCTGCGCTGCGTGGGCGGCCAGATCCAGGGCCGCCTGCTGTTCCGCAACGAGGACGAGCGCAGCCGGGCGCGCAAGTGGGGCATCAAGGATCTCGACAAGATCTACACCCTCAGCGACCTGGCCAAGGGTGACTGCATCTTCGCCGCCACCGGCGTGACCGACGGCTCGCTGCTCTCCGGCGTCAAGCGCCTCAAGGGCGGCAAGATGACCACCGAAAGCGTCGTCATGCGCGCCAGTTCGGGGACGGTGCGCTGGATCAAGGGCGAGCACCGGGACCGGTGACGTGCCGCGGCGCACGCGCGTCCCGCAGCGGGACTCGTCTTTGTGCTCAGATGGTTAGTCCATCGAACCGCCGGTTCCGGAACCTCCGGAGCCGGCGTTTTCACATCCGGGTCACGGTGACAGGCTGACGCTTTCTGTTGCAATCCGATGACTCATGGCTAGAGGCGACCGCGTCCAGCCACCCATCACCTCAAGCCGTCTCGGGGATTCGCAATGAAGATCATGTCCGGCAACAGCAACCTTCCGCTCGCACGCGCGATCGCGGGGTATCTTGAACTGCCGCTCACCGATGCGGCTGTGCGTCGCTTTGCCGACGAGGAAATCTTCGTCGAAATCCACGAGAACGTCCGCGGCGAGGACGTCTTCATCGTGCAGCCCACCAGCTACCCGGTGAACGACAACCTGATGGAACTGCTGATCGGCATCGACGCCCTGCGCCGCGCCTCGGCCAAGCGCATCACCGCCGTGGTGCCCTACTTCGGTTATGCCCGCCAGGACCGCAAGCCCGGCCCGCGCACGCCGATCTCGGCCAAGCTCGTGGCCAACCTGATCACCGAAGCCGGCGCCGACCGCGTCCTCTGCGTCGACCTGCACGCAGGGCAGATCCAGGGCTTCTTCGACATCCCGACCGACAACCTCTTCGCCGCGCCGGTGATGGCGGCCGATATCCAGGCCCGCTACGGCGACCAGTCGCTGATGGTGGTTTCGCCCGACGTCGGCGGCGTGGTCCGCGCCCGCGCGCTGGCCAAGCGCCTCGACAACGCCCCGCTGGCGATTGTCGACAAGCGTCGTGACCGCCCCGGTCAGTCGGAAGTCATGAACATCATCGGCGACGTCAAGGGCCGCGCCTGCATCCTGATCGACGACATCATCGATTCGGGCGGCACGCTCTGCAACGCCGCGCAGGCCCTGATGGACGAGGGCGCCACCAGCGTCACCGCCTACATCACGCACGGGGTGCTGTCGGGCGCGGCGGTTTCGCGCGTGACCAACTCGGCGCTGAAGGAACTGGTCATCACCGATTCGATCCAGGCCACCGAAGCGGCCCAGCAGTCGGACAAGATCCGCATCCTGACGATCGCGCCGCTGATCGGCGAGGCCATCCGCCGCATTGCCGACGAAAGCTCGGTTTCCAGCCTGTTCGATTGATCGGCCGCCCGGACCAGCGCCGGGCCGCTAGCCAGCAAAAAGGCGCGTCCTCCTGGGAGGGCGCGCCTTTTTGTTTCATGTGGAACGTTTTACGGCCCGCGTTCTTTCCGGGCCGGGACCGTTATTCCCAGGGCCGCGTCTGGCCGGGCTCCAGCCGGTGCAGCGCTTCCAGCCGCCGGGCCTGGCGCGATTCCAGCGACAGGGTGAGGATCGGCTGCGGAGTCTGTGCGAACTGGCGGGGCGAGATGCCGAACAGTTCGGTGAACTCGTGGATCAGGTGGCTCTCGTCATAATAGCGCAGGGCCATCTCGTCGGCTTCGTCCTTGTCGGCCACGCCGCGCAGGAAGCTGGCCATGTCCAGAGCGCGGGCGCGGCGCAGCACCTGCTTGGGGGCCATGCCGAAGTCGCGATTGACCACCCGCTCCAGCTTGCGCCGCTCCACCCCGCAGGCCGCCGCGGCATCGGCGATCGACATGGCGGGATCGCGGTAGCTGATGTCCTCGAACCGGGCGCTGATCGGGTCGGGCAGGGGCGCGCCCATATGTTCGATCCGCTTGCGCATCATCGCTTCCAGGGCGTGGAGCCATTCCTCCGGCTCGGCGTCCGGTTCGAGCATGGCCAGGATCCGGTCGGAGGGGATCCCGACGAGATCGGTGGAGGCCAGACGGTCGAGATGCTCGCCCACGCGCGGCCCGCGCAGCGCGGTGCAGGCGCCGGGCCGAAAGGCCAGGCCCACGCTGATGAAGCTGCCGGTGACGCGGATCGGCATGCGATGCGATTGCGGGCCGCAGAACATCGCGGCATTGCCTGCCTCTATCCGGCCGCCGGCGGTCTCGGCCTCCCAGAGACCGGCCAGCTGGATGCGCAGGAAGGCGGTGTCGTTGAACAAGCCGCACTGCAGCGTGTAGTCCGCCGGTGCCGCCACCTTGGTGACATAGAGCCGCCCGATCCAGGGCGCGAGGTCCGGGGCAGGTGCTCTGTTGTAGCTGAGCGGTTGTCCGCCCTTGGTCGTTCCCTGTTCCGGCACGATCGCACTGTCGATGGCCGGCCGCACTTTATGGTACATGTACCCTGCTTCCGTTCTTCTGCATTCGCTGCGGCCCCAGCCATGGAATAAGTGCGTGTCCGGAGCGCTGCAATGTGGGAAAAACCCATAGAGTTTCTCCACAGGCCCGGATTGCGGCCAATCTGGCGGTTTTTCCGATGGTCCCTTGACCTGCCATCGCCGTGGCGGGCAGAGCAGGGGGCATGAAACTCGACAACGACATCGCCCTCGCCCTGCGCCTTGCCGACGCCGCCGGGGACGCGATTCGCCCGCACTTCCGCTCCGGCGTCGGGGTGGAGCGCAAGGGCGACGCCTCGCCGGTCACTGTCGCGGACCGCGCCGCCGAGGAAGCGATGCGCCGGATCCTCAAGGCCGAAGTCCCGCGCGACGGTATCATCGGCGAGGAGTTCGGCAGCGAGGAAGGCACTTCGGGCCGGACCTGGGTGCTCGATCCGATCGACGGCACCGTCTCCTTCATCGCCGGCCGCCCGATCTTCGGCACGCTGATCGCGCTGCTGGTCGATGGCTGGCCGGTGCTGGGCGTGATCGACCAGCCGATCCTGGGCGAACGCTGGGTCGGCGCGAGCGGCTTCCCCACCACGTTCAATGGCAAGGAAGTGCGCACCCGCCCCTGCCGCGAACTCTCCGACGCCATGCTGGCAACCACCGGCCCCCACTATTTCGACGACCACCAGGGCGAGCACTTCATGACCCTGGCGGCCAAGACCGACCACAAGCGGATGGTCATGGGGGGCGACTGCTACAACTACGGATTGCTGGCGAGCGGCCACCTCGACGTCGTTTGCGAGGCCGGGCTGAAGCTGCACGACTGGGCCGCCCTGGTCCCCGTGGTCGAAGGCGCGGGCGGGACGATGTGCGACTGGAACGGCGAACCGCTCCATGCGCAGTCGGATGGGCATGTTCTGGCCATTGGCGACCCGGCACGGCTGGAAGACGTCGTGGAAGCGCTGGACTGCCACCACTGACCCCGGCGCAGAGGCCCGCAATGCGCAAGGTCCGGCTGTTCGTCTATGGAACGCTCCAGCCCCACGCCGGAACACGCATGGGGCATTGGGTCGCGGCGCGGATGGTTTCGGCCGAGCCGGCCAGCGTTCCGGGGAGGATCCGGGCGATTCGCGGCGGGGACGGCTGGTTTCCCGCGCTCGTGCCGGCCAAGTCCGGAGCGCGGGTGCAGGGAACGCTTTGCGAACTGGCGCTCCATCCGGGCGACCTTGCCAAGCTCGACCGCTACGAGGGCCGCGAGTACCGGCGCCGGACCATGCCGGTGCGCGGCGCCAACGGCCGGCGGCGCCAGGCGGAAATCTATCTCTGGCGCATTGCCTTGCCCAAGGGCTCTCCGCCGATCCTGACCGGCGACTATCTCGCCTGGCTGGAACTGACGGGGCGTCAGGCCTTTACCACTCCGCGCAATGGCGCCTGAGAGGGCGCCCGAGGAGATGGACATGACGGACAGGACGGCAATCGTGACGGGCGGCGGGGCGGGCATCGGCCGAGGGCTGGTCCTGCACTTCGCGGGCCTCGGCTGGCGGGTCGCGGCGCTGGACCGCGATGAAGAGGCGCTTGGCGAACTGGCGGCGCTGCTGCCGGAAGACCGTTTCCTGCCGCTGACGTGCGACGTCGGACAGGAGAAGCCGGTCCGCGCCGCCTTCGCCCGGATCGGCAAGTGGACCGAGGCCGCCCACCTGCTGGTGAACAATGCCGGAATCGCCGATCCCTATGCCGGCCCGCTGGAGGACCTTACGCTGGAGGCGTGGCAGGGCTGGATCGATGCAAGCCTCACTTCCGCTTTCCTCTGCACCCGCGAGGCGCTGGGCCTGCTTCGCAGCGGCGCCCCGGCAAGCGTGGTGCATATCGCCTCCACCCGGGCCTTGCAGTCGGAGCCTCATACATATGCCTATGCCGCTTCGAAGGGCGGGCTCTGCGCGCTGACCCACGCCATGGCCGTGGGACTGGGGCCGGAGATCCGGGTGAATGCGGTCCTGCCCGGCTGGATCGAGACGGGTCCCTGGCAGAAAGCGGCAAGGCGGGAAGAGCCGCGGCACTCGGCCGAAGACCGCGCGCAGCACCCGGTGGGACGCGTGGGGGTGGTGGAGGACATCGCCGCCACCGTCGAGTGGCTGGCGGGAGAAGGCGCCGGTTTCGTGACCGGCCAGCAGATCGTCGTGGACGGGGGCATGACCCGCAAGATGCTCTACGCGGGGGACTAGGCCGGGTCGGGCGCGTGTGTGCCCGGGTCGGGCTGGCGCTGGCGCCGCCCGGAACGCCCGGCGGCCGTTTTTGCAGACCACCGCGTCTGGCAACGCGCTCACCCCTTGCCTTCCGCCGATTCTCTCACTAAAGGCGCCCCCTTCAATCGACACGGTTGAGTCTTTAACCAAAGAGATTCGCGCGTCCGCCTGGCGAAAAGGGCTGCCATGGCTGACCGGACGTGTCCCTGTGAAAGGAGACGAAAATGCCCAAGCTGAAGACCAAGAGCGGTGTGAAGAAGCGCTTCAAGCTCACCGCCACCGGCAAGGTGAAGCACGGCGTAGCCGGCAAGCGCCACCGCCTGATGAGCCATAACGGCAAGTACATCCGCCAGAATCGCGGCACCGAAGTCATTTCCGACGCCGATGCCAAGACGATCAAGAAGTGGGCGCCCTACGGGCTCAACTGAGGAGTACTGACCTATGAGCCGTATCAAGAGGGGTGTTACCACCCGCGCCAAGCACAAGCGTCTTCTGGAACAGGCCAAGGGTTACCGCGGCCGTCGTAAGAACACGATCCGCGTTGCCCGCCAGGCCGTCGAAAAGGCCGGCCAGTACGCGTACCGCGACCGCAAGATCAAGAAGCGCACCTTCCGCGCTCTCTGGATCCAGCGCATCAACGCTGCCGTCCGCGCCGAAGGCCTGACCTACTCGCAGTTCATGCACGGCGTTAAGCTCGCCGGCATCGAACTCGATCGCAAGTCGATGGCCGACCTCGCCATGAACGAAGGTTCGGTGTTCTCGGCCGTGGTCGCTCAGGCGAAGGCTGCCATTCCGGCAGCCTGAACCGTCGAAGCCGGGGCCTAGGCGCCGGTCTTCGCGGATCACGCGAAACACATTCGGGGCGCGGGTGCTTAAGGCATCCGCGCCCCGAATTGTTTGTGCGGTAAATTATCCACGCCTTCGAAAAGTTTGCACTCCCCTGCAAGTCCTCGTACCAAAAGGACAGGGGTAAGGCGTGACACGAAGAATAGACAGGGAATGACAGCTAGGCGGGTCGTCATACAGTATTGTCCCGTACCAGCGGGCCTCGATCGCTACCTGTCGGTGCTGTTTTACTGTGAAATCGAACTGGGCGAGAACGAGCGTCTCCATGACGTCCTGTTTCCCGACTGGGCCAGTCTGCGCTTCCATTTCGGGTCGACAGGCGATGGCGAGATTCGCGCCGGATCTCGACTGGAAAGCTGCCGGTTCTCGGTCACCGGCCCGCGCTCGCAGGAAGTGCGCTTCTCCATGGCCACGGCGCGGGAGTGGGGCTTCGGCCTGACCCCGCTCGGTTGGGCGACGTTCCTGGGCGTGCCGGCCGACCGCTATGCCAATGTGCTGGTCGATGGCGACGCGGATCCGGTCTTCGCCCATTTCAAGCCGCTTCACGATGCCCTGGCGGCTGAGGATAGCCCGGGCGATCAGCTCGACCGGTTGACCGCTTTCGTCGCTGCCATGCCGCGCCGCCCCGTGGTCCACGAAGACCTTATCCTGGCCATCTGCGAAGCGCTCGCCAATCCGGAAGTGCGCTCCGCCACCGACCTGGCCGCCCGCGTCCGCGCGCATCCGCGCATGGTGGAGCGCGTCTGCCGCGCCGCTTTCGGTTTCCCGCCCAAGCTCCTGCTGCGCCGCCAGCGGTTCCTGCGCAGCATCGAGCAGTTCACGCTGGAGCCCAAGCGCAAGTGGATCGGCGCGATCGATTCCGCCTATCACGACCAGGCCCAGTTCGTCCGCGATTTCCGGGCCTTCATGGGCATGACCCCGCGGCAATATGCCAAGCTGGACAAGCCGGTGACCGGGCCGCTCATGCGCGAAAGGGCGCGCCACGCCCGTCTCGCCTTGCGCTAGTCGGGGCCGGCGACATGCCGTCCGGATGAGTGTCATCGCGATTGCCGCCGTTGCGATTTGCCGGCCGTCCCCTTAAGGACCGCGCTTCCAGATATCAGCAACAGTCAGGCAGACCACCAGTGGACTACGCAGCAACCGGCCAGGAGGCGCTCTCGCGGATTGCGGAAGCATCCGATCTCGATACGCTGGAGGCGCTGCGTGTCGAGTTTCTGGGCAAGCAGGGTTCGATCTCCGGCCTGCTGAAGACGCTAGGCAAGCTCGATCCCGAAGAGCGCAAGGTCGAAGGGCCCAAGATCCACAGCTTGCGTGAAAGCGTGAGCGACGCGCTCGCCGCCCGCAAGGACGCGCTGGAGACGGCGGCGCTGAACGCCCGCCTCGCCGCCGAGACCATTGACCTCTCGCTGCCCGCACCCGAAGCGCCGCGCGGCACCGTGCACCCCATCTCGCAAGTGATGGACGAGATTGCCGAGATCTTCGCCGACCTTGGCTTCTCGGTCGCCACCGGGCCGGAGATCGAGGACGACTGGCACAACTTCACCGCGCTCAATATGCCGGAAAGCCACCCGGCGCGCGCGATGCACGACACGTTCTACTTCCCGGACCGCGACGCCCAGAACCGTGAGATGCTGCTGCGCACGCACACTTCGCCGGTGCAGATGCGCACGATGCTGGCGCAGGGCGCGCCGCTGCGCATCATCGCGCCGGGCCGCGTCTATCGCTCTGACAGCGACGCCACCCACACGCCGATGTTCCACCAGGTCGAAGGCCTGGTGATCGACAAGGACGTGCACCTGGGCCACCTGAAGTGGACGCTGGAAACCTTCCTGAAGGCATTCTTCGAGCGTGAGGACATCGTCCTGCGCCTGCGCCCCAGCTACTTCCCCTTCACCGAACCTTCGGTGGAAGCGGATATCGGCTTCACCCTGATCGACGGCAAGCGCGTGATCGGCGGCGATCCGTCGAAGGGTGAGGGCGGCTGGATGGAAGTGCTCGGCTCGGGCATGGTCAACCGCCGCGTCATCGAATTCGCCGGGCTCGATCCGAACGAATGGCAGGGCTTCGCCTTCGGCATCGGCATCGATCGCCTTGCCATGCTGAAGTACGGCATGGACGATCTGCGCGCCTTCTTCGACGGCGATGTGCGCTGGCTCTCCCACTACGGTTTCTCCGCCCTCGACGTGCCGACCCTTTCGGGCGGCGTTGGCACTCCGGCCTGAGCGCGGGAAGGATCTAGAAAATGAAGTTCTCGCTTTCCTGGCTCAAGCAGTACCTTGAGACCGACGCCTCGCTTGAGGATATCGCGCTGAAGCTCAACGCCATCGGCCTTGAGGTCGAAGGCATCGAAGACCCCGCCGCCAAGCTGGCCGGCTTCCGCGTGGCCAAGGTGCTGACGGCGGACAAGCATCCGCAGGCGGACAAGCTGCAGGTCCTGACCGTCGATACGGGTGAGGGCGTGCTCCAGGTCGTCTGCGGTGCGCCCAATGCGCGTGCGGGGCTTGTCGGCGTGCTCGGCCTTGCCGGTGCCACGGTGCCCGCCAACGGCATGGTGCTGAAGGTTGCGGCCGTGCGCGGCGTCGAATCGAACGGCATGATGTGCTCCACGCGGGAGCTGGAGCTGGGCGAAGACCACGACGGCATCATCGAACTGCCCGAGGACGCGCCGGTCGGCACGCCTTTCGCGGACTACCACGGCGCCGATCCGGTGATCGAGGTGGCCATCACCCCGAACCGTCCGGACTGTATGGGCGTCTACGGCATCGCGCGCGACCTCGCCGCCGTCGGCATCGGCACGCTGAAGCCGATCGAAGTGCTGGACATTCCCGGCAGCTTCCCCTGCCCGGTGGAAGTGCGCACCGACGATGCAGAGGGTTGCCCGGCGTTCTATGGCCGCGTGATCAAGGGCGTGAAGAACGGTCCTTCGCCGCAGTGGCTGCAGGATCGCCTGAAGGCGGCGGGCCAGCGCCCGATCTCGGCGCTGGTGGATGCCACCAACTACCTGATGCTGGCCTATGGCCGCCCGGCGCATGCCTATGACCTGGCCAAGCTGAACGGCGCGGTCGTGGCGCGCCGTGCGACGGACGGTGAGACGGTCGTCGCGCTGAACGAGAAGACTTACACGCTCGATGCCGAGATGACCGTGATCGCCGACGATTCGGGCGTGCACGACATTGCCGGCATCATGGGCGGCGAGCATTCGGGCTGCGGTGACGAAACCACCGACGTCCTGCTCGAAATCGCCTACTTCGATCCCGAGCGCATCGCCAAGACGGGCCGCAAGCTCAACCTCACCTCGGACGCGCGCAGCCGTTTCGAGCGTGGGATCGATCCCAACTTCCTCGACACCGGCCTCGACCACCTCACCCAGCTGATCCAGACGCTCTGCGGCGGTGAAGCCTCGCAGGCGGTGCGCAGCGGCGCGGCCCCGGCGACGCCGAAGATCGTCCACTTCGATCCGGCGCTGACCGAGAAGCTGGGCGGCGTGGCGATCGAGCCCGGCGAACAGCAGCGCATCCTGGAGAGCCTGGGCTTCTCGGTCGTCGCCGAGCAGGCGAACTTCGACAAGTCGTGGGCCATCACCGTTCCCGGCTGGCGTCCGGACGTGGACGGCGCGCCCGACATCGTCGAGGAAGTGGTCCGCATCAACGGGCTCGACAAGGTGACCAGCGTCGCCCTGCCGCGCGCCGACGGCGTCGCCCGCCCGACCGCCACGCCGACGCAGGCGCTGGAGCGCCGCGTTCGCCGCGCCGCTGCCGCGCGGGGGCTGCACGAGGCGGTTACCTGGTCGTTCCTGCCCACCGCCGAGGCCGATGCCTTTGCGGACGGCCATGCCTTGTGGTCGCTGGCCAACCCGATCAGCGAGGACATGAAGGTCATGCGGCCTTCGCTGCTGCCGGGCCTGCTGATGGCGGCCAAGCGCAACCTCGATCGCGGTGCGTCGTCGCTGCGCCTGTTCGAACTCGGCCGTCGCTATCTGCGCGGCGCGGGCGGTGCGAGCGACGAGCGTCTGGCGCTCGGCTTCGTGCTCGCGGGCGAGAAGGTCTCGCGCGGCTGGGCAACGGGCAAGGCGACCGCGTTCGACGCCTACGACGCCAAGGCCGAAGTCACCGCGCTGCTGGCCGAAGCCGGTGCGCCCGTCGAGAAGCTGCAAGTGATGGGCGTTGACGACTCCGGGCATGGCCCGCAGTTCCACCCCGGCCAGTCGGCCACGCTGCGCCTCGGCCCCAAGAACGTGCTGGCCCGCTTCGGCATGCTGCACCCCACCGTGGCCAAGCAGTTCGACATCGAAGGCCCGGTGGCCGTGGCCGAGATCTATCTCGACGCGATCCCCGGCAAGAAGGGCGCCGCCACTTTCGCCCGCACCCGCTATGCGCCCCCGGCGCTTCAGGCGGTGACGCGCGACTTCGCGTTCCTCGTGCCGGTCGAGCAGGCCGCAGGCGATCTCGTCCGCATGGTGGCGGGCGCGGACAAGGCGAACATCGTCTCGGTCCGCCTGTTCGACGACTTCCGGGGGCAGGGCGTGCCCGAGGGCCAGAAGTCGCTGGCGCTCGAAGTCACGCTTCAGCCTCTGGACAAGAGCTACAAGGAAGAAGACCTCAAGGCGATCAGCGACAAGGTGACCGCCGCCGCCGCCAAGCTGGGCGCGGTTCTGCGGGGTTGATGCAATACGTCGTCCCGGACTTGGTCCGGGGCGACGAACCCTTTCGGAGATAGCCGGTGACCGACATGGACTTCGTGACGATTTCTTCCGGCGACCTCACGGCGCGAATCGCGTTGTTCGGGGCCGAACTCTGGTCGCTCACCGACCACGCGGGCCTCGAATACATGACCGATGCCGATCCGGCGTTCTGGACCGGCCATGCTCCGATCCTGTTCCCCATCGTCGGCGCGCTGAACGGCAATCGCTATCGGCTGGGTGACCGCGAATACGAACTGCCCAAGCATGGTTTCGCGCGCCATTCGCTGTTCGAACTCGTGGAGATTGCGGGCGATCACGTCCGCCTCCGCCTTCGCGACAGCGACGAGACGCGCAAGGTCTATCCCTTCGCGTTCACGCTGGACCTGGACTTCCGCCTGGAAGGCATGAGCCTCCACACCCAGGCCACGGTGACCAATGCGGGCGGCGAGGTCATGCCGTTCAGCTTCGGCTATCATCCCGCCTTCGCCTGGCCGCTGCCGGGCGGCGCGGCCAAGGCCGATCACACGATCGCCTTCGAGCAGCCGGAACCCCAGCCGATTCGCCGCATCGACATGCCGACCGGCCTCGTTCTGCCCGAACCGGTGGCGACGCCGGTCGAGGGACATCTGCTGACGCCCGAGCCCGCGCAGTTCGAGACCGACGCGCTGATCTGGGACCGGCTCGCCAGCCGGGCGCTCACGTTCGGCGCACCCGGCGGCGGGCAGCTTGCCGTTGCTTTCCCGGACACGCCGATGCTCGGGATCTGGCAGAAGCCGGGGGCGAACTATCTCTGCATCGAACCGTGGCAGGGCATCGCCGATCCCCTGGGCTATACCGGCGAATTCCGCGCCAAGCCCGGCGTGCTTTCGCTCGACCCCGGTGCAAACCGCAGCTTTCGCATGGACGTTACCGTCCTGACCGCCGACTAGGAGACCTTTCCCGATGAAGACCGCACTCGTAACCGGCGCCACTTCCGGTATCGGCGAGGCCTGCGCCCGCGCGTTCATCGACGCCGGCTGGCGCGTGATCGGCACCGGCCGCCGGGCCGAGCGCCTGGACGCGCTGAAGGCCGAACTGGGCGAGGACACGTTCCACGCCGCCGTCTTCGACGTGCGCGACGAAGCCGCGCGCGATGCCGCCTTCGCCGCGCTCCCGGCCGAATTCGCAGGCATCGATTGTCTGGTGAACAATGCCGGTCTCGCCCTCGGCACCGAGCCGGCCCAGAGCGCCTCGCTGGAAAGCTGGAAGACCATGATCGACACCAACGTCACGGCGCTGGTCTCGCTTACGCACAAGCTGCTGCCCGCGCTGGTGGAGCGCAAGGGCGCGATCGTCAACTTGTCCTCGGTGGCGGCGACTTATCCCTACACCGGCGGCAACGTCTACGGCGGCACCAAGGCCTTCGTGCACCAGTTCTCGCTCGGGTTGCGCTCGGACCTTGCGGGTACGGGCGTGCGCGTCACCTCGATCGAGCCGGGCATGGTGGAGACCGAGTTCACCCTCGTGCGCACGGGCGGCAACCAGCAGGCTTCGGACAACCTTTATGGCGGCGCCAATCCGATGACGGCCGAGGATATCGCCGGAACCGTGCTCTGGGTGGCGACCTTGCCGGCGCACCTTAACATCAACACGCTGGAACTGATGCCGGTGAGCCAGTCTTTCGCGGGCTTCCAGGTCGCGCGGGAGGGCTGAGCGCGGCTTCTCTCCCACGCCCCAACCTTCGTCATCCACGAGGAGGCGGAGTCGATGAAGCAATCCAGAGCGGCGCAAGACGGCCCCTGGATTGCTTCGCTCCGCTCGCAATGACGAAGGTGGGCTGGGTAGCGGCGGTGGGCCGTGTCCCCTTTCCGCCCTTTCCATCTTGCCCCGCGCCCACTAATAGCGCGCCGATGAGCAATGTCCCCCACCAGTCCCGGCGCACCTTCGCGATCATCTCGCACCCTGACGCCGGTAAGACCACCCTGACCGAGAAGCTGCTGCTGCAAGGCGGCGCGATCCATCTGGCGGGGCAGGTCAAGGCACGCGGCGCCGCGCGGCGCGCGCGGTCGGACTGGATGAAGATCGAGCAGCAGCGCGGCATTTCCGTGACCAGCTCGGTCATGACCTTCGAGCGGGACGGAATCACCTTCAACCTGCTCGACACGCCGGGCCACGAAGACTTCTCGGAAGACACCTACCGCACGCTCACCGCCGTCGATTCGGCGATCATGGTGATCGACGCGGCCAAGGGCATCGAGCCGCAGACCCGCAAGCTCTTCGAGGTCTGCCGCCTGCGCTCGGTCCCGATCATCACTTTCATCAACAAAGTCGACCGCGAAGGCCGCGCCTGCTTCGACCTGATGGACGAAGTGGCCGACATGCTGGCGCTGGACGTCTGCCCGATGTCCTGGCCGGTCGGCATGGGGGGCCTGTTCGAAGGCATTCTCGACATCGCCACGGGCAAGGTCAGCCGTCCGGAAGGGCCGAGCAAGGAGTTCCTCGGCAAAGTCGACGAGAACGTGACCCTGCCCGAAGCCGTGGCCGAGGAACTGGAACTGGCCCAGGCCGGCTATCCCGAATTCGACGTCGACGCCTATCGCGGCGGCGACCTCACCCCGGTCTACTTCGGCTCGGCGCTTAAGAACTTCGGCGTCACCGAACTGATCGACGCGATCGAGAAGTTCGCTCCGCCGCCGCGCCCGCAGCCTTCGAACGAAGGCACGATCGAGCCGGAGAACAAGGAAGTCACCGGCTTCATCTTCAAGGTCCAGGCCAATATGGACCCCATGCACCGCGACCGTATCGCCTTCATGCGGCTGGTCTCGGGCACCTTCAAGCGCGGGATGAAGCTGACGCCCTCGGGCCTGGGCAAGCCGATCGCGGTGCACTCCCCGATCCTGTTCTTCGCGCAGGACCGCGAGATCGCCGACAATGCCGAGCCGGGCGACATCATCGGCATTCCCAACCACGGCACCTTGCGCGTGGGCGACACCCTGTCCGAGAAGAACCAGGTGCGCTTCACCGGCCTGCCGAACTTCGCGCCGGAAATCCTGCGCCGCGTCGCCCTGAAGGATCCGACCAAGACCAAGCAGCTGAGGAAGGCGCTGGACGACCTGTCGGAAGAGGGCGTGATCCAGGTGTTCTACCCGGAGATCGGTTCGCAATGGATCGTCGGCGTGGTCGGCCAGCTCCAGCTCGACGTGCTGATCAGCCGCCTCGAAGCCGAGTACAAGGTCGAGGCCGTGCTGGAAGGCTCGCCGTTCGACACCGCCCGCTGGATCAAGGGCGATGACAAGACGCTGCGCGACTTCGCCGAATTCAACAAGATGAACCTCGCCAAGGACCGCGACGGCGACCCCGTGTTCATGGCGCGCTCGGCCTGGGACGTCAGCTATCAGCAGGAACGCAACCCGGACCTGACCTTCAGCGCCACCAAGGAGCGTTGAGGATCTCGTCGTCCCGGATCAGGTCCGGGACGACGAACCGGGAACCTCATGCTATTCCGGCGGATTGCTACGCTATCCCCTTGGCCGGAAAGTCGTTCGTTGCAGATCAAGTTCGCCAGCTACAACATTCACAAGGCCGTCGGTCTCGACCGGCGGCGAGACCCTGAGCGCATCCTGACCGTCCTGCGCGAGATCGATGCGGACGTTGTGGCCCTGCAGGAAGTGGACCGCCGTTTCGGCCGCCGGATGAGTGCGCTTCCCCTCGATGCGATCCATACCACCACCGATTATGTGCCGGTGCCGCTGTCGATGAAGCCGGACAGCCTGGGCTGGCACGGGAACGCCATCCTGGTCCGCAAGGGCATCGAACTGCTCGCGGCGGAGCCCGTCCCGCTCCCGGTGCTGGAGCCGCGCGGGGCGATCCGGGCCGATCTCTCGCTGGAGGGGCATCGTTTCCGGGTCGTGGGCATGCATCTCGACCTTTCCGGACTGCGCCGCCGGTTGCAGGTGCGAAGCGTCCTCGACCATTGCGCCCGCTGCGATAGCGCCGTGCCCACCGTGATGATGGGCGATCTCAACGAATGGTCGGCCAATGGCGGCTGTTTCCGGGAGTTTCACGCGCCCTGGCATGTTCTGGTGCCGGGCCGCAGCTTCCCCTCCCGCAGGCCGATGGCCAGGCTGGACCGCATCATTGTGTCCGAGCAGTGGTCTGTCCTGGGAACAAATGTGCACCACAGCGCGCTCTCGGCGATAGGATCCGATCATCTGCCCGTGTTCGCCTCGCTTGAGTTGCCTAAAAAATAGGCAAGTGCTCACGAATCGAGCGACGCATCATGCTGCACTTGCGTTCGGCTGATTAAATTCAGGCCGAATTGAGCCAATCGAAGAATTGGCACGCCCTTTGCATATCCTGTTTTCAGCCGGCGCGGGGCCGGTAACAAACAGGGGATAGGCATGAAGTTCATCATAGCCATCATCAAACCCTTCAAGCTCGACGAAGTTCGGGAAGCGTTGGGCGCAATCGGTGTCGCCGGAATGACCGTGTCCGAAGTGAAGGGCTTCGGGCGCCAGAAGGGTCAGACCGAAATCTATCGTGGGGCCGAGTATTCGACCAACATGCTCCCGAAAGTGAAGATCGAAGTGGCCGCGCCGGACGATCTGGCGCCGAAGATCGTGGAAACGATCCAGCAGGTCGCCAGCACCGAAGCCATCGGCGACGGCAAGATCTTCGTCCTCGATCTGGCTGCAGCCGTGCGCATCCGCACCGGCGAGTCCGGGGATACCGCGCTTTGACCGGCGCTTTCGACAGGAGGGAAACCACGATGAACCGCAAAATTCTTTGCGGCGCCGGCGCACTGGGTGCGTCGTTGTTCGCCGCCATGCCTGCCTGGGCGCAGGACGCCGCCGCCACGCCGACCATCGACAAGGGCGATACCGCCTGGATGCTGACGTCGACGTTGCTCGTCTTCCTGATGATCCTGCCTGGCCTCGCCCTGTTCTACGGCGGCCTGACCCGCTCGAAGAACATGCTCTCCACCATGACGCAGATCGGCGCTGCAGCCAGCTTCGCCATGCTGATCTGGGTCATGTACGGCTACACCATGGCCTTCGGTGATGGCGGCAACGCCTTCGTCGCCGGCTTCGGCAAGGCCTTCCTCAAGGGCATCACCCCCGATTCGGTTTCGGGCACCATTCCCGAATACGTCTTCGTCTGCTTCCAGATGACTTTCGCGGCGATCACCATCGCGCTGGTCCTGGGCTCGACGGTCGAACGCATCAAGTTCTCGGCAGTCATGGTCTTCGCGGCCATCTGGCTGACGATCGTCTACTTCCCGATCGCGCACATGGTCTGGGCACCGACCGGCTACTTCTTCGGTCTCGGCGCGCTCGACTATGCCGGCGGCACCGTGGTCCACATCAATGCCGGCGTTTCGGCACTGGTGGCCGCGCTGATCCTGGGCAAGCGCAAGGGCTACCCCAACGAACCGATGCCGCCGCACTCGCTGACGCTGACTTTCGTCGGCACCGGCCTGCTGTGGGTGGGCTGGTTCGGCTTCAACGCCGGCTCGGCTCTCTCGGCCAACGGCGCCGCCAGCCTTGCCATGATCAACACTTTCGTCGCCACCGCCTCTGCCGGCCTGTTCTGGATGCTCGCCGAGCGTCTGGCCGGTCACAAGGGTTCGGCCCTGGGCTTCTGCTCGGGCGTCGTCGCCGGCCTCGTCGCCGTCACCCCTGCTGCTGGCAATTCGGGTCCCTTCGGCGCCATCGTTCTCGGCGCGGTCGCTTCGATCATCTGCTTCTTCGCCGTCAGCAAGCTCAAGCCCATGCTCGGCTATGACGACGCGCTGGATGCCTTCGGCGTCCACGGCATCGGCGGCATCGTCGGCGCCATCGGCACCGGCATCGTCTGTTCGCCGGCGCTCGGCGGCCCGGGCAAGGCGGACTTCTCGATCGGCTCGCAGCTCGTGATCCAGTTCGAAGCGGTTCTCGCCACGATCGTGATCTCCACGATCGGCACCGTCGTCGCGATCTATGTCGCCAAGGCAGTCACCGGCCTGCGCGTCGCTCCCGAAGTCGAACTGGAAGGTCTCGACATCGGCGAGCACGGCGAGCGCGCCTACAACTAAGCTTCAAGTTTGGCAGCGGCGGGTACTTCCTCCTCTCCTCTCACCCGTCGCCGCCTACAGATGTTCCTCCTGCGAACACAAACTCAAGGGCCGGAGCCAGCCGCTCCGGCCCATTTTTCGTGCCAAATCGCTTTGTGGTCGCGCCCGGATGTGGGATGCTCGCCCTGCAGCTTCCGCGCAGGAGCCCTCGGGTACTTGAACCGGCCTTTCGGGGCTTGAACCGGCCAGGAGAACGGGCGTGAAGTACATCATCGCGATCATCAAGCCGTTCAAGTTCGCCGAAGTCAGGGAGGCGCTGTCCGCCGCCGGAATTTCGGGCCTGACAGTCTCGGAAGTCAGCGGCTTCGGCCGGCAGAAGGGGCAGAGCGAGATCTATCGCGGCGCGGAATACGCCTCGAGCATGGTGCCCAAGCTGAAGCTGGAAATCGCCGTTTCGGATGCTTTTGCCGGCACGGTGATAGAAATCATCCGCAACACGGCCAGCACCGAGGAAATCGGCGACGGGAAGATCTTCGTCTTCGACCTGGCCGATGTGCTGCGCGTCCGCACCGGCGAACAGGGCGAAATCGCGCTCTAGCGCGCGAAAGCCCCGAAGCGCCGGGCAGCCGGCAGGCTCAATTGCCGGCGGCGAACATATCGATAAGCTGGCGGATCGGCGAGACGTCGTAGCCCGCTGCGGCGGCCTTCGATGCGATCACGGAAGGGTTGTCCCCCGCCTTGGCACGGGCCAGCGCCCAGAGCAGGGTCGATCGCGTACCCGAACGGCAATAGGCCAGAACCGGACCATCGGCAGTATCCAGGGCCTTGGCCATGGCATCGACCTGGGCCTGGCTGAAACCGCCATGGCCTACGGGAATGGCCACATAGTCGATCCCCGCGGCGCGCGCTTCCGCCTCGATCGCATCGCCCGGGGTCTGATCGTCGCTCTCGCCCTCGGGGCGGTTGTTGACGATCCGCACGATTCCCATTTCCTTCGCTTCGGCGATGGCTTCGGTGCCGATTTGCGGGCTGGCGAAGACGGAGTCGGTGATCTGGCGGAACATGAAAGCGAGTCTCCGGTATGAAACGGGCTGTTTGCGCCCCGGTTCGGCCTGAAATTCGTCCACGTCAAGCGCCCTGTTCCCGCTAAAAGCAAGCCGGAACGTCGTGAAAATGCGTTATTTCGTCGATTGGACGGGATTCTGGACCGTAATTGTGTTCGCCATGTGGCAGAACCTCGTGTATGACTGGAGATCGCAGGTAGGATCCGGCTTGTCCCGGCTGTCTTGCTTGCCGCCCGGCGCGGTTCGTCCACGTGACCGGGTTTATGCTTTTTGGGGCGCAGCGAAGGTACGTTCGTAGACATGGGTTTTGACAGAGGTCGTCGCGGAAGGGGACGCGACAAGCGCGATGGTGGTTTTGGTGAGAACGAGTTCGATCCGTTCTTCGCCGGCCAGGATCGTTTCGGTGGCGGTGACCGTTTCGGTGGCGGCGGCGATCGCTTCGGCGGTGGCGGTGGTGACCGCGGTGGTTTCGGCGGCGGTGACCGCTTCGGCGGCGGCGGCGGTGATCGCGGCGGCTTCGGCGGCCCGCGCGGCGGCGGCGGTGGCGGCTTCGGCGGACCCCGCGGTGGCGGCGGTGGCGGCGGAATGCCTGCCCAGGTCGTCGGCCAGGGCAAGGGCGTCGTAAAGTTCTTCAACGGCGCCAAGGGCTTCGGTTTCATTCAGCGCGATGAAGGCGGCGAAGACGTCTTCGTGCACATCAGCGCAGTGGAACGTGCCGGCCTCGAAGGCCTGGCTGAAGGCCAGCAGCTCGAATTCCAGCTCGTCGATCGCGGCGGCAAGATTTCGGCCAGCGAACTCGTCGTCGTCGGCGACGTGATCCCCGTCGAAAAGCGCGAGCCTGCGCCGCAGCGTCAGCTGACCGGCGAAAAGGCCACCGGCACCGTGAAGTTCTTCAATTCCATGAAGGGCTTCGGCTTCATCACCCGTGATGACGGCCAGCCGGACGCATTCGTTCACATCAGCGCTGTCGAGCGTTCGGGCCTTGGCGCTCTGAACGAAGGCGATCGCGTGGAGTTCGACATCGAGGTCGATCGACGAGGCAAGTACTCGGCGGTCAACCTGGCGCCGCTCCAGGGCTGATCAGCCTGCAACGCTTCCGGTGTTTGACCGGGAGCCTGCAAACACCTAAAAGCGCGCAAATGGCGGTCCGGATAGGGCCGCCATTTGTCGTTTGCGATTCCCGTTTTCACTTCACTGTTTCGTTATCGAGGAATTCCGTCATGTCGATCACTCCGCTGATGCCCGTGTACCCCCGGTGCGGCGTTCGGCCCGTTCGCGGCGAACACTGCCACCTCATCAGTGAAGACGGTCGCCGATTCCTCGATTTCGCCAGCGGCATCGCCGTCAACCTGCTGGGTCATTCGCATCCCGGCCTGATCGGCGCGATCCAGAAGCAGGCCGAGACGCTGATGCACGTCTCCAATCTTTACGGCAGCCCGCAGGGCGAGGCGATTGCCCAGCGCATCATCGACCTGACTTTTGCCGATACCGTGTTCTTCACCAATTCCGGCGCGGAAGCGGTGGAGTGCGCGATCAAGACTGCGCGCGCTTATCACCAGCACGTCGGCAACGACCATAAGTACGAGCTGATCACGTTCAACAACGCCTTCCACGGCCGGACCATGGCGACGATCAGCGCCTCCAACCAGGAAAAGATGCACAAGGGCTTCTTGCCGCTGCTGCCTGGCTTCAAGTATCTGGACTTCAATGACCTGGAAGCGGCCAAGGCTGCGATCGGCCCCAACACGGCCGGTTTCCTGGTCGAGCCGATCCAGGGCGAAGGCGGCGTACGCATCGCCTCCGACGAATTCCTCCAGGGCCTGCGCCAGCTTTGCGACGAGCATGACCTCATGCTCGTCCTCGACGAAGTGCAGAGCGGCGTCGGCCGCGCCGGCACGCTCTATGCTTACGAGCAGTTCGGCGTGGTGCCGGATATCATGTCCACCGCCAAGGGCATCGGCGGCGGCTTCCCCGTCGGCGCCTGCCTCGCCACCGAGAAGGCCGCGCGCGGCATGGTGATCGGCGCGCATGGCTCGACTTATGGCGGCAATCCCTTCGCGATGGCCGCGATCGGCGCGGTGCTCGACGTGGTTTCGGACGAGGCCTTCCTCGCCGATGTTCGCGCCAAGGGCGAACGCCTGCGCGCCCGGCTGGAACAGTTCATCGGCAATTACCCCGAGCTGTTCGAATCGGTCCACGGGCGCGGCCTGTTCATCGGCATCAAGCTGAAGAGCGAACCGCGCGCCTTCGTGGCCCACATGCGCGACAATCATCAGGTGCTGACCGTTTCGGCGGGCGACAACGTCGTGCGCGTGCTGCCGCCGCTGGTGATCGACGACAGCCACATCGACGAGTTCATGGACCGGCTTTCCGCGGCTGCGGCAAGCTACCAGCCTGAAGGGGTGGCCTGATGAGCCGGGATTTCGTAGACCTGAGTGACGCCGGCGGCCCCGTCCTGGCCGCGATGATCAACGATGCCATAGACCGCAAGGCGGCACGCAAGGGGTGGCCCAAGGGCAAGCCCGATGCCGACGCTCCGCTGGACGGTCATGTGCTGGCGATGATCTTCGAGAAGAACTCGACTCGCACGCGCGTCTCTTTCGACATGGCCATGCGCCAGCTCGGCGGCAGTGCACTGATCCTCGAATCGGGTTCGACGCAGCTCGGCCGCGGCGAAACGGTGGCGGATACCGCCCGCGTGCTCAGCCGCATGGTCGACGCGATCATGATCCGCACCGACGATCACGCCAAGATCGAGGAACTGGCGCGCCATGCCGACGTGCCGGTCATCAACGGACTTACCGACCTTTCGCACCCCTGCCAGATCGTGGCCGATCTGCTGACCATCGTCGAGCGCGGCTTCTCGCTGCCCGGGCTTCAGCTCGCCTGGCTGGGCGATGGCAACAACGTGGCCAATTCGCTGATCGAGGCGGCAGGGCTGATGAAGTTCACCATCCGTATCGGCGGTCCGGCAGGCTATGAGCCCGATGCCGGCTTCGTCGAGCGCGCCCGCGCAGCGGGCGGCGAAGTGATTTTCACGCAGGATCCGGTCGAGGCCGTTCGCGGCGCGCAAGTGGTCGTCACCGATACCTGGGTCTCGATGGGCCAGGCCGGCGGCGAGGTGCATGTCGCGGCGATGCAGCCCTACCAGGTCAACCCGGCGCTCATGGGCGCTGCGGCCGACAATGCCATGTTCCTGCACTGCCTGCCCGCGCATCGCGGAGAGGAAGTGACGGACGATGTGATCGACGGACCGCAGTCCGGCGCCTGGGACGAGGCCGAGAACCGCATCCACGCACAGAAATCCGTCTTGCTCTGGGCGCTGGGCAAGCTGTGATCGACGATACGCTGCGCAGCGACGACACCGGGTTCGATCGCGTCCTGGCCTTCACGGTTCCCGCGCGCCACGCGCGCGGGCGTGTCGTGCGGCTGGGGCCCGTGCTGGAAACGGTGCTTTCCGCGCATAGCTATCCCAAGGTCGTAAAGCACGTCCTGGCCGAGGCGCTGGTATTGACCGCGTTGATGGGCTCTCTGCTCAAGGAGGACGGCGCGCAGCTGACTTTCCAGGCCCAGGCCGAGGGCGGCGCGGTGGATTTGCTCGTCTGCGATTATCGTAACGGGGAACTGCGTGGCTACTTGCGCCACGATCCGGACCTGGTCGAGCGGCTTGAGGAAGATTGCTCGCTGGAGGCGATCTTCGGCGCCGGTTACCTGGCGATCACTTTCGATCTGGAAGCCTCGAACCAGCGCTATCAGGGCGTGGTGCCGCTGGAAGGCGCCTCGCTGGCGGAAGCCTGCGAGAACTATTTCGCGCAGTCCGAGCAGTTGCCTACCGTCATCCGCGTTTCGGTTCGCTCCAATGAACTGCGCTGCGTGGCCGGCGGACTGCTGGTGCAGCACCTGCCGGACGGCGAGGAAGGCAAGGAGCGGCTCCATGCCAAGGAGACGCATCCGGATTGGGAGCATGTCTCGATCATGACCCAGAGCGTCCAGCCGGCCGAACTGGTGGATCCGGTGCTGAATCTGGAGCAGCTCGTCTGGCGGCTTTTCCACGAGGAAGACGAAGTCCGGGTCGAGCCGCTGGAGCCGCTGGAGCGCGGCTGCCGCTGTTCGGTGGAATACTATCGGAACATCCTCGAACGCTTCCCCGAAAGCGAAAAGGCCGACATGCGAGACGAAACGGGTATGGTTCCCGTGGATTGTGCTTTCTGTTCCAAGATCTTGCACGTCCCCGTGTAGTAATTTTCATCCCGCCGACCGGCTTGTCTTGTCGGCGGGGAATGACGATATGGGGCCCATGACCAAGCCTCAGGCACGAAATACCTCCCGTTCGGCCCGCAAGGGCTCCCCTGTTTTACAACTGAGGATGCGGACGGCCCTTATCGTCCTGACTGTCGGCGCGGCGCTTGGCGCCGGGTCGGGGGTGATGGGACAGAAGCGTTCTCTGGACATGCTGGACCAGCTGGAGTCGGGCTCCTGGGAGCTGCGCGAGCGGGGGCAGGGCGGCTCCGTCAACGATGTCTGCGTTCGCAGCGGGCGTCAGTTGATCCAGCTCCGCCATGCCGGGCTGGCCTGCAATTCCGTGGTCGTCGAAGATTCGCCCGCCGAAGTCGTGGTGCAATATACCTGCGCGGGCCAGGGTTACGGCCGCACGCGCATTCGCCGCGAGACCGATGCCCTGGTGCAGATCGACACCCAGGGCATCGTCAATGGCCTGCCCTTCGCTTATGCGGGTGAAGGTCGCCGGCTGGGTGCCTGCCGCAACTAGGGTAAGCACACGGTTGTCATCGCTCCGGCGAAAGCCTAGCGCAGGGCCATGCAGCTTTCTCAAAATACCGAAGGCCGGAGGGCGGTCGTACTTCTTTCCGGCGGTCTCGACTCCATGGTGGCGGCCGGCATAGCCCGCGAAACGGGTTTCGCCGTGAACGCGCTGACCATCGACTACAACCAGCGCCACCGCTGCGAGATCGACTCCGCGCGGACGATTGCCGCGTTCGTCGGGGCAGAGCGCCATGTCATCCTTCCGCTCGACTTGCGGCAGTTCGGCGGCTCCGCGCTGACGGACGATATCGATGTGCCCAAGGACGGCGTGGGCACCGACGTGCCGGTGACTTACGTTCCGGCGCGCAACCTGGTGTTCCTTTCACTGACCCTGGCTTGGGCGGAAGCGATCGGGGCCTCGGATATCTTCATCGGGGTGAACGCGCTGGATTACTCGGGTTATCCCGATTGCCGGCCCGAGTTCATCGCTGCGTTCGAGGACATCGCGAAGCTGGCGACCAAGGAAGGCGATCAGGGCACGAACTTCCGCATTCACGCGCCGCTGCAGTACATGGGCAAGGCGGACATCGCGCGCGAGGCGGCGCGGCTGGGCATGGATGCCGGAATGAGCTGGTCCTGCTACGATCCGCAGCCGGGTGACCTGGCCTGCGGTGCGTGTGACAGCTGCCGCCTGCGCAAGGCCGGTTTCGCCGATGCCGGGCTCATCGATCCGACGCCTTACGCGGTCTGATCCCTCTCTTCCCGGAACACACGAACGCCCCGCGCGAGCGGGGCGTTTTTTTGTGCCCTCAACAGAGGGCCTCATCCGGACCAGCCGTCTGAAGCAGGCAAAAGAAAAGGGGGCCGGATTGCTCCGACCCCCCAATCTGTAACCGTTGCCGGTTCGCTTACATGCCCGAACCCGGACCGTAAGTGATTTCGACGCGACGGTTCTGCAGCTCGCGCACGCCGTCAGCAGTCGGAACGCGCGGGTTGGCTTCACCGAAGGCCTGGCTCGAGATCGAGCCGTCCGGAATGCCGTGGCTGGTCAGGTATGCACGAACCGAGTCGTTACGACGCGACGACAGACCCATGTTGTACTTCGGGCTACCCGAACGGTCGGTGTAACCGGCCAGCATGATCGGAACGCTGTTGCAGTTGCCATAGGCACTGACGGCGCTGTCGAGGATGGTGGCGGCTTCCGGCGTGATGTCCGACTTATCCCAGTCGAAGAACACGATGTACGGACCCTTGTTGCATTCCACAACCGGCGGCGGCGGGGGCGGCGGGGGCGGCGGGGGCGGCGGGGGCGGCGGCGGCGGCGGCGGCGGCGGAGCTGCCGGTTCGCCGAAGTTGTAGCCCAGGGTCGCCATCAGCGAGTGCGAGCGCCAGCGGGTGCTGATCTCGTTGCCGGCAACATCGACGAAGTCGAGGTTGTTGACGTTGCTGAAGCGGTACTTCAGGCCGACGTCCACGTGGCTGCTGATCGGCGCGCGGATACCCGCGATTGCCTGCCAGGCGAAGCCCGTGTCCGAATCGTCGAAGATGTCGTAGTGAACGCGGCCAACGCCGGCGCCACCACCGACGTAGCCCTGAAGGCCATCATCGGGACCGAAGTCGAGCAGACCGTTGACCATGAAGGTCAGGTTGCTGGCATCCGGGCCATTGCTGCCCATGAACGAAGCCTGGCGGTAGCTGGCTTCGGTTTCCAGACGGAAGGGACCGAAGTCGTAACCGAGAGCAACGCCACCGTCGAAGCCGGTGCCGAATTCGGCGGTCGCGACGTTGTTCACGCCGTTCACGTCGAGATCGGCGTCTTCGACGATCATCGCGCCGGCGTCGAGTTCAAGATACCACGAGTTGTCGCGCGCAAGCGCGGGCGTGGCGATAGCTGTAGAAGCCAGCGCCAGGCCAAGGACGAGTTTCCTCATATGTTTCCCCTACTAAGAGATTTGGAGCCACCGAGTGCCTCGAGTGTCTACCCCCTCAGCTTTACGTGTGCAAGCGCACATTGAACGCGACTGTTGCAGAAATGTCGCGTTTTCGGGGGGTTGGTGAAGCGTGTGACCCCTTTATTGGAAATCGACTGCACCGTATTACCCCTGTTCAATGCCACTCATTATGCTGAAGGAACGATACCCAAGGCTTGCAGAACGACAATCACTTCAGCGATCGCCGCCCGAGCCTGAACATCAACTGTCATTCCGCCAAGTGGTTCCACGGGAAGGGAAGCTTTTCTCCAAAAAATGTCGAAGAGGCGTTCCTGGCGGGTGGATAAGTCGTAAATCCTGAGCCCCTCTCGGGGTTGCGCGAAGAGCCAGTTGCCGCCGTGAAAGCCGGCCAGACAGCCCTGCTTGCCGGACCACTCGCCCGTTGCGCCCTCCGCAACCAGCCAGGTCTCGCCCGCGGCGGGATCGCCGGGCGGATCGGCACGCTCGCCCGACACGGTGCCGTGCAGCATCATGTCGCAGCGCGACAGCGCTTCGTTGACGAACGCTTCCTTCTGGGCCTGACCCACCTGGAGAAGCGGAAGGGCGAATCGCGGGGTGGTGCTTTCGAAGGTAATGGAATCGCTCATCTAATGAGTCCTCGTACTCTGGTGGGGCGGTGTTCAGGGCAGGCGGAAGAGAGGGAGCGGATCGGACAGGGCGTAAGTCCCCTGCTGGCGCACCCTCAGGATCTCACCGGGGGCAAGCGCCGCGAGATGGGCAAGCGTGCCGGGCGGAATGTCGAGGCGGGACGAGGATACGGTCCAGCTCGCCAACGGCGCTGCGAGGAGCCCGGCAGTGACCAGGTAGCTTTCCGCGTGTTCCATGAGAGGCACGTCGATGCCGTCCTGCCACACCCAGTTCCCTCGTGCGCGGCGGGTCCATTCCAGGCGCAGTGTGCCGTCCTGCAGCATGGCCGCGCGGGGATGGACGGGCGCCAGGGGGCGCAGGGTCAGGCCGCTTGCCTGTAGCGGAGCCGTGACAGGTCCCGCATCGCCGCGGCCCAGCGCGACGACCTTCCGGTTCATCGCCGTGCCGACCAGCGCGGGATCGAGTGCGACGGCGCTGCCGTCCAGCAGGACGAAATTCTCGCCGGCGACATGGCCTGACACCGCCCCCTCGGTGCCGCCGCGCCCGCGCAGCAGGCCCTCCAGGCGCCACCGGCCATTGCCGAGCGACGTGGCCCGGGCGAACTGGATCATTTCCTCGCCGAGGAATGCGAGGTTGGCCCCTTCTGCGAGCTGGCGGGTCGTGGCGGCAACAAGCTGCATCGCGGTATCCACCAGAGTGACCTCCAGGCGCGAGCGGCGATCGAACAGGAGCGGACTCATCAGCGGCAGCGCGTCTGTCGCCCTGCCCATCGTCGCCCGCTTGCGCCCGCTCGGTCCCAGCGGGTGAAGCGCGCCGTCGCCGCGGTCGGCGAACAGGGCTGCGCCGCTCCAGTTGCTGCCGGCCGAGGAAAGCGCGGCGAAGAGACGCGCCTCGCCCGTACCTGCCGTTGCCGGATCGCAGGGCAGTTCGAAGGCGGCCAGGACAGTGGGCATGGCCGGCAGGTCCTGCGGAGCATTGAGCCGCCCCGGATCGGCGGCCGACTGCTCCGGATCGTTGGCCCGGACCGGCGCCAGCCGCTCGGCCGAGAGTTCGACACCCGTGTCGCGCCATTCCCATTCGAGCACGCGCCATTGCCCCGCGATGCCCGGGAACGTGACCAGGGCGCCGGGCGCCACTTCGGGATCGAGTTCGCTCGTTCGCCAGGAAATACGCTCGCGGGACCAGTCGATCCGCTGCCGTACCTGCTCGATCATGGTCCGGGCCGTGTCCGCGGAAAGCGTGGCGGGCAGTTCGATCGCGCGCGGCGCCCCGATGCTGCTGTTGCCCGCAGGACCCTGGGCATGCTGCACGCCGGGAAGATAATCACGCTCGCTGTCGAAGTAGCGCAGCAGGGAGATGGGCTGAGCTTCGGCGGCAAGGCGGCGCCGGCTGAAACCGGCCGCACCGCCGAAGTCGTCGTCGCCGGCCGAAACCGCTGCTTCGGGCAGAGCGATCGGGCGGTCCTGGCTGCGTCTGCGGGACACGACAAGCGTGTCCGGTCCGGCGTCGACATCGAGCGGCAGGACCTGGTCGATGGTCTGGAGCACGCCGTCCAGCGGGCCGTCGCAGGTCAGACCGCGAAAGCCTTCCAGAGGGACCGCCGCGTCCGCATCCGCGACCAGATCGCCCAGGACATCGGCCAGATCGAAGTCCTCGTCGGCCAGGACTTCGAACGTCAGGGCGGGGATGCGGTTGTAGAATTCGGAAAGGTCGAGATCCTCGAAGACGACATAGGCGAGGTCGCGGTGGGCAGGGCAGCGCGCCTCGCCCTCGGCAGAAAGGATCAGCGGGTCGCAGGGCTGGTCCCCGTGCCCCAGATGGAGGCGCAAGGTGCCGGCGGCCTTGAGGTCCCCTTCTGTGCCGCGCAGCAGGCGGCCGTCGGCCCAGATCCGGCCGAGGGCCGCGATGGGCCGGCTGGAAAGCGCCACGGCGAAGCTGGCGGTGTAGCTGTAGGTCGTGATCGAGGCGGCGCCCTTGCCGCCGCCCAGCGTTTCGCTGCTTTCCACGAGGTCGGTGGCCCAGATCACCTGCCCGGCCACGCGCATGCGGCCGAAATGGCGAGGCAGGGGCTGGCCGTAGCTGGAACTGGTGACTTCCAGTTCCTTCAGGCGAGGGCCTTGCCGGTGCGGGGACCCGAAGATCGCGGCGTCGAACTGGCTGCCGACCATCGAGCCGATCGCGCCGCCCACCGGCCCGCCGATCGCGGTGCCGACGGCATTGAGAACGAGCGTTGCCATGTCATGTCCTTCTAGGTGATGGGATCGCAAGCCTGGCGCCAGAGCCCGGCAAGCGGCCAGTCTTCGGAAATCGGGCCGAGCACGACGCGGCCCAGTCCCGCATGGGCGTGGACGATCCGGCGCCGGTCCACGGCCACGGCGAAATGGAGCTGACATGCCCCGGGCCGCAGCATGAGCACGTCTCCCGGCACTGCAGGCCCATTGGCAGGCGCAAGTCCCATGGACCTTGCGGCGGCGGCGACGAGCGAGTCCCGCTCCCCGCCTTCCAGTGCGCGCAGCCGATACGTGGCAGGCACCTCCATCGCGCCTCCGTGGGCGAGTGCGACGACGCCGAGGCAATCGAGCCCGATGCGTCGGTCGCGGCCATGGAGCCGGAACGGCACGCCGACGAGGCCCTTTGCCGCGGCAGCGATCTCGTCCCCGGTCATGCGGCGGGCGCGGGGTAGCGGGTGAGCAGGTCGTTGCCGGGCAGGAAGGGCTCGCCGCGGAAGTTTGCGGCATTGCCGAACCGGGCTCCGCACGTGCCGAGGGTATGATCGCAGCCTTCGCGCAGGAACGCCCGTGTGCCGGGGGGTGGTTGCCGGTCGAGCGGATCGCCGAGCGTCAGGCGGTCACCCGTCCACCCGGCGATCTTCATCGTCATGCCGGCATAAGGACCCTCCAGCCAGCGCAGGCTGCCGCCTGCGAACAGGGCGGGATCGACGGTGGTGCCGAGCAGAAGCGAGGTGTCCTCCGCGTCCACGGCCGCGATGCTGACCTCGCGGGTGAAGCGCTGGGGATCGAGATTGCAGCCCGGTCCGCAGAAGGATGCGCGGCACGAGGGGCTGGTGCGCGGCACGGGATCCCGCGCAAGCTCTTCCTTGCGCGATGCCAGTTCGGCCGAGAACGTGCCGTCCTCCTGCGACACGGCGCCGATCGTGCCGGTGTAGAGCGTGGTGCGCTCCCTCGTTTCCCAATCGACCATGCCGATGCGGACGAAGGCACCATCGAAGCGGCCCCCGGCCAGGTCCTCGGCCGAGATCGCCTCGTGAGTGAGCGTGCCGCGCACTTCGGCGCTATCTGCCTCGAACCCGGCGGACTTGCGGATCGACGAGGGCACCATGCCGGGCGCGGCCCGGTGGAGCAGCCCGTCGAACCAGAGGTCGGCGTCATGTGTGGTGAAGCCCAGCGTCACGCCGTCTCGGCGGTCGATGCGCCAGAAGGCGGCGGCGGTTTCGAGGTCGCCTGAAAACCAGATGCGGCTCATGACGCCTCCCGGATCTCGACGACAGGCACGCTGGGTGCTTCACCGGCGGCGAAAGCAGAGCCGGTGATTTCGAGCCGATCCTCGGCGAAGCGCACCGGGACGTCGAACAGATATCCCGCGCGGACGACGGCGCCTGCAGGTGGGGCATCGTCGAACAGCACGATACCCATCGGCTCCAGCGACCAGTTCCCCTCCTGCTCCGTGCCGCCGACCGAGACGCGCAGGGTGCCAGGCTGCGGCCGGGTGATGCGGCGGACCTGGCCAAGATCCTCCTGTCCTTCCACGTCTCCGTAGCGCTTGACCAGCGGGAAGCCGGCGCGGGCGCCGTCGCCGGTGCCCAGGTACTGGTCGTGCGGCGTCGGCGCGGCGACCATGTCGTTCGAGCTGAAGTCGCTGGGATCGCGCAGGCGGAAACCGCGTGCGGGGCCGCGGCGGGCGCGGAAGAAGGCGATCAGCGTGCCCAACTCGGCCTCGGATCGGACGCCCGGCCCCACGTCGAAGCGCAGGCGGGCGTTCGACCACAGACTGTTGCGCCGCTCGAAGCCGGAGGCGGTCACGGAAATCGCGGTGGAGAATTCGGGAATGACGGCAGCATCCCGGCCAAGCGCGAGGGGGTAGGGCACGTCGTCGAAGGCCTGCATGGGTTCGGCTCCTGAAGGCTGGAACGGTGGGGGGAGGCGGACAAAGCCGTCGCGGGCGACTTGCGGCAGAGCCCAGACGACCACCTCGTGCGGGGACCGGGCCAGGGCCTCGTCGATGCCCGCGTCGATCCGCCGCCAATGGTCGCTCTGCGCGGCGGTCAGCACGAAGCCGGCGAGATAGTCCTGGTCCTCGGGCGGGTAGCCGAGGCGCTCGTTCACCGTGGCATAGGCGCGGCGGCGCAAGACGTCGGCACCGGCGGTGAGCCAGTCGTAGTCCTCCACCTGCAGCCGGTCGAAGGCGGGCGCGGCCCAGCCCACCGGCAGGTTGGCGCGCCGCATCTCGGGCATCGCGGCGTCGAGCACGGTGGGCGTGAAGACCAGCGCCAGCGCTTCGGCCGCTGCGGGCGCCGCGGCGGCGCGCACGGCGGAGACCAGATCGGCGGTGGACCTGGCCAGCACCGCGCCGGCCGTGTCGAGCAGGGCCTGCTGGGCAGCGTCCAGCGGCGCGCGCATGTCGGGAATGACGGCGGGCGTGCCGCCAAAGGTGGCGAGAGCCTCGGCATCGTAGAGACAGATGCGGCCGTCCGCGAAGCACCACCACCAGGGCTCGCCCACCTGGAAGCGCACCGGCGCACCGGCCTCGATCATGATCCGCGCAAAGGCGGCGCCGACCGATTGCAGCCAGGCCATCGCTGCGCGGTTCGCCGGCGAGAGCAGGGTGGAGGGCGGTTCCCATCCGGTGCGCGCGGGATTGCCCAGATGATCGCGCTGCTTCCATGCGGGAGGGCAATGCTGGTCGAGCAGCTCGTAGGACAGCGAGGCCACCGGGCTGAAGCCCAGGTCCATGCATTCCCGGAAGAAAGCGCGGTGCCAGTTGCGCGTCGGCGCATTGAGCGGGTCTGCGGTCGCGCCGGCCAAATAGCCGCCATCCGCCGGGGCGAGCCGGAAGTAATGGCTCATGCCGACATAGTGGATCACCGAGCCCCGGTAGCCGAGCTGGCGCACGTTTCGCAGCAGGCGCGCGGGCGTCTGCACGCCCTGATCGTCGAAGCCCGTCGCCATGGCGAGGCCGTTGGGCGGCAGGATCACGTCGCCGATTTCCAGCATGGCCCGCGCGCCATCGGTGCGGATCTCGCTCAGTTCGATCCAGCCTTCGGCTTCGGCCGGCAGGGGTTCGGCGCTGCCGTCATAGCCGGGCGGGCAAAACGAGATGAACATGCGGTCGATCGCATGGGGCCATACCCGGTCGGCAGAAGGCAGCGAGAAACCGGCATCGAGTTCGGAGAAACGCAAGTCGATGCGGGCGTCCTCGCCGGTTCCTTCCGCATAGTTCCAAAGGCGGACGTACCAGACGCGCGCCGCGCCCGCGGCGTCCTTGCCCTCGACGGTCAGGGTGGGGCCGATGCCGGAATCGAGCGGGATCACGCCCGATGAGCGCCAGCGAAAGCTCAGCGCGGTATGGGCGTAGTCGCGGTCGGTACGGTAGGCGAGAAGCGGGTGGTCGAGGCTGTCGACACTGTCCCAGATCAGCCCCCCGAGATCGCCCTTGCGCAGGAAAGCTGCGTCGAGGCGCAGCGAATCGGGGCCTGTCGATATGAGGGAGGCCATCATCGGTCGCGGAAAGTTGACGGTCCAGAAACGCGGGTCGAAGCGCTTGATCCAGTCGCTCGCCTGTCCGTTGCGCTTGTTTGCAAGCCAGAATGCCATGTCGGTTGCTCCGGTGGTGTCAGCGGGCGGCGATCGCGCGGCGGACGGCGCTGGCGACCTGGCGCGAGGAGCGCTGAAGCGATTGGGGTGCGCTGGATTCGCGCGGGGCGTTGAGGTGGATGGCGACTTTCACGTCGCGCGCGGGGGTGCCCGGGGATGCCTCGATCCGTCCCGCCGAGGTGGGGACGAACATTTCCGGCCCCCGCTCGCCGACGACATAGCCCCGCCCGGGCGAGACATTGCCCCCGGTGGCGCGGCCCGGCAGGCCCAGCACGCTGGAGAACAGGCCGGAGAGGTCGAGCATTCCCGCCACGCCCCCGAATGCGCCCGTGGAGCGGCCCGTTCCCGCACCGAGCAGGCCCTGCACCGACTGCGCGGCGATCTCTCCCAGCGTGCCGAGGGCGGCGCGCTTGAGGTCGTCGAACCCCAGGCTGCCGCGGCGGATGGCGCTGGTCAGGCCTTTTTCCAGCGCCTGTCCGGCCTGGGTGAAGCCAGAGACGAGATCGTTGTCGATGCTGCCGCGCATCCGGGCGATGTCGCGGGAAAAGCCATCGGTACTGGCCCGGACTTCCACCAGAAGGCTGTCGATTTCATCGCTCATCATCGTGCTCCATCAGCTTTTCGAGCAGGGACCGGTCGCAGGGGGATGCCGTGGGGGCAGTGAGCAGGCCGAGCGCGGCGGCCAGTTCGGCGGGGGTGGCGGCCCAGAATTCTCCGGGCCTCCATCCGAGCTGGCGCGCGGCAAGGCCGCAGAGCGCCAGTGCCGCTGCGGCGAAACGATCCTCGCTCACCCGCCGCCCTTGAGGATCTGGCCAAGCAGGCTGCGCAAGGGCGCCGAGGAAGCGGCAAGCCCCTGCGCCACGACGGCTTCGCCCACCGCCGCGCGCGGCACCGCGCGCAGCGGGTCGAGGCAATGCCAGAACAGCGCCGTGATCTCCGCAAGGCGCAGCTGTCCGGCCCCGGCCCTCTCCACCAGCGCGAAGAGCGGACCGAGTTCCTCCTCGGCAGCGATCAGCGCGGTGAAGCTGGGGCGCAGGAGATGGGCTGTTCCGCCGATCTCCAGCAGCGCCTCGCCTCGCAGCGAATTGGCGGGACGGGGCTCATGTCCACCCGTCATGCCGCGGCCACCGGACCGGAGCTTTCGAGCTGGAGCGTGTAGTTGCGCTCGCCGTTGAAGTCCCCGGCGTAGTCGAGGCGCTGGACGAGGAAACGGCCGCGCAGCCGTTCTCCGTCTTCGAAGCTCAGTTCGTAGTCGTCCAGGGTGCCGGCCATGGCATTGGCGCGGATCTTCGCCTCGGCCGCACTGCCGAGGAAGATGCCGGCCGCGCTCACCGAAACCGCGCGAACGCCCGCGCCGGACAGCAGGTCCCGCCAGCCGCCGCTGTCCTTGCTGGTGACGACGACGGCATCGCCCGTCACTGACATCTGCGTCGTGCGCATGCCGGCCACGGTCTGGTAGGCGGCAGGAACGTTGCCGTCGGAGATCTTGAGAAGGAAGGCGCTGCCTTTCTGGGCGGGCATGGATGGCTCCTTTGTCTTGCAGGGCTGGTTTCAGGGATCAGGCGGCGAGCAGCCGGAAGCGATATTCAAGCAGGATCGCGCGGTGGCTCTCGCCGCGCTGCTCGGCGCGGGCGCGCAGGAACTGGACGGCGACGACCTGGAAGGTCGGCTGGTCGCGGGGAAGGTGTTCGATCCGCGCCTCGATCGCAGTGATGAGGAAGGCCGCGGCGTCGGGCGTTTCGCCCCGGCAGTGAAGTTCGAGGGCGACGCGCACCTCGCGGCCCGGCGCGGTCTTGCAGCTCCAGTCCGTGCTGGCGCTGGAGGCGATGGCGAGCCACGGCAGGCTGGTGCGCGAGGGGGCTTCCTCGACGATGGCGTTGAGCTGGGCGGCAAGCACCGGATCGGCGCCGAGCCAGTCCATGAGAACGGCGCGCAGGGCGATTTCCATTCCTTATTCTTTCGCGAAGAGCGGCCAGACCAGGTCGGCCCGGCGCCAGCGGCTTTCGTCACGCCGGGCCGCAAGGTGGCGGGCCTGGGCGTGGGCGGCGGCGAGCGCGGCGGCGCGGGCGGCCAGGCGGCGCGCGAGATCGTCGAAAGCGGTGTCCGCATCGGCGGCGATGGTCCCGCTCATCGCAGGCGCATCCGCCGCCACGGGCGCCAGAGCGCCGCTACCGAGGCGGGGGGAAGAGCCGCGGCGCCCTCGCTCTCGCGTTCGCGGTGCTGGTGCGCGGCAAGGCGGATCATCCCGTGGCGCAGCCCGTCCGGCAGGTGGTCCCAGTCTTCGGCCAGCCCCGCCGTGAAGCGCACCGCGATGCGAACGATGGAGCGCGTGGGATCCGGCGGCAGGGACAGCCTCACCCGGTCGCCGCCATCGGCGCCGAGGTCGATCTCGGCAGTGCCTGCCGGAAGCGGGAAACGGTCGCTGGCGCTGCCGCTGCTGCCCGTGCCGATAGGGTCAGGGCCGAGTCCGTCGATGGCGGTAATCGCCTGTACCGGGCGGGTGGACAGCGCGTGCCAGCCTGCTTCTGCCGGCAGCACTTCCTCGCACTGCGCGGCCAGCGGCATGCGGCCGGTGAACGCCTCGCAGGTTTCGAGCGCACTGGCGAGCAGGGCCGAAAGCGGTCCGTCGTCGCGCGTGGTGGTCACGCCGAGCCACTGCTTGAGCTCGGCAAGCGCCGAGGGCGGCAGCACGGCCGGCGTGAGAATGACCCGGTTCATGGGTGTCTCCGATGAGAAGGGAGGGGGCGGGTAGCCCGCGCCGCCCGAAGGTGGCGCGGGCTGCTGCTCAGGATCCGCGCGGGGGAAGCAGAAGGCGTCCTCCCCCGCGCGGGCCGGGGGGCGTCAGGCCGAGATCTTGAGCAGCTTGATCGCGTCGGAATCGAGCACCTGGCCGCCGATGCGCTTGGTCGCGTAGAAGTGGACGAAAGGCTTGTTGGTGAACGGATCGCGCAGGATCGAGGTGGCGCTGCGTTCCGCGATCAGATAGCCGGCGCGGAAGTTGCCGAAGGCGATCGGGAAGGCGCCTGCCGCCACGTCGGGCATGTCCTCGGCCTCGATGACGGGGTATCCCAGCAGGCGGTTCGGCTGGCCTTCCATCAGGCCGGGCTGCCAGAGGAAGGAGCCGTCCGACGCCTTGAGCTTGCGCACCACGGCCAGGGTCTTCGCATTCATCACCCAGCTTGCGCCCTGGCGGTGGCCGCCCTTCAGCGCATGGACCAGGTCGATCAGCTTGAGTTCGGGCGCGGTGTCGAAGCCGGTGGCATTGCCCGTGGCAAGGAACTGCAACGTGCCGAAGGGGCGCGCCGCGTCGCTCGTGGCGGCATTCGGCGCGGTGAGGAAGCCCATTGGCTGGTTGATGCCGGTGCCGCTGACGAATGCACGCCCTTCCGCGCGCGCGAATTCAGAGGCGATTTCGTCCGCCAGCCAGGACTGGATATCGAAGGCGGCATCGTCGAGCATGGCCTGGCTGGCGGCCGGGTTGGCATAGAGTTCGCCGGCGGGCGGCGCGATTTCGGCAAAGCTGGGCGTTGCGGTTTCGGTGCGGGCGCCGGTTTCGCTCACCCAGCCCGAGGCGGTGCCGCCGGTGGTGATGAGCTTGCGGTAGCCCGCCGTGCCGGTCTGCACCACTTGCGCGATCGAGCGGATCGGGCTGATGTCCCGCAGCCTGGCGGAAATCAGCGCGTCCACTTCGCGCGGCACGGCATAGCCGCCATCCGAGGCGGCGATGCCGGAGAGCGATTTCACCTCCGTCTCGCGGCCCAGGCGCAAGTAGCCATCGACGAAGCCCTTCACTTCGAGGCTGGCGGAACTGGCGGCGCCGCCTTCGATCACCGGGCGCGAGGCGGCGCGCCTGACGCGGTCGAGACGGGCCTTCACGTCCTCGACATCGCCGCGCAGGGTTTCGACGGCGGCTTCGGTGGCGTCCTGACGGGCGACGAGGTCGAACGAAGCGTCGAGCGCTTCGACCGGGGCAATGGATTCCATCGGGCACTTACCTTTCGGTTGGAGCCGCCGGATTGGCGGCGGGAAATCAATCGGGGGGAAGGGATCAGGCGATCAGGTGGACCCGGGCGCCGTGCTGCATCGGGTGAGTGACGAGGCTCACCTCGAACAAGTCGAGGTCGAGCAGATCGCGGCCCTCTGCGCCGGCGCGGCTGGAGCGGGCGCGATAGCCGAAGGAGAGCCCGGTCACGGTCCCGCGCCGCAGCGCGAGTCCGGCCGCGCCGTCCGGGTTGTCGACCGCGGCGATCACGCGCAGGCCGCGTGCGTCTTCGGTGGCCGTCTGCACCCAGCCGATCCGCAGGTCCGGCCGGTGCTGCCAGAACAGCGGCAGGGGATCGCGCCGCTCGGCCAGGGTCCGGGCGAAGGCGCCGGGCCGGATCGCGTCGCGTCCGGCATCGCGGTGGCCGAACAGGGCGGCGTAGCCGGCGAAGCGCAGCGCGCGTGCATGCGGGGCCTGCGGCGTCATCGCAGCAGCTCCCCGGTACCGAAGCGAACCGCAAGGCCGAGCAGGAGCAGGGCGAGCACGCCGCGCACCAGCCAGCCGATTGCCGCGGCCTGGGCGCTGGCCTTGGCGTCGCGCCAGGCCTGGAGCAGTTCGCGCAGTTCCGAGAGATCGCCGGGCGCGGTCGCATCGTCGAGGCCGATCCGTGACAGCATCCGCCGCGCGCCCACTTCGCTGGCTTCCTCGACGATGGCGCGCAGGGTCACGAGTTCGCTGCCTTCGGTGGTCGCCTGGGCGAGCAGGCCGGCAAGCATGTCCTTTTGGTTCATGATTTGTTCTCCACGTCTTCCAGGGTCGACGCCGGTTTGGGCGCGAGTCCCAGCAGGGATCGTTTCTCGTCATCCGCCAGGAAGTCCGCCGCGCTGACTTGCGCCCAGAGGCGTTCGCGGTCTTCGGACAAAGCCGGTACGCGGTCGAGGTCGATGGCCAGGGCGGCCTCCGGGAACCAGGGCGAAACCCCCTCGCAGAGACCGGCGAGAATCTTGCTCGCCAGCGGCAGCAGGGTGAGGCGCCAGAGCGCGCGGTTCGCCTCCCGGTAATTGGCGTAAGTGGCATCGCCGGGCAGGCCCAGCAGCATCGGCGGCACACCGAAGGCCAGCGCCACGTCGCGGGCGGCGGCGGCCTTGAGGGTGGCGAAGTCCATGTCCGCGGGCGTCATGGCCATCGCCTGCCATTTCAGGCCGCCCTCCAGCAACATCGGCCGCCCGGCATTGCCCGATCCGGCATAGGCCTGGGTCAGCTCGGTCTTGAGCCGGTCGAACTGGTCACCCGTGAGCGTATTGCCCTCGCCCGCCTCGTAGACGAGCGCCCCGGACGGACGGGCCGCATTTTCCAGAAGCTGGCGATTCCACTGCGAGGCGGCGTTGTGCGTGGCGATCGCCTCGTCGGCGGCGGCCAGGCACCCCGCGCCGTAATGGTCGTCCGCCGGGTGGAAATGGCGGATGTGGATGACGTTGGGCGCGGCGTCCTCGTCAAGCAGCGGGATCGTCAGGCGCCGCCCGGCCACGTCGTAGGCGAAAGCGGCGGGCCAGCCGTCCTCGCCCGCGACGATGGAGACGCGCTCGGGCCGCAAGGCAAAGAGTTCCACCGGACGGCCGCGCGCGTCCTTGAGCACTTGCACATAGGCATTGCCGTGGAGCAGGAGGTGGCAGGCGAGCGTCTCCAGCAGCGACTGTCCCGCGCTCGTTTCGGTCACGAGAGAGACAAGCCGCGGATCGGCAGGGCGCAGCGGCGCGCCGCCGATGCCTTCCGCAACCAGACGCACCGCGCGCTGGGCCACGGGATTCTCAAGATAGGCGCGGCGCACGGCCGAGCCATATTCGAAGGGAGCACGCCCGCCGCCGCTCTCGGCGAAAAACCATGGCGAGGCCGGTCCGCGCGCCAGCGGCACGCGGGCACTCTCACCCTTGAAGGCGGCGACGAGCGTTTCGAGGAAGGACACTGCAGGGTTTCCTTTCAATGGGTTTTCACGAGCGGATCGCTCCGCAGGCCGCTGAGGCCCGAAATGGCGCAAAGAGGGTTCTGCCTGGCGTCCAGGGTGTCCGCGCAAGGGCGCGCAGATCCCCGGTCCGGTGCGGGAAACTCAGGCCAGCCGCACGCGAGGCTCGCCGTTCCGGCCGAGCATCAGTTCGCTCAGGGCCCAGACCAGGGCGTCGGCACGATCCGGTGAGCGTCCCGGGCCCTGGTAGGCACCTCCGGCGATGAGGCCGCACATTTCGTCTTCCAGCGCGGGAAACAGCCCGGCATGGCGGACCCGCCCGGCCTCGTAGAGCGCGGCGACCGGCTCGGCGCGGGCGACTTTGCCGCGGCTGGCGTGGACCAGCCGCAAGGGCAGAGAGAGCTGGGCCGCGCGCAGTACCGAGGCGACCATGGCGCCGCCCTGGTTGGCCTCCGCGATCACCCGGTCGGCATGCCAGGCCTCGGCGGTGCCGGCGACGGCGCGGGCCCAGCGTTCGGGACCCGCCTTCTCCACCGAGGCATCGGCCATGACATGCGCCGTGCCGTCCTGCCCCATGCCCACGACCACGATCCCGCAGGCATCGCCCCCGGCCGAGGCCGGCGGATCGACGCCGACGACCACGCGGTCGCATGCGGGCGCGGCGTCCTCCCGGCAGCCTTCCAGCAGGGCACGGCTCCAGAGCGCGCCTTCGACATCGACGATCAGTTCGCCGTCGATCTCCTGCCGTCCCAGCAGGCTTTGCGAAAACGTCCGGCGCATGGCCCTGAGGAAACGGGCGGGCAGGTTGGCGGCATTGTCGAAGGTGCTGCCGCGCGTCACGGCGACTTCGCCGTCTTGGCTTTCGGCCAGCAATCGCGTGACCAAGGGTACGCTTCGGGGCGTCGTCGTGGCCACGACGCGGGGGTCATGGCCCAACCGGAGACCCATGAGCAGGTTGTCCCAGCTCGCGACGGCCCTGCCCGAGGCATTGTCCCATTTGGCCACTTCGTCGCACCAGGCGTGGCTGTGCTGGGGGCCGCGCAGGGCTTCCGGCTCGGCCGCGGAATAGAGCGTGGCCTGCGCGCCGTTCGGCCATGTCAGACGGCGCAGCGAGGGTTCGAAAAGGGGCCGTCTCCAGGGCGCGCCTATCGACAGCAATCCGCTTTCACCTTCGACCATGACCGAGCGCGCCTCGCCGAGATGCGCGGCGACGAGCGCGATGCGGGCATCGGGATGATGCTCGGCAACCTCGTTCACCCATTCGGCGCCGCAGCGCGTCTTGCCGAAGCCGCGCCCGGCCATGACCAGCCATACGCGCCAGTCCCCGGCGGGGGCGATCTGCGAGGGCCGGGCCCAGAGACGCCAGTCCCAGCGCCATTCGCGCTGTCCGGAGGCGCCAAGACCGGTCATGAAGGATTCCAGTTCGCCGTCTTCGGCTTCGGCCAGCCAGTGCAGGGGATCGGCTTCAGCCATGATCGGCCTCCTTGCCGGTTTCGAGCGCGCGGCGCGCCGTGATCTGCTGGCGCAGCTGCGCCAGCTTGGCGTGGATCGAGGCGCGCACGGCGGCCAGATCCTCGTTCTCCCGCGCCGCCCGCTCGCGCGCCACGGTTTCGCGGTGGAGGCCGAGGAGGCGAAGGGCGGTGGCGTTGTCGAACTTGACCTCGCCGTCCCGGGGATCGCCGAAGCGCAGCCGATAGAGCACTTCCATCTCGAGGTTCTCGTAGCCTTCGAGCAGGGCGACGTGCCAGTCCCGGGCGAATTCAGGGTCTGTCCGGCGCAATCTATAGGCCTTGCCCGGCGGCACTCCGGCGGCGGTGCTGGCGGCACTGACGTTCGAGGTCTCGGCCAGCGCGGCGAGGAAATCCGCACGCCACCGCCGGTTGTTGATGGGGCGCTCGTCCCCGGGCTCATGCGCCGTGGAGACAGGGCTGATCGTCTTGCCACGCCGGCACCGTGCAGCGCCGGACGTAGCCCGTTTCGGCTCGACCATAGGGGATCATCCCAGAGTTGATGTGGTGCGGATCTAAATGAGAGCCGGACGAATCGGCTGCTTCCCTTGTTCCTGTTTTGTACCAATCCAGCGTCGTAATGTCAAGCAGATATAACCAAATGGGTTATAGCTTGCCGCCTCCGCGCCGGCCTACTAAGCACGGCACGCGTGCCGCCTTCTTGCGGTGCCCGATCTCATGACAGCCGGAGAACTCGATGCTGCGCCGCCTCTACGACTGGACCATGGCCAAGGCAGCGCACCGCCATGCCGAATGGTGGCTGGCCCTGTTCGCCTTCATGGAAGCCAGCTTCTTCCCCGTGCCGCCGCATCCGCTGCTGGGGTTGATGTGCCTGGCCGAACCGAAGAAGGCGATCCGCTTCGCGATGATCGCCACGCTGGCATCGGTCGTGGGCGGCCTGCTGGGCTATGCCATCGGCCACTTCGCCTATGCCGCTTTCGGTGAGGCGCTGCTTCACGCGCTGGGGCTGGCGGACAGCTTCCCCAAGGCGGCCTGCTATTTGCGGGAATACGGCGCCGAGATCATCGTGGTGAAGGGCGCGACGCCGATCCCGTTCAAGCTGCTGACGATCACGGCCGGCTTTATCGGCATGAACCTGGGCGTGTTCATCGCCGCCTCGGTCGTCTCGCGCTCGATCAGCTTCATGATCGTGGGCGTGCTGTTCCGCTTGTTCGGCGCACCGATCAAGGCCGTGATCGACAAGCATCTCGGCAAAGTCACGGCGGCCTTCGCCATCGCCGTGGTCGCCGGCTTCCTGGCGGTCGCCTTCCTGGGCGGCGGCACCAAGGAAGCCAACCAGAAGTGCGACTTCGCCGCCGCTGCCAGGGCCTGACCCGGCAGCCGCGCGCGGGGGAAATGACGGCGCCGTCCGCGACGGCGCCCTTATCGGCCTAGCCCTCGATCACCCGCGCATGGGGGTGATGCTTGGCGATATGCTTGCGGACGATCTTCAGGTTGCGGCTGTTGGAGCGGAACACGAAGTCGAACAGATCGCCGGCCACCGGAACCGCGCCCAGCAGCGTATCGACGCCGACATTGACGGTCATCCGGGCAAGCTGCCACTTCGGCATACCCAGCCGCCGGGCTTCCCACACGATATACATGCCGAGCGCCGCCGAAACGAGATCGCCGGCCACGGGAACCAGGCCCATCACCGCGTCCAGCCCCACCTTGCGGCGAATGCCGGGAAGCGAGATGGCGCGCTCCAGCACGTGCTCGAGCATTTCGATGCGGCGGGAGATGGAAACCGGATCGGACCCGAGCGGAAGTTCCAGGTCCATGCGCCGTGCGGAAGTCTGTCCAGTCGCCAAAGTCGTACCTCTCCTCGAAAGGGATAGGCGAATTATCTGGGGACCCAGGCCAATGGCATCAAGGGGTGCCAGCCCCAGGTATTGGGTGCGAAGCCCGCGACGCTGCCGCGTACCAGCGACCAGCGGATCGGAGTTCCGAAGGGAATGAACACGTTGGCGGCCGTGAGTTCGGCCTCGGCCTCGGTCAGAAGCGCGGACCTTTCCTCGGGCGTGGTGGCCGTGGTGGCTTCCTTCACCCGGGCATCGGCCTCTGTGGAACAGAGGCCCTGTCCGTCGCTGCAGGCCAGGCGGTTGAGAAACCACGCAGCGCGGGGATAGCGGGCGACATCGTCCACCAGCCGCAGGTCCGCAGCTTCGATGTCGCTGCTGCGCAGGAGATGGACGCCGATGGCCGCGAAGTCTGCGGCGAGCTTGCCGAACAGGGTATCCGATCCGTCGCCGGCCGGGAGCCAGATCGACAGGTGCGGGCCGTTGGCGGCGGGCGGAACCGGCGCGGGGGCTGCGCCGCGCGTTGCCTTGGTCGCTTGCTTCGGCGCGGCACCGGGTGGCTGAGGGGCGGCCGGAGCGACCGGAGCGGGGGCGCGCTCGCCGGTCGATCCGCTTGCGCCCGATGCCCAGCGGCGCACGCGCGCCGCGGCCACCGCGCGCCGGTCGTCGAGCGACTGTTCGCTCCACCGTTCGCCGATCGTGCCAAGGTCGCCATCGAGGCTGGGCGAAACGAGCCGGGTGGTCGGCGACCATCCACCGAGACTGAACGGCGCAATCAGGCCCTCCCGGTCGATCGCCATGGCCAGGGCCTCGCGATTGGCGGGGTCGGCCAGGAAACCCTTGTCGCGCATCACCTTGAGGCCGAACAGACCGACCACCGGATCGAGCTGGATCGTCCCGCGCAGGATGCCGACCGAGCGGGTGAGGGGGAAGTCCTGGATCTCACCGCCCATCACGATATCGACTTCGCCCGCGTTGAACGCCTCGACCGCGGCTGGACCGTCAAGCACCCGCAAGTCGATGCGGCGGCTGCGCTGCGGCCAGTTTTCCACCGCAGGCAGCCCCAGGCTGGCGGGATCGATGGGCACGAGGCGGGCCGCGCTACCGGCGCGTTCCAGGCGCATCGGCCCGGCACCGCGGTTCTTGAAGGCCAGGCCGAGTTCCGGTTGGGCCAGCAGTTGCAGCAGATAGGGCATCGGCCGGCCGAGCCGGATCTCGACGACCCGCCCCGCCATCGTGCGGATTTCGTCGATACCGGCCAGATCGCGTGCAAGCGGCGTGCCGTCCAGCGCGTCGAGCGCGGTCTGCAGCGCCTTCTTGGCCGATTCCGCCGTTAGCGGCTCGCCCGATGGCCAATCGCCGTCGCGCAGCCGGAAGATGTAGCTTTGCCCGTCGTCAGTGACGATCCAGCGATCCGCGAGCGCGGGAATGACGCGGCCCTTCTCGTCGAAGGCCACCAGGCCCTCGGTGGTGGAGGCGCGCAGGAGCTGCCCGGCCAGGGTGGTGCTTTCGCCAATGTCGAAGGGCGCGCCCGATGTGCCGCCGGACCTGCCGAGCACGGCGACGCTCAAGGCCGAATTGTCCGGAGAACCGCAGGCGGCAAGCGCCAGCGCAGTGGCCAGAGGGATCAGGCGGAAGGGAACCGGAGTTCGAAAGGCATGGCGCTTGGCGAACATGGCCTTGGGACTAGTCGATTTGCGGCAGAGCGCAAATGGCTGGCGCGCCGCGGGGTCGATTTTTCGCCGGGCGCGCAGAAATCAGAGCTTGCGCAGGTTTTTCGCGGGCGTTGTGGGGGGCGAATATTGCGCTTCGTACGTGCGCACGAAATTCGGCTTGTCGTCCGGGACCGGGGTTACGGCGGCACGGGCCAGCTTGGGGTCGATTTCCTCGGTGAAGGCCACGCCGAAGCGGTTTTCCTGCACCCAGGCGACCGAGCCGGCGACCCAACCGATGTTACGGATATTCACGGCGACCAGCGTGCCGCGCATGACCTGGATTCCGCCTTCGCCCATCATGCCGCCGGCGGAGAGGTTGCGGACCTTGATCCGGTACTCGCCGTCCAGCCCGTCGATGCGCAAATCGGCCATGAGGAACAGGCTGTCGCGCGCAATCTGGCGATTTTCGATCTCGGTCATGCGTTCTCGTCCGGCATTCGGTCAGGCAGATGATATCACGAACCTTGGCCCGCGATAGCCATAGCCTCACGCGCGAAGCGTGCTTACCGTCGATACCTAGAGGCGAGTGGCAAAGAAAGCCTTAACGCCCCGTCCGCTGTGGAAGGCCCGGCTTTCCATCAACCGGGCATCCCGTTCGGGCGGGGCGAAAAAGCTGTTTTTGCGAGGGGATCACTCCTCGCGGGAGACCTTTTCGCGGCGCTCGTGCGCTTCCTGTGCCTCCACGGTCATGGTGGCGATCGGACGCGCCTCGAGACGGCCGAGGCCGATCGGTTCGCCGGTCACTTCGCAATAGCCGTATTCGCCTTCCTCGATCCGCCGCAGGGCGGAATCGATCTTGGCGATCAGTTTGCGCTGGCGGTCGCGGGTACGCAGTTCGATACCCCAATCGGTCTCGCTGGAAGCGCGATCGTTGAGGTCCGGCTCGCGGATCGGACCGTCCTGAAGCTGTGCCAGGGTGCCGGCAGAGGCGTCGAGAATCGATTTCTTCCAGGCCAGCAGAAGCCGCCGGAAGTAGTCTTGCTGAGCCTCGCACATGTAGGCTTCGTTCTCTACGGGAACATAAGAACCACCAAGCATGCGCTTGGCTTTGGCGAGGACATCAATTTCGTCAGCTAGGGCCGTTGCCATCCAGAGAATCTCCGCACGAATCCCCCCGGTCTGCCTACGCCCTGCGACCCCGGATTTTTCCAGTGGCCTCCCGGCAAACCGCGGTGCGGCGGCCTATAGGGCCGCCCCTCACCCTGCACAAGGCTATAACCATGGCAGTCCACAAAAAACCTGAATGCCGTTTCGGACAGGCACAAGTTTCTCCCGCGAGCTTGTAGCGTAAACTTACAGGGAATGTTTCAGATCTATCCTTAACGCTTTGTTGACCATGTCGGTGCCAGCCTTGCAGCACTGGACCGAAAGGACCGTAAACCGGGGGTTAGCTGACTATGGACCATGTCTGGATATCTGGAGAACACTTCACCGAAGTAACGGAAGGTCTTTCGGGGGCCGCCGAGGACCTGTTCCTGGCGGAGCGCCTGGCCGCTGCCGCGATCGGTGATTTTTCCGCCTGCTTCGATCTGGGCGTGGCCTTTTCCACCGGCAGCCACGGCGCGGCTTGCGATCTCATCGAAGCGCACAAGTGGTTCAATCTCGCCGCGGCCCGGGGCGACGAGGAAGCGGCGACCTGCCGCACCGAAGTGGCCGAGGACATGACCGCGCGCGAAATCGCCGAAGCCCAGCGCCGCGCGCGCCAGTGGCTTTGCGCGGCAGGACGAAAGGCGGCCTGAGGCCCTTTCCGGCCTAACTCTTGCGGAAGGGCGTCCGTCCGTCCAGCAGCAGCTGGTCGCCCGCGATGCCGGAGCGCTCCTGCGTGAGATAGTCCGCGATGGCGGCGCGCAGCCCCGGATGGACGATGTAATGGGCCGAGATCGTGCGCACCGGCTCATAGCCGCGCGCAAGCTTGTGCCCGCCTTGGGCCCCCGCTTCCACGCGCGAGAGGCCGAGCGCGATGGCCGCGTCGATCGCCTGGTAGTAGCAAAGCTCGAAATGCAGGAAGGGCTTTTCCACCACGGCACCCCAATAGCGGCCGTAGAGCGCCTCGCTGCCGATGAAGTTCAGCGCCCCGGCCACGGGCGTCCCATCCATATAGGCCAGGACCAGCAGGATGCGGTCGGCCATGGTCCGGCCCATGAGCGAGAACGCCTCGCGCGTCAGGTAGGGCTGGCCCCATTTGCGGGCGCCGGTGTCCTGGTAGAATTCCCAGAACGCGTCCCAGTGTTCCTCGCGCAGATCGTCGCCGGTGAGCCTGCGGATCTCGACGTCTTCCTGCGCCTTTTCGCGTTCCTTGCGAATGTCCTTGCGCTTGCGCGAGGAGAGGGCACCGAGAAATTCGTCGAAGCTGGCATAGCCCCGATTTTCCCAGTGGAACTGGATGTCCTCGCGCAGCAGCCAGTCGGCCGCCTCGAACAGCGGCACTTGCGCAGGTTCGATGAACGTCGCGTGGGCAGAGGACAGGCCATTGTCGCGGCAGACGGTTTCGGCGGCGGCGATCAGCGCGGGGGCCAGTTCCGGGTGCGGCGTGAGCAGGCGCGGGCCGGTAGCCGGCGTGAAGGGCGCGGCGATCTGGAGCTTGGGGTAGTACGATCCGCCGGCCCGGTGCCAGGCATCGGCCCAGGCATGGTCGAACACATATTCGCCCTGGCTGTGTTCCTTGAGATAGGCCGGAAGCGCCGCGGCCAGTTGTCCGTCGGGCCCGGCGATGGTGATCGGCACGGGTGTCCAGCCGCTATCGCCGCCGACGCTTCCCGATTGCTCCATGGCTGCCAGGAAGGCGTGGGAAACGAAGGGGTTGCCGCCGCCCGTCAGGGCATCCCATTCCGCCGCCGGAAGTCCGTCGACGCCGCCGTGGATCCGGGCGACGAATTCGCCGCCGGGCTTGCGCTTGCTTTCCTCCTCGCCGGACCCGGCGCTCATGCCGGTTCTTCCGAAGGGCGCTCGAAAATCACGGCGTCCGCATGGATGCCGGCGCGCTCGCGGTGGTCCGGCCTGCGCACGGTCCAGGTTGCCACCGGCAGGCCGCGGCGGCGCTGGGCAGCGGCAAAGCGGCTGGGCAGGTCGCGGATGTCGTAAGCCAGGAAGTCCGGCCGGGCCTGCCAGAGCGCGAGTCGGCGGCGGATTTTTCCGGCCAGGGCGCGGTCCTCGCCCTCGGATACGATCAGCCCGCGCACGGTGTGAGGCGAATGGCGCCGGTACCAGCGCGAGACGCGCGGGTCGAAGCTCATCACGGCATGGGGGCCGGTATAACCCTCCAGCACCCGCCGCACCGCCAGGCAGAGCGCGGCGACGCGGGTCCCGCGCGAGGATTTCAGCTCGATCAGCACCGGCTTGCGGCCGCCGATCAGGGTGAGCGCCTGGCGCAGGCTGGGAATGCTCTCGGCCGTGCCGCCCAGGGTGAACGCGGCCAGCTGCGCCGCGCTATGCCGGGAAACTGCGCCGGCCTCGTCGGTCAGGCGCTCCAGCGTGGAATCGTGGAACACGACGGGTGTGCCATCCCCCGCGCGCTGCACGTCGAGTTCGATGCCATAGCCTTCCTCGATCGCCAGCCGGAAAGCCGCGAGCGAGTTTTCGGGAATCACCGCGCCGTGCAGCCCGCGATGGGCATAGTCATGCCCGCCGATCCACCCGACCTTGCGCGGATCGGGCGGCGGCGAGCACCAGCGGTCAAGCAGGGCGAACGGCAACGATGGCGTCCACTTCGACAGCGGCGCCCAGCGGCAGGACCGGCACGCCGACCGCGCTGCGGGCATGCTTGCCCGCCTCGCCGAACACCGCGACCATCAGTTCCGAAGCCCCGTTGGCGACTTTCGGCTGGTCGGTGAAGTCGCCGGCCGAATTGACGAAGGCGCCCAGCTTGACCACGCGCTCCACGCGGTCGAGCGAGCCGAGCGCGGCCTTGAGCTGCGCCAGGATCATCACCGCGCAGGCCTGCGCCGCCTCGACACCGGATTCCAGGTCCACGTCTTCACCCAGGCGGCCGGTCACCAGCTTGCCTTCCACGAAAGGCAGCTGGCCCGAGACATGGGCGAGGCCGCCCGCGACCACCACCGGCACATAGGCCGCGACCGGGGCGGCGGGTTCGGGAAGGGTCAGGCCCAGTTCGGCCAGGCGGGATTCGATAGCACTCATCGTCGGCGTCTTCCTTGTGAGAGGAACGGGATCAGGATTCGGTCTTGGTAGCGTCGCTGCGTGTCAGCCAGTCGATCAGCCAGGGCGCGGCGTCCTGCCAGCGGTCGATTCGCGCATGGGCATGGCCGGCGACATGGGCGCAGGCGATATGCGGGGCGAGCAGCGGTTCGGCGCAGAGGTGCAGGCGCCCGATCTCCGGCGCGACGCCTGCCACGGAGCCGTGGTGCTGGGCCAGATCGTCCACGAAGACCGCCCGCGAAGGCGCGTACTCGTCGAGAATCGCCTTGAGAGCAGGGCCTTTCGGTCCCTGGTTGGTGAAGACGCGCACGTCGATCCCGTGCTCCAGCAATTGCTGACGGCGGGCTTCCTGACGGAAATCCATGAGGTTGGTGAGCACCACCACGTCGGCATGATGCGCGATCTCGCGAATCGCCGCGACGGCGCCGTCCACCGGGGTCTGCCGATGCATCTGGCCGTCGAAGAACTTGTTCAGGAGCGACCACATTTCCGCCTGTTCGAGCAGGTCGCCGCCTTGCGTGCGCCGCATCGCGCCGGAGAATTCGCCGCGCTCCATGGCGAAGGTGACGCCTTCGTCCTCGGCCAGCCAGTCCCGGAAATGCGAGATCATGTAGAGGAGCACTTCGTCGCAATCGGTGATGAGCAGCGGCCTGCCGGTGCGATTCGTCATGTGCCGAGCCTTTCCCTTGCGCGGACCAGCATTTCCGGCGCGACGTCCAGCGCTTCGGCCGCGGCGACGAGGTCCGGTTCGTGCGAGCAGAGAAACTCCAGGACCGCCGCCATCGTGGCCTGCTGTCCCAGCGAGGCGCGCAGGACATCGGGCGTCAGGCCGGTCAGCGCCAGGAAACGCTCGGCGCGGTCCTGGTCTGCCAGCACCCAACCGAGGGCATTGAGCGCAAGGGCCTGCGGGTCCTGCGATGGGGATGGCGACTCTCGAAGAATTGTCAGTCTCGCTTGCCTGTCATAGAGCGGGTTTCCCCGCCCTTAGATGGTGATCACGCGTCGAATGGCAAAGCGTATCCTAGTTGTCGAGGACAACGACCTCAATCGGAAGCTCTTTTGCGATGTGCTCAGGAGCCAGGGCTTCGCCGTGGAGCCGGTGGCCGATGGCCTCGACGCGCTGGAGCGCGCCCGGGAATTCGTGCCCAATCTCGTTATCATGGATATCCAGCTGCCCAACGTATCGGGCCTGGACCTGATCGAGGCGGCCAAGAAGGATCCGGTGCTGCGCACGATCCCGGTGCTGGCCGTCACCGCTTATGCCGGCAAGGGCGACGAGGAGCGGATCCGCGAGGCCGGCGCCGAAGGCTATCTGGCCAAGCCGGTGTCGATCGGCCCGTTCATGCGCGCGGTCCGCGACTTGCTGTGATATGGCGGCGATGTCGCAACCGTCTTCGCGGCGGAAGCGACAAGTGTCGCGCCTGTGCTTGACTTTACCCCCCGTCGCCGCTTTTGCGCCGCAATTATCGGCCAGAGCGCCGCCCGAAATTACCGGAGTTGAAATGACCATGGACCGCGCAGAGACCTCGGCCCGCATCGCCGCGCTGATCGAGCCCTTCAACAAGAAGGGCATCGAAGTCGCCGACGCGACCCGCTTCACTGACGACCTCGAGTTCGACAGCCTGACCGTCATGGACTTCGTGGCCGCGATCGAGGACGAATTCGACATCATCATCTCGATGAACCAGCAGGCCGAGATCGAGAACTACGGCCAGCTCGTCGATGCCGTGGTCAAGCTCCAGGGCTGAGGGATCCATCGCGATGACCGATATGCTCAGCGAAAACGAAACCCAGGGCCACGCCGATCTGTTCAGCAAGTTCGATCCCCTGATCGAGATGCGCCGCGATCTGCTGTCCACCGGCGTCACCGATCCGTTCGGTCTCGTCATGGAAAAGGTGATCTCGCCCACCGTCGCCCTGTGCAACGGGCGCGAGACGATCCTGCTCGGCACTTACAATTACATGGGCATGACCTTCGATCCGGACGTGATCGCGGCCGGCAAGCAGGCGCTGGACGATTTCGGCGCCGGCACCACCGGCAGCCGCGTGCTCAACGGCACTTACGCCGGGCACAAGGCGGTCGAGGAAGCGCTATGCGACTTCTACGACATGAAGCACGCCATGGTGTTCTCCACCGGCTACCAGGCCAACCTGGGCATCATCTCGACGATCGCCGGCAAAGGTGACTACATCGTCCTCGACATCGACAGCCACGCTTCCATCTGGGACGGCTGCAAGATGGGCGATGCCGAAGTCGTGCCGTTCAAGCACAATGACATCGAGGCGATGGAAAAGCGCCTGCGCCGCATTCCCGAAGGCGCGGGCAAGCTGGTCGTGCTGGAAGGCGTCTACTCGATGCTGGGCGACATCGCCCCGCTCAAGGAGATGATCGCGGTCGCCAAGAAGTACGGCGCCATGGTCTTGGTGGACGAAGCGCACTCGATGGGCTTCATCGGCCCCAACGGACGCGGCGTGGCCGAAGACCAGGGCTGCCTCGAAGACGTGGACTTCGTGATCGGCACGTTCTCCAAGTCGGTCGGCACGGTCGGCGGCTTCTGCGTTTCGAACCACCCCAAGTTCGAGATCATGCGCCTGGTCTGCCGTCCTTACGTGTTCACCGCCAGCCTGCCGCCCAGCGTCGTCGCCACCGCCACGACCTCGATCCGCAAGCTGATGACGGCGGCGGAAAAGCGCGCCCACCTCTGGGAAAGCTCGCGCACGCTGCACAAGGGCCTGACCGATGCCGGCTTCCAGCTCGGCACGGACGAACCGCAGAGCGCGATCATCGCTGTCATCATGCCCGATCTCGAACGCGGCGCGATAATGTGGGAAGCGCTGCTGCACGAAGGGCTTTACGTGAACCTCGCAAGGCCGCCGGCAACGCCTGCGAACATGACGCTGCTGCGCTGCTCGCTCTGCGCCGAACATTCGGCCGAACAGGTCCAGCAGATCATCGGCATGTTCACCCGCGCGGGCAAGACGGCCGGCATCCTCTGACAAGAACGTCGTCCCGGATCGAAGTCCGGGACGACGTTCTGCCTCAATCCCGGTGGCGGTCCACCAGCGCCAGGAACGCTTCAAGCCAGCCGCCGACGAACCCGGCCGACTGCTCGCCCACGGTGCCGTCCGGGGTGAGCAGGCCGTCCTTCCACTGGATGAAGGCTTCCGGCGCGCCCAGGGTGGGCATGTCGAGGTAGGCCAGCACGTTGCGCAAGTGCTGCTGGGAAAGCGCGGTCCCGATCGCACCGATCGACACGCCGATCACGCCTGCCGGCTTGCCCGCCCAGGCGCTGTCGCCATAGGGACGCGAGGCGTTGTCGATGGCGTTCTTGAGCACGCCGGGGATCGAGCGGTTGTATTCCGGCGTCACGAAGATCACGCCGTCGCTGCTGCGCACCAGCGCCTTCAGATCCTTCACCGGCTGCGCCTGGTCGCCATCATGGTCCTGGTTGTAGAGCGGCAGGGAACCGATATCCGCGAACACGAAATCGTGGCCCGAGGCCGCCGGCAGCCGGGTCAGGGCTTTCGCGAATTGGTGGTTGTACGATTCGGCGCGAAGGCTTCCGACGACGACGACGATCTTCGACATGACGACTCCTCATGGCTGGTTGCTGCCGACGACAGGTATCGGGGCAAACGGTGTCAGTGGGAAGTCCGGGGAAGCCTCAGGGTTGCGAGGGTCCTGGTGCGATGCTTGATTTCAGGCGTTTGAGATGGCGGCCGCGCTGGGTTAAGCAGCCTTTATGAGAACGCTCTGCTTCCTGATCGCAACCCTGTCCCTGGCGGCTTGCGGACAGTCCGATCCGCCGGGGCCGGACGGCGTCACGGTCGGCGAGGCGCGGGCGCTGGACGAGGCGGCGGAGATGTTCGATGCCCGGCCCGAACCTGCCTCGACCTCGGCGCCCACCGGCGCTGCCGCCACGCAGGCCGAGTGAGCGTCAGTCGAAGCTGACTTTGCCCCGCCCGGCCTTCACCGAGCCGCGCAACTTCTTGCCCTTGAGCCGCTGCTCCTTGCCCACCCGGTTGAGGCGGCTCTTCGCGCGCTTTTCCGGCAGCTTGTGAGCATCGCGGAGCATGTCCGCCAGGCGTTCGCGGGCATCGGCGCGGTTGGCTTCCTGGGTGCGGAAGCGGCGGGCGGTGAACATCAGTTCGCCCGCCGCGGTCATGCGGCTGCCCGCCAGTTCCTTCAGCCGCGCGAAGACCGGCGGCGTCAGGCGCAACGCATAGACGTTGAGCCGCAATTGAACGGCGGTCGCGACTTTGTTGACGTTCTGCCCGCCCGGCCCGGTCGAAGCGATGAAACTCTCGCTCGCCAGGGCCTGGGCGCGGCCGATGGTCTCCTCAACCTCGCTCATTCATCGCTGAAGCCGAAAGCGGCGAAATCGGCCGGGAGCGGCGCGACGGCCACGATCGGCTCCTTGTCGCCGCGCGGCACGGTGAGGCCGGCCGCATGAAGCATGGTGCGCGGTGCGCCCTTGCTGCTGCCGTAGACCGGATCGCCGAGCAGCGGCAGGCCAAGGCCGGAAGCGGCGTGGACGCGGATCTGGTGGGTACGGCCGGTTTCGGGGCGGAATTCCACCAGGGTCAAGCCGTTCTTCTCGTCCAGCTTGCGCCAGTGGGTGACGGCGGGCTTGCCCTTCTTCGCCGGGATCATGCGCCAGCCGTCCTTGACCGTGCTGACCTTGGAGAGGTTGAGCGCGATCGTGCCTTCCTCTTCCGACAGGGCGCCGGCGACGATGCCGAGGTAGCGCTTCTTGACCAGCTTTTCCTCGAAAGCGGCGGAAAAGCGCTTCAGCGCCTTGGGATTGCGCGCCAGCAACAGGCATCCCGACGTGTCGCGGTCAAGCCGGTGCACTGGCATGGGCAGCCGCTGGAAGCCCAGCGTCAATTCCTCGAGCCGGTCTTCGAGGCTGCGACCGCCCGCGCGGGGCGTGTCGAGCGGAAGGCCGCCGGGCTTGTCGATGACCAGCGCTTCGCCGTCCTCGAAGAGGATTTCCAGTTCCATGTTACGTCAATGCTTTCTCTATGCGCCGAAGCGCTTCTTCGAGCCGCGCGTCGTCCGCGGCGAAACTGATGCGGAAGCCGTCACGCCCGCCGAAGGCGGAGGCGGGAACCAGCGCCACGCCGTGTTCCAGCAGGTGCAGCGTGAGCTTCACGTCGTCCCCGAAGCGGCCCATCAGCGGGGCGGCGTCGATCATGCAGTAGAACGCGCCGTCCGGGGTCGGCGTGGAGAGGCCGGGGATCGCGTTGATCGCGGCCACCACCCTGTCGCGCCGCTGGCGGAACCGTTCCCGCCATTCGGCCAGGAAGTCCTGCGGCCCCGCGAAAGCGGCGACGGCGGCGGCCTGGCTGATCGAACAGGGATTACCCGAGGAATGCGACTGGAGCTTCTCCATCGCCTTGATAAGCCACTGCGGGCCGGCAGCCACGCCGATGCGGAAACCCGTCATCGCGTGGCTCTTGGACACGCCCGAGACCGTCAGGATGCGGTCGGCAAGATCGGGGCAGAGGTTGGCCAGCGTGGCATGCGGGCGGCCGCCATTACTGTCGATGGCGTAGTTGATCGGCGCGTAGATATCGTCGGACAGCACCATCACGCGCGGATGACGGCGCAGCACTTCGCCGATGCCGCGCAGCATCTCCTCCGGGTAATAGGCGCCGGTCGGATTTCCGGGGCTGTTGAGCAGCACCCAGAGCGTGCGCGGCCCGATCTGCGCTTCGAGATCGGCGGCGGTGAAGCGGAAGTTGTCCTTGGCCGAAGTCAGCAGGGGAACGACCTTGCCGCCCGCGAAGCGCACGATCTCGGGATAGCTCACCCACCAGGGCGAGGGCACGATCACTTCGTCGCCTTCGCTCACCGTGGCCAGCATGGCATGGAAGATCGCCTGCTTGCCGCCCGCGCTGACCGTCACTTGCGAGGCGGGAACCTCGATCCCCAGGTCGCGCGCGAAGTGCAGGGCAGCGGCCTGCTTCAGCTGCGAGGTGCCACCGACCGCGGTATACTTCGTCTGGCCGGCATCGAGCGCGGCCTTGGCGGCCCCGATCACATGGGGCGGAGTGGGGAAGTCGGGCTCGCCCACCGAGAGCGAGATGATGTCGAGACCGGATTCGCGCAGTTCGATCGCGCGGTCGGTCATCGCGGTGGTGCCGGAAGGGGCGATGCGCGCAAGGGCGGCGGAACCGTGCATGGTGCCGCCCGTCACGCCAGCAGCCGCGCGGGGAGCAGCCCGCGCAGGGAATTGCCGATGAAGAAGCCTTCCGCCAGGTCGTCCAAAGTCAGTTCGGCTTCCACCGCGCGGTCTTCCTCGATCAGCGAGCGGCGCAGCACGCCGGCGAGCAGGCCCAGCGCCAGTGGCGGCGTCAGCAGCCGGCCATCGCGTTCGACGAAGAGATTGGTGAAGGTGCCCTCGGTAACCAGCCCGTCGTCCCGCAGGAACAGCGCTTCCTGTGCGCCGGCGGCCTTGGCGGCGGCCAGGCCCGCCTCATAGAAGCCGCGGTCGCTGGTCTTGTGGCGCAGGCGCCAGTCGCCGCTGTCCACCGGCAGGCGCAGCACGCCCACGCTGACCGGCTCGCCCATCGGCTGCGGCAGTTCGGACAGCTCCAGCGCATAGGCGCCGCTGCGCGAGGCGACGAGGCGCAGCTTCGAGGGGCTTTCCGCATCGAAGCAGAGCGCCTGGATGGCATTGCGCACCGCATGGCGATCGAAGCTGAAGCCCAGCGTCTCGGCACTGCCGCGAATCCGCTCGAGATGATGTTCGAGCAGCGGGATGCCCTTTTCGGGCGTGAAGCACATCGTCTCGATCAGGTCGAAACTGGCGGGCGAGGATGCCCCTGCCGACTCTCTCACGAAACCCCCTTTGACCAGGCATTCCCGCCATTCGGGAAGCGCTTTTGAATCGGCGACCACGGCCGAGCCGACGCCGAGGACCGCACGGCCGGCCCCGTTCTCGCCCGGCGCCAGGCGCCCCGTTAGATGCAGAGTGCGAATTGCCACATTGAAGGCGGCATCGCCAGTAGGATCGATCCGGCCGATCGAGCCGCAATAGGGGCCGCGGGCATGGGATTCCCCTTCGGCGATCAGCTCCATGGCGCGGATCTTCGGCGCGCCGGTGATCGAGCCGCAGGGAAACAGCGCCCGCAGGATATCGACGGCGCCCTTGCTCTCCGCCAGATCGGCGCGGACGGTGGAGACCATCTGGTGGACGGTGGGATAGCTCTCGATCGCGAAGGCATCCTCCACGCGGACACTGCCGGCTTCGGCCACGCGCGAGAGGTCGTTGCGCATCAGATCCAGGATCATCAGGTTCTCTGCCCGGTCCTTTGCGGAGCCGGCGAGTTCCGCGCGCAGGACCTGGTCCTGCGCCGCATCCTGGCCGCGCGGGCGGGTGCCCTTCATCGGGCGCACCGTCACCCGGCCGTTTTCCAGCGCGAAGAACAGTTCGGGCGAGAAGCTCAGCAGGTACTGCGCACCGTCGCAGACCACGCCGCCATAGCCGGCCGCGGCGGAAGGCCGGATCGCGGCATAGAGCGCCAGCGGATCGCCATGCCAGGGACCGGCCAGCGGGAACGTGAGGTTCGCCTGATAGATGTCCCCCGCCTCGATGGCGCCGTGAATCCGGGAAAAGACCCGGTCATAGTCGCCGGTCGTGATCTGCGGTTCCAGCGGTCCGATGCAGACGCGGCCCGGCGGGGCATGGCGGGCGAGCCAGTCCGGCACGTCCAGCGCGGGGATCGTCTCGTATCCGGCAAAGGCGCCGAACCACACGAGCGGGCCGGTCACCCCGGTGCGTCCGGGCAGACGCCCCGCCAGCCGCGGTTCGAGGGCCAGTCCGGCCTCGTAGGCCAGGTAGCCCGCCAGGTGCAGCCCTTGCGCGGCGAGCTGCTCGATCCGCGCGAGCGCCGGCACCACCTCTTCGGCGCTGCGGGCGATCACGATCTCGCTCGGCGCGCGGTAGAGCCGGGCGTCGCCGGCGCCTTCGCGGCGGGCATCATCGAGGAGGACGAATATTTCGGACATGGTCTTGCCGCGCCTTTAGCGAGGGTTCGGGAACCGCACCAGCCCATGCGGCGCGGACGGCCGGGGCGATGAGCGCGCGCGTTCCCAGAATCCCTCTCGCGCTGGCGCCAAGGCCGCTCTATCACCATGGTGGGTGCAAGGAGCGGTGAATGGACGAGATTTTCCTGGGACTCGGGGCCAATGGTGAACGTCAGGTGTTGCGGCTGGACCGCGCCAACCGTCACGGGCTGATCGCGGGTGCCACCGGCACCGGCAAGACGGTGACCCTGCAGACCATTGCCGAGCAGTTTTCCGCAGCCGGCGTGCCGGTATTCCTGGCGGACGTGAAGGGCGATCTTTCGGGCATCTCGATGCCGGGGAGCCCGCAGTTCAAGAACGCCGCCGTGCTGGAAACCCGCGCGCGCGAAATCGGCATGGCGGACTATGCCTATTCGGACAATCCCGCGATCTTCTGGGACATCTACGGCGAGCAGGGCCATCCCGTCCGCACCACGATCTCGGAAATGGGGCCGCTGCTGCTGTCGCGGCTGATGGACCTCAACGACACGCAGGAAGGCGTGCTCAACGTCGTCTTCCGCTATGCCGACGAGCAGGGGCTGCTGCTGCTCGACTTGCCCGATCTCCAGGCGATGCTGGCCCATGTGGCGGAAAATGCCGCGGCGCTCTCGGCCAGGTACGGCAATGTCACCAAGGCGAGCGTCGGCACGATCCAGCGGCAGGTCCTGGCGCTGGACAGCCAGGGCGCGGCGCAGTTCTTCGGTGAGCCGGCGCTGGAAATCGCCGACTTCATCCGCTGCGACGACAAGGGGCGCGGCTTCATCAACGTGCTCGCCGCCGACAAGCTGATGCGCAGCCCCAAGCTCTACGCCACCTTCCTGCTATGGCTGTTGTCCGAGCTGTTCGAAGTGCTGCCCGAAGTGGGCGATCCCGAAAAGCCCCGGCTGGTGTTCTTCTTCGACGAGGCCCACCTGCTGTTCGACGATGCGCCCAAGGCGCTTCAGGACAAAGTGGAGCAAGTGGTGCGCCTCGTCCGTTCGAAGGGCGTGGGCGTCTACTTCGTGACGCAGAATCCCATCGACATTCCCGAGGACATTGCCGGACAGCTCGGCAACCGCGTGCAGCATGCGCTGCGGGCCTTCACCCCGCGCGACAAGCGGGCAATCAAGGCGGCGGCCGATACGTTCCGCATCAATCCCGCGCTCGACGTCGAAACGGCGATCACCGAGCTGAAAGTGGGCGAGGCGCTGGTCTCCACGCTCGACGAGGAAGGCGCCCCCACCGTGGTCCAGCGCACGCTGATCGCGCCGCCACGCTCGCGACTGGGGCCGATCGAGCCGAAGGAGCGGGCGATCATCCAGTCGATCAGTCCTTTCGAGGGCAAGTACGACAGCCCCGTAAACCGCGAAAGCGCCGAGGAAGTGCTTGCCGCCAAGGCCGCCGATGCCGCGGCGACGGCCCAGGAAGTGGCGGAAAAGGGCAAGGAGGAAGTCGGCCGGCAGGAGCGCAAGAACCCCAGCCTGTGGGACGGGCTGGGCGGCAAGGTCGCCAAGGCGGCGGCCGGCGCGGCGGCTGCCAGCGCGGGGTCGATCCTGGCGCAGTCGATGCAGGGCAAGAAGAGCCGCGCGGATCCCAAGGCCTCGGCCGCCAGCGCGGCCGCCGGCACCGTGGGCGACGCCTTCGGCAAGGCCATCGGTTTCCCGGGGCTGGGCCGCTTCGCCCGCAACCTTATCGGGGGCCTGATGCGCTGACCCGATGAGGGTCGGTCTCCGCCCGGTCGTGTTTGCCGCGCTGCTGGCAGCGTCCGGGGCGGCGCGCGCGCAGGATGCGGCATCGGGGCCGGTCGCGGAGGCGTCCGGCATCCTCGTCTCGGCGGAAAGACCGGACCTTCCCTTCGGCCGCCTCGACGATTCCGTCAGGCCCCTGGCCTATCGGCTGGACATGACGCTCGATCCCGCGAAGCCGCGGTTTTCCGGCCATGTCGAGATCGACCTGACATTGGCCGCCGGAACCCCGCGGATATATCTTCATGGCCGCGATCTCGATGTCACGCGTGCGGAAGCGCGGATCGGCGCGCGTGGTGTCTCGGCGCGCTGGCGCCAGCTCGATGCGAACGGGCTGGCCGAAGTGCGTTTCGACGAGCCGCTGCCCCCCGGCCGGCTCACGCTTTCCTTCGACTATTCGGCGGCGTTCGGTCAGGGCCCCGCAGGTCTGTTCCGGGTGGAAGTGGAAGGCGCGTGGTATGCCTGGAGCCAGTTCCAGTCGATCGACGCGCGCGCCGTATTTCCCGGTTTCGACCAACCGGGCTTCAAGACGCCTTTCGCCGTCACCTTGCGCACCCCGCCGGGCCTCATGGCGATCAGCAATGGCCCGGAAGTGGGTACCGCGGTGATCGAGAATGGCCTGGCCGTTCACCGCTTCGCCCCCGGCCCGCCGCTGCCGACCTACCTGGTGGCGATCATGGCCGGGCCGTTCGCCAGCGTGTCCGGCGAAGTGCCGCCTTCGCCCCAGCGGGCAGAACCCTTGCCGCTGCGGATCGTCTCCACCCGCCAGAACGCGGCGAACCTCGCCTTCGCGCTGGAGGGCAGCAAGCGCATCGTCACCCTGCTGGAGGATTATTTCGGAGAGCGCTTTCCCTTCCCGAAGCTCGACCAGGTGACCAGCCCGATCCTCCCGGGTGCCATGGAGAACCCCGGCGCCGACCTCTACCGCGACGACATCCTTGTCATGGACGAGAACGCGCCGGTGGAGCAGCAGCGGCAGTTCGGCATGATCGTGGCGCACGAACTCGGCCACCAGTGGTTCGGCGATCTCGTCACGCCGGACTGGTGGGACGATCTCTGGCTCAACGAGAGCTTCGCCAACTGGATCGGCTACCGCGTGGGCGAGCAGTGGCGGCCGGACCTTGGCATTGCGGGCGATGCACTGGGCACCGGGTATCAGGCGATGGACATCGACGGCCTGCTCGCCGGCAGGCCGATCCGCCAGCCCATCGAGACCAGCGAGCGGATCGATTCCGCTTTCGATTCGATTACTTACGGGAAAGGCGGTCATGTCGTGGGCATGATTGCGCAGTGGCTGGGAGAGGAGCGCTTCCGCCAGGGCGTGCGCCGCTACATCGACGCGCACCGGCAGGGTAGCGCCACCAGCGCCGATTTCTTTGCCGCCCTGGCCGACGTGGCCGGAGACCCTCGCCTGGTGCCGGCCATGCGCAGTTTCGTGGAGCAGCAGGGCGTGCCGCTGCTCGCCATGCGCCAGGCCGGGGACCGGGTCACGGTGACGCAGCTTCGCTATACCACGGCCGGTGTGGCGCCGCCCGAGGCGCGCTGGACGATCCCGCTCTGCTTTCATCGCGGGCCGCAGCGCCTGTGCACGATCATGGACCAGGGCACGCAGGCCTTCTCGGTGCCCGGAGAAGGGCCGGTGTTCCCCAATGCCGGAGGCAGCGGCTACTATCGCTTCGAACTCACCGCCAACCACTGGAAGGCGCTGATCGCCGAGGCCGACCGCCTGCCCGGCGGCGAGGCCCTGGCGCTTGTCGATTCGCTCGATGCCTCGATCCGGGCCGGGCGCGGCAACGTGGCGGAGATGGCGGGGCTGGCCCGCAAGCTGATCCGCCATCCGGACCCTCACGCCGCCGATGCGCCGGACAAGGCACTGGCCCGCTACATGATGGAAGGCTTCGTCGGCACTCCGGCGCGGCGCAGCTTCGGTCTCTTGCGCGAGCGACTCTATGCGCCGCTGCTCAAGGAACTCGGCTTCGACCCTCGCCTCGGGGTCTATGCCCATGAGGCGCCGGCGCGGACCCAGCGCCGCGTGCAAGTGGTGGCCGCCCTGCTCAACACCGGGCGCGGCGCGCGCCTGCGCGACCAGCTCGCCGATGCCATGGCGGCCTATCTGGCCGGGGACCATGCCGCGCTCGACCCTGCCTGGCTGGACCATGCGCTCGATCTCTACCTCTATCGGCGGCCTGCCGAAGCGGCGCGGGATCTGGTCGACCGGGCGCTCGCCTCGGAGGACCCGGTGTTCCGGCCCGCGGCGCTGGCGGCCGCCTCCCGCACCGGAGATGCCAAGCTCGCGGCCTGGCTGCTCGCCATGGACGACCCGCGTCTGCGCGAAAGCGAAAGACGCGACCTGCTGGACGGCGTGATGGCGCGCAGCGCCACGCGCGAGCTGGGTTACGATTGGGCGCTCGCGCATCTGGACGGGCTGCTGGACGGCAGCGATGGGCCGTTCCTGGTCCGGCGCCTGCCGCAGATGCTCGGGCGGTTCTGCTCGGTGGATAGGGCCACCCGGATCGCGCGCGACTTCAAGGCGCGGCTGGCGGGAACGCCCGGAGCCCTCGAACTCGACCGCGCGATCGAGCGCGTGCGCAATTGCGGTTTGCTCGACGACATGCTGGGTGCTCAGATCGACGCCGAGTTCGCCAAGCTGAAATGACGGCCTGAAGCGCCGTCCGCTGTCTGGAATTAACCGACTGCGCCGCGAACGTCAGCCCAGAGGCAGCTCCAGCCGGGCGTTCAGGCCCTCGACGGTGCCGCCTGCCGAGAGCCGGTTGGACAGAACCAAGGCGCCGCCGTGCTGGTCGGCAATGGCGCGGGCGAGCGCGAGGCCGAGCCCGGCGCCACCCGTGGCGCTGTTGCGCGAGGGGTCGCCGCGGGTGAAGGGGTTCATCATGTCCGCGATCGCATCGTCGGGAATGCCGGGGCCATCGTCCTCGATCAGGATGACGGCGCGGCCCTCCGCGCGGGAGAGCGAGACGCGGGCGCGTTCGCCGTAGCGCAGCGCATTGCCGATGAGGTTGCGCAAGGCGCGGCGGATCCAGGTGGGACGCAGTTCCAGCGCCATCCGCGCGGTGTCTCCCACTTCGACCGGCTCGCCCATGTCCTCGTATTCCTCGATCACCGAGAACATCAGCGCGGAGAGTTCGGTGCGTTCGAGCGGATCGCTGGGTCGGCCGACGCGGGCGAGGGACAGGATGTCGTCCAGGGTGTGGACGATGTCCTCGATGGTGGCTGCCATGCGGCCGCGCTCGACGTCGTCCGTCACCGATTCGATGCGGACGCGCAGTGCCGCCAGCGGGGTCTTGAGATCGTGGCCGATGGCGCCCAGCATGACGTTCTTCTCGTCCAGCAGGGCGGCGATGCGCGATTCCATGGCGTTGTGGGCGATGATGAGGCGCTGCATGTCCTCCGGCCCGGAAGGGGCCAACTGGCCCTCCACGTCCTGCGTGGCGGCGAAGCGTTCGAGGCGGCGCGTCAGGGCGGCGAGCGGCCGGGTGATGCGGCGCAGGATCAGCGCCACGGCGGCCATGACGACGATGTAGATGATGATCGTCTGGACCAGCACCGGCGTCAGCAGGACGTTTTCCGGCCTCGGCGCGCGCACCCGCGAGATGATCCAGCTGCCGTTTTCTTCCGTGCGCACGCCGACCACCAGCAGGTTGGCCCGCATGATGCGGTCGATTTCCTCACGCGCGAGGCCGTAATTGGCGGCGCGATCCAGCGCGTTGCGGCGGGCGACGCGGTCGCGGCCGACGTCGCGGTGGACCACGACGATGTCGCGCACCGGGAATTCCTGGTCGGCCAGGATCTTGGCCAGGCCCACTTCCGCTTCCCGGTCGCGGGTTTCCCCGGGACCGGCGGGGGAGCGCGTGCTGTATTCGAGATGGTAGCCCTTGGGCGGCGGGCCGGAGAGCGGCACGCGCGGCCCGTCATGCCGCCGCGACAGCGCGCGGGGGCCGCGCGTTTCCATGATGAGGCGGAACGCGGAGGCATTGAGCATGCTCGCCTCGTAGCCCTCGCGCTGGGCGCGATAGACCAGGAACGCGCCCAGGCCCTGCACGAGCATCAGCGCGACGGCCACTGCCAGCAGCATCTGGCCCATCAGGCTATGGGGACGCGGCATCTTCAGGCTCGACATCTTGCGGTTTCCGCTCAGTCCGCGTCCAGCGGCACGCGCCGGACGTCCGTGGCCAGCATGTAGCCGCCGCCCCACACGGTCTGGATCAGCTGCGGGTTGCGCGAATCGACCTCGATCTTGCGGCGCAGGCGGCTGACCTGGTTGTCCACCGCGCGGTCGAACAGATGCGCTTCGCGGCCCTGCACCATGTCGAGCAGCCGGTCGCGGTTGAGCACCTGGCGCGGGTGTTCGAGGAAGGCCATGAGCAGGCGGAATTCGACCGAGGAAATCGGCACGGTCGCGCCTTCGGCATCGGAAAGGCGGCGCTTGAGCGGATCGAGCAGCCAGCCTTCGAAAGCGAAGGCCTCGTTCTCCGGCGCCTGCGCAGGCATGCGGGCGGCGCGGCGCAGGACGGAGCGGATGCGGGCGACCAGTTCGCGGGGCTCGAAAGGCTTCACGACGTAATCGTCGGCGCCAATCTCCAGCCCGACGATCCGGTCGGTCGCCTCGCCGCGCGCGGTGAGGAAGATCACCGGAATGTCCTGCGCTTCCACGAAGTGGCGGCAGAGCGAGAGGCCGTCCTCGCCCGGCATCATGATGTCGAGCAGGACGAGATCGGGCCTGTCGTCGCGCAGCTTGCTGCGGGCTTCGGCTGCACTCGTGGCCGGGGTGACGGCAAACCCCTGGCGCGACAGGTAGTCGGCCAGGGGCTCGCGGAGTGCAGCTTCGTCGTCGACCAGCAGGATGCGGGCGGGCGAGATGTCGTTCATTCCAATCCTTTTCCGTCCGGTCGCGCGGGCGGGGTCTCGGGTTACTTCGTCGCGGGTGCAGGGGCCGGGGGCGGCGGCGGGGTATCGCCCCGGCCGCGCCGGGACTCCCCACGCTCGCCCTTGCGGGCCTGCCATTCGGCACGCATCTTGTCATGCGCGGCGCGGCGTTCCTCGGGGGTGACCTTGCCGTCCTTGTTGGTGTCCGCGGCATCGAAGCGCTGGAGGGCGGCTGCGACGAATTCGGCGCGGGTCACGGAGCGATCGCCATCGGCGTCCGCCTTGCCGAAGCCCATCATCGAACCCTTCATGCCACCGCGCGGACCGTCGTGGCGGCCATGGCGATCCTTTCCGGCGCGCCCCGTGGGGCCGGCCATGTCGGGGCCACCGGGAGGCGGCGGCATCGCGCCTTCCGCGCCGGGGGGCGGTGGGGGCATGTCGGCCGGTCGGTCACCATGGGGCCGGTCACCATCGGGCCGGTCGCCATCACCGCGCGGTCCGCGATCGGCCATGAATTCGGCCTTGGAGATCGATCCGTCCTTGTTCGTGTCGAGCCGGTCGAACGCGGCTTCGCGCATCTGTTGGCGGCGGGCCTCGCGGTCTGCGCGGTCGAGCTTGCCGTCCTTGTTCACGTCGAGACGCGCGAACATTTCCTCCGCCCGGCTCTGGGCTTCGGCGCGCGTTTCGGTGCGCGTTTCGGGACGGTCGCGCTGCGGACCGGCAGGAGATTGGGCAGGAGATTGGGCCGGAGATTGGGCACAGGCCACCCCGGCAACGGCCAGCGCAGCGGCGGAGATGCCTACGGCGATCTTGCTGAAGCGGTTCATCCTCTGGGCTCTCTTTCTTCGGGCGAATAGGGCGAAAGCCGGGGGACGGGGAAGGGAGGGGGAAGAACAGCCCCGCGGCTTTCTGAGATCCCGTCTAACGACCGCTTGTCGCGCAGTTGTGCCGCCTTGCGGCTTTATTGTCGCCAATTGTCACAGGCTTGGCACTCTATTCATGCGGAGGCAAGCCTTGCGCCGTTTCATCGCGGCCGGTGCTGCGTTCCCATCCCCGCCGTCACGAACAGCGCCGTCGCCCGGTCGTCGACATCGGCGGTATGCCAGGCGCCGGGCGGGTTGATGGCATATTCGCCGGGCTGGAGCGACACGGTGCGCGCCGTGCCGTCTGCCAGTTCCTGGTGCAGCGTGATCGCCCCGCCCAGGCAGACCACGAGTTCGTCGCCGGCGGGGTGCATTTCCCAGCTGTCCCAGCTTTCGTCGAAATCGTACATCGAGACGAGGCGGCCCTCGGCCCCGTCGGCGGCACTCCGCTCGATATAGCCGGCGTACCATTCCATGCCGGTGAAAGCGGGCTGCGCCCTGGCCACCGCGCCGAGGCCGAGATGGACCGGATGGGTCCTGAGATCGTGCACTGCGTCCGTCATCGGGCGACTCCTCCCGGCCAGCCTGTTTCCGGGAGGAGGTTACGCCTGAGCCCGCAGGCTCACAACATCGGAAGCCGCGCGCTCAGAACGGGCGGCACTGCGCGTCGAGCCAGTGCTTCACTTCGCCCTCGACTTGCGGGCCGATCACCTGGAGCACCTTGGCATGGTAGGCATTCCACCAGGCCACTTCCTCCGCGGTAAGCAGCGAAAGCTCGACGAGGCGGCGGTCGATCGGCACCAGGGTCAGCGTTTCGAAGCCGAAGTATTCGCCGTCCGCTCCGGCGAACTGGCGCGGTTCGACGAGGATCAGGTTCTCGATGCGGATGCCGTATTCGCCGGCCTTGTAGTAGCCCGGCTCGTCGCTGAGGATCATGCCCGCGAGCAGTTCCTGCGATGTGCCGGCCTGGCCGCCCGCCGGCTTGCCGATGCGCTGCGGTCCTTCGTGAACCGAGAGGAAACTGCCCACGCCGTGGCCGGTGCCATGGGCGTAGTCGAGCCCGACGGCCCAGAGGAACTGACGTGCCAGCGCGTCGAGCTGGCCGCCGTTGGTGCCCTTGGGGAAGACCGCGCGGTCGATGGCGATATGGCCCTTGAGCACGCGGGTGAAGCGGTCCTTCACTTCGGCCGGCGGGGCGCCGCTCTCATTTTCCGGGCTGCCGATCCACACGGTGCGGGTGATGTCGGTGGTGCCGCAAGGATACTGCCCGCCCGAATCGACGAGGTAGACGCTTTCCGGCGCCAGGGTCAGGCTCGATTCGTCCGAGACGCGGTAGTGCGGGCTGGCGGCGTTGGGGCCGGCGCCGGAGATCGTGTCGAACGAGAGGTCGCGAAGATCGCCGCATTCCTGGCGGAAGGCGTGGAGACGGTCCGATGCGCTCATCTCGGTCACTTCGCCCTTGGGGCCTTCTACCGAGAGCCAGTGCAGGAAGCGCGTGACGGCCACCCCGTCGATGGCCTGGGCCTTGCGGTGGCCCTGCTGCTCGACCGGGTTCTTCACCGCCTTGGGCAGGATCGTGGGATCGCGTTCCTCGACGATCGCGGCGCCGGCGGCGCGCAGTGTCTCGAACACGGCGGCCACGGCATTGTCGGGATCGACCGAGACGCGCTTGCCCGCCAGTTTGCCGAGGCCCGCGACGAAGGCATCGCGCGGCTGGATGCGAACGGCATTGCCAAGGTGCTGGCGCAGTTCGGCCGTCACCTTTTCCTCGGCGATGTAGAGATCGGCCGTGCCGTCGGCATGGGCGACGACGTAGGAGAGCGCCACGGGGGTCCGCTCCACGTCCGTGCCGCGCAAGTTGAGCAGCCACGCAATGGAATCGAGCGCCGAGATCACGGTCGCATCGAGACCGCGCGCGGTCAGCCATTCGGAGACGGCGGCGCGCTTGGCCTTGCTCGATTCGCCGGCGAAGGCATCGTCATGGACGATCGCCGCAGCGGGCGAGGGGGCGGGTTGGTCCTGCCAGACGGCATCGATCGGGTTGCCGTCCACCGCCACGAGCGTGCCGCCCTTGTGCGAAAGCGCGGCCTGGGCGGCTTCCACCCATCTGGAGCCGTGAAGCCAGGCGTCGTAGCCGATCTTCGCACCCTCGGGCGCATTCTCGCCCAGCCAGCGGGCGGCGCTGGTCTGCGGCACGCTTTCGTAGGCATAGGCCTTGCCGTCCACCTGCTCGCGCACCTGGAGGGTATAGCGCCCGTCCACGAACATGGCGGCGGCGGGAGAAAGCGTGGGATTGGTAAGCACCACGGCCGTTCCGGCCGAGCCGCCGAAGCCGGTGAGCCAGGCGAGGCGCTGTGCATAGGCGCCGACGTATTCGCTCATATGCTCGTCGGAAATGGGGATCACGAAGCCGTCGAGGCCGCGCGACTTGAGTTCCTGGCGCAAGGCATCGAGCCGCGCTTCGTGGGTATTCATCAACATGAGGTGGGTATCCGGCTTGCGGGGGTCATGTGTGCAACATAGATGGAGGCAATGGCAGATTCCACCCAGGCCCTTGCAGGTCCTCCACAGGCGGCGAAGAAGCCGCATTCCTTCACTCACCACGGCCTGAGCGTGGAAGACGACTACGCCTGGCTGCGCGACGCGGGTTATCCCGAGGTCACCGACAAGGCGGTGCTGGACCATCTCGAAGCGGAAAACCGCTGGTTCGAGTCGCGCATGGAAGGCCGCCAGGGGCAGATCGACGCGCTGTTCAAGGAAATGCGCGCGCGCATCAAGGAAGCCGACAAGTCGGTGCCGCAGAAGGACGGCGATTTCCTCTACTGGATCGAATTCGAGGAAGGCGCCGAATACAAGAAGTGGTGGCGCCGCCCCGTGGGCGCCAGCGAAGACGGCAGCGCCGACGAGCTGATCCTGGACGAAGTGGCCCTGGCCGAGGGCAAGGAATACTTCAACCTCGGCGCGATCTCCACCAGCGCCAACGGCAAGCTGCTGGCCTATGCCTATGACGACAACGGTTCGGAGCGCTTCACCGCGCGGATCAAGAACCTGGAGACCGGCGAACTCCTGCCTGACGAAATTCCCGGCACGCTCTCGGCGCTGGTCTGGGTGGCGCAGGACAAGGGCCTCGTCTACTCGCTGGCCAACGAGCAGTGGCGTACCGACAATGCCCGCCTGCACTGGCTGGGGCAGCCGCTGGAAAGCGATGTCGAACTCTATCACGAGGATGACGAGGGTTTCCGCGTCGGTTCCTCGCTCTCCTCCAACGAGAAGTGGCTGCTGATCGGCGCCAGCGATCACGAGACCAGCGAATGCCGCATGGTCCTTGCCGACGATCCGCTGGGCCCGCAGATCCTGGTCAAGCCGCGCGTCAAGGGCGTGGAATACGACGTGGATGAGCGCGAGGGCGTGCTCTACATCCACACCAACGACAGCCACGAGAACTTCCGCCTCGCCACCGCGCCGCTGGATAATCCCGGCGAGTGGAGGACGCTGATCGAGGGGGCCGATGCCTTCTACCTCACCGGCGTGGACCTGTTCCGCGACTTCTACGTGGTCGAAGGCCGGAAGACGGCCGGGCGCGGGGCCGGGCTCGACCAGATCGAGCTGCGCTACTACGACGATTCCTCCCGCGTCGAGCCGATCGTCTTCCCCGAGGCCAGCTACTCGGCCGGGCTTTCCAACAATCCCGAATGGCACATGGACGTGCTGCGGGTGACGTACGAATCGATGGTCAGCCCCTCGTCGGTCTACGACTACGACGTGAAGGACCGCACGCTGGAGCTGCTGAAGGTCCAGGAAATCCCTTCGGGCTACGACGCCTCGCTCTATGCTACCGAGCGGCTGGAAGTGACCGCGCGCGACGGCACGGCGATCCCGGTCTCGGTCGTCTATCGCCGCGACCGCACGAGTGCCGGGCCGCTGCATCTCTACGGCTACGGCGCCTACGGCATCTCCATCGATCCGGGGTTCTCGACGGCGCGCCTCAGCCTCGTCGACCGTGGCTTCGCTTATGCCATTGCCCATATCCGCGGCGGCGACGATCTGGGCCGCGCCTGGTACAAGGCCGGCAAGCTCGAGAAGCGGGCCAATACGTTCAACGACTTCGTCGATGTGGCCAAGGGCCTGATCGAGCGCGGCTTCACCGAGGCGGGCAAGATCTCGATCTCGGGCGGCTCGGCAGGCGGCGAACTGATGGGCGCGGTCATCAATTCCGATCCCGACCTGTTCGGCGCGGTGGTGGCGCATGTGCCTTTCGTGGACGTGCTGAGCACCATGCTCGACGACACATTGCCGCTGACTCCGGGCGAATGGCCGGAATGGGGCAATCCCATCGAGGACCGGGCGGCCTTCGAGCTTATCCGCAGCTACTCGCCCTACGATCAGGTCAAGGCCCAGGCCTATCCGCCGCTGATGGTGACGGCCGGGCTCAACGATCCCCGCGTGACGTATTGGGAGCCCGCCAAGTGGGTCGCCCGTCTGCGCGAATTGAAGACGGACGGCAACGAACTGATTCTCAAGACCAACATGGGCGCGGGCCACGGCGGCAAGTCCGGCCGGTTCGAGAGCCTGAAGGAAACCGCGGAGGAGTTCGCGTTCATCCTTTGGCAGCTCGGCGTTTCCGAGTGAAGCCGCCCTTCACCCGGACATTCACGGCGCAGGCCCATGACATCGACGTCATGGGCCACGTCAACAATGCGGTCTGGGTGCAATGGATGGAGGCCATGGCCACCGCGCACTGGGAAGCGGTGGCCCCGCCCGAGCACCAGGCGCTCTACGCCTGGGTCGTGACCCGGCACGAGATCGATTATCGCGGCAATATCCGCGAGGGCGAAAGCGTGACGGGAGAGACCTTCATTCCCGAAGGTCCGAGCGGCGCGCGCTTCGTGCGACGCGTGGATTTCCGCAACGAAACGGGCAAAGTGCTCGTTTCCGCCCGGACGACCTGGGCCATGATCGACATCGCCTCCGAACGCCTCATGCGCGTGCCACCCGAGGTCGCGGCGCCCTTCTGGGACGGGTCTGACTGACCCCGCGCAACGTTCCGCTGAACCCTTGGTATGGTCCCGTAAGCTCGGGCCGCCCTCGTCCCGGGGCAAGGCCGGGACGAGAGCCGCCAGATCATCAGCCCAGAACGTCGCTCACCGGCACGTAGTCGTACCCCAGCTCGGTCGCCACGGCCTCGAAGGTCACTTTGCCGGCATGGACGTTGAGGCCCTCGGCCAGGTAAGGATCGGCCTGTAGCGCGGCCTTCCAGCCGAGGTTGGCGATCGCCAGGGCGTGGGGCAGGGTGACGTTGTTCAGCGCGTAAGTGCTGGTGCGGGCCACGGCGCCCGGCATGTTGGCCACGCAGTAGTGGACGATGCCGTCGACCACGAAAGTCGGTTCGGCATGGGTGGTGGCATGGCTGGTTTCGAAGCAGCCGCCCTGGTCGATGGCGACGTCCACCAGCACGGCGCCCGGCTTCATCGTGCCGAGCATGTCGCGGGTCACCAGCTTGGGAGCGGCCGCGCCGGGGATCAGCACGGCGCCGATCACGAGGTCGGCATCGGCCACGCTTTCCGCCAGGTTGGCGGTGCTGGCGAAGCGGGTCTTGGCGCGGGCCTCGAAATAGATGCCCAGCCGCTCGAGCACGTCGGGGCTGCGGTCGAGGATGGTGACGTCGGCGCCGAGGCCCACGGCCATCTGCGCGGCGTTGAAGCCGACCACGCCGCCGCCGATCACTGCGACTTTGCCCGGCATCACGCCCGGTACGCCGCCCAGCAGCACGCCGCGCCCGCCATGGGCCTTCTCCAGCGCGGTGGCGCCGGCCTGGATCGACATGCGCCCGGCCACCTGGCTCATCGGCTTGAGCAGCGGAAGCTGCCCACCGGGGCCGGTCACGGTTTCATAGGCGATGGCGGTGACGCCGGACTTCACCAGGTCGGCCGTCTGCTCGGGGTCGGGGGCGAGGTGCAGGTACGTGTAGAGGATCTGGCCTTCCCGCAGCATGGCGCGTTCGCCCGCCTGCGGTTCCTTGACCTTCACGACCATCTCGCAGCCTTCGAAGATCTCCCGCGCGGTCGCCACGATCTTGGCGCCCTGGCGGGTATAGTCGGCGTCGCTGGCACCGATGCCCTGGCCGGCACCGCTTTCCACCCAGACTTCGTGCCCGTGAGTCACAAGTTCGCGGGCACTCTCCGGCGTCAGGCCGACGCGATATTCGTGGTTCTTGATTTCCCTGACCGTACCGACACGCATATTATCGACTCCGCGAAAAACTCTCCTGCCGATGAGATACACCCGGGCCTCTGCAATGTTTCACCGAATTGGGGCTTGTCAGAAAGCTGGGCAGGAATATTTCCCAGTCCTGAAACAAACGACAAGAGAATTTTCCATGGACCGGGCAGACCGCGCACTCCTCGAAGCGTTGCAGGCCGATTCCTCGCGCTCGATCGCCGAACTGGCGGCTCTGGTGAACCTGTCGTCCTCCGCCTGCCACCGGCGCATCCGCGCCCTGGAGGAGCAGGGCCTGATCCTAGGCTATGCCGCGCGGGTGGATGCCCGGCGGCTGGGCCTGTCGATGGAAGTCTTCGTCGAGATCAGGCTGACGAGCCAGAGCCGCGAGGCCATGGAGCGTTTCGAGCGGGCGGTGGGAGACTTCGACGATATCCTCGAATGCCACCTGATGTCGGGCGCGGCGGATTATCAGCTGCGTGTCGCGGCCTCGGACCTCGATCACTACGACCGCATCCACCGCGACTGCCTGGCGCGGCTGCCGGGGGTATCGTCGATGCGGACAAGCTTCGCGCTGCGCCGGATCAAGCGGTTCGAGGGCTATTCGGTGCCGTGAACGCCCGCGGGCAAGGCGTCACCCGAAGGGGCGCTTCCCGGAGGGATGCCGCCCGCCAGCGTCAATGCGCGTCGCGCAGGTCCTGGGTCAGGATGCGATCGCGCGCGGCGCGCAAGTCGCCGGTCTCGTGCTGGATCGACAAACGCTCCCGGTCGCTGGCGCGATAGGTTTCCTCGGCATTGTCGATCTGCTCGATGGAGAGGCCAAGGTCGTCCAGCGCCTCGCGGGCCAGGGCGACGGCCGATTCCATCACTTCGCGGACCATGAAGGTGACGGGGGCATCCATCAGCCGGATCATCGCGCGGCGGTCATAGACACGGGCGAGGATGCGGGCATCGGGAAAAGCCTCGTGGACGTTCTGGAGGAAGCTGTCCGAGAGCTGGTCGCCGTCGATGCAGAACACGATCATCTGCGCGCCGCCGGCGCCGGCCTGCCGCAACAGGTCGATGCGGGTGCCGTCCCCGAACCAGACTTTCGCGCCGAAACCGCTGGCGACGTCGATCATCTCGATGTCGGTATCGATCAGCGTCACCTGGATTTCGGCGGCGATCAGCACTTGCGCCACGGTCTGGCCGAAGCGGCCGTAACCCACCAGTAGGGCCTTGGCGCCGTCCTTGCGGGGCCCTTCGCGGGTTTCCTTGCTGGTCGGCATTTCGCGGATGCGCGCGGTGGCCATCATCAGGAACGGGGTGGTGACCATCGACAGGGTGACGATGGCGCTGAACAGGCTGGCGGCGCGCGGCTCGATCAGCCAGGCGCTCTGCGCCTGCGCGAAAAGCACGAAGCCGAACTCGCCGCCCTGGCTCAGCAGCAGGCCGAGCGCCAGCGCACTGCGCCAGTTCATGCGGAACAGCAGGCCCAGCCCGAAGATCACCGAAGCCTTCACCGCGATCAGGGCCAGCGCCATGGTGGCGACGAACAGCGGGCGCTCGGCAATGGCGGAAAGGTCCAGCATCATGCCGACCGACATGAAGAACAGGCCGAGCAGGATCGAGCGGAACGGCTCGACGTCGGCCTCCAGCTCGTGGCGGTAAGGCGTATCGGCGAGCATGACGCCAGCAATAAAGGCACCCAGCGCGGTCGAAAGGCCGAGCGACTGCATCAGCGCGGCAGAGGCGATCACGGTGAACAGCGCGGCGAAGACGAACATCTCGCGCTCGCCGAGATTGCCGATCAGGCGGAACAGCGGGCGGATCACGAAGCGCCCGGCCAGGATCAGGCCGGCGATGGCGGCCAGGGTCTCCAGCACCAGGATCCAGCCCGGAGGGCCTTCAGGCAAATGCGGGTTGCGGTTCATCGCCGCGATGATCGTGATCAGCGGGATGATCGACAGGTCCTGGAACAGCAGGATTGCGAAGGAGCGTTCGCCGAAAGGCGTGTTCAGGCGCCCGGCGCTCTGAAGCATCGGCAGGACCTGCGCGGTCGAGGACAGCCCCAGCGGCAGCCCCAGCGCCAGCGAGGCGGCCAGGCTGAACCCGGCGGAATAATAGATCACCGCAGAGACCGCGAGGCCGCAGAGCGTCACTTGCAGGAAGCCGAGGCCGAAGATCTCGTTGCGCATCCGCCAGAGCCGCCGCGGCGCCAGTTCCAGGCCGACGATGAACAGCAGCAGGGTGATGCCCAGCTCGGCAATGCCCAGCTTGTTCTCCGGATCGCCGACCAGGCCCAGCGCGTAAGGCCCGAGGATGGCGCCTGCGAGCAGGTAGCCCAAGGTCGCACCCAGGCCGAGGCGGCGGAACAGCAGGACGAAGGCAAGCGCCGTGCCGAGCAGCAGGAAGCCGTCGCGCAGGAGGAATGCCTGGGTATGATCTTCCATCGGGGCCTTTCGGGCGGGAAGCGAAAATTGCGTGCGGACGGTCTTCTTAGGGCGTCACGCTGCGGTGCGGAACCCTAGACGAAGGGAGGGGCCAGAAAAGGCCAAACGATCCAAGTGGGGCTGAACCGGGCCGCGTCGGACCGGGCGCGCCGATCGGGGGGCGGGCCGATCGGGGGCCGGGCCTGCGATGGCTCAGCGCGGGAGCACGCCGGTGCAGACATATTTCAGCACCAGCCCGTCCTCGCCCGCCCATTGCACGCCGGAGATGCTTGGGCTGGCATCGCTCCAGTCCCGCAGGACCGTGCCGTTCGGTCGGACGATGCGCCAGTGATAGGACAGGGCGCGGCTGCCGGTACAGTCCACCGCGCGCTCGGTGTAGAGCACGGTGCCTTGCGGATAGCCGGCATGGGCGCGCAGCAGGACCTGCATCTGCCGGAACTGCCGCCCGATCATGCCGGCCTTCACGCTGGCCTTGTCGACATAGACGCTGCGGCCGAGCGTGTTTTCCACGCTGGGCACGAACAGACGCTGCCATTGCGCCGCCACGCCCGTCGCCGCCACGCCCGTCGCGGCCCCGCCCGTCGTGGCCAGGGCGGGCGCGGCCAGCAGGCCGAGCAGGGTCAGGCCGCGCTTTCCGGCTCGCATCAGAGCGGGCTGCCGTTCTCGTCGCGGTAGATGTCGCGGCGGCCGACGTGGTTGGCGGGGCCGACGTAGCCGTCGTTCTCCATGCGCTCCACCCACTTGGCGGCGGTGTTGTAGCCGACGCCCATCTGCCGCTGGAGCCACGAGACCGAGACTTTCTGGTTCTCGAACACCAGCTGGCAGACCTGCCGGTACTTGCGCTCTTCCGGCTGGTCCGACGCGGTGGCGTCGAGGTCGTCGAAGCCGAACGAGCCTTCCTCCGGCTCCTCGGTGACGGCATCGACGTAGTCCGGCTTGCCCTGGCCGCGCCAGTGATCGGCAACGTGCTCGACTTCCTCGTCCGAGACGAAGGGCGCGTGGACGCGTTTGATCGGGTCGGTGCTGGGCTTGTAGAGCATGTCGCCCTTGCCGAGCAGCTGCTCGGCGCCCTGTTCACCCAGGATGGTGCGGCTGTCGATGCGGCTGGTGACGGCGAAGGAGATACGGGTCGGCAGGTTGGCCTTGATGACGCCGGTGATGACGTCGACCGAGGGGCGCTGCGTGGCCATGATGAGGTGAATGCCCGCCGCGCGGCTCTTTTGCGAGAGGCGCTGGATCAGCACTTCGATTTCCTTGCCCACCGTGACCATGAGGTCGGCCAGTTCGTCGACGATGAGGACGATCTGCGGCAGCGTCTCGTAATCGAGCTGGCGATCCTCGTAGAGTTCCTCGCCCGTCTCCGGGTCGAAACCGATCTGGATGCGGCGACCGAGCGGCTTGCCCTTGGCGGCGGCGGCGCGGACCTTTTCGTTGAAGCTGGCAAGGTTGCGCACCGAAATCTCGCTCATCTGGCGATAGCGGCGCTCCATTTCCTCTACCGCCCACTTCAGCGCGCGCACGGCCTTCGGCGGCTCGGTCACCACCGGCGAGAGCAAGTGCGGAATATCGTCGTAGCTCTTGAGTTCGAGAACCTTGGGATCGACGAGGATCAGGCGGCACTGCGCGGGGGTGAGGCGGTAGAGCAGCGAAAGCAGGATGACGTTGAGGCCGACCGACTTGCCCGATCCGGTGGTACCCGCGACCAGCAGGTGCGGCATGGTTGCAAGGTCCGCCACCACGGGCTCGCCGGCGATGTCCTTGCCCAGGATGATCGGCAGCATGCCCTTGTGGTTGGCGAAAGCCTCCGAGGCGACCATTTCCTTGAACGAGACCATCTGGCGGTCGGCGTTCGGAAGCTCGATGCCCATGACCGTGCGGCCGGGGATCGAGGCGACGCGCGCGGAAATCGCGCTCATGTTGCGGGCGATGTCGTCGGCCAGGCCGATCACGCGGCTGGCCTTGATGCCGGGAGCAGGCTCCAGCTCGTACATGGTGACGACCGGGCCGGTGCGCACGGCCGTGATCTCGCCCTTGACGTTGAAGTCGTCAAGCACGGTTTCCAGCAGCCGCGCATTGCGCTCCAGGCTGAGCTTGTCGACCTTGGGCTGCGAATTGGGCGGCGGATCGGCCAGGATGTCGAGCCCGGGCAGTTCGTACTTGTCGAACATGTCCTTCTGGCGGTTGCCCAGGTTGAGCTGCGCTGGGGCGGCGCTGGCCTTGGGATCGCTGATTTCGGGCGCCTTGCGCGGCTTGTCGGCCGCGGCGTCGAAAGCGGCGGCGGGCGCATCGATGCGGGGCGCGGGCTTGGCCATTTCCTCGCCCGTGTCGCGCGCGCTTGTATCGCGTGCCCCCTTGTCGCGTGATTTGGTCTTTTCGGACATGGCGGGCGCTGCCTCGCCTTCGCCGCGCAGGCGGCCGATCCGGCCCGGCAATGTCAGCAGGCGCACCCAGTCGACCGCGAAGACCTGTCCGGCCAGGGCCACGCCGGCCAGCGCGCAGAGCAGCGCCAGCACGAGCTTGATCCAGCCCTGGACGACTTCGGGCGCGAAGGCCGCGATGCCGGTGATGCCCTTGGCGCCCAGCAGGCCGGTAATTCCGCCCATCGAGGCGGGCAGCACGCCGCCGGGCGCCGTGAAGACCAGCGACATGACGGTGGCGATCAGCGTCATGGCGATCGCCAGCACTGCCACCGGGCGCCACCAGCGCTGGTTGGAATGCTCGATCTCGTTGTCGTCCTCCTCCACCAGCAGCCAGAGCTTGCGGGCGAAGACGTAGAGCAGCGGCACGAACAAGGCCGAAACCGGGCCGAACAGCACCAGCGCGCGCTCGGCCACCCAGGCGCCGACGGAGCCCATCCAGTTCTGCGCCGGCCCCCCTGCGGCGGTGGAGGCGGAAGGGTCGGTCTGGTGATAGCTGACGAGTGCCAGGGCCAGGAATGCCATGGCCGCGAACAGTGTCAGCGCGCCGCTCAGTTCGGAGGCGCGGCGCAGGGAGCGCTTGAGAACGGCGCGCCAGTTCGGCTTGGCGATCCGCCGTCCTGGTGCGATGGGCCGGGTGGCCATTAAGAATTCCCCCTGGAAATCGGGCCTCTGATCAGGCCCGGATAATGCGCTCTGGCGGGACTCGCCGTCAAGAATGGATCGGGAACAGCCCTGTGGGCTAGCGGGCAAGGCCCTGAATCGCAGCCCATTTCCTCGACGGCAAAGTGCGCGCCCGATGCACTGTCATGCCGCCCAGCGCAATCACCGGAACGGCGGAACGGGCGGCGAGCAAGTGAAAATGCACGCGGCCGAGCGTCGCCCCGCCGGGATGAGAGCGGGTCGCGAAGACCGGCGAGAGCAGGATGGCGTCGGCGCGGGCGTGGTGAGCCCGCCCCAGTTCGCGCAGGGAATGGACGGTGACGAGGCGCGGGCAAGCGGGCCCCCGCGCCAGCCTTGCGGGCGCGCCATAGGCGCCGTCTGCGCCCCAGCCCCGCGCCTCCCGCGCCGGGCCCGACAGGAACAGGCTGTGCCCGAAGCGGCGGGCCGCGCGCGCAAGCGCTGCAAACCGGGCGCGGCGCGCGGCAGGGGCCAGGTGATAGTGCCGATAGACCAGCCCCGATCCCCGCGGCAGGCGGGCGAGGGTGCGCTCCAGGGCTTCGTCGTTGCGGGCGTCGGTGATGAGCCAGATGTCGGGAAGAGGCGGGTGGCGGTTCGGCACGAAGCCGCTATAGCAGCGCGCCATGGATCAGCCAGTATCTCCTCTCGACGACATCCGTGCCCGCATCGCCCAGGCTGCCCGCATTGCCGGGCGCGAGGCCGAATCGGTGGAACTCGTCGCCATCTCCAAGACTCACCCCGCCGAGGCCATTGCGCCCCTGATCGCCCAGGGCCAGCGCGTCTTCGGCGAAAACCGCGTCCAGGAAGCCGAGGCCAAGTGGCCGGCCCTGCGCGGCGAGCACGAGGGCATTTCGCTTCATCTCGTGGGGCAACTCCAGTCCAACAAGGCCGAGGATGCCCTGAACCTGTTCGACTGCATTCATTCGGTAGACCGGCCCTCGCTGGTGTCCGCGCTGGGCAAGGCGATGGACAGGACCGGCCGCCGGGTGCCCTGCTTCGTGCAGGTCAATATCGGCGCCGAGGAGCAGAAGGGCGGCTGCGCCATTGCCGAAGTGCCCGCATTGCTGGCTTCCGCGCGCGAGGCCGCGCTTCCGGTCGCGGGCCTGATGTGCGTGCCGCCGCAGGGCATCGAGGCAGCGCCGTTCTTCGCGCTCCTGGCGAAGATTGCGGCGGACAACGGCCTGTCGCAGCTTTCGATGGGCATGAGCGAGGACTTCGAGACCGCCATCATGCTCGGCGCCACGCATGTCCGCGTCGGCAGCGCCCTGTTCGGCGCGCGGGGCTGATCTGAACTTTAAAGCCGGCGCGTCCCGGACTTGATCCGGGACCGCTGGCCGCTTGTGACGCGCGAACTCTCCGTCGCGCGGGATCGGTCTAAAGCCGCGGCGACTTGCGCGTTTTGAGCGAGGGAAGGCGGCTGGCGACTTGTTGTTCCAGCAGCCCGTCCAGCAAGGCCGCGATGGCATTGTTCGGATTGTCGCCGCAGAAACCGCTGAGCCAGTGAGCCCGGCCTTTCGTAAGGCGTTCGGTCACGAAACCGGGCCCGTCCATGCAGATCCAGCGAACCTGCCCTCGGCTTTCCGGAGTGCCTTGGGCGAGCAGTTCGTCGATCGTCCCTGCAAGATCATCGTAGGCATCTTCGGAAAGAGCGAAACGCATTTCGCCGTCCGGATCCCATCGGTCGATCCCATGGCGGAAGAAGCGTGCAAGGACTTGAGGGCCCTGATCCCGCGTCCTGCCGTGCAGTTCGATGATGTATCCGGGCGCGCCCAGGGCGGGCGTGGAGCTGAAACGGATGACGTCGTCCGCGATTTTGCGCAGCGGTCTGCTTCCGGTTCCGTTCAGGACATCGCGATGTGCGGCGTAAATTCCTTCGCCCAGGTTGAGCGCGCTGGGCGTTTCCGACGCCGACGAAGGGCTTGCTCCGGCTGCAAGCGGCGAACCCAGAAATGCGAAGAACGCCAGCAACGCGGCGGTGCGGTGCGGCTTTCTTCGCATCTCCGGATCGGACCTCAGTTCGGCGTTTCCAACTCGTTGCCGGTCAGCGTTACCACATGGAGCAGGTTCGTCGAACCCGGCGTGCCGAAGGGAACGCCGGCCAGTGCCACCAGGCGCGTGCCGGCGGCGCCGAAGCCGTGGCGCAGGGCCATGCGCTTGCCCTTGGCGATCATCTCCTCGAAGCTGCCGATGTCCTTGGTGGTCACGGCATGCGCGCCCCAGAGCAGGGCCAGGCGGCGGGCGGTCTTCTGCGAGGGCGTGAGCACCAGCATCGGCGCGGCGGGACGCTCGCGAGCGACGCGGCGGGCCGAGCCGCCCGATCCGGTGAAGACGATGATGCCCTCGATCGGCAGGGTGTCGGCAATGGTGGCGCAGGAGGCGGAGAGCGCGTCGGCCGTGGTGGCGTCGGGCGGGGTCTGGGCAAGGTGGATGCGCTCGCGATAGGTGGAGTCGGTCTCCACCTTGATGGCGATGCGGTCCATGATCGTCACCGCTTCCACCGGCCACTGGCCCGCTGCCGTTTCGGCCGAGAGCATGACCGCGTCGGCACCGTCATAGACGGCATTGGCCACGTCGGACACTTCGGCGCGGGTCGGGGAGGGGCTGGTGATCATCGATTCCAGCATCTGCGTGGCGACCACTACCGGCTTGCCGATGGCGCGGGTCTTGGCGATGATGTGCTTCTGGATCGGCGGCACTTCTTCCGGCAGCAGTTCCACGCCCAGATCGCCGCGGGCGACCATGATGCCGTCCGAAAGCTCGATGATCCCGTCGATGGAATCGACCGCCGCCGGCTTTTCGATCTTCGACATGAGCGCGCAGGCACCGCCGATCAGGCGGCGCGCTTCGGCCACGTCTTCGGGGCGCTGGACGAACGACAGGCCGATCCAGTCGGCGCCCTGCTCCACCGAGAACGCGAGGTCGCGGCGATCCTTGTCGGTCAGCGCGGGGACCGGCACGATCGCGTCGGGCACGTTCACGCCCTTGCGGTCGGAAATGAACCCGCCGACTTCGGCGGTGCAAAGGATCGAATCGGCTTCCGGCTTGATAACCACCAGGCGCAGCTTGCCGTCGTCGATCAGCAGGCGCTGGCCCTTCTGGAGAATGCCGAAGAGTTCGGGATGCGGCAGGCAGACGCGGTTCTCGTCACCCGGCGTGGGATCGCGATCGAGCGTGAAGTGGGCGCCGTGGCGCAGGAACACCTTGCCCTCGGCGAAAGTGCCGACGCGCAGTTTCGGGCCCTGGAGGTCGCAAAGGATCGCCACGGGGCGCATCAGGTCCTTTTCGACCGCGCGGATATTGGCGATGGTTTCGCGATGGGTCTCGTGATCGCCATGGCTCATGTTGACGCGGAACGCATCGGCGCCGGCCTTGAGCAGCTTGGCGATGGTCTCCTTGTCGCGGCTGGCCGGCCCCAGGGTGGCAAGAATCTTCACCTTGCGCTGGCGCTTGATGCCGCGATGGTGCGGCGAACGACGAAACGGAGGGGTGGTGGCCAAAATCTGTCTGCCTCTCTTTCGATATTTCGGCGACATATGGCAAAGGCGGCATGACAAACCAAGGACGATTGCCAGAAATATGAACGGAAACGACCAGATCGACCAACTCGACGACGCTGTGGCAGCTGCGGCGTTCCGTCGCCTTGTGCGGCACCTCCAGACCCGCCACGATGCGCAGAACATCGATTTGATGGGGCTGGCCGGCTTCTGCCGCAACTGCCTGGCGGACTGGATCCGCGATGCGGGCTACGATGGCGACAAGGCTGCGGCGCGCGAAGTGATCCATGGCATGCCCTTTGACGCCTGGAAGGATGCCTATCAGAGCGAGGCTACGCCCGAGCAGATCGCGCGGATGGAGGAAAGCCTGAAGAAAAACGGCGGATCGCACTGACGCCCCGGGGCGATGTCCCGGGGCCGGTTTCGGGGGCGTGCCAGCGCCCTCAGGAACTCGCGAGCTTCATCATGACCAGCCCGGCCAGGATCAGCCCGGCCGCGGCGAGGCGCATGGCGCTGGCCGACTCCCCGAGCAGGACGATGCCGACGATGAAGGCGCCCAGCGCGCCGATGCCGGTCCAGACCATGTAGGCGGTGCCCAGCGGCAGCACGCGCATCGCCCAGGACAGCAGGCCGAAGCTCGCCAGCATGGCCGCGATCGTGACGATGCTGGGCCAGAGGCGGGTGAAGCCGTTGGACTGCTTCATCGCCGAGGCCCAGACCACTTCGAAGAGGCCGGCAATGACGAGAACGATCCAGGGCATGGCAGTGGGCATTGGGGGGCAACCTCCTGAAATGGTTGCCGGGCCGTCCCGGTCTTGATGCTCCCGGGCGCGAGGTCGGTTCGGCCGGGGAGGCGGGAACGTGGTCGCCGCTCGCGGGGCGAATAACGCGGGCCCGTCGGGGATGCAACGGGGAAGGGCCGGGCGCCCTTGCTGCGGATTACACACAGGATTTCCACAGGTCGGCGCTTTGCCCGAATCCGGCGCAGTCGCTATCAGCCGCCGCCAAACCGATTCACGATTCCTATTGGAGCACTACACCGATGGCCGAAACCACCGACGATCGCCTGCGCCTGCTGATCGAGCGCGTCGAGCGCCTCGAAGAGGAAAAGAAGGGCATCTCGGACGATATCCGCGACGTCTACAACGAAGCCAAGGCAGTCGGCTACGACGTCAAGATCATGCGCCAGATCGTGCGCATCCGTAAGATGAAGCCGGATGACCGCCGCGAAATGGACATGCTGCTCGACACCTACAAGACGGCGCTCGGCATCGACTGATGTCGCGCGCCTTCGACATCCGTCGAAGGCGCACCGAACAAGGACTTGGGCCGGTGCAGCAAGCTCGTCACTTTCGTGGCGAGCGCACCCGGCAAAGACTCCGGCGTCTCGCCCCGCCCTTGCGGCCGGGCGGAAACGCGCGTCACGTCCCGAAATGCACCAGCAGCATGGTCGCCGCATTGGCGCCGGCGTGCTGGAGCATGGCGGCGTGCAGGCCCACGCGCTGGCGGGTGAAGCTCAGCAGCAGCGCCGCCCACAATTGCGGCAGCACCAGCGGCAGCGTCAGCACCGAGACGGCAGGGTAGTTCGTCAGGTGCACGCCTGCGAAGACCAGCGCCACGATCCAGAACACCGCCGGATAGGCCGCAAGGAATCCGGCCATGGGCGCGCGGCGCTTGCGCAAGGCGATCCAGCCGCCCAGCGCCGCAAGGGCCAGCGCCGCCAGCGCGCCTGCCAGCACCATCGGCGCCATGCCTTTCGCGCAGACCACCAGGATCGCCAGCACCACGGTACAGGCCAATAGCCAGAGCGCGCGGGGGCGCCCTGTCTGCCAGCCGCGGAAAAGCGCCTCTTCGGCGATCGGGGCAATCAGGATCGTGAAGGGGAGCAGCCAGCCTCCCGGCAGCTTGTCGAAAGCATCGGGCGGGGAAAGGTGCATGGCCTGCTGCCAGATCCCGATGAGCGGCAGCACCACCAGGAAAAGTCCGGCGATGTGAACCGTTTCCAACACGCCGAGCGCCGCCCACCCTTCGCGCCTGCGCAGGCCGATCGGCGTCAGCACGGCGGGCCGCCGCAGGAAAGACGGCAGTTCGCGCAGCATGCCCAAGGGTGCGAAAGGCGGCGCGGAACGGGCGGGCGGGTGGGTTCGGGTAGCCATGCCCGTTCCTGATAGCCCCGTCATCCTTGCCAATTCGTTGTGCGATGCGGCGCATGATCGGCGTGCGGAGCGGGCGGTTGCCCTCGGGTGCCGGCCTGTTGTAAGGCGCGCCCTGCGTCAATTGGCACACAACATTCACCGGACCTCATTCTCCGGGCCTCGCGGATCAGTCCGCAGGCAGGCAGACGAGCGAAGCAAGAGCGGACCCATGGCAGGCCATTCCAAATTCAAGAACATCATGCACCGCAAGGGCGCGCAGGACAAAAAGCGCTCGGCGCAGTTCAGCAAGCTCTCCCGCGAAATCACCGTCGCGGCCAAGATGGGCATGCCTGATCCGGACATGAACCCGCGCCTGCGCGCCGCCGTCAACGCGGCCAAGGCGCAGTCGATGCCCAAGGACAACATCCAGCGCGCGATCGACAAGGCCAGCAAGGGCGATGCCGAGAACTACGAGGAAGTGCGCTACGAGGGCTACGGCCCCGGCGGCGTGGCCCTCATCGTCGAGGCGCTGACCGACAACCGCAACCGCACCGCCACCAACGTGCGCACCGCCTTCTCCAAGAACGGCGGCAACCTTGGTGCTTCGGGCGCGGTTTCGCACGGTTTCGAACGCCTCGGCCTGATCGAGTACCCCGGCAGCGTGGGTGACGAGGACAAGGTCCTCGAAGCCGCGATCGAAGCCGGCGCCGACGATGTCGAAAGCGATATGGGCGATGGCGACGAGAATCCCGGCAGCCACCAGATCTGGGTTTCGGTCGATTCGCTTCACGAAGTCGCCCGCGAGCTGGAAAAGGTCCTGGGCGAAGCCGAAGGCGTGAAGCTGGCATGGAAGCCCAACCTCACCGTCGACGTCGATGCCGACACTGCCGGCACGCTGATGAAGCTGGTCGACACGCTCGAAGAAGACGACGACGTCCAGACCGTCTGGGGCAATTACGACATCTCCGACGAAGTCATGGAAAAGCTGGGCTAAGCCCAGCCGTGATCATCATCGGCCTCGATCCGGGGCTCACCTGCACGGGCTGGGGCGTGGTCGCCAAGAGCGGCAGCCGCCTCAGCCACGTTGCCAACGGGCAGATCCGCACCGACGCGAAGGCCGGCATGGCCGAGCGGCTGGTCGAGCTCGATGCCGCGCTCACCGACGTGATTCTCCTCCACCGGCCCGATGCGGGCGCGGTGGAGGAGATCTTCGTCAACGTGAACCCGCAGTCGACGCTGAAGCTGGGGCAGGCGCGCGGCGTTGCCATGCTGTCGATCGCGCGGGCCGGTTTGCCGGTGGCCGAATACTCCACCAAGGTCATCAAGAAGGCGCTCGTCGGCACCGGCGGCGCCGACAAGAAGCAGATCCAGCACATGCTGAAAGTGCTGCTGCCCGGCGTGAAGCTGGCGGGCGAGGACGCCTCCGACGCCCTGGCCGTGGCCATCACGCATGCCAACATGCTCGGGAGCCACCGTTAGGTCGGCGCGTTGTGCGCGTCATGGAACCGCACGGCGAAGAACGAGGCAGCGATGAAGACCGGGCCGATGCCCGCTGGATGGCCGAGGCGATCCGCATCGCCGTGGCCGAAAAGGGCACCGATCCCGCCGACACCCCGATTGCCGCGCTCGTCGTGCTCGATGGAAAGCTGATCGCCGCCGGCGTCAACCGCACGGCCGAGCGCTGCGACGCCACCGCCCATGCCGAGATCGAAGCCTTTCGCCTTGCCGGCCGTGCCGTGGGCGCGATGCGCGTGGAGGGGGCGACGCTCTATTCCACGCTGCAACCTTGCGGAATGTGCACGATGGCGGCGATCTGGGCGGGAGTCAGCCGGATCGTCTACGGTGCCGGCCGGGCGGACGTGCATGCCATGTATTTCGAGGATCGCCACCTTTCGACACTCGATTTCGTGACCGACGCCTGGAAGGACGACCTGTCGGTGACGGGCGGCGTGATGGCGCAGGCCTGCGCAGCGCTCTATTACCGGCCGTGGGACCAGGTTTCCGAAGATCAACAGGCAAACACCTGAAGGCGCCCGCCGGGGCTGGCGTCGCGCGATCGTTCCTGCCATAGGAACAAACCATGATCGCCAAGCTTACAGGTCTGCTAGACGACACCGGCCCCGACTGGGCGATCATCGACGTGAACGGCGTCGGTTATCTTGTCCATTGTTCGGCGCGTACGCTCGACCATCTCGGCATCCGGGGGGACAAGGTCGTCGTCCATACCGAGATGCAGGTTTCCGAGACCGACCAGCGCCTCATCGGCTTCACCAGCGGTGCGGAGCGCAACTGGTTCCGCCTGTTGACGGCCGTGCAGGGCGTCGGTTCGAAAGTGGCGCTGGCGATCCTCTCCGCCCTGACGACCGAGGAACTGCAGCGCGCCTGCGCCGGCGGCGATTCCGCCATGGTCGCGCGCGCCAACGGCGTCGGGCCGAAGCTGGCCAGCCGCATCGTCAACGAACTCAAGGACAAGGCCGGCGGCATGCCCACCGCACCGGGCGCGCCCGGCCTGGCCTCGGCCGCCGCACCTGCCGGTTTTTCCAGCGCGGATGCCGTTTCCGCGCTCCAGAACCTCGGCTTCAAGCCCGCGGTGGCCAGCATGGCGGTCGGCAAGGCCGTGGAGGAACTGGGCGAGGATGCGGGGCTCAACGACCTCGTCCGCGTGGCGCTGAAGAAGGCGGCGGGATGATGGCTGCAATCCGCCAGGCGCGGCTCCGTAGAGAACGTCGTCACCCTGCACCCGTTTCAGGTTCCTTTCCTCGTCAGATGCCCAACCCATGACCGATAACCCCATCCTTACCCCAACCCGCCAGCCCGAGGACGCAGATGCGGCCCTGCGTCCCAAGACTCTGGCGGAATTCGTCGGGCAGGCGGCGGCGAAGGACAACCTTCGCGTCTTCATCGAGAGCGCCAAGTCGCGGCGCGAGGCGATGGATCATACCTTGTTCTTCGGGCCTCCCGGCCTCGGCAAGACGACCCTGGCGCAGATTATTGCGCGGGAACTGGGCGTGGGGTTCCGCGCCACCAGCGGCCCGGTGATCGCCAAGGCGGGCGACCTGGCGGCGCTGCTGACCAATCTCGAGCATGGCGACGTGCTGTTCATCGACGAGATCCACCGCCTCAATCCCGTGGTCGAGGAAGTGCTCTACCCGGCGATGGAAGATCGCGCGCTGGACCTCATCATCGGCGAGGGGCCTTCGGCGCGCTCGGTGCGGATCGACTTGCCGCCCTTCACGCTGGTGGGTGCCACGACGCGGCAGGGCCTGCTCCAGACCCCGCTGCGCGATCGCTTCGGCATTCCGGTGCGCCTGCAGTTCTACTCCGTGGAGGAGCTGGAGAAAGTCGTCACGCGCGGCGCCAACCTGCTGGGCATCGGCATGGACAAGGGCGGGGCGACCGAGATCGCGCGCCGCTCGCGCGGCACGCCGCGTGTCGCCGGGCGCCTGATGCGCCGTGTGCGCGACTTTGCCCATGTCGCCGGCTCCGACGTCATCACGCACGAAATCGCCGACGATGCCCTGACCCGGCTGGAAGTGGATTCCATCGGTCTCGACGCGCAGGATCGCCGCTACCTGCAGATGATCGCCGGCATCTACAAAGGCGGCCCGGTGGGCGTCGAAACGCTGGCGGCGGGCCTGTCCGAACCGCGCGACACGATCGAGGAAGTGATCGAGCCCTACCTCATCCAGCTGGGCCTCATCGCCCGCACGGCAAGGGGCCGATGCCTCAACGACCGGGGCTGGACGCACCTGGGGATGACGCCGCCGAATGGCGGCAGCGGACAGGGGCCGCAGGGGGCGCTGTTCGATTCGGACGGGGACTGAACGCGCACGCGTTCCGCGCAACAAACTGTCGGGGGCGTTTACAGATGGGCCTTCGGATAGTCCCGGTTCGGTACAGCTTGCGCGTTACCTCCGAAAACTAACGCATTTTCTGCCTCGGCGCTGTCGAATCTCGGTAAATGCCATTGTTCCGTTAACCGCTCTCTGCGTTTGTTCAGGGCAAGTCGGCTCCCGTGTTCCCCTTTGGGCATATTCCCGAACGGACAGGGCCGAACAGAACGAAGAGAGAGACGATCATGTCGGTTCGTATGGCCCTCGCTAAACTGTCTGCCTGTGCGGCAGGCTGCGCTATCATCGGCGGTGGCGCGGTCCATGTGGCCGAGACGCAGCGCAAGTCGGTGGAGTACCGCAAGGTCAAGATGGCCAAGACGGCGAAGCCGCGCCATCCGGCCAAGCGGATCGTCCGCAAGGATCCGCCGCGCGAAGTGAAGCGCGCGCGCCGCATCATCCCGCGGCCCGACGTTCCGCAGATGGTCTCCGTCCCGCTTCCCCCGCCCTATATCCCGCCCGCCCCGGCGCCGTCCTATGCGGGCGGCAGCGGCGGTGCCCCGGTGGTGGTCGGCGGCGGTGGCGGCGGCTTCGGCGGTTTCGGAGGCGGCTTCTTCGGTGGTTTCTTCGGCGGCGGCGGATCGGGCGGCGGCAACGTCATCATTTCGTCCACTTCCAGCGGTGGCTCCACTTCGGGCTCTTCGTCCACCGGCGGCCTGACCACCACCACGACGGGCGGTTCCACCTCGTCCTCCAGCTCGACCGGCGGCCTGACGACCACGACCACCACCGGCGGACTGACGACGACGACCGGGGGCATCACCTCGACGACGTCCGGCGGCATCACCTCGACGACGACATCGTCCAGCTCGGGCGACGTCTCGACGAGCACCAGCTCTTCCAGCTCGGGCAATGTTTCTACCAGCACCAGTTCGTCCAGCTCGGGCAACGTCTCGACCAGCACAAGCTCGTCCAGCTCCACGTCCTCGTCGTCGAGCAGCTCCAGTTCGACGTCGTCCTCGACCTCCAGCTCTACCTCGACATCCTCGGGCGGCGACAATCCGCCGCCGACCACGCCGCCGACCGACGTTCCCGCCCCGCCGATGCTGATCCTGTTCGGCGCGGCTGCGGCAGCGGTAGTCGGCCGCCAGCGTCTGGTGCGCAAGAAGTCCGGCTGAGGGCAGGCAGCCAGCGCGCCGCGATACGCGGCCAGCTGGAGACGGGGGTGAGCGTCGGGGGGCGCTCACCCCTTTTTCGTGTGCGGGGCGGGCGTGTGGAAGCAAGCCCCTTCGCGCGCCGGAAATGCTCTCCGCGGCCTGGCGGAGAGGCCGGACATCTTCTCCCAAAAGAAAACCCCGCCCCGCGCGAACGCGGGACGGGGTTTTTCGCAGCCTTGCGGCTGGCTGCTTTTTAGGCGGCCAGCTTGCGCAGCACGTACTGCAGGATGCCGCCGTTGTTGAAGTATTCCACTTCGTTGGCGGTATCGATGCGGCACAGCGCGGTGAAGGTGAAGGTCGAGCCGTCCGGACGGGTCACTTCCACTTCCACGTCCTGGCGCGGCTTGAGGCTGGCGACGCCCTTGATCGTGAAGGCGTCGTCGCCGGTCAGGCCGAGCGACTGGCGGCTGTCGCCGTCCTTGAACTGAAGCGGAAGCACGCCCATGCCGACCAGGTTCGAGCGGTGGATACGCTCGAAGCTCTCGACGATCACGGCGCGGACGCCCAGCAGGTTGGTGCCCTTGGCCGCCCAGTCGCGCGACGAACCGGTGCCGTACTCCTTGCCGGCCACGACCACCATCGGCGTGCCCTGCTCCTTGTACTTCTGCGCGACGTCGTAGACCGGCAGAACCTCTTCACCGAAGCGGCTCATGCCGCCTTCGATGCCGGGGACCATCTCGTTGCGGATGCGGATGTTGGCGAAAGTGCCGCGCATCATGACTTCGTGGTGGCCACGGCGCGAACCGTAGGAGTTGAAGTCCGCCTTGGCGACCTGGTGCTCCATCAGCCACTGGCCCGCCGGGCTGTCGGCCTTGATAGAGCCGGCCGGCGAGATGTGGTCGGTGGTGATCGAATCGCCGAGGATCAGCAGGGGCTTGGCCTCGATGATGTCGTTCACCGGCGCCGGGGTCATTTCCATGCCCTCGAAGTACGGCGGGTTGGCGACATACGTCGAACCGGCGCGCCACGAGTAGGTGTCCGAACCGACGACGTTGATCGCCTGCCAGTGCTTGTCGCCCTTGTAGACGTCTGCATAGCGGGCCTGGAACATGCCGCGATCGACGCAGGCGTTCATCGTGGTGCTGACTTCGAGGTTGGTCGGCCAGATGTCCTTGAGGAACACGTCCGTGCCGTCTTTGCTGACGCCGATCGGGGTGGTGGTGAAGTCTTCCACCACGGTGCCCTTCAGAGCGTAGGCGACGACCAGCGGCGGCGAGGCCAGGAAGTTGGCGCGCACGTCCGGCGAGACGCGGCCTTCGAAGTTGCGGTTGCCCGAGATCACGGCGCTGGCGACCAGGCCGTTCTCGTTGATCGCCTTCGAGATCGGCTCCGCGAGCGGACCCGAGTTGCCGATGCAGGTGGTGCAGCCGTAACCGACGAGGTTGAAGCCGATGTTGTCGAGGTGCGACTGGAGACCGGCCTTTTCGAGGTAGTCGGTGACGACCTGCGAACCCGGCGCCAGCGAGGTCTTGACCCAGGGCTTGGGCTTCAGGCCCAGTTCGTCGGCCTTCTTGGCGACCAGACCGGCGGCAACCAGCACGCCCGGATTCGAGGTGTTGGTGCAGCTGGTGATGGCGGCGATCATGACGTCGCCGTCACCGATGTCGAAGTCCTTGCCTTCCACGGGAACGCGGGCGGCGGTCTTCTTGTAGGTCTCGGCCATGTCCTTGTTGAACACGTCGTCGACGTCGGGGAGCGCGACCCAGTCCTGCGGGCGCTTGGGACCGGCGAGCGAAGGCACGACGGTCGACATGTCGAGTTCGAGGGTCGAGGAGAAGATCGGGTCGGCAGCGGCCGGGTCGATCCAGAAGCCCTGCTCCTTGGCATAGGCTTCGACGAGGGCGATCTGCTCTTCCTCGCGGCCGGTGAGGCGCAAGTAGTCGATCGTCTTGTCGTCGATACCGAAGAAGCCGCAAGTGGCGCCGTATTCCGGAGCCATGTTGGCGAGCGTCGCACGGTCGGCCAGCGACAGCGAGGCGAGGCCGGGGCCGAAGTATTCGACGAAGCGGCCGACCACGCCGTGCTTGCGCAGCATGGCGGTGCAGGTCAGCACGAGGTCGGTGGCGGTCACGCCTTCCTTCAGTTCGCCGGTCAGCTTGAAGCCGACGACTTCGGGGATGAGCATCGAGACCGGCTGGCCGAGCATCGCGGCTTCCGCCTCGATGCCGCCGACGCCCCAGCCCAGCACGCCCAGGCCGTTGACCATGGTGGTGTGGCTGTCGGTGCCGACGCAGGTGTCGGGATAGGCGACCAGTTCACCGTTCTGGTCTTCGCTGGACCACACGGTCTTGGCGATGTTCTCCAGGTTGACCTGGTGGCAGATGCCGGTGCCCGGGGGAACGGCATAGAAGTTGTCGAGCGACTTCGAGCCCCACTTGAGGAAGTCGTAGCGCTCCATGTTGCGCTGGTATTCGATTTCCACGTTCTCTTCGAACGCCTTGGGGTGGCCGAATTCGTCGACCATGACCGAGTGGTCGATCACCAGGTTCACGGGGACCAGCGGGTTGATCTTGCTGGTGTCGCCGCCGAGGGTGGCGATGGCGTCGCGCATCGCGGCCAGATCGACCACGCAGGGCACGCCGGTGAAGTCCTGAAGCAGAACGCGGGCCGGGCGGTACTGGATTTCCTCGCCCGTGGCAGGGTTCTTCTGCCAGTCGGCAATCGCCTGGATGTCCTTGGTGGCGACGGTGAAGCCGCCGTCTTCGAAGCGCAGGAGGTTCTCGAGAAGGACCTTCATCGAGAAGGGAAGGCGCGAAACGTCGCCGATCTTTTCGGCGGCTTTCTTGAGGGAGTAGTAGGCGATCTGCTTGCCGCCGACTGTCATGGTGCTGCGGGTGCCGAGCGTGTCCTGTCCGACCTGGGTCATTTGGGTATTATCCCCTTCTGTATGGAGCGTGCCACGAGAAGAGCGGCTATTTCGCAACCCACTAGCCCAGGTTCCGAAAATGATCGCCGTGCTGCATCGCGACAAGCGGATTCTTCGGCCCCGCCGATGCGCGCTCGCGGCCCTCAGGTCAAGGGGGGCTTGCGTGGTACCTGGGACTCGACTCTTGCGTTGCGTGCACCTGTCCAGCAGCCGATAACGATCAGTATCGTGCCGGCAACAGTTGCGAGATCAAGGCGCTCTCCGAACATCAGCCAGCCAAGCAGGGCGGCCCAGAAAAAGCCGGTATACTCGATCGGCAGCAGCACTTGCGTCTCGGCGCGGGCATAGCCCCAGGACAGGAACAGCAGCGCGCATGTCGCCAGCACGGCGCCGGCCAGGATCAGCAGCAGGCTGCGGGGATCGGGCATGACCGCAAGCCAGGGCGAAAACACCAGGAAAATCAACGTTACCAGGAGGTTCTGGAACTGCGCGATCTCTACCGGCCTGGCCAGAAGCGCCTGCTTGCGCTGGAGCACCAGGTTCATGGCGTAGAACACGGCCGAGAGCAGGATCGCCGCCGTGCCCGCTATCGCTTCGTCAGAATAGGCGCCCGATCCGAGCCGGCCGGCAGTGATCACCAGCACGCCCAGAATGCCCAGCAGCGAAGCCACGACGGCGCGCGGCCGGATCGTCTCGCCCAGGAAAAGCGCTGCGAAATAGAGCGCAATGATCGGGGACACGAAGGAAATGGCGATTCCCTCGGCCATAGGAATTCGTACCAGGCCATAGAAAAAGAGTGCGGCCATGGCCGAAGTGATCGCCGCGCGCAGGGCATGGACCTTCAGCACTGCGCGGGAAGGCAGCGGTCGCCCTGCCGAGAGCCAGAGCGGGAACGTCAGGACCGTGCCGAAGAGATTGCGCAGCAGCAGCGCCGTATAGACGCCCACCGCGAGCCCGGCGCCCTTTATCATCGCGTCCATGGCGCTGAACGTGGCGATCCCGGCAATGACGGCCAGCACCGGCAGCGCCGAGTGGCGACCGGCGGGGTGCAGGCCGAGCGGCGAGCCAGGCGAAGACTCTATATCAGGGGCGGCAGGAGCGCTCATCAGGCCCCGGCTCTCGTCTCCCGCGCGGCCCCGCGCAAGCGCCAATGCAAGCAATTCATCGCAGGGACAGGCGAAATCCTTGAAGAAGGCACTATATGGGGGCAAAGCGGCAAGGTCTGCAGCCAGTTATCCTTGGCTGCGTTTCCCTCGATATCATTCCAGCATCACCAAGGGCAGGTTCAGATCACAATGGCGAGTTTCATGAGGTTCGGTTGCAGCGTGCTGGCGGTCATGGCGGCGACGGGTCTTGCAGCGCAGCCGGCTCTGGCCCAGAAGTCGGACGGAAAGACGGATACCAAGACCGCGTCCTCCAAGGCCGATGCGGCGAAGAAGAAGACCGTCTCGGCGCCCACCTCTATTCTGCCGACCACGCAGGCGACCCCCACGCCCACACCAACGCCCAAACCCACGGCGACTGCGAAGCCCGCCGCCAAGACGGCCACGCGCCCGGCAGCGGTGCAGCCGGTGGTCCCGCCTGCCGTGGTTCCCACCGCGATCCCCACGGTTTCGCAGCCGGTGGTGCAAGACGTCGTCGTGGCCGAGCCGGTCATGGCCTGGTCCATGGCGGACGCCAAGGCCCTGCTCGCCACGGTCGAATATATCGGCAAGGAAGGTCTCGTGCCGGCCGACTACCAGCCCTCGGCCTTGCGCGCCGCGATCGCCAAGGGCGAAGGCGACGAGCTTGACGCGCTGGCAAGCCGCGTGTTCGGCTGGCTGATCGAGGATCTGCGCGACGGCCGCACCCCGATGAAGGCCCGCGTGCAGTGGTTTGCGGTAGACCCCGACCAGGACGTGATGCCCACCGCGCAGATCATGGCGCAGTCGCTTTCCGAGCATGACGTGGCCGGCGTGGTGGACAAGCTCGCGCCGACCAACCCCGACTATGCCGCGCTCAAGGCCGATCTCAACGCCACGCCCATGGCCAACAAGGCGCGCCGCGCTTTGATCCAGGCCAACATGGACCGCTGGCGCTGGCTCGCCCGCGACCTGGGCGACGTCTACCTGATGACCAACATTCCGGAATTCCAGCTCCGCCTGGTGGTCAAGAACAAGATCATCCGCAGCTACAAGACCGTGGTTGGCAAGCCCGGCCGCACGGCCACGCCGCAGTTGGCCGAGACGGTGAGCGCAGTGGTCTTCAACCCCACCTGGACCGTGCCGCAGTCGATCGTGAAGGGCGAAGGCCTGGGCGCCAAAGTTCTGAACAACCCCGGCTGGGCGCGTTCGGCAGGCTACAAGGCCACCAAGAACGGCGACGGCACGATCACGGTGGTCCAGCAGCCGGGCGCCAACAACTCGCTCGGCCTGATGAAGATCGACATGCCCAACCCCCACGCGATCTACCTGCACGACACCCCGTCGAAGCAGTATTTCAACTCGGACGTTCGCGCCTTCAGCCACGGCTGCATCCGCACCGAGCGCGCCGTGGAACTGGGCATGACCATGGCGATCCTCGGCGCCAAGAAGACCGCCGCCGAAGCCGCCGAGATCTCCCGCTCGGGCGACTATACCAAGGTCGAGATGACGCGGACCTTCCCGGTCTACCTCACCTATTTCACGTATGCCCGCTCGATCGACGGCCAGCTCAAGCCGTTCGACGATCTCTATGCCCGCGACAAGCCGGTGCTCGACAGCTTTGCCGGCCCGCGCCAGCTCAAGACGACCCAGCGTGCCAGCGAGGAAGAGATCATCAAGCTCGACAATCCTCTCTGACCTGAGGAACCCGCGTCGATCGCGGAAAGACGTTCCAGGGCCCCGGTTACCGCGAGAGCGATTGCCGGGGCCTTGCCTCTCTTGGTCCCGGTGGCCACCTAGTCGTCAGGCAACAAGAACCAGCCGGGCGCGGGAGACCAGAGCATGAGCGAACAGGCCAGCGAAGAAACCGGCAGCGGCGCCGGCATTTCCTTGGGCGGCAACTCCTTGGGTGAAGGCGCTCACGGCGATCGTATCGCGGAAGCCACCTCGCGCATTGCCGAGCTGGAAGCCGAACTCGAAGCATCCGGCACCACGACCCGCGAAGCCTCCGAACTCGCACGCGCCAAAGCGCTGCTGCACGCTTGGGTGGACAGTGTCGTCGCCGTTGTGGCGACGCCGGGCGTCGGACGGGCCGTCCTGATCCACGACAACGGCACGGAATCGCGCATCGCCTCCCCCGACCTGCCATTCCGCCTGGCGGTGCCGGTTTCCTTCGACGGCCGCGAGGATTAGGCCGTGACCGCGTAAGCGGCGCAATCTTGGCGGGCCGTCCGGGTTTGCCCGAAAAGGTCTCTCGCCATGCCGGGAGCCTGTGAACCACCGGGTTATTCCTGCGGCTTCCTGCCTGGCGCCGAACCATTTCACCTCAAACCTCGATGGCGCTATTCATGCGATCACGACCTTGGACCGGTTCGCGGTTTCCTTGGGGAGGCCGATCATGGTGTGGGATCTGCGGCGGGCGCTGCTTCGCAAGGAAGAGTTCGAATCCGGCCGCCTTACCGATTTCGAATTTCGCGAAACCGTCCGCACCCTCAAGTTGATGGCGCGGGCTTTCGCAACCGATGAAGCGGCGGTGCTGGATGCGCTCGTCGAACACGGATACGAGGCGGCGCTCCGCGGATTTCCCGAAAGGCTGGGCGACGAGGCCCGCGAAGAAGTCTGCCTGCGCCTGCGCAAGGATGCGCGGCAGATGCTGATCCGTGAACGCGGTGATCCCACGCCCTATCGGCTGGGCTAGGCGATCGTTTCCCAGCCCGCGTACCGGCCGCCGCGCAGCGCGGACCCGGGGCGGGCAGCCGTCTCCCGGTGGTCCGTCATGAGCCCGCGCGGCCTAGAACTGGCGGCGCTGCAATCGCACCAGCGTCTCGTCGAGACTGGAGAGGAAGCGCGATCGGTCGGTCTTGCTGAAGGGCGGCGGGCCTCCCACTACGTCGCCGCCTGCCCTGAGGTCGGCCATGATCGCCCGCGTGGCGATGGCGCTGCCGATCGAGGACGTGGTGAAAGGCTTGCCGTTGGGCGCGACCACTTCGGCGCCGAGCTTGAGGCAGCGGTCGGCCAGCAGGATGTCGGCGGTGATCACGACCGTGCCCGGGCCGGTGTTCTCGACGATCCAGTCGTCAGCGGCGTCGAACGCGTCGCTCACCAGCTTGCGGGAGACCAGCGGGCCTTGCGGAACGCGGATGGGGCTGTTGCTGACGACGACCACCGGCACCTTGTGGCGGGCTGCAACCTTGTAGGTCTCGTCCTTCACCGGGCAGGCGTCGGCATCGATCAATATGCGGATCATGTGGGCCCTTTAGCGCTTTGGGCGGCAAGTGGCGACCGGAGGCGTGATCGACCCGGCTCGGCGCGGGACGGGAAGGTTCAGAACTGCCGCAGGACTTCGAGGAAGGCCTCGCCATAGGCTTCCAGCTTGCGGGCGCCGACGCCGCCGATCTCTCCGAGCTGTGCCAGCGACGATGGGCGGGCGGCGGCCATTTCGCGCAAGGTGGCGTCATGGAACACGACATAGGGCGGCACGCCCGCTTCCTGGGCGAGATCGCGGCGCAAGGCGCGCAGGGCATCGAACAGGGGATCGCCGACCGGGTTGGCGCCGCCGTCCGCCGCGCCGCGTCCACCGCGGCGCTTCTTCTCGCGCTTGGGTGGGACGACGATCTGCACCGAAGCCTCGCCCTTGAGGATTTCGCGCGCGTCTCCGCCCAGCGAGAGGCCGCCATGTTCGGTCGGCAAGAGACTGCCGCGGGCCTGGAGTGCGCGGGCCAGCGGCTTGAGCAGTGGCTGCTCTTCCTCGGTGAGAATGCCGAAGACCGAAAGCTGGTCGTGCCCGCGCTGCAGCACACGGTCGTCGCTGGCGCCGGTCAGGACTTTTTCGAGGTGGCCCAGCCCATAGCTCTGGCCGGTGCGATAGACGGCCGAAAGCAGCTTGCGTGCCACTTCCGTCACGTCGATCACGCCTGCCGGCTCCAGGCAATTGTCGCAGTTTCCGCAGGAAGGCGCGGGCGTCTCGCCGAAGTGGCGGAGCAGGACCGCGCGGCGGCATTCGGCGGTTTCGACAAGACCCGCGAGGGCATCGAGGCGCTGGCGTTCGCTTTGCAGCCGGTGCGGTTCGATCTCGGAGAGGCGCTGGCGGGCGCGGGCGAAATCGTCGGCTCCCCAGAACATCATCGCCACCGAAGGATCGCCATCGCGCCCGGCGCGGCCGGTTTCCTGGTAATAGGCCTCGATCGACTTCGGAATGCCGGCATGGGCGACGAAGCGCACGTCCGGCTTGTCGATGCCCATGCCGAAGGCGACCGTGGCCACCATGACCATGTCTTCCGAGGCCACGAAGGCGGCCTGGTTGCGGGCGCGCACTTCGGGATCGAGCCCGGCGTGATAGGGCAGCACGCGCCGCCCGGTGGCGGAGGCCAGAGTCTCGGCCAGTTGCTCCACGCGGGCGCGGGTGGGGGCGTAGACGATGCCCGGGCCGGGGTTCTCCTCCATCACCGCTTTCAGCTGCCGCATCGCATTGTCGCGCGGGCGTATGGTGTAGCGGATGTTCGGACGGTCGAACCCGGCGACAATCAGCCCTTCTTCGGCAATGCCGAGCTGGGCGAGAATGTCGGTGCGGGTATGATGGTCTGCCGTGGCCGTCAGGGCGAGGCGCGGCACTTGCGGGAAAGCATCCAGCAGAGGCCGCAGCAGGCGGTAGTCCGGCCGGAAATCGTGGCCCCATTCGGAAACGCAGTGCGCTTCGTCGATGGCGAAAAGGGCAACGCGCGACTGTTCGAGCAGCTCGCGGAAATGGGGCTGGCTCGCGCGTTCGGGGGCGATGTAGAGCAGGTCCAGCTCGCCCGCGCGGAAGCGGTCCATGGTGAGGCCGCGATCGGCATCGGCGCTGGTCAGCGTGGCGGCGCGGATGCCGTTGGCAGTGGCTGAGCGCAACTGGTCGTGCATCAGCGCGATCAGCGGCGAAACCACCACGCACGTGCCCTCCAGCATGACCGCGGGCAGTTGATAGGTCAGCGATTTGCCCGCGCCGGTCGGCATGACCGCCAGGGTGGAGCGGCCCGAAAGCGCGCGCGTGACCACCTGTTCCTGCACGCCGCGAAAGGCGTTGAAGCCGAATGTGGCATGGAGCGCTTCGTGCGCGTCAGGCAGGAGATCGGCAAGAGGGTCAGCGTCTGGCACGGGGCGCTTATGGCAGAGCGATGGCAGGTCTGAAAACCGCCGAACCGATGATTTCCTCCGTTTCCGCCCCAATCGCTTGCGGTTTGGCCGCGCGAGTAGTCGAAATGGCGGCAACGAGAAGCGAGAGGAGCGTGAAGCATGGGGTCTGGAGCACAATCAGGGCGCGTGGCGGTGGTGACGGGCGCCAGTTCGGGCATCGGTCTGGAGACGGCAAAGGCGCTGGCGCGGCAGGGTTTCCGGGTGATCGGCGTGGGCCGCGATGCCGGGCGCTGCGCCGAAGCCGCGGCGGCGCTTGCGGCCGAGATCGGCGCAGGCGGCGGCGAAGCGGAGATGCTCCGCGCCGATCTCTCGTTGCTGGCCGACGTGGACCGTCTGGCGGACGAGATCGCCGGAAAGGTCGACCGCGTGGACGTGCTGGTTAACAATGCGGGCGGCATGGCGCGCGAACAGGCCATCACGGCCGAGGGTTTCGAGGCGAACTACGCGGCGAATTTCCTGGGGCCTTTCGCCTTGACCGCAAGGCTGCTGCCGCTGCTGCGCCAGGCAGCGGCCAGGAGCGGCGGGGCAGGGGCCGGCAGCGTCCGGATCGTCAACACCGCCTCGGACGGCAGCGAGATGATTCCCGCGATCAACCTGGAAGACCTCCAGAACCTGGGCAACTGGAGCCCCGGCGCGGCCTATTGCAGCGGCAAGCTTGCCAATGTGCTGCACGCGCGGGCATTGGCGCCCCGGCTGGCGAAGGATGGGATCGTCGCGCACTCGGTCCACCCCGGCACGGTGGGCAGCAACTTCTTCTCCCACACGCCGGAGAGCGTCCAGGCTGCTTACGGTGACGCGCCCAAGCTGTCGCCGGCGCAGGGCGCCGATACGGTGATCTGGCTGGCGACGGCGGCAGAACCGGGCGAATCGAGCGGCGATTACTGGTTCGAACGGGCGCGCCGAAAGCCCAATCCCCTGGTCGAGGACGCGGCTTTCGTCGAGGCGTTCTGGCAGGCGGCGGAGAAACTGTCCGGCCGGGAAGGCGTGGGCCAGGTCGGCAACGGCCCGGGGTGAAATCGGCTTCGGGTCAGACGGCCCCGTCCTGCCCCATCCGGGCAAGGCGGGGCTTGACGATGGGCACGGTCAGCATGGTGCTCATGACCGCCATCAGCAGCAGGGCGGTGAAGGTCTCGGGCGTGATGATCCGCTTGTCGAGCAGCACGTTGACGAAGATGATCATGATCAGGGCCTTGGTCTGGAGCATCCAGCCGATCACCGTGGCATCGCCCTTCTTCCAGCCCAGCAGGCGCCCGGCCAGATGCACGCCGGCCAGCTTGCCTGCCACCGAGGCCAGCAGGAACAGCAGCGCCGCGCCCATGACCAGCAGGCCGCCCATGCCCCAGTCGGTGCGAAGCCCCGTGCTGAGGAAGAATACCGGCATGACCGTGAGCAGCAGGAATTCGCGGAACAGGTCCAGCTTCTCGCGGCTGAACCAGCGGGCGTCGAGCACGACACCGGCAAGGAAGGCGCCGACCATGAAATGCAGGCCGGACCAGTCTGCGGCGAAACTGACCAGCGCCAGCCAGATCAGCGACACGAACCATCGGTCCTGTTCGCCCAGGCGCTTGAACAGGGCGCGGACCAGGAACGAGGCCGCCGCGAAAGCGAGAAGGAACAGGCCCTGCCGTCCCACGCGCTCCCAATCGACGAGGATCAGGGCGAGCACGCCCCAGATGGCGATATCGTCCAGGCTGGCATAGCGCAGCAGCCGCTGGCCGAGCGGTTCGCGGAACACGCCCAGCTTTTCCATCAGCAGCACCAGGATTGGCAGCGCCGTGACCGCACAGGCCATACCCACGCCGAGCACGGCCTGCGGATAAGTGCCCTTCGGCCCGATCCATCCGGGCGTGCGCAGCAGCAGGGCCGCGGCGATCGATCCCAACAGCAGCGGCGTCAGCAAGGCGCAGGCGGCGGTGAGCGTGGTCTCGCCGCGGTGCTTCCAGGCGTCGGAAAGATCGAGTTCCACCCCGGCGACGAAGACGAACATCATCACCGCCCACCATGCCACGCCGTTAAGCGCGGTCATGACTTGCGGATTGAAGACGAAGGCATGGAATGCGGGCGCGGCATGGCCGAGCACGCCGGGGCCGAGCAGGATGCCGCCGATGATCTGGACGACGACCAGCGGCGCCCAATGTTCGGTGCGGAGCAGCCGCCATACCAGGTACGGCGCGCCGAGGATGATCGTCAACGCGATCAGATAGATTTCGGTCGTCCCCATCGGGTCCCCATTCCCATGTTTCTTATCGGGGGGATGGATGCCTTGCCCGGTCGGAATGGACAATCGGGACCGCCGGGTTTTTCCGGGAGTTTTCCGGATTGCAATCGAATGAGTGCGTTGCCGGCCGCCCTCACGCCTCATTTCCTGGAGCGTGAGACCCCCATTTCGTCGGGCGACGAAAAGAAGGTCTCACGCTCATGTAATTCGGGCGATGCCCTACCTTGTTGTCAGTCGAGGTTGGGGCGCAGCCAGCGTTCGGCCACGGCAAGGTCCACGTCGCGGCGTTCGGCATAGTCTTCGAGCTGGTCGCGGCCGATGCGGGCCACGCCGAAATACTGGCTTTCCGGGTGGCCGAAGTAGAAGCCCGAGACGGCAGCGGTGGGCAGCATGGCCTGGCTTTCGGTCAGGGTGATGCCTGCATTGTCCTGCGCCTTCAGCAGGTCGAACAGCATCGGCTTCAGCGAATGGTCCGGGCAGGCCGGATAGCCGGGCGCCGGGCGGATGCCGCGATATTCCTCGCGGATCAGGGCTTCGTTGGTGAACTGCTCGTCCGGGGCATAGCCCCAGAGCGTCGTGCGGACATGCTGGTGCAGGCGTTCGGCGAAGGCCTCGGCGAAGCGGTCGGCCAGCGCCTTGAGCAGGATGTCCGAATAGTCGTCATGCGCGGCCTGGAAGCGTTCGAGGTGCGGTTCGATGCCGTGGATGCCCACCGCGAAGCCGCCCAGCCAGTCGCCCGCCGGATCGACGAAGTCGGACAGGCAGTAGTTGGCGCGGCCGCGGCTCTTCTTGAACTGCTGGCGCAGGAACGGCAGGCGGACGAAGTCCGGGCCTTCATGGACGCCCTGCTGGATGGCGTCGTAGACGACTTGCGGGTCCATGCCGCCGGCGCCGACGATCACGTCGTCATCCTTGGTCGCGGCGGGCCAGAATGCGCAGACGCCCTTGGCGGTTAGCCACTTTTCCTCGACGATCTGCGCGAGCATCGCCTTCGCGTCGGCAAACAGGCTGCGGGCGCTTTCGCCCACCACGTCGTCCTCGAGAATGGCAGGATAAGTGCCTGCCAGTTCCCAGGCGCGGAAGAACGGCGTCCAGTCGAACACCTCGACCAGTTCGTCCAGGTTCCAGTCCTCGAAGACATGGAGGCCGGGCTTCACCGGTGCACCCGGCTTCTGCGCGAAGTCGGCGGAGAAGCCGTTGGCGCGGGCGTCGGCGATGGAGAGCAGTTCGCTTTGACCCTTGCCTTCGCGGGCCACGCGGACTTTCTCGTATTCGTCCGCCGTCGAGGTGATGAAGCCGGTGGCCTGGGTGTCGGACAGCAGCTGCGAGGCGACGCCGACTGCGCGGCTGGCGTCGAGCACATGGACGACGGGGCCTTCGTAGGCGGGATCGATCCGCAGGGCGGTGTGGACCTTGGAGGTCGTGGCGCCGCCGATCAGCAGCGGAATGGTCATCCCGGCGCGCTGCATTTCCTCGGCCACGGTCACCATCTCGTCAAGCGAGGGGGTGATGAGGCCCGAGAGGCCGATGATGTCCGCCTCGTGCTCGTTGGCGGCCTCGAGAATCTTGCTCCAGGGCACCATGACGCCAAGGTCGATCACTTCGTAGCCGTTGCACTGAAGCACGACGCCGACGATGTTCTTGCCGATGTCATGGACGTCGCCCTTGACGGTGGCCATGATGATCCGGCCCTTCGCCTTGGTCTTGGCGTCCTTTTCCGCTTCGATGAAGGGGATGAGGTGGGCCACGGCCTTCTTCATGACGCGGGCCGACTTCACGACTTGCGGCAGGAACATCTTGCCCGAGCCGAACAGGTCGCCGACCACGTTCATGCCCCCCATCAGCGGGCCTTCGATCACTTCGATCGGGCGGCCGCCGCGAGCCGCGATCGCGGCGCGGGCTTCCTCGGTATCCTCGACGACATGAGCGTCGATGCCGCGTACCAGCGCGTGTTCGATGCGCTTGACCACGTCCCGGCCGCGCCATTCCTCGGCGGCCTTTTCGGCCACGGCGTCCTTGCCCTTGAAGCTCTCGGCCAGTTCGATCAGCCGTTCGGTGGAGGTCTTGCCATCCTCGCCTACGCCGGGGCGGCGCATCATGATGACGTCTTCGCAAGCCTCGCGCAGGGCGGGGTCGATCTGGTCGTAGACGTCGAGCTGGCCGGCGTTGACGATCGCCATGTCGAGCCCGGCGGGGATCGCATGGTAGAGGAATACGGAGTGCATCGCCCGGCGCACCGTCTCGTTGCCGCGGAACGAGAACGAGAGGTTGGAAAGCCCGCCCGAGAAGTGGACGTGCGGGCAGGCCTTGCGGATTTCGACCACGGCCTCGATGAAGTCCAGCCCGTAGCGGTCATGCTCCTCGATGCCGGTGGCGACCGCGAAGACGTTGGGGTCGAAGATGATGTCCTCGGGCGGGAAGCCGATGCCTGTCAGCAGCTTGTAGGCGCGCGAGCAGATCTCGATCTTGCGTTCGCGGGTATCGGCCTGGCCGGTCTCGTCGAAGGCCATGACCACGACGGCGGCGCCATAATCCATGCACTTGCGGGCCTGGGCCAGGAACGGTTCGACGCCTTCCTTCATCGAGATCGAATTGACGATCGGCTTGCCCGACACGCACTTGAGCCCGGCCTCGATGACTTCCCACTTCGAACTGTCGATCATCACCGGCACGCGGGCGATATCCGGCTCGGCGGCGATCAGCTTGAGGTAGGTGGTCATGGCCTCGACCGCGTCGAGCAGGCCTTCGTCCATGTTGACGTCGATCACCTGCGCGCCGTTGTCCACCTGCTGGCGGGCCACGTCGACGGCGGTGGGATAGTCGCCGGCCATGATGAGCTTCTTGAACTTCGCCGAGCCGGTGACGTTGGTGCGCTCGCCGATGTTGACGAAACGGGCGCCGGAATGAATCGAGGTCATGGTGTGTGGTTCTCGTTGAATCAGTTGGCCAGCGAATCAGTTCGCTAAATTGAGCGCGAGCACGAAATCGTCGTAGGTCTTGCCGCCCACGTCGAAAGTCCGGGTGCCGATCGTTTCGAAGCCGTGCTTGGCGTAGAAGGCGAGGGCGCGGTGATTGTCGTTCTTCACGCCCAGCAGCAGCCGGGAGTGGCTGGTCGCGGCAGCCTCGCGCACGATCCGCATCATGGTGCCGGCCATCATCGAACCCTGGAAGCGCGAGAACAGATAGATGCGCTTGAGTTCGAGGTCGCCTTCACCCGCCAGTTCCAGTTCGGGCCGGCAGAGCAGGGCATAGCCGACCGGGGCATGGCCCGGTTCGACTTCGGCCAGCCAGGCCCGCGCGCCATTGGCCAGGTATTTGCGGTAGTTCTCGGCCGAATGCTGCTTGAGGCAATGCGCGACGATGCCCGCGCCGTCGACGAGGCCGGCGAAGCTCTCGAGGAACGTCGCGGCGGCCACGAGGGACAGCGCATCGGCATCGTCGGCGCCCGCCGGGCGAATGCGCCAGATCGGAAATTCGGTCATCCCGTCAGCCGACCATGGTGAAAGGTTCAAGGCCGGCAAGGCGCGTGACCGGAGCCAGGGCGGGCAGCTGGCGCGGGGGCAGGCCCGCCACTTTCTGCGCCATGGCGGCGATGTGGTCCGGCGTGGAGCCGCAGCAGCCGCCCAGCACGTTGACTTGTCCCGCCACGGCCCATTCGCCCACGAAGCCCGCGGTGGTCTCGGGCATTTCGTCGTAGGCACCCAGTTCGTTGGGCAGGCCGGCGTTGGGATAGATCATGATCAGCGTGTCGGCGAGTTCGGACAGCGTCTTCACATGCGGGCGAAGCTGGGTGGCGCCGAACGAGCAGTTGAGCCCGATCGTCACCGGCCGGGCATGGCGCACCGCGTGCCAGAAGGCTTCCACCGTATGGCCGGAAAGGTTGCGGCCCGACAGGTCGGTCAGCGTCATGGACATCATGATCGGCACTTCGCGGCCCAGTTCGGCTTCGAGGTGGCGCACGGCCATGATCCCGGCCTTGGCGTTGAGCGTGTCGAACACGGTCTCGATCAGGATGAAGTCCGCGCCGCCTTCCACGAGGGCCGCGGCCTGTTCCTTGTAGACGTCGACCAGCTCGTCCCAGTCGATCTCGCGGTAGCCGGGATCGTTGACGTCGGGGCTGAGCGAGAGCGTCTTGTTCGTCGGCCCGATCGCGCCGGCCACGAAGCGGGGGCGGCCGTCCCTGGCCTGGTACTCGTCGGCCAGGCGGCGGGCGAGCTTGGCCGATTCGACGTTGATCTCGCGCACGAGGTGCTCGGCGCCGTAGTCGGCCTGGCTGATGCGGTTGGCCGAGAAGGTGTTGGTCTCGGCAATGTCGGCCCCGGCCTCGAAATAGGCGCGGTGGATCGATTCCGGCACCTCGGGCTTGGTCAGCGCGAGGATGTCGTTGTTGCCCTTCTGGTCATGGGTAAGGCCGAGGTTGCCGGCATAGTCCGCTTCGCTGAGCTTCCAGCGCTGGATTTCGGTGCCGAAGGCGCCGTCCGTGATGAGGATGCGCTTGGCGGCTTCGGCGAGGAACTGTTCTCTGGCACTCATGGTTTTCGTCCTTACTCACCCGCACTCGGGGCCGGTTGTTCCGGGTCCGCTTCGGGCCGATCGCGCCTTGCTGCACGAACGGCCCGGAGACAAGTCTGCATGCTCGTCCGCGTTCAGGCGCCCGGTTTCGGACGCAGGCCGAGGAGCTGGCAGATCGCATAGGCCTGCTCGGCGCGGTTGAGCGTGTAGAAGTGAAGATCGCGCACGCCGCCTTCATAGAGCCTGCGGCACAAGTCTGCAGCGGCGACCGCGGCGACCAGCGCGCGCGGGCCGGGGCGCTCGTCCAGGCCCTCGAACATGGTTTCGAGCCAGCCCGGGATCTCCGTATTGCCCGACATGCGGCGGATCGCGGCGAAACTCGTCACCGGCATGATGCCGGGCAGGATCGGCGCGGAGATGCCTGCGGCCAGCACTTTGTCGAGGAACCGGAAATAGGCGTCGGTCGAGAAGAAGAACTGCGTGATCGCGCGATTCGCACCGGCATCCAGCTTGCGCTTCAGGTTGTCGAGGTCGGCATCGGCGCTTGCCGCTTCCGGATGGACTTCGGGGTAGGCCGCCACCGAAATGTCGAAATCGTGCCGTGCCTTCAGGCCCGCAACGAGGTCGGCGGCGCCGGCATAGCCCTGCGGGTGCGGGGTGAAGACACCGCCGCTGCTCGGCGGCGGATCGCCGCGCAGGGCGACGATGTGGCGTACGCCGGCCTCCCAGTACTGGTCGGCGATCTCGGCGATCTCGTCCTTGCTCGCGCCCACGCAGGTCAGGTGGGCGGCGGGGACCAGCTGCGTCTCGCGAACCAGCCGGGAAACGGTGGAGTGCGTGCGCTCACGCGTGGAGCCGCCGGCGCCGTAAGTCACCGAGACGAAGCTGGGGTCGAGCGGGGCAAGCTGGGTGATCGCGTCCCAGAGCTGTTCCTCCATCTTCTCCGTCTTGGGGGGGAAGAACTCGAAGGAAACGGAAATGTCGCCCGGCAGGTCCTCGAAAAGCGGGGCTGAGACCGGTCGTTCGGCGAAAGTCATGGGAGTTCGGTCTTTCTGTCTTGAGTCTCGGGATTTTCGGAGGGTTCGGCAGCGGGCAAGCGCCGCGCCGTCCAGATCTTTACGGTCAGCGCATCGCTGGGCAGCGCCACCGGCGGTTCCGGCGCGAAGCCCGCGTCGGTCAGCAGCGTCTCCATCTGCTCGTCGGCGAAACCGAGGCGGGCGTGGGCGTGGCGTTCGCGCAGATCTTCGCGTTCGTGCGCGGCGAAATCGACCACGGCGATGCGCCCGCCCTCGCGCGTGACGCGGGCGGCTTCGGTCAGGACGATGCCGGGGGCCTGTGCATAGTGGAGCACCTGGTGGAACAGCACGGTGTCGAAACTGGCGGGTACGAAGGGCAGGGCGGTGAAGTCGCCCTGCAGCAACGAAACCTTGTCCGCTGGCAAAGATTGCAACCGTGCACGAGCAATTCGCAACATGTCCGGGCTCTTGTCGAGCGCGGTGACGTGGCCGGCCTTGCCCGCGAGCAGCTCGGCCATGCGTCCGGTGCCGGTGCCGACATCGAGCAGCGCACCCAGCTTCTGGCGTCCGAAGGCGGCGAGCAGTGCCGATTCGACCGGGCCGTCCGCGCCATGAAGCTGGCGCAGCGAATCCCATTCCTCGGCATGGCTGGCGAAATAGGCCTGGGCGCTGGCCTCGCGGGCCTCGCGAATCGCGGCAAGCTGGCGGCGATCCTCGTTGCAGCGCGCCGAAAAGGCCGGATCGTCGCGTTCGGCAATGGCAAGCAGCTGTGCGGCGGCGGCGCCCATCGGCGGCTCGCTTTTTTCCTTCACGGCCGTGCGCAGGAAGACCCAGCTACCTTCCTTGCGGCGCTGGGCGAGGCCCGCGTCGCACAGGATCTTGACGTGACGGGACACTCTCGGCTGGCTCTGTCCGAGCACTTGCGCCAGCTCTCCGACCGCCAGTTCCATGTGTGCGAGCAGACGCATGATGCGTAGCCGCGTCGGCTCGGAAAGAGCCCTCAGAAGGGGGTCGATTTGCATGGTCTGGCATATAAAGATATCTTTATATGTGTGCAAGCCCTAGGATTTCTGCGGATTTCCGGCCCCTTACTTCCCGTTTGCGTTGCACCATTGTCTCGTCTAAAGAATGGCACCGCAGGCTTGCCTGCAAGCGTTGGCCTGTGCGCCAAACAATGCAAGGGGATTCGCATGAAGAAGATTGCTTTTGCCGCGTTCGCGTCGGCTGCCGCTCTGTCGCTCGCTGCTTGCGGTGGCGAAAAGCCCACCGAAGCTGCTACCGAGTCGGTTGAGACCCTGCCCGAGGAAACTCTGGCTGCTACCACCGAAGCGGCTACCGAAGAAGCCACCGCGGCTGCCGAGTAATCGGTTCGGGGGCCGCGCACCGACCTTCTTGGTCTGCCGGCCCCCAGTTGCTTTCCGCCTCTCTTGGAAATCAAGAGGGATCACGGAAAGTCCGTCCGAGACGGAAAAAGCCCTCCCCTCCGGGAGGGTTTTTTATTTGCCCGCACCGCGAAGGCGCGTTTGCCCTGGGCGAGAGGCATTTTGCACAGCATTATTTGCATGGCTGCGCTGCCCGATACGTGCACGCTTCATTTCCTATCGCCCGATTTTCCAGGCAGACGCTCGGGAGCCCGCAGCGAAAAATCCGCCTTGGAAACTCCCGGCGACATTCAGGTCACGGGCACTTGGTGAACTGACCCTTCTTGGCGCCCGAACTGAAGCGGCACTTGCCGTCCGTGCCCTTGACCACGCCGGGCGTGACTTTGGCGGTGGTGACTTTGGTGGTGGTCTTCTTCGTCGTCACGGTCTTGCAGGGCACGAACTTGCCCTGCGCATCGCGGCAGGAATTGGCTGCCACTGATGGGGTGGCTGCCAGAACGCCGATTGCCGCGGCGACGGTCATCAACTTGCGAATCATGATCGCTCTCCCTTTCGCACCTTCGCACAATGCCTCTGCACTTGCCTGCGCCGGGCGAGATGTCGCCCGTATGAACCTGGCCATCTGAAGCTTTACGTGCTGCCGGACGGCTGTGCCCGCCCCGCTGCCGGTCGGCGCTTCCGCGCTCTTCGTTTCATGACCATTCGAACAACTTTCGAAACCCGTGAATGTTTCTCTTGTCAGATCGAAAAAGCCGATCTAGAGGGCTGCCTCCCACGCCGCTGCGCGGGGGACCGGATCGGCCGCCCAGGTGCGATCCGCTGAAATGGACGGGGCCTTAGCTCAGCTGGGAGAGCGCCTGCATGGCATGCAGGAGGTCAGCGGTTCGATCCCGCTAGGCTCCACCATTTCCCCGCGACATTCGCGAACTTCCCGATTTATCAGAGAGATGCTGTCAGGCGCATCGCCTGTTCGATGCTCATTGCCTGCCAGCTTCGCGAGAAGCGCGGACGGGGTGCAGGCCATCCCGGTCCGGCAATGGCGCTGCACTGCAGGGCCGGGCCCAAGGTCTTCCCATCCCGGACAAACCTGCCCATAGCACCGCCATGCTTTCCCGTGTTTCTGCGTCATTGCCGCCGCTCGCTTCCTGGACTTCCGCGTTGATCGCCGCTCTGATCGGGTTCGGGGGCACCGTTGCCCTGGTGGTTCAGGCCATGCAGGCGCTGGGGGCCGAGGCCGGGCAGGTCGGCTCGGCAGTGACGGCGCTCTGCCTCGGCATTGCGGTGGCCGGGGCGATTCTCTCGCTGTGGACGCGCATGCCGGTGGTGCTGGCGTGGTCCACGCCGGGCGCGGCTCTGCTCGCCGCGAGCAACGGCGGCGCGGCCTGGCCGGTCGCGATCGGTGCCTTCATGGCGGCAGCGGCGCTGATGTGCCTGCTGGGGCTGGTGCCCGCACTCGGGCGGCTGGCCGCGCGCATTCCCGCCTCGGTGGCTTCGGCCATGCTTGCGGGAGTGCTGCTGCCGTTCTGCCTCCAGCTGTTCCGCACCCTGGAAACCGACGCGCTGCTGGTCGTGGTCCTGCTGCTGGTCTTCGTCATCGCCCGGCAGCGTTTTCCGCTCTATGCCTTGCTGCTGGTGCTCGTCTCGGGCGTGGCGGTCGTACTGACGCGCGGTGATGTTGCCGGATTCGCGCCTCGCTCGCTGATCGGCGGGCTGGAGCCGGTCATGCCCGCTTTCGACCTCAAGGCCGTGGCCAGCATCGGCGTTCCGCTGTTCCTCGTCACGCTGGTCTCGCAGAACCTGCCCGGCCTCGTCGTGCTGCGGACCGCCGGTTACGAGCCTCGGCCGCAGCCCCTGCTGCTGGGCACGGGGCTGGCGACGATGCTGCTTGCGCCGTTCGGCGCCCACGGCGTCAACCTGGCGGCCATCACCGCGGCGATCTGCACCAGCTCGGACGCTCACCCGGATCAGGCGCGCCGCTGGACGGTGGGGTTGATCTACGCCGGGTTCTACCTGGCCCTGGCGCTGTTCTCCGCGCCGCTCGTGCAGTTCTTCCTGACCATGCCCAAGGCCTCCATCGCCGCGTTCACCGGCATTGCCCTGATCGCGCCGCTGTCGGGTGCGATCGAGAACATGCTCATCGAGAAGACCGAGCGCGATGCCGCGATCCTGACTTTCGCGGCGACGGCGTCCGGCGTTTCGCTGCTCGGCATCGGCTCGGCGTTCTGGGGGCTGCTGGCCGGCTTTGCGGCCCTGGCGGCCAAGGCGGTTTTCGCGCGCCGAAATTGACCTCCCGGCCGGCCCGCCGTAACGCGCGGGACATGACCGTAACCCGCTTCGCTCCCTCGCCCACCGGGCACCTCCACGTCGGCAATATCCGCACGGCGCTGCACAACTGGCTGCTGGCACGAAAAAGTGCCGAGGGGCAGGCGGGCGGCCGGTTCCTGCTGCGCATCGACGACACCGACGCCGCGCGCTCGAAGGAGGAATATGTCGAGAACATCCGCGCCGACTTGTCCTGGCTCGGCATCGCGTGGAGCGGCGAGGAGCGCCAGTCGGCCCGTTTCGCGCTTTACGAGCGGGAATTCGAGAAGCTGAAGGCCGCCGGGCGGGTCTATCCTTGCTGGGAAACGCCGCAGGAACTGGAGCTGAAGCGCAAGGTCCTTCTCGGCCGCGGCCTGCCGCCGATCTACGATCGCGGCGCCCTGGCCTTGTCCGAAGCGGAGAAGGCGGCGCGAATCGCCAGCGGCGACCTGCCGCACTGGCGCTTCCTGCTCGACCGGGACGAACCCATCGTCTGGGAAGATGGCATTCGCGGCCCCCAGAAGTTCGATGCCGCGCAGATGAGCGACCCGGTGATTCGCCGCGCTGACGGTTCATGGCTCTACATGCTGCCCTCGGCCATCGACGACGTGGACATGGGTGTCACCCAGATCCTGCGCGGCGAGGATCACGTCTCCAACACCGCGGCGCAGGTCCAGATGTTCACCGCGCTCGGCGCGCCGGTCCCCGCTTTTGCGCACGAGGCGCTGCTGGTGGGCACCGAAGGCAAGCTGTCCAAGCGCCTCGGCTCGCTGGGCGTCGCACATTTCCGGGAAATCGGCATCGAGCCGCAGGCCGTCGTGGCGCTGCTCGGGCGCCTTGGCACCAGCGATCCGGTCGATCCCGCGCTGGATGCGGAAGCACTGGCGGCGGCCTTCGATCTTTCCCGCTTCGGACGCGCGCCCGCCCGTTTCGACGAGGTGGAACTGCAGCGGGTCAATGCCGCCGTGGTCCATGCGCTGCCTTTCGAGGCCGTCTCCGACCGGCTCCCGGAGGAAATGGACGCTGGGGCATGGGAAACGATTCGCCCCAACCTGTCATATGTCCACGAGGCCGCCGACTGGTGGACCGTGGTGATCGGTCCGATCGAGGTGCCCACGCTGGCCGGGGAAGACCGCGCCTATCTGGCCGAGGCCGTCGCCGTACTGTCGAAGCTCGAATGGAGCGACGGGGTGTGGAAGGCGCTGACCGGGGCGCTCAAGGATGCCACCGGGCGCAAGGGCAAGGGGTTGTTCCTGCCGCTGCGCCTGGCGCTGACGGGGATGGAGCATGGGCCTGACATGGGCGCGCTCCTGCCGCTGATCGGGCGCGAAGAGGCTCTGGCGCGGCTCAAGGTCGTGGCGGGCTAGAGAAATAAAGAAGGTCTGGGGGATGATCCCCCAGACCCTCGGAATGGGTTCGCCGCGCGCCGCCTGACGCGGTGCGCTTCTTGCGTTACTCCATGAACCATCCGTGGCTCGCCACCAGCGACTGCCCGGTGAGCGCGTTGGTCTGGAACCCTGCGAAGAACAGCGCCACTTCGGCGATGTCGTCCACGGTGGTGAATTCGCCGTCGACGGTCTGGCCCAGCATCACCCGGCTGACGACTTCGTCCTCGGAAATGCCGAGTTCCCTGGCCTGCTCGGGGATCTGCTTGTCCACCAGGGGCGTGCGCACGAAGCCGGGGCAGATCACGTTCGAACGGACGCCCTTCTTGCCGCCTTCCTTGGCGATCACGCGCGCCAGGCCGAGCAAGCCGTGCTTGGCGGTGACATAGGCGGATTTCAGCGGGCTCGCTTCCTTCGAATGGACCGAACCCATGAAGATGATCGAGCCGGAATTCTGCGCATACATGTGCGGCAGCACGGCCTTGGAGGTGAGGAAGGCGCCGTCGAGGTGGATGGCCAGCATCTTCTTCCAGTCGGAGAAGGCGAACTGGTCCACCGGATTGACGATCTGGATGCCGGCATTGGAAACCAGCACGTCCACGGTGCCCCAGGCCTCTACCACCTTGGCGACGCCGGCATTCACCTGATCCTCGCTGGTCACGTCCATGGCGACGGCGAGAGCGGCAGTGCCGTACTTGGCTTCGATCTCGTCGGCCGCCTTCTGCGCGGCGTCTATGTTGAGGTCGGCGATCGCCACTTTCCCGCCCTCGGCCGCGTACTTGTGGGCGATGGCATTGCCGATTCCGCTGGCGGCGCCAGTGACGATGCAGGCCTTGTCCTTCAGTTTCATCTACCTACTCCTCGTTGTTCGATCCCTGGGGGTGCCTGGGCCGGCGCTTGCCTGCGAGGTCGAACGTCATGATTTCGTCGGGCTTGAGGCGGCGCCCGGTCCAGCGGCCGTCACGCAGGGAAAAATGCGCGTCCGCCTTGCCGGCTTCCCAGTGCTCGGTCACCGTCATGCGCGAGAACTCGTAGTCCTTCGACATGGTTTCATAGCCGCGCGGGCGGTTGATGAGGTGGAGGACCGCCACCGCGCCGGCGGGGCGGCAGCCCAGCAACTGGCGCAAGTCCGGGTCGTCCTGCAGTTCGGGCGGCAGCTTGTGGCAAAGCCGCTGAGCCGCAGCGCGCATGTCCTGGAGGCGCTTGGACAAGTCCGTGTTCAGGCGCGTGCGGCTGGAGAAGCGGATGTCCTTCTCGCGCTGGGCGATGTCGGCCATGGTCTTGGGCACCGCCCCGCGCGAGGGGAAGAGGTCGACCTGGAACACCGTCATTTCGCAAGGGCTGCGATTGTCGAGCACGTATTGCAGCGGCGTGTTGGAGACGAGGCCGCCGTCCCAGTACCACTCGCCGTCGATCTCCACCGGGGGGAAGCCGGGAGGCAGGGCGCCGCTGGCCATGATATGCTCGGGGCCAATCTTGCGGTCGCTGGCGCCGGATCCCCTGGCATTGTCGAAATAGGCGAAGTTGCCCGTCATCATGTTCACGGCGCCGACCGAGAAGCGGGTCTCGCCGTGGTTGATGCGGTCGAAATCGACGAGGTCGAGCAGGGTCTGCCGCAAGGGGGTGGTGTCGTAGAAGCTGAGACGGCCGATTTCGTCAGGCCATTCCGGCAGAGGCGTGGGAATGCGCGGCGTGAAGAAGCCGGGGACGCCGAACGTCGCGGCCCAGGCGGCCGCAGTCTCGTTGAAGGCGCGGCGGGCGAAGCCGTTGCCCACGTCCAGCCGGTAGAGCAGCTCGTGGCTTACCCCGTCCCAGAAGCTGCGCAGTTTGCCGACCCGCTCTTCGGCCGCGTTGCCGGCGATGATCGCCGCGTTGATCGCGCCGATCGAGATGCCGGCCACCCAATCCGGCGCGTGGCCCTCTGCGGCCAGCGCCTCGTAGACACCGGCCTGGTAGGCCCCGAGAGCGCCCCCGCCCTGCAGGACGAGCACCGACTGCGGGGCGTCGGAAGACGAAGACGAAACGGCAGCGCTTTCGGCATTCATGGGCAGGGTCCTGCGCATGGGGATGTTGCGATGCAACAAGTGGGACCGTAGGGCCGGGCTTTCAATAGTTTATTCGGAGGGGATCTGGTGAGCGCCGCAACCTCGTCACGCCGCCACTTCGCTCAGGCTCCCTTCGCTCGCCGCTTCGAGCAGGCGGCGCTCCAGGGCCTTGATCCGGCTGGAGGACGTCAGTTTCTCGCCCAGCAGATCGGTGACGTAGAAAGTATCCGCCGCGCGCTCGCCATACGTGGCGATGTGTGCGGAGTGGACCATGAGCTTCGATTCGAACAGCGCATGGGCCAGCCGGTTGAGCAGCGCCGGACGGTCGCGGGCGTTCACTTCCACCACGGTGAGGCGGTTGGAGGCCTTGTTGTCCACCAGCACGCGCGGGCGCACGTCGAAGGCATCGGCGCGGGGCCGCGCATCGGGACGGGCCACGAGTTGCGGCAGGATCTTGATGCGGTTGGCCAGCGCGTTCTCGATCGAGGAGCGCAGGCGGGCGAGCTGGGTCTCCTCCATGAAGGGCCGGCTGAGCGGGTCCTGCACCAGGAAGTTGTCCACCGCGCGGCCGGTGCGCGTCGTGTGGATGCGGGCATCGATGATGTTGCCGCCGGCCAGGTGGATGCCGCCGGCGATGCGGTAGAACAGACCGGGATGGTCCGAGGCGATGACGGTGACGAGCGTCGCGCCGCGCGCCGGATAGTACTCGGTCGCGATCGAAAGCGGCTCTTCCTGCGAGGCGTGGAACTGCGCCAGGTTCTTGATGATGACGTCTTCGGGTTCGGCGATCCAGTAGGCATCGGCAAACTGGGTGCCGAGTTCGTCGACCAGCGCGGCATTCTCGGCGGCGCTGTCGGCGACGATGGCCTTCTTGGCGGCCACGCGCTTTTCGCGGCCGAACTCGACGTGGCCAAGGCGCAGGCGTTCTTCGGTGGCACCGTAAAGTTCGCCGATGAGCTGGCGCTTCCATGAATTCCAGGTGCCGGGCCCCACCGCGCGAATGTCGACGATGGTGAGGAGCGTCAGCTGGCGCAGGCGGTCCACCGATTGCACGAGTTCGACGAAATCGGTGATCGTCTTGGCGTCGGACAAGTCGCGCTTGAAGGCGGTGGCGGACAGGATGAGGTGGTGCAGCACCAGCCAGGACACCAGCTCGGTCTCCTCCTCGTCCAGTCCGAAGCGCGGGCAGAGCTTCAGCGCGATCTCGGCGCCGATCTCGGAGTGGTCGCCGCCGCGGCCCTTGGCGATGTCATGCAGCAGCACCGAGGCATAGAGCGCGCGGCGCGAGCGGACCTTGTGGATGATCTCGTGGCTGAGCGGATGGTCCTGCTTCAGCTCGCCCTTCTCGATGCGGGCGAGCAGCCCGATGGCGCGGATGGTGTGTTCGTCCACCGTGTAGTGGTGGTACATGTCGAACTGCATCTGCGCGTTCACGCGGCCGAATTCGGTGACGAAACGGCCGAAGACGCCCGCCTCGTTGAACGAGCGCAGCGCCACTTCGGGATTGTTGCGGCTGGTGAGCAGTTCCATGAACAGCTCGTTGGCGCGCGGGTCGCGGCGCACGTCCTCGCGGATGAGGGCGGCATCGCGCGATACCAGGCGCATGGTCTCGGGATGGATTTCCAGGCCTTCGCGGTCGGCGATGACGAAGATCTCGATCAGGCGCACGGGATCGGCCTCGAACCATGTCTCGCCCGGTGCCATGATGCGGCCGCCGAAGACCTTGTAGCCCTTCAGCGTGCGCGGACGGGCGCGGAAGCCCGCCAGCAGCCCGCGCGGCTGGCGCTTGGCGAACTGGTCGTCGAGCTGGGCCAGGAACACGCCGGTGAGGGTGCCGACCATCTTCGCCTGGAGGAAGAACATCTGCATGAACCGCTCGACCGCGCTCTTTCCCGGCCGATCGGAATAGTTCATCCGCGCCGCGACCTCGCGCTGAAGGTCGAAAGTCAGGCGGTCCTCGGCGCGGCGGGTGATCGTGTGGAGGTGGCAGCGCACCGCCCAGAAGAAGTTCTCGGCCCGGCGGAAGGCGCGGTATTCCTTGTGAGTGAGCAGGCCCACGTCCACCAGTTCGCTGGGGTCGCGCACTTTGTGGATATATTTGCCGATCCAGTAGAGCGTGTGCAGATCGCGCAGACCCCCCTTGCCCTCCTTCACATTGGGCTCGACCACATAGCGGCTGTCGCCCATGCGCTTGTGGCGTTCCTCGCGCTCGGCCAGCTTCTCGACCACGAACTGGCGCTCCGTCCCGGCGACGACATCCTTCCAGAACCGCGCGCGGACTTCCTCGTAGAGGTCCTGGTCGCCCCAGACGTAGCGGCCTTCCAGCATGGCGGTGCGAATGGTGAGGTCCGAGCGGCTCATGCGGACCATGTCGTCCACCGAGCGGCTGGAATGGCCGATCTTGAGCCCCAGGTCCCAGAGGAAATAGAGCATCGCCTCGATCACCTGCTCGCACCAGGCGGTCTGCTTGATCGGGGTGAGGAAGGCGAGATCGACGTCGGAGTGGGGCGCCATCTCGCCGCGTCCATAGCCGCCCACGGCGATGATCGACAGGCGCTCGCCCTTGGAGCGGTTCATCGCCGGATAGACGTGCGTGGAGACGTGATCGTGGATCACCCGCAGCAGCTGGTCGACCAGATAGGCCTGCGCTTCGGCCACCTCGTGCCCGGCGGAGGGCTTTTCCACGAGGCGGCGGGCGATTTCGGCCCGGCCCTGCTCCAGCGCCTCGCGCAGGAGTTCGACCACCTGCTTGCGGCCCTTGGCGGCCCCCGGACCGGCAACGACGGCTTCGATGGCCTCGACCAGCGCGCGGCGGTCGATCACGGAACGGGGCGAGGGAATGCGAATTACGCTCATGTCGGGCGATATCTAGACATTCAAGGGCTTGGGGGGAACAGCGACGTGTCGCATCCAGCAGATTTTGCGGCGTCCTGGGGGCTGCGACGCAAAATCCGGCCTACCATCGCCCCGCAGCCTATGCCAGAAGGCGCACAGCACGGGCGCCCAGCACCGCTGCACAAGCACGGGCGCCCAGCACCGCCGAGGCCGTCCGGCCCGGCGACCTTACGAGATTTACGAGGTCGAGCACTTGTCCCTGACAGCACTTGCCGCAGCCGCCGCCGCCGAAGTTCACCAGCCGATCTACTGGGTCAACCTGGGCCTCAAGAACTACCTGTTCCGGATCGGCAGCTTCGAGCTGCGCTGGTATTCGCTGGCCTATCTGGCGGGCATCATGCTCGGCTACTGGCACCTTTCGCGCATGATCAAGGCGCCCGGCGCGCCGCTGGCGCAGCGCCATGCCGACGACCTGTTCTTCTATTGCACGATCGGCATCATCTTGGGCGGCCGCCTGGGCTATGCGACGTTCTACACCGGCGGCGACACCGGCATTCCCAGCCTCTGGTCCGATCCGGGCGCGCTCCTGTCGCTGTGGCACGGCGGCATGAGCTTCCACGGCGGCCTGATCGGCGTGCTGCTGGCGATGGCCTGGGTATCCTGGCGCGGCAAGCTCGATTTCCTGCGAGTGGCGGACTATATCGCGGTCTGCGTGCCGTTCGGCATGATGTTCGGCCGCCTTGCCAACTTCGTGAACGGCGAACTCTGGGGCCGCGTGGTCACTAACCCGAACCTGCCCTGGGCCATGGTCTTCCCCGATGCCGGCCCGCTGCCGCGCCATCCCAGCCAGCTCTATGAAGCCGGCCTGGAAGGCCTGGCGATGATCGTCATCATGCTCACCCTGTTCTGGAAGACGCGGGCACGGTTCCGCCCGGGCCTGCTGGTCGGCGTGTTCACCACCGGCATCGCCTGCGCGCGCTTCACCGTGGAGTTCTTCCGCGAGCCTGACGCCCAGCTTCAGGACTTCGCCGCGCGCACCGGCCTGTCGATGGGCCAGTGGCTGACGATCCCGCTGATCCTGCTCGGCCTGCTGCTGGTCGCCCGCGCCCTGGCGAAGCCGGCGCTGGCCACCGTCCGTCCGGTCACCGCCTGATCCCGGCGCGATGACCGCAGACGATATCGGGGCGAGCGCCGAACCGCTCACGGCCATTTTCCGGCGCCTGATCGGGACTTACGGGCCGCTCTCCCTGCTGCACTACATGGGCGAATCGAACGCCCGGTACTATGCCGACAAGGACCCGCTCGGCACGGCGGGGGACTTCATCACGGCCCCGGAAATCAGCCAGATGTTCGGCGAACTCGTCGGGCTCTGGCTGGCCGACGTCTGGATGCGCGCGGGCAGCCCCGTGCCGGTCCACTATGTCGAGCTGGGTCCGGGCCGCGGCACCCTGGCGCGCGACGCGCTGCGCACGATGAAACGCGTGGGCCTCGATCCGCAGGTGCATTTCGTCGAAAGCTCCCGCGCGCTCAAGGCGCTCCAGGCCCAGGCCGTGCCGCAGGCGCAATGGCACGACGACCTCGGCACCGTTCCCACCGACGCGCCGCTGCTGGTGGTCGGCAACGAATTCCTCGATGCCCTTCCGGTTCGCCAGCTGGTCAGGACGGCCAAGGGCTGGCGCGAACGCATGGTCGACTGGGCGGAGGACCGCTTCCGTCCGGTCGCGGGGGAAAAGCCGATGGACGCCGCGGTTCCGGGCGTGCTGGCCGATGCCGAAGAAGGCACGCTGCTGGAGACATGCCCCGGCGCCGCTGCGGTCATGCAGGAGCTTTCCGGGCGGCTTGCGGCTCAGGGCGGCGCAGCGCTGCTGATCGATTATGGCTATGCCGAGCCGCAGACCGGCTCGACGCTTCAGGCGCTGCGGGCCCATACCAAGGTCGATCCCTTCACGGCCCCGGGGGAGGCTGACCTTACCTGTCTGGTGGACTTCGCCGTCCTGGCCGAGATCGCGGTGAAAGAGGGCGCGACATGGCAGGGCACCGTGACGCAGGGCGCCTTCCTGCGCGCCTTGGGGATCGATCTGCGCGCCGCCAAGCTGGCCGCCGCGGCGCCGCATCATGCCGATACTATTCAAAGGGCGAAGGATCGGCTTATCAGCGATGAGCAGATGGGAAGCCTGTTCAAGGTCATGGGCGTAAGCGGGCCGCAATGGCCGCAAGGCGCCGGATTCTAGAACGCGGCAGTGCTTCGCAGGTCCGGCGAAGGGGGACGCCGGGCCGATGACGGCCGGGCCCGTCGCGGAGTAAGATCGGAACAGGGGTTCAACAGGGAAACGATCATGGCAGTGCAGGGGGCAGACATGGGCGAGGCGGCGATTGCGGGGGCAGGGCCTAAGCCTCCCAGAGGCCTGACGCCGCAGGACTTGCGCGGGCCGGACAGGCTGGAACGCGTGCTGGGGCTGTTGGCGCTGGTCATGCTGGGCTTCATCTTCGCTGCTCTGCTGCGCGGCCGGGACGAATGGGCGCGCGTGCCCTCGGTGGTCTGGGTCCATCTGGCCACCATCCTCGTCGCGCTGGTGCTAACGCCGGTGCTGCTGTGGCGCCGCCGGGGAGACGCACGGCACCGCGTCTACGGCTATGTCTGGAGCGGGGCGATGATGCTGACGGCGCTGGACAGCCTTTTCGTGCATTCGGGCGGGCCGGGCCGGTTCAGCCTGATCCACGTCCTTTCCGTGTTCGTGCTGGTCATGGTGCCGGTGCTCGTGCTGGCGGCAAGGCGGCACAACGGCGTCCGTCACCGCCGGACCGTTCGCGGCCTCATCATCGGCGCCCTGCTGATCGCGGGCTTCTTCACTTTCCCGTTCAACCGCCTGCTCGGCCACTGGCTGTTCGGCTGAGAAACGAAAAAGGGAGCAGGCATCGCCCGCTCCCTCCCGTTTTCCTGGACCCGGCCTCTGCCTTTCAGCGGGCTTCCGGCGTCCGGTCGTCTTCCGGCACCTTGCGCAGCGGCACGGCCGAGAGCCAGTCCTCCAGCGCTTCCAGGTCGATGGCCCCGCGCGTGCGCTCCGTGCCCTGGGCGAAGCCGCTGAAGCCGTCGCCGCCTTCGGCCAGAAAGTTCACCACGCTGACGCGGTAGCTCTTGGCCGGGTCGAGCGGCTTGCCGTCCAGAGTGATGCCGGTGATCCGCGCACCGGAGGGGCGGCGCATGTCGAAGGCCACGCGCATGCCCTGGCTGGGTGCCAGGATCTGCTTGTCGCCGCTATCGTCCAGCCCCTGCTCCAGGGTCGCGCGGATCTGCGCGCCGGTCAGCGACATCGTGACGATCTCGTTGTTGAACGGCTCCACCGCGTAGATCTGGCCGAACGTCACGGTGCCGTCGGCAGCGGGGATCAGCGAGGTGCGGATGCCGAAGGGATTGAGGAAGGCGATCTGCGCGCCGGCCTTGCGGGTGGCGGCAAGCTGCGAATCCGCGATCAGGTTGCCCAGCGCGCCGCCCTTGCCAACGCCGTTTTCCTCTTCCTTGGCGAGCGGGCCGGAAAGGCGGCCGACCGGACGCGCGACCAGATGCAGCGAAGCGTCCTTGTAGCGCTGGATATAAGCGGCCACGTCTTCCCGCGGCTGGAACCGGGGGAAGGCGTCGGAATTCGGGACTTCGCCCTTGGCCGACTTGTAGGCCGGCGACTGGACGATGAGATTGCTCGCCTGGCGGCCGAGCAGCTTGTGCGTCACCGGATCGAACCGCAGCGTGATGTCGGTCACCAGCTTGCCGTAGACGCCCGCGCTGGTCAGCAGGATCGGGCCGGTCCGGGGATTGGCGCCGTAGTCGCAGACATAGGCCCAATGCGTGTGGCCCGAGACGACCACGTCCACGCCGGGGTTCAGGCGATCGAGGATGGGCTGGATATCGCCGGTCATCTCGTTGCAGCCGTTGGGATCGGGCGTGCCCGCCGTGCGGCCGCCCTGGTGGATCAGCACGACCACGGCATCGGCGCCGGCAGCCTTGAGCTGGCCTGCGGCGCGGTTGATGGTATCCGCCTCGTCCGCGAACTTCAGCCCGGCCACCCGGTCGGGCGCTACGAGGGTGGGCACGGACTTGAGCGAGAGGCCGACGAAGCCGACGGTGATGCGGTCCTTGCCTTCTCCGAAAGTCTTCACGCCGGTGGCGGGGAACAGCGGAGACCCGTCGGCCAGGGTGGTGCTGGCGGCCAGGTACTTGTAATTGGCGCCCTTGAACGGCTCCAGCTGGCACGGCTGGAGGCGGGTGTTCTTCTCGCACCCGCCGTTCTGCAGGCGGCGCAGTTCCTGCCAGCCGCGGTCGAATTCGTGGTTGCCCACCGCGTTGAATTCCACGCCGACGCGGTTCATCACGCCGACGGCCGGCTCGTCGAGATAGAGCGAGGAAGCGAGCTGGGAGGCGCTGGTGAGGTCACCCGCGGCCACGACGACGTTGTTGGCGTGACGGGCCTTGAGCGAATCCACGGCAGAGGCCAGCCAGGCGCCGCCGCCTGCGGGCACCGAGACTTCGTTGCCGTGGCCGTCGGGCGCGTCGACCGACTGGTTCGGCGGTTCGAGCGCGCCGTGGAAATCGTTGATCGCGATCACGCCGACTTCGATCGGCCCGGCCTGCCCGGAGGAGGCTGCCGGAGAGGCGGGCTGGCGGGTTCCGGGCGTGGTGGCGCAGCCGGCGAGCAGGGCGGCCATCAGCGAGGTGGTCAGCAGCGGAAGGCTGCGGGTGAAGGGGAGAGTCATGGCAGCGTCCTATCGGATCGTTTCATGACGGGGCAATGGCTTTTCCTCTCCCGCAGAGCAGATTACGCTTCATCCTCCAGCCCGTGCATGTCCTCGTCCGACAGGCCGAAATGATGGCCGACTTCATGCACCACCACATGAGTGACGAGGTCTTCCAGCGTCACGCCTGTCTCGCACCATTCGGCCAGCAGCGGTTGCCGGTAGAGCGTGATGCGCGGGCGGAATTCTCCGGCGACCCAGACCGATTCCTCGTCGAGCGGGCGGCCGTGATAGAGGCCGGTCAGTTCCCAGGCGTCCTCAAGCCCCACGGCATGGAGGGTTTCCTCGTCCGCGAATTCCTCGACGTGGACGGTGATGCCTTCGAGGTGCTGTGCGAAGGGCTCGGGAATGCGCGCGAAGGCGGCATGGGCGAGCGCCTCGAACACGGCGGGGCCGGGGGCATTGCCGAAACGGCCCGGGGTGGGAGAAGACATGGCGGGGCTACTCCTGTGCTGCCCCCGCCGCGACGATCCGCGCGATGCCTGCGGCGGTGGAGGGATGGTAGGTCGGCCGGGCTTCCTCGAAGAAGGCGCGCGCCTTCGGCTGGCCCCATTCGTCCTGCTTCATCAGGCCCTTGTAGAGCGGATAGACCAGCAACCCGCGCCCGATCTGCGAAAGGTAGCGGCGCAGGAAGGGGAGGGCAGGATCGTAGCGGTTGGCGATGGCCAGTTCGAACCAGGCCGACTGGATATAGGCATTTCCCGAAGCGGAAAGCCCCAGCGTCTTGTCCAGTTCGGCCAGGCGCGCAGGCGTCTGCCGGCGGTCGATGCCGTTGAGGAAACGCAGCCATTCCTGCGTGGTCCAGCCCTTCGTCTCCACGGCGCTGGCCGGTCCGCCGCCATTGAAGGCCGCCAGCCGCGCGTCGACTTTCGCCAGCGTCTCGCTCCGCACATGGACCGCGTTGTCGGGAAGGCCCGCACCGTAGGACCAGCGGTCGAGCTGGAGCGAGAGTTCCAGCTCCGGCTGGCCCTTCAGCAGGCGTTCGCGCAAGTCGGCCAGGAAGCCCGCAGTGGTCTGGGGCTGGAAGGCGTGGCGGTCGAAATAGGAGGTGAGATAGGCATCCCACTTCGCGCGGCCCACGGTATGCTCGATCATGCGCAGGAAATTCGAGCCCTTGGTATAGTCCACCTCGCCCGCGCCGGGATCGCCGTGAAGACGAGTGACGGCGCCGGTCTGGCCGCCACCGGCCGCGATTTCGCGGCTCATCACGTCCCAGTCGAGGTCGGCATACGTGGCGGCCTGCTCCTTGCCATAGAGCGACTCCATGATCCGGTTCTCGAAGTAGGTGGTGAAGCCTTCGTTCAGCCAGGAGTCCGACCAGGTCGCATTGGTGACCAGGTTGCCCGACCAGGAATGCGCCAGTTCATGAGCGACGACGTCGGTGTTCGAACGGTCGCCCGTGACGATCGTGGGGGTCAGGAACGTGAGCATGGGATTTTCCATGCCGCCATAGGGGAAGGCCGGGGGCAGCAGCAGCATGTCGTAGCGGCCCCAGCGATACGGGCCGTAGAGCTTGCTGGCGGCGTCGATCATCTTCTCCACATCGACGAATTCCCTGGCCGCCTTGTCCAGCATCGGCGCCTCGGTCCAGACGCCGGAGCGGGGGCCGAGCGCCTTGAACTTCAGGTCGCCCACGGCGAAGGCGATGAGATAGGGCGGCACCGGCTTGTCCATGCGGAAGCGGAAGGCGCGCCGGCCGTCGGCGAGCAGTTCGCCCTTGTCGCCCGAGAGCTTTTCTGCGCTCATCACCGCCACGAGATCGCCGGGGATGCGCAAGGTGGCTTCCCAGGTCTGGCGGATGCCGGGGCTGTCCTGCGTCGGCACCCACGAGCGGTTGAGAATGGCCTGGCCCTGGCTGAACAGGAACGGCTTCTTCTTGCCGAAGGTCATTTCCGGCGGCAGCCATTGCAGCGCAGTCGCGCCCGGCATGGAGCGATAGGTTATACGGATCCGGCTGGCCCCGGCGAGTTCGACGGTCAGCGCCGAGCCGATGTCCGCATTGTCCGCGTCCTTGGGGCCGAGCGTCCACCGGAGCGGTTTGCCCGCCTCGTCGGTGATCGCGGAAATATCGAGATCCCGTGCATCGAGCACGATCCGGGTGGCGCCCGGCGCCGCCAGGATGTCCAGCACGGCGCTGCCGCCCAGCGTCTTCGTCGCGAAATCGACGTCCAGGTCCAGCGCCACATGGGTGACGCGGGCCACTTGCGGCTCGGCATGCGTCCAGACGTCCTTCGCCTCGGGCGTGGTGAGGATCGGGGCGGGCGGCGTGCCGGCTCCCGTTACGGTCCCCGACGCCTTCATCGGCGCACCGGCATCCGTGACGGTCTGGGCGAAAGCGGGGGCGGCGGTTCCGGCGAGCAGCGCGGCGACAAGAAGAATACGCATGGCCGCGACTTATGGTCACGCCCATGGCACTGTGCAAGCGAACCTGTGTTGCAAAGGCGCAAAGGCCGAACCTGCTAGAGCTTCTTGAGAACCCCGGTCACGGGAATGGCGATGCTCGATCCCCCGGTCACGGGATCGCCGTCGAAGCTGGCCTGGGTGCCGTCTTCGGCTGAGACGTTGACGGTGCCGCCCGCCTGCGTGAAGGTCAAAGTGCCGCCGCCCAAGGTCGAGATCAGGACTTTGCCGTCCTTGCTGGACTTGATGGCGGCGGAGATGTCCTGCGGCGTCATGTAGCCAGTGAGCATGTGGTCCTTGAGCAGCGCTGCCAGTGCGGCGTGATCGTCGGCCTCGGTCAGTTGCTTGCCCGGATCGCCCAGCTTTGCGAAGGCGTCGTCCTCCGGGGCGATCAGGGTGTAGCTGGCCTTTTCCTGGAACACGCCCTCGATCCCGGTTTCCTTGAGCGCTTCGGCCACTGTCTGGAGGCCGGCGGCATTGTCGAGCGCCTGCGGCAGGGTCTCGGACACGGCGGCGGCCGCATCGGCGGTGGCGCTGGCCTGTCCCTCCGGGCTGTTCCTGTCGGAGCAGGCGGCTAGCGAGACGCCGGCGGCGGCCAGCAGCGTGAGTGCGAGATCGGTCTTGCGCATGAATTCCCTTCCTGACGCCGTTCAGGCGATCAGTTCGATGGCGGCCCGCACCAGGCGTGTGGCGGGTTCGAGTTGGTAAATGTAGCCGTCGCTGTATCGATAGAGTGCGTCAGGACCGTCGCGGTACTGGTCGCGGTAGCGGCCGGGGACATTGTAGACGTCGTACCCGCCCGGCATGGGCTGGCCGATCCGGATCGTCTCGCCCAGCAGCAGGGCCGCTATGCCGGTGATGGTGGGATCGGCAGCGGCCGCATCGCCCGTATTCACGCGGTAGATCGTGTTGTCGTAGTAGCGATAGGAGCCTTCGCCGCCGAGACCGTAGTAGCGGGTGTAGTAGCCGGGCAGCGCGACAGGCCGGTAGGTGCCGGGCCATGCGCGGCCCACGGTCAGCGCGCCGCCGAGCAGCGGCGTGTAGCCGACCACGGCGCTGCTTCCGCCGGGGGCGCCGCCACTCGCTCCGCCCAGGCGCAGCAGGTAGCCTTCGCTGTAGCGATAGCGGGTGTCGTCATCGAAATCGCGGGAGAACCAGCGCGGGTCATGCCAGGCCTTTTCCGGCGGGTGCGTGCGGGGTGGCAGGTTGCAGCCCTGGTACTTGCCGGAGATGGCGGCCGGGCAGCCGTCGATCGCCTGACCCCTGCCCGGGGCGGTCCAGCTCGCGTCCTGCCGGCCGGTGACCACCTTCACGCGGTCGTTGGTGGGGACGCGGAATTCGTGGCCGCGCCCGTCCCTGTAGCTTACCTGCCGAACATCGCCGCGCGGTGCGGGCGGGGTCAGGCCGGGATCGACGCGGGTCTCTTGCGGGCGGCCCTCGCGCGGGTCGGCCGGCGGCGTGCTGCCGCGCTCCTTCGGCGGGACCTGAGGCCGATCGGCGCGCCGGGCTTCGGGATCCTGCTGGGCGGGACGGTTCCCCTCTGCGGGCCGATCACCTTGTGTGGACGCACGGCGTTCCCGGTCGCCCCGGTCCTGCTCGCGGCGGGCCGCTTCCTGCTGGCGCTGCTCGCGCTGGGCGGTTTCGCGGTTCTGGGCTTCGGCATGCGGCGGGACGCGGTCGCCGCCCGTCTGACGCTCCGGCTGGGCGCGCCGTGCCTGTTCGGCATGCTGCTGTTCCGAACGCGGCTGGTCGCCTTGGGGACGGCTCTCGCCGGGCCGATCCTGCGCCGCTTGCGCGCTTGTCATGTGGCCGCCTGCGATGCCGATCGCCACAGGGGCGAGCAGGGCGGTTACCCCGGTGACGATCTTGCCGGTGCTTGGCTTGCGGGTACTGGGCCTGCGCGTATTGGGCATCGCTGCTTCTCCTTTGCGGGGGCAACGCGGCGGGATGATAGCTGTTCCTGTCACGATTGTCGCCAAGCGTCGCGGTGGAACGTCGCGCGGCAGGAGCGGGCTGTCCGCCCCCGTTTCGCATTGAGCGCAAAGGTTCTTTTCGTGCTGCGTGAGGCGCGGTCGGTCGAGGGAGCCGGTCTCCGGCCGCTGCGGATGCGCTCGGACGGCCAACGAAAAGGGCGCCCGGATTGCTCCGGGCGCCCCACTCGGCGAACTGATGCTCCTTCCCCCCTTTCCGAAGAAACGGGAGGAAGGAAGCGCGATCAGGCGCTGTAGTACATGTCGAACTCGACGGCCGACGGCGTGGTTTCCCAACGCAGCACTTCCGGCCACTTCAGTTCGAGGTAGGATTCGATCTGGTCCACGGTGAACACGCCGCCTTCGAGAAGGAAGGCATGGTCGGCCTGGAGCGAGTCGAGCGCTTCACGCAGCGAACCGCAGACGGTCGGCACTTCGGCGAGTTCGGCCGGCGGCAGATCGTAGAGGTTCTTGTCCATGGCTTCGCCCGGGTGGATCTTGTTCTTGATTCCGTCGAGGCCGGCCATGAGCAGCGAGGCGTAGCAGAGGTAGGGGTTGGCCATCGCGTCGGGGAAGCGGAATTCCACGCGCTTTGCCTTGTCGCCCGCACCGTAGGGGATGCGGCACGAGGCCGAGCGGTTGCGGGCCGAGTAGGCCAGCAGAACCGGGGCTTCGTAGCCCGGCACCAGGCGCTTGTAGCTGTTGGTGGTCGGATTGGTGAAGGCGTTCAGGGCCTTGGCGTGCTTGATGACGCCGCCGATGAAGTAGAGGCACATGTCGGAAAGACCGGCATAGCCGTTACCGGCGAACAGCGGGTTGCCCTTGTCCCAGATCGAGATGTGGGTGTGCATGCCCGAGCCGTTGTCCTTCATGATCGGCTTCGGCATGAACGTGGCGGTCTTGCCATAGGCCTGCGCGACCATGTGGACGACGTACTTGTAGATCTGCATGCGGTCGGCGGTGGTGACCAGCGTGCCGAAGGTCAGGCCGAGTTCGTGCTGGGCAGCCGCCACTTCGTGGTGGTGCTTGTCGCAGGGCAGACCCATTTCGAGCATGGTGGTGACCATCTCGCCGCGGATGTCGACGGCCGAGTCGACCGGAGCGACCGGGAAATAGCCGCCCTTGGCGCGCGGACGGTGGGCCAGGTTGCCCGTGTCGTACGACTTGTCCGAGTTGCCCGGCAGTTCGATGTCGTCCAGCTTGAAGCCGTTGCCTTCGTAGCCGTCATAGAACTTCACGTCGTCGAACATGAAGAATTCGGCTTCCGGGCCGACATAGACGGTGTCGCCGAAACCGGCCGACTTGACGAAGGCCTCGGCGCGCTTCGCGGTCGAGCGCGGATCGCGGGCGTAGAGGTCGCCGGTCGAGGGTTCCACGATGTCGCAGAACAGGATGAGCATCGGGGTGGCCGAGAACGGATCGACATAGACGGCGTCGAGGTCGGGCTTGAGGATCATGTCCGACTCGTTGATGGCCTTCCAGCCTTCGATCGACGAACCGTCGAACATCAGGCCGTCTTCCAGCTCGTCCTCGCCGAGGATCGAAGCGACCATGGTGAGGTGCTGCCACTTGCCCTTGGGGTCGGTGAAACGCAGGTCAACCCACTCGATCTCTTCGTCCTTGATCCTCTTGAGGACGTCCTTTGCACTAGCCATTAGAGTAGTCTCCAGTGATGCTCTTCCGATCCCGAAAGAGGCTTTGGTGTTGCATTGTCCACGGGAAGACCCGGCCCCCGCCGGTTCGTCCCGCTCCGGCCCGGAGGATCATTTCGATCCTGCCGAAGCCGGGCAATCGAATTCCGGCACACGCCGGCTTGGATGCGACAGGCGGCGGGAAAGCCCGCCCTTCTGGTCCTGCGCTTTCGAAAATCCTTCGCGGGCGAAGCCTTTTCGCTTTCCGTGATTTACAGGGCGTCGTCGTCCCGCTCGCCGGTGCGGATGCGCACGGCGGTTTCGACCGGCACGACGAAGATCTTGCCGTCACCGATGCGTCCCGTTTGCGCGGCGTCGGCAATGGCTTCCACCACGCGTTCGGCCAGTGCGTCGGGAACGACCACTTCGAGCTTCACCTTGGGCAGGAAGTCGACGACGTATTCGGCGCCGCGATAGAGTTCGGTATGGCCCTTCTGGCGGCCGAAGCCCTTGGCTTCCGTGACGGTGATGCCCGAAACGCCAACTTCGTGCAGTGCTTCCTTCACTTCGTCCAGCTTGAACGGCTTGATGATAGCTTCGATCTTTTTCACGCCTGTGTTGACCCCTGCATGGTCCCGGATCTTTTTCCGAAGACAATTCCGGTCCGGGAACCAGATGCCTCGCGCGCGATTCCCATCAAGAATCGTGCCAATGCGGATGGCCCTCTCGTAGGCCAACTGTGCAGCCGCGAAAAGACCGGAATCGTAGGTTTCGACATCCCAAATGCTCTGAGTCATGCGAGCGGCGCCGGGTTGGCGACATTATGTGTTCAAGTTTCGGGCACGCCCTGCCTCAAAATTGTGCACGGGTGCTGTGGGGGCGAGGGAAGGCTTGCTTCGAACCCGTCACCCCCGTGCTGGCCGCATGCCTCCCTGCTCCGCGAGTGCAGCACCCACCTCTTCGTCATTGCGAGCGCAGCGAAGCAATCCAGAGTCGCGCCGCGCCGCCCTGGATTGCTTCGCTGCGCTCGCAATGACGAAGAGGTGGGGAAAGCTGGAGGAACGCACGGGCGAACGAATGGGGAGGGGGCAAGCGAAAAGCGAGGCCTATAAGATAACGCAAGAAGGCGCCGGAAACCGCTGGGGCTTCCGGCGCCTTCTTTGCGCGGTCGACATATTGGGGTTTAGAGTCTCAGCCCGGCGGTCTCGGGGAGGCCCGCCATGAGGTTGAGGTTCTGCACCGCAGCCCCGCTCGCGCCCTTGCCGAGATTGTCGAGCATGGCGACGAGGCGTGCCTGCGATCCGTCGCTGGCACCCAGTACGCGCAGCGTCAGCGTGTCCACCGGCGCCATCGAGGCCCGCAGGAGCAGCTCGTCGGGCTGGTCGTCGATCACGGAGACGATCGTGCTGTCCGCATAGAAATCGGCCAGGGCGGCGCGAAGATCGGCCGGCGATCCCGCCTTGGGCATGGCGGACAAGTGCAGCGGCACTTCCACCAGCATGCCGCGATGCGCGGGGACGACGGCCGGCGCGAAGATCGGTTCGATCGACAGGCCGACATGCGCCACCATCTCAGGCACATGCTTGTGGCCCAGCGCCAGGCCGTAGGCGCGGAAGGCCACGTCGCGGTCTTCCTCGAAACGGGCGATCAGTGCCTTGCCGCCGCCGGAATAGCCCGAGACGGCGTGGCAGACGTAAGGCCAGTCGGCAGGCAGCAGCCCCGCCTTCACCAGCGGCGCGACGAGGCCGATGAAGCCCGTGGGATAGCAGCCGGGATTGCTGACGAAGCGCGCGGCGGCCACGGCGTCGCGGCCGATCACTTCCGGGAAACCGTAGGTCCAGTCCGGCGCCACGCGGTGCGCCGAGGACGCATCGATCACGCGGGTGGTCTCATTGCGGATCATGCCCACGGCGGCCTTGGCGGCTTCGTCGGGCAGGCAGAGGATCACGAATTCAGCCGCGTTCAGCGCTTCGGCGCGGGCCGTGTCGTCCTTGCGGCGCGCTTCATCGAGGACGATCAGTTCGAACTCGGCGCGGCCGGCAAGCCGTTCGGCGATCTCGAGGCCGGTGGTTCCGGCGGCGCCGTCGATGAAGACCGTCTTCGTCATCAGCTATGTGCCTTCAATGCGTCGAGCGCGACATAGCCCACCTGGCCGTCTTCGCCCAGCTGGCCCCAGGCCCAGTTGCCCGCCATGTCGAGCACGTTGAACGTGTCGCCCGAGGGCAGGTCGCGAATCGCTTCGGCATCGGCGCGGCTCATCACCCGCAGCACGGCGCCGTCCAGCACCACATGCGGCATAGGCACGGCATAGTGCGGCACGAAGTAGAGACCGGCCAGCTTGATGTGCGCCAGATCGCCGCGCACGGGAAGGCATCCGGGATCCGCGGTCACACTCGGTCCGGTCATGGCCAGCAGTCCATCGATCCGGGGAGGGCGGGTATAGGAATCCTCAGTGGCCAACGCGGGTGCTTCTCCAAATGCAAAGATGCGCGCGCTTAGCGGGGGCATGGCCAAGACGCAAGTTCAGCGGCCCTCGCCGGTGTAGCGCCGCTGCAACATCAGCCACGCCGCCCGCAGGCCGAGGGCGTCTCCACCCTTGGGACGGCCGGGCTTGGCGGCGGGACGCCAGGCGAACGTGTCGAAGTGGGCCCAGTCCATGCCCTTCGGCACGAAACGGTCCATGAACAGCGCCGCCGTGCTGGCCCCGGCGAAGCCGCTGGAGCCGGCATTGTTGATGTCGGCAATGTCGGACTTCAGGTATTCGCGGTAGCCATCGTAGAGCGGCAGGCGCCAGCAGGGATCGTCCACGGAAAGCCCGGCATCGAGAATGTCCTGCGCGGTCTTGTCATCGCGGGCGAACAGGGCGGGCAGGTCCGGGCCGACGGCGACGCGCGCGGCGCCGGTGAGCGTGGCGAAGTCGATCACCAGTTCAGGCTCCTTCTCGCCGGCGCGGGTGAGCGCGTCACCCAGGATCAGGCGGCCTTCGGCATCGGTATTGCCGATTTCCACGGTGATGCCGGCGCGGCTGCGCAGCACGTCTCCGGGGCGGAAGGAATTGCCGGCGATGGCGTTCTCCACCGCCGGGATCACCAGATGCAGGCGCACCGGCAGGTTCGCGCCCATGATCAGGCGGGCGAGGGCAAGGGCGTGCGCGGCGCCGCCCATGTCCTTCTTCATCAGCAGCATTCCCGCGCCGGGCTTGATGTCGAGGCCCCCCGAATCGAAGCAGACGCCCTTGCCGACGACGGCGATCCTGGGATGCTTGGGATCGCCCCATTCCAGCTCGATCAGGCGCGGTGCATGGGCACGGCCAGCCGCACGGCCGACGGCATGGACCATCGGGTATTCGCGCTCCAGCATTTCTCCGCGGGTGATCTTCACCTCCGCACGGAACGCCTTGGCGAGCGATTCCGCCTCGGTTTCGAGCTGGCCCGGGCCCATGTCCTCGGCCGGGGTGTTGACGAGATCGCGGACCAGCTCGATTGCCTCGCCCTCGGCGATCACCGCGTCGATCGCCTTGACCTCGGTGGTCAGGAGAATGCGCGGACCTTCCTCGGACGGCTCGGAGCGGTAGCGGTCGAAACGGTATTGCCCGGCGATCCAGCCCAGCGCGGCCTTGCCGATCTCGGCCTTGGCGCCATCGGCGCCGGCGCGGCGATAAGTGCCGGCGGGCAGGACATCGGCCAGCTTCGCCAGGCACCAGGTGGTGAGCCTGGCCGGATCGGATACGCCTGCGGCCACAAGCCAGCCGTCACCATCGGGAAGGATCGCATGGCTTCCCGCATCGCCCACGAATTTCTGCGCTTCGAGCGCGGCGCGCTGCGAAACCGACAGGCCCTTGATGAATTGTTCCAGTCCATCCTTCTCCCCGTCCTTGGAAACGAGGTGGATGGCGACGGCCTTCTGGCCGCGATCGGGCTGAATCAATGCGTTCTTGTCGGTCATGGTCCCATTCTCTAGCCTTGCTGCGAGCATGAGCCGAGAGGAAAAATGATGCGATCTGGTGCCTGGTGTCTTGTCTCCGCTGCAACTGCGGCCCTGCTGGTGAGCGGCTGCAAGGGCGAAAAGTCCGTTCCTGCCCCGTCGGAAACCGCATCGGCCGGGATTTCGGCCCAGACCGAGAGCGCTACCGAAACGACGACGGAGACCAGCACCGAGGCCGGTGACGTCGTCGTGGGCGGCGGCCGCGCGGAGAAGACCGAGAACGATCTTTACGAATTCTCCTATTCCTATCCCGATGCCGCAGGCGCGATTCCAGGGCTCAAGGCCAATCTCGACCAGCAGCTCGATACGTCCCGCGCGGATCTGGTGAGCAGCGCCAAAGAAGGGCAGGCCGAAGCGAAGAAGAACGACTTCCCCTACCACACCTACAGCTACGGCGAGGACTGGAAGGTCGTGACCAGCCTGCCGGGGTGGCTCTCGCTGTCTTCGGAATCCTACGTCTATTCGGGCGGTGCTCATGGCATGACCGCTTTCGATGGGCTTCTCTGGGATCGCCATGCCGAAACCGCGCGCAAGCCGATCGACCTCTTCACCAGCAAGGAAGCCCTGTCCAAGGCGCTGCGCACCCCGTTCTGCGCCGCGCTCGACAAGGAGCGCGTCAAGCGCCGCGGCGGCCCGATCGACAAGAGCGACGAGATGTTCTCCGAATGCATCGATCCGGTGGAACAGGTGGTGATCCTGGGCTCGACCAACCGGCAGACGTTCGACCGCATCGGCCTGCTCGTGCCGCCCTACAATGCCGGTCCTTATGCTGAGGGCAGCTATGAAGTGACGGTGCCGGTGACGGGCGCGGTCATGGCCGCTCTCAAGCCGCAGTACCGATCCAGCTTCTCGGTGGCGAAATAGGAAGGCACGAAAGGCAATAGCGCGCGCTCACGCGTGATCTCGCATTTTGCGCGCGCAATTGTTATGTAGCCCTCATGACCGAATACCAGACCGTCGAACCCGGAAGCGAAACCGTCCTGCGCGACGGCACCATCAAGCTGCACGGCCCCGAGGGCTTCGAGGGCATGCGCAAGGCCGGCCGCCTTGCCGCCATGATCCTCGACGAGATCGCACCGATGGTGCAGCCGGGCGTGACCACGGCCGCCATCGACGACAAAGTGCGCGAACTTACGCTGGACGGCGGCGCCGTGCCCGCCACTTTGGGCTACCGCGGCTATGCCCATTCGTGCTGCATCTCGATCAACCATGTGGTCTGCCACGGAATTCCCTCCGACAAGGCGATCAAGGACGGCGATATCGTCAATATCGACGTTACGCCGCTGCTGGACGGCTGGCACGGCGACACCAGCCGCATGTACCTGGCGGGCGATGTCTCGCTGAAGGCGCGCCGCCTGGTCGAGGTGACATACGAATGCCTGATGATCGGCATCGAGCAGGCCCGGCCCGGCAACCGCGTGGGTGACATCGGCGCGGCGATCCAGGCCTATGCCGAGTCGTTCCGCTACGGCGTCGTGCGCGAATTCTGCGGCCACGGCCTCGGCCGCCTGTTCCACGACGCACCCGAAGTCGTGCATGCCGGCCGCCCCGGCACCGGGCCGCTGCTGAAGCCCGGCATGTTCATGACCATCGAACCGATGATCAACCTGGGCAAGCCGCCGGTAAAGCTGCTGTCCGACGGCTGGACGGCAGTGACGCGCGACAAGTCGCTGTCGGCGCAGTTCGAGCATTCGATCGGCATCACCGAAACCGGCTGCGAGATCTTCACCACCAGCCCCCAGGGTCTTCACAAGCCGCCCTACGCCTGACGAGTCATCGCCCCGGCGTACGCGCCCGGGCGTGACCTGACGTCTTCGCCATGACAGCCTCCTTTCCCGACACAGGGAAGGGAGAGCCATGGCCACCGCAGCATTCGATCTTACCGGCGGCGTCCCGGAAGAACGCGAGTTCGTCGTCGCGGAAAAGCCCGATGACGGGCTGCGCGATGCCGTGAACGTGTGGATCGAGGAGGAGAACGGCCTCTTCGCCATGCGGATCGGCGTCGAGGCGGTCGGCAATGCCTGGGACAGGCACGAATTCTGGCTCGACGTTGCCTTTGCCGATGGCCGCCTGCTCTCGAAACGCGGGGACGGAGCGGTTCATGCACCTTACGGTGCCGATGGCCGCCCGACCGTGCGCGGCACTGGCCCGGTCCGCTTCGAATGCGAGGACCCCTTCCGCCGCTGGACCGTCTCCTACCGGGGGCAGGCGGCGGAGACTTCGGCACAGGCCATAATCGACGATCCCGATTTCAAGGAAACCCGCTGGAGCGACCTGGAGATCGCGGCCGAAATGGACATGGCCGCGCCGCCCTGGGTGCCGGGATCGCTCCTGCCCGAAGCGGCCGCAGCGCTTGGCGGCGAGCAGGGCAGCTTCATGAGCCCGCGCTACGAGCAGCTCTTTCGCTGCAGCGGCACGCTCACCGTCGACGGCGTGGTCCGCCCGTTCAAGGGCAACGGGCTGCGCATTCGGCGCACCGGCTTTCGCGCCTTCGCCGGTTTCTGGGGCCATTGCTGGCAATCGGCGGTCTTTCCCGATGGCCGCGCCTTCGGTTTCAATATCTATCCCCCGCGCGAGGACGGCGAGCCGAACTATGCCGAGGGCTGGATCATCGATACCGACGGTGTCCGCACCCCCGCGCGCCCGGTGGAAGTGCCGTGGCTGCGCCGCTTCGTCACCGGCGGCGAGGATGTGTCCTGCGTGCTCGAAACCGTCAACGGCCGCCGCGTGGCGATCGCGGGCACGACATTCGTCAATGTCCGTTCGCGCGGCGGGTTCGCCAAGCCGGTGGATTGGCCCGCGGACTTCCCGCTCGTCCAGCAGAGCCACGCCTTCTATACGTGGGACGGGCAGAGCACGACTGGCATGATCGAGCGCTCCAGCAAGCCGAGTGTGATGGAGTCATAGAGGCGCATCAAGGCGGCGTGTTGCGGCTCTCGGCCGAGGGTTGCGGCCCCCGGGCTTCGCTCACGGCGGCGCGGCCTGCACCGGCTTGCTCAGAAGCGCGAGAAGCGAGATGCGGTTGAAGAACCACATCCGCTGCAATTCCAGGCCGCTGTATTTCCGCAGGGTATTGGCGAAAGTATAAGGCGTATACCAGACATTGTGATCGGGGTGGACGGCTTCCAGGAACGTCTCGGTTTCGGCCACGTAGTCGAAATGGCGCGACCGGCACTGGAAGGCGTCAGGCACGGAAATGAGGAAGAGATTGGCGTCCACCGCCGCGATCTGGCCGAGGAACGCCTCGACGTCCGCGACATGCTCCATCACTTCGGGAACGAGCACGACATCGTAGCTGTCCGTGACTTGCGCGAAGTCGGTGAACAGCCGTCCTGTCACGAACGGCCGCAGCTGTTCCAGCGCCTCGCCATGGGGATCGAGCCCATCGAGTTGCCGGCAATGCGCTTCAAGCTGGACATGAAGCGAGGTTCGCGGATCGGTAATCGGCCAGTCCGCGCAGCCCACATGCAGCACCCGTTGACCGGCGAGCAGGCTGGCGAGAACCTCCATCCTGCCGAGCGAGGCCAGTTCGGCGCCCACTTGCACGCGCTGCAGGAAGTACGGGGCGTGGATGCCTTCGAGCGAAGATGCGCGCGGCGGGGGTGATGGCGATGGCACTGCCGGAGTGGGTGCTGTCACTGCCGGCGGCGATGGAGGCGCCGTTTCCGGGGGCTGCCGGGACTGGCTTGCCATGGCGCCGATGTCGGTCCTGTGCATGTCCTCGTAAGTGCGCAGGGTGGAACCCCAGAGTTGATGGGCATAGACCGGGTCGCTGCCGCCATACGTCACGCCCGTGAAGTGGCGCGGGATGAACATGTGGCTCGGGTAGATGCGCAGCGGGGTATAGGCGAACTTGCGGTAGCAGTCGGTCAGGCGCTGCGGGCCCACGGTTTTCCAGGCCATGTCGCCGATGACCGAGGGGCTGGCGGCGATGTCCTCGACGATTTGCCGCACGAAGCCATTGCCGGCCTCGCATCCGAAATAGCCGGCGGCGATCAGGCCGGGGCGGGCGATTTCGCTTTCCCAGCAGGCGAACGCCTCGCAGTCGAGCAGGGTTTCGTCGAGCGGGCGCAGGCAGATCGAATCGGCATCGAAAACCAGGCCGCCATGTTCGAGCAGGATTTCCCAGCGCATCATGTCTGCCACGCCGTTGAGTTCGCGCGGGGCCATCTGCCGCATGTGAGCCGCGTTCACCCAGTTGCGCCCGTCCAGTTCGGCGTTGCCCCAGAGGCGAAACTGCCAATCGGGATGGGCAGCGCGCCAGGTCTCGATGCAATTGTCGGGGCGGCGGGCCTCGTCGCCCACCCAGATGAAATGGAAGCTCTTCGGAATCATCAGGCGGCTCCCGGCGGAAGAGGGCGTTCCTGCCGAGAGCTAAAGCGATGCAGTGTATCAAGTCCGAAGGGGCGCTAGGGAATTGTCCCGAGAAGGGCCGATCCGGGCCATGAGAGAAGCGGGTAAAGAAAGAAGCGGGCCTGCTCCGCGACATGCGAAGCAGGCCCATCCCCCACCGAGGGCGGGAGCATCAGCCGGAGCGGCACACAAAGTGCGGAAGCGGTGCCGCTCCGGGCGGGTGACCTCTGGGGGTTTAGAGGTCAGTCCCGCGGGATGATCCAGCGGATCGTCCCCAGGTAACTGCCGGAGGCCGCCTGGCCTTCGGCATTGGTGGCCGGTTCGAACCGGGCACGCCTGCTGACGTATTTGCAGGTGGCCTCGTCGAGGCCGGTGAAGCCGCTCGACGCGACGATGGCGCATTGGCTGACGCGCCCGCGCGCATCGATGTCGAGCCTGAAACGGACGCTGCCCTGGTGTTCGGCGCGCAAATCCGCGGTGGGGTAGTCCTGCGTGGTGACCCAGCCCGATGCGGCATTGCTGGGAAGCGCCCCGCGCGGCTGGAACCGGGCCGGGGTCTCGGTTGGCGTGGGCAGCGCCACCGCGACTCTCTCCGTGGGTTCGAAGGCGCTGGGCGTGGCCGTGGGCACCGTGGTGGAGACCTGAACCGGATCCTGGGCAGGAAGCTGGATTCGCGGCGTCGGGGCGGTCAGCAGCGGCTGATCCACGGGCCTATCGGGCTGCGCCTGGGGTTCGGGAGGAGGTGGAACCGGGATCGGTTCCAGCCTGATCTGGGTCGCTTCGGGGTTCTTCGGCGGATCGCTCCTGAGCAGGGTGACCGCGAAACCGTTGACCAGGGCGAGGACGAGCCCACCCTGTATCAAGGCCACGATGCCGCCGGTGAGCGCCTTCTGGCTTCCGTTGGCCAGACTTTTTGTGGAATGTCGATCGACGTAGGACATCGGCAATCCTCTCCATGGGTGCACCGCGTTCTTGCGACGTCACGAGCTTGCGGTTGGTCGCAAGTCCGGTGCACTTCATGGAAAGAAGGCTATCACGAATCGAAACAATTCAAATAGAATTATACTAAGCACAACAAGCATTTAACATGTCTTGTTTATCATCTGCTTGCTTAGTTCTTACCGCACCGCAGCAATAGCCTTCTGGCGGCGGCGCTGCACCGAACTGCCCAGCCCGATGGCCTCGCGGTACTTGGCGACGGTGCGGCGGGCCAGTTCGAAGCCTTTGTCCTTCAGCAGGTCCACCAGGGCATCGTCGGACAGGATGGCTTTCGGATCTTCGGCGTCGACAAGGCGGCGGATGGCCGCCTTGACCGCCTCGGCCGAAGCGCCTTCGCCGCCGGTGGCGGCGACGCCCGAGGTGAAGAAGAACTTCAGTTCGTAAGTCCCGCGCGGGCAGCTGAGATATTTGTTCGAGGTGACGCGGCTGACGGTCGATTCGTGCATGCCGATCGCCTCGGCCACGGTGCGCAAAGTCAGCGGCCTGAGCTGCGATATGCCGCCGCTGAAAAAGCCTTCCTGCTGCTTCACCAGTTCGCTGGCGACTTTCAGGATGGTCTTCTGCCGCTGGTCCAGCGCCTTGATCAGCCAGTTCGCATCCGCCAGTTTTTCCGAGAGCCAGGCGCGCGAGCCCTTGTCGGCGCATGTGCCTTTCAATTCCACGTAGTAGCTGCGGTTGACGATCAGGCGCGGCAGGCTGGCCTGGTTGACGGCGACATTCCAGCCGCCGTCGCTGCGCGGCGTGACGAGGATATCCGGGGTGACGGCGGCGCTGGGTTCGCCGCCGAAGCGCAGGCCGGGTTTCGGGTCGTAGCCGCGCAGCTCGGACAGCATGTCGGCGAAATCCTCATCGTCCACGCCGCAGATCCGCTTGAGCCGGGCCAGTTCGCCGCGCGCGAGCAAGTCGAGATTGTCGATCAGCCGCGCCATCAGCGGGTCGAGGCGGTCGGCCTCCCGCGCCTGGAGAGCGATGCATTCGGACAGGGTTCGCGCGCCGACGCCGGTGGGATCGAGCGAATGGACGACGGCCAGTGCCGCCTCCGCCTCGGCCGGATCGACGGCGAGGTCTTCCGCGATTTCCGCGAGCGCGACCGGCAGGTAGCCCGCTTCGTCCAGTTGCCCGATCAGGTAGCGGGCGATCCCGGCCAGCAGAGGGTCGCCGGTGGCAGCGCCGACTTGTGCTTCGAGGTGCTCCACCAAGGTCGCTTCGCCCCGGCCGCGTTCCTCGATGGCGGGCAGTTCCTCGCCGCCGCCGAGGCGCAGGTCGGCGGACCATTCCCCGGTGTCGCGGTCGCGGTCGAGCGCGGAAGCGTCGATATCGAGCGGGCGGTCGTCCTCTCCCCGCCCTTCGCCGATGAGCCGGTCCACCGGCGATTCCTCAAGCGTGGTGCGGCGCGCTTCTTCGGGCACGTCGACGGTTTCGGAGGCCGGTGCAGCCGGTTCGCCGCCCACGTCGAGCAGGGGGTTGGCCTCCAGCGTTTCGCCGATGAAGGTTTCCACTTCGAGGTTGGACAGCGCCAGCAGCTTGATCGCTTGCTGGAGCTGCGGGGTCATGACCAGCGACTGGCTTTGCCTGAGGTCCAGGCGCGGTCCCAGGGCCATGGCCTAGCGGGCCTGCGTGAGCGGGCCTTTCGACAGGCATGAGCCTGCCGCGAGGGTCACAGCGTGAAGCCTTCGCCGAGGTATAGCCGGCGCACGTTTTCGTCCGCCACCAGGGCTTCGGGGCTGCCGGCGAACAGGACCTGGCCACCGTAGATGATGCAGGCACGGTCGACGATGTCGAGCGTCTCGCGCACGTTGTGGTCCGTGATGAGCACGCCGATGCCGCGCGTCTTGAGATCGCGCACGAGGTCGCGGATGTCGGAGATGGACAGCGGGTCGATGCCGGCGAACGGTTCGTCCAGCAGCATGATCGAGGGCTTGGCCGCCAGCGCGCGCGCTATTTCGCAGCGGCGGCGCTCGCCGCCCGAAAGCGCCATGGCCGGGCTGGAGCGCAGGCGGGTGAGGCCGAATTCGTCGAGCAGGCGTTCCAGCTCGCTGGCGCGGACGTTCTTGTCGGGCTCGTTGAGTTCGAGCACGGCGCCGATGTTCTGTTCCACCGTCAGGCCGCGGAAGATGGAGGTTTCCTGCGGCAGGTAACCGAGGCCGAGCACGGCGCGGCGGTACATCGGCAAGCGCGTCACGTCGACGCCGTCCATCAGGATGCGGCCCGAATCGGGGCGCACCAGGCCCATGATCGAATAGAAGCAGGTCGTCTTGCCGGCGCCGTTGGGGCCGAGCAGGCCGAGAACCTCTCCCTTGGCGACGGACAGCGAGATGTCGGTAAGCACCGCGCGCTTGTCGTAGCTCTTGGCGATCGAGATCACTTCGAGTCCGCCGGCTTCGGCGACGGTTGGCACGTGGTGGCCTGCACCTTGGCGGTCCGGCCCGGAGTCAGCCGGGTGCGGGGGGAGTTCGGTGGTTCCGGTCATGTTCAGAGCGGTTTACGCATGCCCCCGTTGCTCGGCAAGCGGGCAATTCCCGGATATGGAGGCAAATGGCAGGTTTCCTGCATGGTTCGGCGCATTTGCGGAACCGGGCAAGATTGTTGCGGGTTGTAGGGTAAACTTGAAATCCACCCGCTCAAGTGATCTAGTGGGTTCCAGGACAGATCAAAGGTCGCAGACAAGACGGGACAACCATGATGGACAGGATCGGCAAACAAGATACGGCGCCTCGCACCGGGATCCTGCCCCGGAACCGACCCCTGGATGCGCGCGGTTCCCTGCCCGATCCGCTTGCCGCATCGCGCGGCGGCCATCTTCCCGACAAGCCCGTGGCGCCCGAAGGCGGTTCCATGCACGACTGGTCGAAGACCGACTGGCGCCGCAAGATGAGCGACAACATCGCCTATGCCCTGCTGGTCTACACCGCATTGCAGATTTTCGTGACGGTGGGCGCGCTCAAGGCCCATGGCGAATCGCTGCTGCCCTATCTTGCGCTGGTGATCCTGGTGGTCGCGATCATTCCGGCCTGCCGCCGGTTCGAGGCGCGCTGGAACCGGCTGGACGACGAGCAGGCCCACGATCCCGCGCTGGGCCCCTATTTTCGCCGCGACCGCATACTCCTGTGGGTGCTGGCAATCGGGCTGCCTTTCGCGATCACCGGGCTGTTCAAGGGCCTTTCCCTGCTGACGGCGTGAACGATCCTCACGCGAGATTTGCGCTCGGCCGCCGCGGAGTTTAGGGCTGCGCTCCCCCTGTGCCGGTATCGCGCCGGTCTCGCAGGGCATGGAGACCCGAAGAGATGCTCAGCCCCCAGGAAGCGCTCGACCGCGCCCAGGACCTCGCCGACCGTGCACGCAAGGCCGGCGCCGATGCCGCCGACGCCGTGTTCGGCGCCAGTTCGTCCGAGGGGATCCAGGTGCGCCTGGGCAATCTGGAAGATGTCGAAAGGTCCGAAAGCGAGCATATTTCCCTGCGCGTCTTCGTCGGCAGGCGTTCGGCCAGCATCGGTTCCTCCGATCTTTCCCCCCAGGCGCTCGACGAACTCGCCGCCCGCGCCCTGTCCATGGCCAAGGCAGCGCCCGAAGACGCTTTCGCGGGGCTGGCGCCTGAAGACCTGCTGACCCGCGCGCCCTGGCCCGAACTCGACCTGCTGGACCCGGCCGAGCCCAGCCCGCAGGCGCTGCGCGCCGCCGCGCTGGAGGCGGAGGAAGCCGCCCGCGCGATTGCCGGCGTCTCCAACTCCGATGGCGCCACAGCCAGCGCCGGCAGCGGTGTCTTCGCGCTCGCCACCAGCCATGGCTTTGCCGGCGCCTATGGCTCCACCAGCCACTCGGTCAGCGTGTCGATCGTGGCGGGAGAAGGTTCGGCCAAGCAGCGTGACTATGCCTGGCGCTCGGCACATCACCGCGAGGATCTGCCGCCGCCCGCCGAGATCGGCGCGCTGGCCGGCGAACGCGCCGTGGCCCGCCTCAATCCGGGGCGCATGGCCAGCGGGCCGATGCCGGTCGTCTTCGACCCGCGGGTGGGCGGCTCGCTGATCGGTCATCTCACGGGCGCCATTTCCGGCAGCGCCATCGCGCGCCGCTCCAGCTTCCTGCTCGACCGCCTGGAAGAACAGATCTTCGCGCCGGGCATCGTCCTGGTGGAGGAACCCCACACGCGGCGCGGCCTGCGTTCGCGCCCGTTCGACGGCGAGGGACTGGCCACGCGGACGCGCAACCTGGTGGAAGACGGCCGCCTTACCGGCTGGCTGCTGGACAGCGCCTCGGCCCGCCAGCTCGGCCTTGCGCCGACCGGCCACGCCGCGCGCGGCGGCGGCGGGGCGCCGGGCGTCTCGGTGGGCAACCTGCATCTCCAGCCCGGCACGGCGACGCCGGAAGCGCTGATGGCGGACATCGAGGACGGGGTCTACATCACCGAACTGATCGGCCACGGCGTCAACGGCGTGACCGGCGATTACAGCCGGGGCGCTTCGGGCTTCCGCATCGTCGGCGGTCAGATCGCAGGACCGATCGCGGAGTTCACGGTGGCGGGCAACCTGCTGGCGATGTTCGCGGGCCTCAGCGCCGCCAACGACCTGGAATGGCACCGCGCCATCAACGTGCCGACCTTGCGCGTCGACGGGATGACCATCGCCGGAGATTGAGCGGGCCGCAGGGCGTTTTCCCGTCGCGCGCAACTGGCCTGGCTAGGCGTCCCGATCCTTGCGGATGTGGATTTCGCGCTGGGGGAAGGGCATCTGGATGCCTTCCTTGCCGAACCGCTGGGCAATCGTGAAGCGGAGCTGCGAGGCGATCGCGGAACCATCCGTCGCATCGGGCACGAAGACGAGCAGGCGCAAGTTGACGGCGCTTTCCGCAAAGCCGTCCAGCGTCACCGTGGGTGCGGGCGATTGCAGCACGCCCGCATGGGTGGCGGCGATGTCGAGCAGGACGATGCGCACGTTCTCCAGATCCGAGCCGTAGGCCACGTTCACCGGCACCACCACACGGGCCAGAGCCGCGCCCAGGCTTAGGTTCTTGACGCTGCCGGTGATGAGCTGGGAATTGGGTATGATGATCTGGTGGCGGTCAAAGCTCTCCAGATGGGTGGACCGCACCGAGACCTTGCGCACGATGCCCGAGAAATTCCCGACCTCGATCCAGTCGCCCTCGCGGATCGGCCGTTCGACCAGCAGGATGATCCCGCTCGTGAAGTTCTCGACGGTGGACTGGAGGCCGAAGCCCAGCCCCACCGAAAGCGCCCCGGCCACGAAGGTCAGGCTCGACAGGTCCAGTCCGGTACTGGCGATGGCGAGCACGGTGGCGAGGACGACGCCGACATAGCCGATCATCGTCACGATCGAGGCCTGCGAGCCGCGGTCCAGCCCGAACTGCGGCAGCACCGTCAGGTCCAGCACGCGCTTGAGCCAGCGGGTGATCGCGTAACCGCCCAGGAAAACGAAGAAGAAGGTCAGCACGTCTCCGGCAGAAAGGTTGACGCGGCCGATGGTCACGCCGCTGCGCAGCGCCACGATGCCGTCGCCGATCTCGCGGCTGTTGTAGCCCCAGGTCACGGCCAGCAGCGGCAGCGTGCCGAGCGTGAGCAGCAGTCCCGTCACCATCGGGATGATGTGCAGGGTGCGGTGATAACGCTTGAGCCGGCCCTGGGCGAGCATGTCCAGCACGGCGGAGATCAGGCGGTGGAGGAAGATGGCGATGGCGATGATGGCGATGGAGGCAACGACGTCGGAAAAGATCTCGCGCGCGAGCACGATGTAGCCGATCGCGGCGGCGCTCACGCTGCCGATCACCAGGAGTTTCAGGACACGGCTGAACGGGGCGGCGAAATCGAGGGCATCGCCTACGGTGTGTTTTTCGTGCGCCTCTTCCTGGCGGCCGTCGCGCAGCAGGTTGGCCAGGGTCCAGATCAACCAGCCTCCGCCGATCAGCAGCAGGGCGGAGATCAGGTCGATCACGGTGCCGGAGGCGAAGCCGCCCTGCTCCAGCCCCTCCACCACGGCCTCCAGTGCCATGACGATGCCGATCCAGCGGACGGTCGAGACGCCCTTGTCCACCAGTTCCGGCCGCAATTGCACCAGTCGCAGTTCCGTGAAGGGGGATCGCAGCGTGCTGCGGCCCAGCCAGTGGGCGATGGCGACCATCAGCGCCGCCAGCACCAGCAGCACGCTCAGCGTGACCAGCGCTGGCATGGCCATGAACGGCTTCAGGACGAGGACGAATGCGCCGATGGTGCAGCCGATGCCGAAGAACAGCACGATTGCGCCGGTCACGTCCTCCAGCACGACGAGAGGCAGGCGGCTTGAAAGCTGCTGGCTGGTGGGAATGCGCTTTTCCAGCGCGCGGCTGCCCGCGCGCAAGGCCCAGGTGGATGCGAACGGCCCAAGCAGCACCAGCGCCGTGGCGCCCAGCAGGCGGCCGACCAGGCCGCCGAAGCCTTCCTTAGCGTAGGCCCCGGCCACATTGTGAGCCACCAGGCTCATGCCGTGCGACACGTCCCAGGCAAAATCCACCCACAGCCGCGGGTCCAGCACCGAGCGGGCGCGCTCGCCCTTGCGCAGGCGTTCGATGGTAGAGATCCGGTTGTCGAGATCGGTCACCAGCGTTGCCGCGCGCGCCTGCGCCTCTCGGGCGCGCAGCACCGGGGCGAGCGCTACGGAGAGCTTTGCGTCCAGTACCTTGCGCTGCTGGGTAATGGCCGAGGCCTCGGTCTTGCCGGTTTCGGGCAGCGGGCCGAGGGCATTGATCTGGGCCTGGATGATCCGCGCGTCCAGGTTGCTGCGATCGGCCAGTTCGCGCGCCAGGTCGCGGTCGGCGGCCAGACGGTCGCGCAGCAGGTTGAGCTTGTGCACTTCGTCGTAGTCGAAGCGGCTGGGGGGCTTGCGCAGGATGGCCTTGGCACTGGCGGCATCGGCCTCGAAGCCGGCGGTGAGGGCGGGGTCGGAGGCGTCGTCGGCTTTGGGCGGCGGAGGGGGCGCGTCCTTCTGGCGCACGGCGGGGACGGCCGAGGCCAGCACTTCCGGGACGGAAGGGTGCTGCGGCGGCGCGGCACCGACGAGACAGCAGGCTGCGGCCAGCGCCATGCAGATGCGCGCCAACCAGGCTCGGCCCTGTCGGCGGTCGGTACCGAAAGTGCGGGATGTCACGCCGGGCGGCTCAGAGCGGCGCGAGTTCGAAGATGCCGCCATCCATCTTGAGGGCAAGGAACAAGTGGCCGCCGCGCAAAGTATAGCTGGCCACGTCGGGCAAGCGGGCGGCAAGGGTCTGGCCGATGTCCGGCTGCGGGCAGAGTGCGCGCGTGGAGGCGACCGGACCGATCGACAGGGTGCCGCCTTCTCCGCTGGGCGCCGCCGTGTAAGTGGCGCGCCCGCGATTGCAGTCCAACTGCATCCCCAGCGCGCCGTCGGCGGCGAACTCCAGGGTATAGCTCCGACCCTCCCCCGGCGTACTGGTGCCCTGGGCGTCATCCGAGGACTGGAACTGCACGAGTTTCCAGGAGGTGCCTGCCAGAACAGCGGGGCTGGCGGAAGGCGTGGGTGCCGGGCCTGCAGACGGCGGCGGGGCGCCGTCCGCCGCGCAGCCGGCGAGCGTGGCCAGCCCGGTCGCGAGGGCAAGGGCCAGAGCGGCGGTTGGGGCGGTAACGGCGGTAAACCTGTTCATTGCCTGGCTCCCGGTGCTGTTGCGGTCAGTTGGTAAGGCCGATGTTCCAGCGGATGCCCAGACGGCCGACGAAGCCCCGGTAGTCGCGGGTCGGCACGTTGGAATCGATATGGGTATAGCCTGCAAAGCCATAAAACGAGAAGCGCTTGTCGATCGCGTGTTCCAGCCCGCCCGGAACGTCTTGCGGTTCGGGGGCGGCTGTTGATCGGAAACGTCCGTGCCGATTCCGGTTTGTACCAGGCGCGCGGGCCCCGGAAGAAGGCTTAGGAGAGCAGCGCGCGCCGCTCCGGGGTCTGTCGTCCCGCCCGCAAGAGCCAGGCCCTCCGCCCTTCGATGGCCCCGGCTACCGCGCCTGGGGCCGCGTGCCGGTGAGGGGGAAGCTGCCGAAGGGGCCGTTGGCGTTTTCGCCGCTGAGCTTGCCGTCGCGCACCGTGACGTCGTAGCTCACGGTGATCGGCATGGGCATCGAGGCCTTGCCCTGGAATTTCGCGCGGCCGTCCTTCACGCCCCCCGCGACTTCCACCGTGCCCTGGTCGGCGCTGACTTTGCCCGTCACCATATTGCCCGCCACCTTCAGGACCATGACCGCCTTCTGCGCGCCGACCGGGGTCTGGATCACGATGTTCCAGGTGCCCGCGAAGTCCTGCGGCTTTGCATGGCTGGCTTGCGCGGTCCTGGCCTTGTCCAGCAGCGCCTTCTGCTCGGCCGGGGCGGCCTGGGCCCTGGCGCGCAAGTAGAAGCGCATGGTTTCCAGTTCCTCGTCGGTGAAGGCGGGGAACGGCGGCATGCCGTTCATTTTGAGGGCGCCTTCCTTCACCACCTGCCGGAACGTGGCCGCATCGGTGATGATCGGGGAATAGCGCAGGTCCGGCGCGGCACCGCCGCCCACGGCGTTCCAGCCGTGGCAGACCAGGCAGGCGCGCGTGCCGAACAGCATGGCGCCGGCCTGGGCGCGGGCGAGGTCCGGCTTGAAGTCCGGATCGGTGGGCGGGACGAGGTCCGGCATGACGAAGGGCGGGATCGTGTCCTGGCCGTCCAGCGCGAAAGTGAGGACCCGGCGCGGCAGGCGATAGTCGGTACGGAAGGCGGCATTGCCGGGCGAATTGATCCCCGCGCCGTTGCCCCCGCTGCCGGTGATGACGGTGACGTACTGCCGCCCGTTCATGCGATAGGTGATCGGTGCGCCCACGATCGGGCTTTCGGTCTTGAACGACCAGAGCTGCTTGCCGGTCCTGGCGTCCCGCGCCACGAACCTGCCGTCGATCTGGCCCTGGAACACCAGGCCGCCGGCGCTGGCCATGACGCCGCCCGGCCAGTTGCCCGGCAGCTCCACTTCCCAGGCGAGCGACTGCGTGACGGGGTTCCAGGCGCGCAGGAAGCTCTTGTGGCTGCCCGGCAGTTCCACTTCGGGGATCAGCGTCACGCCCATGCCTGCCGTGATCTCGCCGCCGCCCTTCTGGCCGTCGCCGATGAGCGCGCCCTGTTCGATGACCGGGAGATAGACCAGCCCGGTGAGCGGACTGTAGGCCTGCGGCATCCAGGAGTGCGCCCCGGTAGGCCCGGGCCAGAGTTCGAACAGGCCGGGCTTGCCGGCATAGCGGATTCCGGGATTTTCCACCGGGCGTCCGGTCTTGCCGTCGATATGGTCGGCCCAGGTGACCTTGGCGATCTTCTGCGCCGAGATGAACTGGCCGGTCGCGCGGTCGATCACGTAGAAGAACCCGTTCTTCGGCGCCTGCATCAGCACCTTGCGGTCCTTGCCGTCGATCTTCAGCGTGGCCAGCGTCATGTCGGTGGTGGCGGTGCAATCCCACTGCTCTGCAGGGCAGACCTGGTAGTGCCACTTGTAAGCGCCGGTCTTCACGTCCACCGCCACGATCGAGGCGAGGAACAGGTTGTCCCCGCCGCCGGGGCTGCGCTTCGCCTGATTATAGGGAAAGCCGTTGCCGATGCCGAGGTAGACGAGGCCGAGTTCGGCATCGTAGCTGAAGGCGTTCCAGGCCGTGCCACCGCCGCCGCGGCGGGTGCCGTCGGGGTTTGTCCAGCCGCCGGGCCAGGTCTTGCGCATGACCGCTTCGGCTTTTTCGTTCCCGGGCGTCACCGGGTCTCCCGGCGTGGTGTAGAACCGCCAGGCGAGCTTGCCGGTTCGCGCATCGTAGGCGGAGACGAAGCCGCGCGCCGGGCTGATGTCCGCACCGCCGAAGCCGACGATCACCTTGCCGCCGAACACGCGCGGGGCGCCGTTGGAATTGCGCGGGGAATCGTCCGGGAAGTCGTATGTCTTCCAGACTTCCTTGCCGGTTCTTGCATCAAGGGAGATCACGTAGCCGTCCGTGGTGACGAGGAAGACGTGGCCCGTCCCGTTTCCGCCGGCCTCATAGGCGATGCCCTTGTTGCCCCAGGACATCTGGAGCGCCGAAGTCGCGCGCTCGCGCGTGCCGCCGTCGTATTCCCAGAGCTGCTTGCCGGTCACGGCATCCAGCGCGCGGATGTGGGAGTGGCCGGACGTGAGGAAAACCTTGCCCTCCGCCATCAGCGGCGTGCTGGCGGTATAGCCGGGTTCGAGGTCGAAGTGCCAGGCGAGCTTGAGCCGGCCTACCGTGTCGGTGTCGATCGCATCGAGCGGGGAATAATGGGCTTCGCTGCCGGTGCGGCCCCAGCTCGGCCATTCGTCCGGGTCAGTGACCATGGCCTGTTCGATCGGCTGGGCCGGCTTGTCGCAACTGGTCAGGGCGAGCGGCAGCAGGGCCGCGATCAGGAGCCGCAGCGCGGCAGTGCTTGGGCGTGCAATCACGGCTCTTCCCCCGTTACCTGTTATTCTGGCCCGTCTTCTGTTCTTGTTGCACGGGCTATCAGCCGCGCGCGGGCTTGGGAAGAGTTGCTAGCCTTTGTGTATCATAACTTGCGCGCCCATCGCCCGAGCGAAGAGCGGCGGCAGACGCAGGAACCCCGGCCGTCCGGGGGCGGGAGGCCGGGGTTCCGTCGGGAAGCGAGCGCGCTTCCCTTATCTGTCATCCAGGGACGAAGGCGTCAGTTGGTGCCGGCGCCCATGGGGATCGGCGTGCCTTCCTTCAGGTAGACGCGGTTGTCCTCGATGCGGTCCACGTTGTCGAAAGCGATGAAATGATGGGCGCCATCGGAACTGTCGGACCGGGTGAGCTTGAGCTGGTCGTCCTTGACCTCGTCGATGGTCCCGACATGCTTGCCGGTATAATCGGTGACTTCCATGTGCTCACGGATGCGAAGCTTCTCGAACATGAGGGGTTCTCCTGTGCGGGTGAGAGTATCTGCCTTTCTAACGGCCCGCTTCGGCGCTTCGTTCCGGCATTTGGTCCCGCAGGCAAAACGGCTCGTGCGAGGCTGCGGCAGGGCGGATCAGGGTTCCCGCGCCCGGCGCGCTCAGGGCTCGGCCCCTAGCCCGAAGGTGGCATCGCCGCGCGGGGAGAGGAGGATCCTGTCGCCGTCGACACCGTCGATCTCCGACACCGCGATGAAGGACGAGCCTTCGCCTTCCAGCACCACTTCCTGCCCGTCGACATGATCGACCGTGCCGATCGCGCTGCCGTCCGCCGCGATCACCGTCATACCCTTTTTGACGACGCCCGATTCGGTGGGCCAGGAGGTCTGGACGGGGTCGAAGTCCGATGGTGAAGGGGGCATGGCTTATTCCTCCGTGAAGGGCGGGACGGGCTTGTCGATAAGGGAGAAAGCGCTGCAAACCGGCCCGGTTCCACGATTCGCCACTTACCGCTGGCCCACAAGCCCTTGCGTCCCCATATTGGTCAAGGCGCAAGATGTGCCTTTTTGCTGTGCAAACTTTTGCCAACCCGCTCCAAAAACGATCAAATTTGGGTATCGTGGCGGGCATCGGCCCCGGAGCTTGCTCCGGGCCTCCAAGATCATGCGCCGGGAAAGGCGCGAAAGGCCGCGTATCGGCCTTTCGAATCGCCCGGCGCCCCATGCGAATCGAACCCCCGGAGTTGTCCGCCCATGTCCCTTCTCGAAGCCCGCAAGACCTACAAGCCCTTCGAATACCCCTGGGCTTACGACTTCTGGAAGACGCAGCAGCAGATCCACTGGCTGCCCGAGGAAGTTCCGCTGGGCGAGGATTGCCGCGACTGGGCGCAGAACATCTCGGAGCATGAGCGCAACCTGCTCACCCAGATCTTCCGCTTCTTCACCCAGGCCGACGTGGAAGTGCAGGACTGCTACCACGAGAAGTACGCGCGCGTCTTCAAGCCCACCGAGATCAAGATGATGCTCACCGCCTTCTCCAACATGGAGACGGTGCACATCGCCGCCTACTCGCACCTGCTCGACACCATCGGCATGCCCGAAAGCGAATACGGCATGTTCCTCGAATACGAGGAGCTGAAGGCCAAGCACGATTACCTGCAGAAGTTCGGCGTCGACAATGACGAGGACATCGCGCGCACGCTGGCCATGTTCGGCGGCTTTACCGAGGGCGTGCAGCTCTTCGCCAGCTTCGCGATGCTGATGAACTTCCCGCGCTTCAACAAGATGAAGGGCATGGGCCAGATCGTCTCGTGGTCCGTGCGCGACGAATCGCTGCACTGCGAGGGCATCACCCGCCTGTTCCACGCCTTCGTGCAGGAGCGTAACTGCCTTACCAAGGCCGTGAAGGACGACATCGCCGACCAGTGCCAGACCACGGTTCGCCTGGAAGACGCCTTCATCGACCTGGCCTTCGAGATGGGTCCGGTCCCCGGCATGACCGCCAAGGACATCAAGAAGTACATCCGCTACATCGCCGACTGGCGCCTCAGCCAGCTGGGCCTGAACCCGATCTACCTGATCGAGGATCACCCGCTGCCCTGGCTTCAGCCGCTGCTGAACGGCGTGGAGCACGCGAACTTCTTCGAAACCCGTTCGACGGAATATTCGAAGGGCGCGACGCGCGGCAACTGGAACGACGTGTGGTCGAACTTCGATTCGCGCCGCAAGGTGAAGGCCAACGACGAAGTGCTCGTGGCCGACGGTACCGAACCCGACATGTTCGGTGCGACCGAAGCGGCCGAATAAGCCGGTTCACGAGAAACAGGAAAGGGCCCGGGAGCAGCGCTTCCGGGCCCTTTTCCATGCCGGTCCGTTTCCTGGCGGTGTGCCGATCAGCACCAGCTGCGGCGATGCCCCTGCCACTGCTCCGCCAGGCCTTCCTCCACCAGCGTCGCGCCCAGGCTGCGGCCTTTGCGGGTGACGATGCGCAGGGCGCGGCCGTAGCGGTCCTTGTCGCGGCCATCGCCGCCGGGCTGGAGCGTGAAGGGACCGGCGTTCAGCAGGGCGATCAGGCGGCGCGTCGCCTCCGCGCCGAGCTGCGCCTCGTCGCGGCACTCGGGCGTGCTGGTCTCGGGGGTGTTGATGTCGGCGATGCGGATCTTGGTGCCCTGGTACCAGAAGGTGTCGCCATCGACGACGCAGGTCTTGCGTACCGGACCCGAGCAATGGGCGAAGCGCGCGGTCTCGGTATCGGGCGCGGCGGGAAACAGGCCGCCGCCCAGCGTGGGCGCGCCGCTGCGCTGGTCGTGCCAGAGATAGAGCCCGGCCACGAGAACGAGGGGCAGCAGCAGCCAGATCGAAGCCGGGTGCCAGCGCCGGTGCGAGGGCCGGCGGTAAGGTCTTGGCATGGGGGAAGAAGCGTCCTCAGGTTCCGTATTCGCGCGCATCTGGGGCGTCGAATTCGCCCCGGCAAGTGCGAATCAGCCTGTCCAGCTCATGATGGTGGAAAGCGCGCAGGAGACGGAAGCCCAGCGTGCCGTTGCCGCTCCAGCGCACCCGCGCCTCGAACGGCTCCGCGCCATCCGGGGCGATGAGCAGCACTTCGCCGTTCTCGATGGGGTCGGGCAGCAGGTCGGCAGGCATGACGCAGCCGATCCGGCAGCCTTCCTGCGACACTTCCACAAGAAGGCCGGTGCCGATCCGGCGTGACCCACGCAGGATGCTCGCTTCGCGGCGAAGGGCATAGCGCTGATGCGCACGTATTCTGAGCATGTTCACAGGCAGTCGCCCCCCGGCATCCCTCTAAACGATATATGGCGTATCATTCTTATCATTCGGTTACCGACGCCGGCGGCGTTCAGATCCACAAAGTCGCTGGATCGGGCATGGGCTCGTGCTTCTGCGCGTTGAGCAGGCTCATCACGCTGCGCACGATCACCAGCACGGCCACGGCCATGAGCACCAGGAAGCCGATCACCACGACCAGGAGCAGCACGCCCAGGACCGAGCCGACCAGGCCGATCCAGAATGTGTTGATCTGGTACTGGTAATGCGATCGTTCCCAGCCACCCCCGGCTTCTCCGCGCCAGACGTAGGCAAGGACGACGCCCACGATCGCCGTGACGCCGGTGATGCAGGACGCCAGGTAGAGCAGGCTGATGATCGTCGGGTGATTGAATTCGAAGCCGGGAGTCGTGCCGGGACCCCGTTCGGTATCCGGGCCGGAATTCGCCTTCATGCGGTCCAGGTCGTCCATGGCTTTCCTCCATGCTGTTCCCGGACCGGGATGCTGCCCGGTTTATGACAAGCGTGCAAGACTTGGATTTTCCCGCGTTCCCCGGCTGGGAGGACGCAGGTAGCTGGGAGAGGAAGGCAGGATCGGGCGCCGGGCCGCCATGGGCCCGGTCGCGCCCGGAATGCGGATCAGGCTGCGCGCTGGTCGGCGGGGCCGTTCTTCAGGACGAAATGGCGGTCGCAATAGCCGCAGTCGACATAGCCCTTCTCGTCGATCTCCAGCCACACGCGCGGGTGGCCGAGGGCGGCGGGCACATAGTTGCCGGCGGCGCGGATGTCGGTGGCCCCGTCGCAGGAAACGCGGTGGGAATCGGTGTAGACGGTTTCGGGCTGCGTGCTCATGGATCGGCCGATTACCAAGCCTTCACGGGAATTTCCAGCGAGTCTTTGCTTAGCGGGCTCATCACTTCCGAATGGCTTGCGGCACCGGCCCGGGTCAAACCCGGGCCGGTGCCGCTCAAAAACGGGCGGGCGCCCGTTTGTGCCCGGCCGCGCGGCCGGAAGATGCCTTGGATGTCAGGCCGGGACAGCCAGGGTGCCTGCTTCGGCAAGGGCGTCGGCAAGCGCCTTTTCACGAACGTCGGGGCCGATGGCGATGCCTTCGGCGAGCACGAAGATGGGATCGGTGATGCCGATGAAGCCCAGGACCGCGCGCAGATAGCTCTCGGCATGCTCGACCGCGGCGCCGGGCTGGCCTTCGCCGTAGTAACCGCCGCGCGAAAGGGCGATGTAGACCTTCTTGCCGCCGGCCAGGCCCTGCGGACCTTCGGCAGTGTACTGGAAGGTCTTGCCGGCCACGAGCACGCGGTCGAACCAGGCCTTGAGCTGGCTGGGAATGGTGAAGTTGTACATGCCCGCACCGATCACGACCACGTCGGCAGCCAGGAATTCGGCCAGTTCGGGCGTGCCTTCAGGATTGCCGAGCACGTCGAGGGTGAGGTGCGGCAGGGCCTCGGCGGCGAGATCGCGGTAGGAAACCTCCAGCGAGGGATCGGCCTTGGTCAGCGAGGCGGTGATCGCGGCCGAAACGGCGCGGCTGACGGAGTTTTCGCCGAGGATGCTGGAATCGAGGTGGAGAAGCTTCATGACGTTTGGCCTTTCTGGAAGGGCAGTCTGGAAAATGGCGTTGGTCTGGAATAATGACTGGCTCTAGCTATGTTGCACTGCGAAGAACGCCAAGAGCGCATTTTTTCAGGACCAGGTACCATGAAGATGACTACCCTTGAGAAGCCGGTTCCCGCAGCGCCGGTCTCCGCCGCGGCGCCGGACATGGTGCATTCCGCCGGCGCCTGCCGGGTGATCGGGGATATCCTCAGCCGGGTGGGGGACAAGTGGTCGATGCTGGTGGTCATGACGCTGCTGGAAGGCGACCGTCATTTCAACGAATTGAAGCGTGCGATCGACGGCATCTCGCAGCAGATGCTCTCGCGCACTTTGCGGGCGCTGGAGCGCGACGGGCTGGTGCTGCGCACCGTTCATCCCAGCGTACCCGTGCGCGTCGAATATGCGCTCAGCGATCTCGGCCGCTCGCTTTCGCTGCCGGTGAAGGAACTGGGAGCCTGGGCCTTCGCCAACCGTCCGGCGATCGAGGCGAGCCGCAATTTCTTCGATAGCCGCAGCGCGGACAGCTGATCCGGGCGCCGAGGGGACAGGACAAGGGGGCACCATGGAAGCGGTCGTCGTCCTGGGCACGGCGCTGGTTCTGCTGATCGCCATGCCGGCGCTGATTGGCCGGATGATGCGGCGCGCGCGGCGCAAGCGCCAGGACCGTGCGATCGGCATGGGGTTCGAGGGCGCTTTCGATGTTTTCGATCCCGCCCGGGCCCGCGCCTTGCAGACGATCCGGCAGCACCAGGAAATCGGCGAGGCGGACGAGGGCAACCAGGGCGAACTGATCGACCCGCCCCGGCACTGAGCGGCCGTTTTTCGGAACTTGAAGCGCCGGGGAGCGCATGCCGGGCCTTTACTGGGACGCCGTCCTGCCCCACATGCGGGCCATGACCAGCACGACGTCCGCCGCCATCTCGATCCGCGACCTCAAGAAGCGCTACGCCCCCGCCGGAAGCGGAGAGGGCAAGCTGGCGCTCAAGGGCGTATCCTTCGACGTTCCGGAAGGCGGGATCTTCGGGCTGCTCGGCCCGAATGGCGCGGGCAAGTCCACGCTGATCAACATCATGGCGGGGCTCGTGCGCAAGACCTCGGGCTCCATCGATATCTGGGGCTTCGATATCGACAGGAACCAGCGCAACGCCAAGCGCTCGATCGGCATCGTTCCGCAGGAAATCGTGTTCGACCCGTTCTTCACGCCGTTCGAAGTGCTGGAGAACCAGGCCGGGCTCTATGGCATCACCAAAGTGCTGCGCCGCTCGGAAGAGCTGCTGCGCGCGGTGCACTTGTCCGACAAGCGCGACGCCTATGCCCGCACGCTTTCGGGGGGCATGAAGCGCCGTCTGCTGATCGCCAAGGCGCTGGTCCATCAGCCGCCGGTGCTGGTGCTCGACGAGCCGACCGCCGGCGTGGACGTGGAACTGCGCCGCCAGCTCTGGGAACTGGTGAGCGAACTCAACCGCGAAGGCGCGACCATCGTGCTCACCACGCACTACCTCGAAGAGGCCGAGGAACTGTGCGACCGGATCGCCATCATCAATCACGGCGAACTGATCGCCAACAAGCCGACCCGCGAACTGGTGGGCATGGCACGCGAGAAGATCCTGGTGCTGACGCTGGACCGCGACGTCTCGGCGCTGCCCAGCCACCCCGGCTTCCTCAAGTGCGAGATGACCGGGGAGCGCGTTCTCCAGATCACTTACGACAAGGACCGCAGCAACGCGGGCGAGATCCTCTCGGCCGTACAGGCGCAGGGCTTCGCCATCATCGACGTGACCACGCGCGAGGCGGACCTGGAGGACGTCTTCGTCAGCCTCACCAGTTCGGTCGCGGCGTGATCGCGCCGCCGGTAGGGTGCTGCCGTCAGGGATCGGCCTGGTGAGCTACCTCTACCTGGCGATCGCCATCGTCGCCGAAGTGATCGCCACGTCGTTTCTCAAGCAGTCGAACGGGTTCACCCGGCTGGTGCCGACGCTGATCATGGCGGCGGGCTATATGGTGGCGTTCTATTGCCTGTCGCTGGCGCTGCGCGGCATGCCGACCGGCGTGGCCTATGCGATCTGGTCCGGCGCGGGGATCGTGCTGATTGCCGGGATCGCGTGGATATTCCAGGGGCAGAAGCTGGACTTGCCCGCGATCCTGGGCATGGCGCTGATCATTGCCGGGGTGATCGTGATGAACTTGTTCTCCCGGGCCGCAGCACACTGACCTCAGGCGCGGCCTTCGGGGAATTCCTTCCAGACCCTGTGTGCATGGCGGCGGATCGTCCGGCTGCAGAGGCTGCAGATCGCCGCGTAATGCGTGCCGTCCCAATGCACGGAATCGCGGTCCGGCGCGTGCCGGTCGAAATGGCAGAACATAGTCTGGAGGGGGTGTCGGTAAAAGGCAGTCATCCCGGCATGCTCCCTGCAGAAGCTTCTTGAAGAATGCGGGTCCGAAAAACGCGGGCCCGAAGAAGCTGACCTTGAAGAAGTCGGTCGAGAAACGGTCCGGCTTTCTCTGCGCGGGCCGGTTTGGGGCGATGTTACCCTCTTAATGAATATCCGGCGAGTTTAGAGACTGTAACGCTGCACTGCAACATGATTGCGGGCGGCCTTGGCGGGCAAAGCTAAATATTGCGTGACGCGCCCAGTCCCGGCATGGAGCCGGAATGGTTACGAATATTGATCCCGTCCCCGCGCAAGACCCTTCCCCGTCCGATTGGCCGCAACACGATGTGATCGTGATCGGCTCCGGCGCGGCCGGGCTGACCGCGGCGCTGGAACTGGCCGACAAGCTGAAGGTCCTGGTCCTGGCCAAGGGCGGGCTGACCGGCGGCTCCACGGCCTGGGCGCAAGGCGGGATCGCCGCGGTGCTCGATGCGGGCGATACGTTCGACGAACATATCGAGGATACCATGGTGGCCGGCGCGGGCCTCAACCGGCGCGAAACGGTGGAGTTCGTGATCGAGCGCGCGCCCCATGCCATCGAGCGGCTGGTCGAACTGGGCGTGCCGTTCAACACCGAGGGCAGCGAGCTTCACCTCACGCGCGAGGGCGGCCATTCGCATCGCCGTATCGTCCATGTCGCCGATGCTACCGGCTGGGCGGTGCAGAGCGCCTTGCTCAAGGCCGCGGAAGACCATCCCAACATTACGCTGCTGCCCGGGCAGTCGTGCATCGACCTGATCACCGGCCGGCACGAACTGCGCTATTCGGGTTCGGGGCGGGTCTGGGGCGTCTACGCGCTCGACGAGAAATCCGGCCGGGTCGCCGCGCATACCGCCCGCGCGACGATCCTGGCGACAGGCGGCGCGGGACGCGTCTACCAGTTCTCCACGGCGCCGCGCGGGGCCACGGGTGACGGCATCGCCATGGCCTGGCGCGCGGGTGCGCGCGTCTCCAACATGGAGATGATGCAGTTCCACCCCACCTGCCTCTACAATCTGGAGGTCAAGAACTTCCTCATCACCGAGGCCGTGCGCGGGGAGGGCGGGCACTTGCTCCACCCGGTCACCGGCCATCGTTTCATGCCCGACTACGACGAGCGCGCCGAACTGGCCCCGCGCGATGTCGTGGCCCGCGCCATCGACGACCAGATCAAGCGCTCCGGGCTGGACTACGTTCACCTCGATATCAGCCACCAGCCCGAGGAATTCATCCGCGAGCACTTCCCGAACATCTACGAGAAGCTGCTGGGCCTGGGCATCGACATGACGAAAGAGCCGATCCCGGTCGTGCCCGCCCAGCACTACACCTGCGGCGGCGTGCTGATCGACCTTGACGGCAAGACCGACCTGCCGGGTCTCTATGCGGCGGGCGAATGCACCGAGAGCGGGCTTCACGGCGCCAACCGGCTTGCGTCCAATTCGCTGCTCGAATGCTTCGTCTTCGGCGAATCCTGCGCGGCCCATATCCTGGACCACTGGGACGCGTTCGACAGTCCGCCCCCCGTCCGCGCCTGGGACGAAAGCCGGGTGATCGATTCCGACGAGGAAGTCGTCATCAAGCAGAACTGGACGGAAATCCGCCGGTTCATGTGGAACTACGTCGGCATCGTACGCACCACCAAGCGGCTGGAACGCGCCATGCACCGCATCCAGATGCTCAACGGCGAGGTCGAGGAATACTTCCGCCACTTCCGCGTCTCGACCGACCTGATCGAACTGCGCAACCTGCTTCAGACGGCGGAACTCATTGTCCGCTCGGCGCTGCACCGGCATGAGAGCCGGGGGCTTCACTTCACGCTGGACTATCCCCGGGCCGAGGCCGAGCCGCACGATACCGTGCTGGTGCCCTGAAGCGGCAATTCCGGCATGCCTTGACCGAGGGTCAGGACGAGAAAGCGGCGCGGAAACGAGCCGGCCAACGCCGATTGTTCGGGGAGCAAGGGGCCTGCACCTCTTGCAGGAGGTCCTGGAACTTCAGCCCTCGACAGGTGCCGTCGTGACGCCAAGGTCGGGCAGGCCTACCGAGCGCTTGCCGGAGAAGTCCGTGCGGACCACGATCAGCCCATCCTTCTCCAGATAGTCGAGCAGGCGCGCGACGCGGCGGGGGCTGCTGGTGCCGTAGATCCGGGCCAGGGTCATGTCATCCGGGCAGGGCAGCCCGTCCATCGCGGCGCGGGCGATCATGTAGAACGGCGCCAGCGCATCGTCGGGGACGTGCTTGGCCAGGTTCACGAGATCGAACCAGCGCTCGTCGTCGGGATCTTCGATACCGGCCATGGCGGCCGCGAAGCCGCGGCGGAACATCGTGGCGTCCACCCCGCGCACCGAGATACCCTTCATGCGGCAGCGGATCGTGAAGTCCTGGAACAGCGTGGTCGAGGACTGGAACGTGCATTCCGGGTCCTGGGCCATGGTGTTGAGGATTTCGAGCATCGCCGCGCGGTTTTCCTCGGGCTCGGGTTCCGGGCGTTCGAGGCGCGGGGGCGCCGCGGCGGATGCCGGCTGGCCATGGGCGATCGTTTCGCTCAACGCGTCGACGTCCACTGCCGGGCGCGGTGCGGGGCGGGCGAATTCGGGGCGGTCCGGCTCGACGTGCAGATTGTCGTGCAGCAGTTCGCGCAGCTCGTCGGTCGAGGCGGTGGGCAGCGGCATCAGGCCGGGGGTGACCGACTTCGCGCCGGTCAGCACGGAGCCGATGTTGACCGCCACCGGGCGGCGGCTGATCGCCGGGCCGAGGCCGAGGAACTGGCCGCGTGCCAGGTCGCGGATCGATTCCGCCTGGCGCCGTTCCATGCCCAGCAGGTCGGCCGCGCGCACCATGTCGATGTCGAGGAACGTGCGTCCCATCAAAAAGTTCGAGGCTTCGGCCGCCACGTTCTTGGCCAGCTTGGCGAGGCGCTGGGTGGCGATCACGCCGGCCAGCCCGCGCTTGCGTCCGCGGCACATGAGGTTGGTCATGGCCGCCAGGCTGACCCGGCGCGCTTCTTCGGAGACTTCGCCGGCCGCGGCGGGCGCGAACATCTGCGCTTCGTCCACCACCACCAGCGCGGGATACCACTGCTCGCGCGGGGCATCGAACATGGCATTGAGGAACTGCGCGGCGCACTTCATCTGCTGGTCGATTTCCAGCTCGTCCAGTGCCAGGACGACAGAGGCGCGGTGCTCGCGGATGCGTGCGCCGAGGCGGACGATCTCGCTTTCGGCATAAGCGGCGCCGTCGATCACGACATGGCCGAATTCCTCCGCAAGGCTGACGAAGTCGCCTTCCGGGTCGATCACCACCTGCTGCACGACCGAGGCGCTCTCTTCGAGCAGGCGGCGCAGCAGATGCGACTTGCCGGACCCGGAATTGCCCTGCACCAGCAGGCGGGTCGCGAGTAGTTCCTTGATGTCGATCTCGATCGACTCGCCCTGCGGGGTCTGGCCGATCACGATATTGGCGCTCACGTCTGCTGCCTTGGGCAAGCGGGCGGCGAGAGGCAAGCCGAAGCGGGCGCGTTATCCATAGCTTGAACATCCGGCGGCCGATCCGCCTGCGAGAATCGCGGAGTTCTGCGCCCGGCGCGCGGCAGGGCGGTGGCCGAAGTCACGGCGCTGTCACAAGTACGGGGCATAGCGTCAGGGATCATGACTCCTCCGGTTTCTCCCGATATCGACGACATCGAACACCCACCCCTCCGCCTGGTCGTCCTGGCCGGTCATGGGCTGGGCCCGGCGGGCGTCGACCCTCTGGCGGAACGCTTCGGAGAGAAGCACCGCTGCCTGATCCCCTTGGCGGGTCGGCCGCTGATCGCCCATGTGCTGCAGACCGCCGCGCAGCATCCGCGCGTCGCCAGCCTGGCCGTCTGCGTCGAGCGTGAGGCGTTCGATCCGATCTGGGACGTGCTCACCCGCCTGCCGGGCCGGGGCACCATTGCGCTGGTCGAAGCGAAAGAGGACATCGCCGAAAGCGTGCGCGCCGCGGCGGAAGACTGGGACGGGCCGCTGCTCGTCACCACGGCCGATCATGCGCTGCTCAGCCCGGAATCGATCGATGCCATGGCCGACATGCTGGAGGGCTGCGACGTGACGTTCGCGCTTGCCCGGCGTGATGCGGTGGAGGCGGCGCATCCCAGCGCCTTGCGCAACTATATCGCGCTGCGCGACGGCGAGTTCGCGACATGCGATCTCTACGGCATGGCGGGGGCCCGCTTCGTGGATGCCGTGGACGTGTTTCGCGGCGCCCGCATCGGCGGACGGGAAAGCGCACGCATCCTGCGGGCGATCGGCCTGGTGGGGCTGGTGATGATCAAGTTGGGCATGGAATCGCTGTCGGGCGCCGTCGTGCGCGCGTCGCGCCGCATGGGCCTGCGGGTGCGCGCCGTCATCATGGCCGACGGCACCCAGGCCATCGATGTCGACAACGACCGGACTTACGCGATCGTGCGCGACCTGCTGGGCGACAGCACGCCTGTCTCTCCCGACGAACTCGGCAAAGGCGTGGCGCGCGCCGTCGCCTGAGGCATCCTGCTGCACTTGAGGGCAGCGGCGCCGCGATCTGCTTATAGAGATGGAATGGAAGCCTGGACGGGCAGTCCGCCATGTCGGCTGCGCGGCTGGCGAGGCAACGATTCTCAGGAGCCCAAACGACTTTCGGGCCCCCTTGCGGGGGCCCGAAGGCTTCGTCCAATCTTGATCTACAAGAGTGATGGTGCGGTCAAGAAGACTCGAACTTCCACGGGCTTTCGCCCACAACGACCTCAACGTTGCGCGTCTACCAATTCCGCCATGACCGCTAAATCACCGGGGGGCTTCGAAGCCGCCCCTTGGCAGGAGCGCGCCACTAGCAAAGGGTTCCGAACCCGGCAAGTGGCTTCCGCCAATTATTTTCAAAAAGATCGAATTATTTTGCAGGTCACCGATTTTGTGGCGGATTCGCGTGACCATGCAGAAACGCGCCCAGGCCTTGCGGCCGGGCGCGCTGTAAAGCCGGCAGCGGAGCGCCGGCCGATGCTGCGGAAATTATTCGGGCTTCCAGCCGATTTCGGCGGCGGCGGCGGCCTTGGGAATGTCCGTCAGGGCCTCGTTGACGGTGATCGCTTCTCCGGGGGCCAGCTTCCGCTTGGAAGGGACCACTTCCTTTTCGTAGACGATGCGGTCCCGCTTGTCGCGCAGCACCACCAGCAGGGAGGGCACGTTGCGGGCCACGCTGCCGATATTGCTGATCGTTCCGCTGACCGAGAAGAACTCGGTGCCGTCGGGCAGGGGCTTGCGGTCCTGCCGCTTGCGCGGAAAGTCCAGCTGGAGATCGGGCTGGGCCTGCGAAAAGGTCTGGTGCGGGATCGGCAGCCAGTCCGGCAGGCCGCCCCAGGCCACTGCGCCCGTCAGCCCCAGGGCGACGACGGCAAAGAGCGCCGAGCCGAACGTGGCGATCCGCGTCCAGTTGCGGCGCGGGCGGAACGGCGGGGCGAAGTCGAAGCTGGAATGGCCCTCGTCCGCATAGTGGACGGCGGTGGTGTCGTCGTAGACCGCGCCGGACTTGCGGGTGCTCCGTTCGCTGTCGCCGGCAACGGCGGCGGGCGGCGATACCGGTTCGGTCTCGCGGGAAGCCTCGCCCTGGGGGCTTGCCGATGTGGGGGCCGGTGCCGGTTCCGGCGCGGCTTGGGCGGCGGTGCGGCCCGGAACGCGGATCGCTTCGCGCGGCGCGGCCTGCTGCACGGGCACGGCGGGAGCCGGCTGCGCGGCGGGAGTCGGTCGCGCGGCAACAGGCGCGGGTTCCGCGTGCCAGGTTTCCGCGGGCGGCTGTTCAACTGGCCGCTGTTCAACCGGCCGTGGTTCGGCGGGGCGGGGCTCTGCCGCGTAAGTCGGCGCGTCCTGAACCGGGGCGGGTTCGGCTGCAGCCTCGGGGCCTTCCTGGAACCAGCTGTGGCGGCACTTGGCGCAGCGTACCGTGCGGCCGTCGATGCCGATCGCGCTGTCCGGCACGGCATATCGTGTAGAGCAAGCTGGGCAGGCAATGATCATGATAACAAGCTAAAGCACGAGTGACTCTCTTACGACAAGGCATCGACCTGTGGGCACAAGCCGGAACGCCCTTTTTTCCACATTCAATGCTCGCTATAGCGCATAGGGTCGCCCGTTCGGACCAGACGCAGCATAGATTATACGAGCATGATCGCCGACGGGGAAATCGTTCATTTCGACAATGTCGGCTTGCGCTACGGTACGGAGCGCGAGGTGCTGTCCGATTTGACCTTCACGCTTTTCGCGGGGCGGTTCTATTTTCTCACCGGGGCGAGCGGCGCGGGGAAGACCTCGCTGCTGCGGTTGCTCTATCTGGCGCAGCGGCCCTCGCGCGGGGCGATCCGCATGTTCGGGACCGACGCCATAACCCTGCCGCGCAGCCGTCTGCCGGGGCTGCGGCGGCGGATCGGCGTGGTGTTCCAGGATTTTCGCCTGATCCCGCATCTCTCGGCCTTCGATAACGTCGCCCTGCCGCTGCGTGTCGCCGGCCATCAGGAGCGCGACATCGGCGGCCCCGTGCGGGACATTCTCGAATGGGTCGGCCTGTCGGACAAGATGGACGCCCGCCCGGCGACGCTTTCCGGCGGTGAGCAGCAACGCGTGGCCATTGCCCGCGCGGTGATCGCGCGCCCGGCGATCCTGGTGGCGGACGAGCCGACCGGCAACGTCGATTCCGAGATGGCGCTCAAGTTGCTGCGCCTTTTCGAGATGCTCAACCGGCAGGGCACGACCGTCGTCGTCGCCACGCACGATCTCGACTTGCTGCGCAAGGTGCCGGACAGCCTGATCATGCGGCTGGACCGCGGGCGCCTGGCCGATCCCACCGGCGCCTTGCGCTATCCCCCACGGCGGCCGTCATGAGCGGGGACGACATCTCCGGGGCGGGTCGGTCCCGCCGAGGGGCCGAACAGGGCGCGGGTTCCCGTTGGAGTTGGGGCTGGCGGCGGCTGGGCGTGCGCGGCGCGGAGCTGATCCCGCAGACGCGCATGTCCGGGCCGATGCCCTGGGTGATCGCGATCATGGTGGCGATGACCGCCATCGCGCTCGCGGCCGGGCTTGCGCTCGGCAATGCGATTTCCTCGGCCCGGGCCGAGATCGAGGGCGGCGTCACCATCCAGGTGATCGAGCCGCGCGACGATATTCGCGCAAGGGAAGCCGCCGCTGCGGTGGAGGCGATCAAGCGCCTGCCGCATGTCGCGGGCCTGCGCCAGGTGCCCCAGGCCGAGCTGGACGCCCTGATCGAACCCTGGCTCGGCACCGGCATTGCCGCTGCCACCGGCGCGGCGATTCCCGTGCCTTCGCTGATCGACGTGCGCCTCAAGGGGCCGGCGACGCCGCAGCAGCTCGGCGCGATCGAACAGGCCATCGCGCGGGTCGCGCCTTCGGCCAAAGTCGATGCCCAATCCACCTGGCTGAAGCCGGTGTTCGACGCGATGGTATCTTTGCAGGTGCTGTCGATCTCGCTGGTCGTGCTGCTCGCCGGCGCCCTGGCCGCGGCGGTGTTGCTGGCAGCGCGCTCGGCGCTGGGCGCCAATCGCGACGTGATCGAGATCGTCCACTTGCTGGGCGGAACGGATACCCAGGTCGCCCGCGTGTTCCAGCGCTCCATCGGCTATGACGCGGCGGGCGGCGGTACCGTGGGACTGGCCCTGGCGATGGTGGTGATCCTTTCGCTGGGCCGTCGTTTCGCGAGTCTCGGCGCCGGGCTGGTGGACAGCGGCGCCCTGGTCTGGAGCGACTGGCTGCTGCTGGCGCTGGTCCCGCTGCTCTCCACCCTGCTCGCCATGCTGACGGCACGCCTGACGGTGCTGCACGCATTGCGCAAGATGCTATAGTCTACGCAAGTCGCTATAGATCGCTCATGTTCCGTCGCACCGCCGCCTTCCTCCTGCTGATCTGGCTTTTCGGGTTCCTCTGGTTCGCGGTGACGCTTCCGGGGCCGCTGGACGATGCCGTGCGCACGGATGCCGTGATCGTGCTGACCGGCAGCAAGGGGCGCATCGAACGGGCGCTGACCGTGCTCGATGCGGGCCGCGCGCCGCGCCTGCTGATCTCCGGGGTCGACCGCGAGGTGAAGCCGCGCGAACTGGCGGCGGAGTTCCGTATCCCGGACCGGCTCATGAAATGCTGCATCACGCTGGGCTACGAAGCCTATGACACGCGCTCGAACGCGGTGGAGGCGGCGAACTGGCTGGCCCGGCGCAAAGCGCGTTCGGTGCGGCTGGTCACGGCCGACTGGCACATGCGCCGCGCCGCTTACGAGCTGGCGCGCGAACTGCCCGACCATATTGCCATTCTCGAGGATGGGGTGCCCTCCCGTCCGAGCCTGAGCACGCTTTTCCTCGAGTACCATAAGTATTTTGGGCGTATGGCACTCGACCTCTGGAACCGGCCCCCCTGGAAAGCCAATTGATGCGCGCTACCCCGCTCGACGTCGTTCGCAGTCTTCTGTTCTACCTGGTGTTCTATCCCGGAACCCTGTTCTTCGTCACCGGGGTGGGGCTGACATCGCTGATCGGCACCGAGCCGATGCGCCGCACCGTGCGCGGCTGGAGCCAGTTCCACCGCCTCTGCTGCCGGTACCTGCTGGGGATACGGCTCAGGATCGAGGGCACGATGCCCGAGGAAGGCGTGCTGGTGGCATTGAAGCACGAGAGCTTCTACGAGGCGATCGACTTGCCCGCGCTGATGAACTTCCCGGCGCCTTTCCCGAAGGCCGAACTGGTCGGCCTGCCCGGCTGGGGCTGGGCGGCGCGCAAGTATGGCGTGGTTTCGGTGGAGCGCGACCAGGGCGCCAAGGCCCTGCGCGCCATGGTCAGTTCCGCGCGCGGCTTCGCGGCGCTGGGGCGGCCGCTGGCGATCTTCCCCGAAGGAACGCGCATTCCCCATGGCGAGCAGGCCCCGCTTCAGTCCGGCTTTGCCGGGCTCTACAAGCTTCTGGCCCTGCCCGTGGTCCCCGTGGCGGTGGACAGCGGGCGGCTCTATCACCGCCTCTGGAAGAAACCGGGCACGATCGTCATGCGCGTCGGCCAGAGGATCGAGCCGGGCCGCCCGCGCGAGGAAGTGGAAGCGGAAGTCCTCACCGCGATCAACGCGCTCAACACCTGACGTTCAGGGAACCTCGCGCACTTCCACCGACTGGGCCTGCAGCGTGATCGGCTCGTAGCTGGTCAGGAAAGCGACGCCGGCGGCGTCCGGCCCGACGCCGATCTTCGCCATGGCTTCCGGCCGGGTCATCCCGGTCGCGTCGACGAGGTGCCAGGCCCCGTCGAGGAACACTTCGGCCACGGCATGAAAGTCCTGCGGCTCCACGCCCAGCCCGTAGACGCTGACGAAACGCGCTGGGATGGCGCTGGCGCGGCAGAGACTGATCATCAGGTGGGCATAGTCCCGGCAGACGCCTTCGCCCGAATCAAAGCTGTCCGCCGCCGTGGTCAGGGAATTGCTGGAGCCGGGGACGTAGCGCATGTGGCCGCTCACCCAGTCGCGCATGGCCGCGACCCGCTCGCCGCCAGCAAGCGTGCCGAACATGTCGAGCGTGAACTGCAGGAACGTGTCCGAAGGGCAGTAGCGCGAGGGCAGGAGGTAATCCACCGTCTCGCCGGGCAGCAGATGCGGCGGCATGGCGGGCAGACCTTCGATCGGCGCGAGATACCGCCGCGGCTCGACGACGGCCTCGTAGCGAACGGTCAGCCGGTCGGTGACGTGGAGCCAGATGCGGTCGCCGATCTGGTCATGGCCCGGCAGGCGCGCGAAATGCTCGAAAGGCGGCAGGGTGATATGGGCGCGGTGCACGATCTGCTCGGGCAGCAGCGCCGCCTCCAGCTGGAGGAGAACGTCGGTGGGACCGGCCAGGGAGTAGTCGAGCAGCGCGGAGATCGAGAGCTTCATGAGGCGTCGGAAGTCCCTTGCGCCGGCTGACGCGTCTGAACGAGGAGTGGGGCCTGAACGAAGATTGGTGCCTGAACGGAAATTCGCGTTCGAACCGCATTCCGATCAAAGCGCGAACCGGGCCTTGGCTCCCGCCAGGTCGTCACGTCTTCTGTTCGCCCTCATGGTCGCCGCGGCCGAAGTCGGGGCGGGAATCGTCCTGGCCTTCCTCGATGATCGAGCGGCGGATGGCCCGGGTGTGCGTGAACTGGTCGAACAGGGCCTGCCCGTCGCCCACGCGGATCGCGCGTTGCAGCGCGGTCAGATCCTCGGTGAAGCGCTGGAGCATGGTCAGCACCGCGTCCTTGTTGGACAGGAACACGTCGCGCCACATCGTCGGGTCGGAGGCGGCGATACGCGTGAAATCCCGGAAGCCGCCGGCCGAATACTTGATCACTTCGCCCTGCGTCACGTCCTCCAGGTCGGACGCGGTACCGACGATGGTATAGGCGATGAGGTGCGGGACATGGCTGGTGACGGCCAGGACGAGATCGTGATGCTCGGGCGTCATGATCTCGACATTGGCGCCCAGCGCTTCCCAGAAGCCGACGAGTTCGCTCAGCTTGACCAGATCGGTCCGCGCCGCTGGGGTGACGATGCACCAGCGGTTGCGGAACAGATGCGCAAAGCCGGCGTCGGGGCCGGAGTTTTCGGTGCCGGCCACGGGGTGCGCGGGGATCACCATATGATCGGGCAGGGCCGTGCCGAGGGCCTTGGAGATGGCCTGCTTGCTGGAGCCGACATCACTGACCAGCGCGTTGAGCGGCAGGGCTTCGCGCACTTGTTCGGCGGCGATGCCCATGACGCCCGGCGGGACGCAGAAGATCACCAGGTCTGCCTCGGCCACCGCTTCGGCTGCCGTGTCGCAGACTTTCGCAACCAGGCCGCGCTCGGCGGCGCGCTGGCGGTGCGCGGAGCTGAGGTCGTAGCCGGTGGTCGCCACGCCAGGCAGGTATTCCTGCACCGCAAGGCCGATCGATCCGCCCTGCAGGCCCAGGCCGATGATGGCGACGTTCTGGAAGCTCATTGCGCGGCTTCCGCCATTTCGCGCAGGGCCTCGGCGATCGTGTCCATGTCCTGCGGCTTGCCGATGGTGAAGCGCAGCGCCTGGGGCAGGCCCTGCCCCGGCAGCCAGCGAACGATATAGCCGCGATCGGCCAGACCCTCGAAAGCGGCTTCGGCCGTCAGCGCGCCTTCGAACAGCACCAGCACGAAATTGGCCTGGCTCGGCAGCGGCCGCAACCCGTGGTTGCCCAGGGTATCGAGCTTTGCGACGAAGCGGGCGCGTTCGTCCCGGTTGTGGATGCGGCTGGCCTCGACGAAGGCGGCATCGCCCAACGCGGCCAGCGCCATGGCCTGTCCGGTGTTGGAGACGTTGAAGGGCCCGCGGATGCGGTTGAGCGTGGCAACGATGCCCGGCGCGCCGGTCGCCCAGCCGATGCGCTCTCCGGCGAGGCCGAAGATCTTGGAGAACGTGCGCGTTACCAGCACGTTGTCATGCGCTTCGGCCAGGGCCAGCGATCCGTCGTCATCCTCGGGCGCGACATATTCGCCGTAGGCCTGGTCGAGCACCAGCAGGACGTTGGCGGGAAGTCCGGCGTGGAGCCGCGTGATCTCGCCGCGGGGCAGGTAGGATCCGGTGGGATTGTTCGGGTTGGCGACGAAGACCACGCGGGTGCGCTCGGTGACGAGGGCCAGCAGCGCATCGACATCCGTGCCGTAATCGGCGTCCGGCGCCACCACCGGCACGGCGCCGCAGCGGCGCGCGGCGATGTCGTAGACCGAAAAACCGTAGCGGACGTAGATCACCTCGTCGCCCGGACCGGCGTAGCCCTGGGCCGCAAGGTTGAGCAGCTCGTCGGAGCCGGTGCCCATGACCACCCGCGCGGCGGCGAGCCCGTGCTTCGCCGCGATCGCTTCGCGCAGGGCGGTGCTGTCGGGATCGGGATAGAGCGCGGGAGCCTGCGCGCGGGCCGCGAGGGCGTCCTCGCTGGTGCCGAGCGGATTCTCGTTGGCCGAAAGCTTGATCAACGGCCGCCCGTCCTTGCCCTTGGACTTGCCCGGAACATAGGCATGGATCGCCTCGATCCATGGCTTGGGCTGCGGGGCTTGCTTGCTGGTGATCTGGCTATCGGTCATGACGCGCCGGCCTTAGAGCATTTTCAAGTCAGATGGAATCATCTGACGACTCGGAAAATGCGGCAAAGAGGCGCTGCATTTTCAAGTCAGATGGAATCATCTGGCGACTCGGGAAATGCGGCAGAGAGGCGCTGCATTTTCTGCCCGGATGACCTCCTTCCTGCGACCGTCCTGACGATCAACCCGCAGGCGGGGAACTGACCTCACCGGGGCGGGCACGATTGACAGGTCTGCATCGCTCCCTCACCTCCCTTCCTGCACTATGTCTACCAGCACCGACACCAGCCAGTTCCTAGACCTTGCCCAGCCGCTCGCGCTCGACGGCGGCCAGAGCCTTCCCGGCGTGCGCATCGCCTACGAGACGCAGGGCACGCTCAATGAGGCCCGCGACAATGCGATCCTGATCTGCCACGCCCTGACCGGCGACCATCATGTGGTTTCCGACCACCCCAAGACCGGCAAGCCCGGCTGGTGGGTGCGCATGGTCGGGCCGGGCAAGCCGATCGACACCGACCGCTTCTTCGTGATCTGCGCCAATGTCATCGGCTCCTGCATGGGTTCGACCGGGCCGGCCAGCCTGGCCGGGGACGGCAGGCCCTGGGGCATGCGGTTCCCGGTCATCACCATTCGCGACATGGTGCGCGGCCACGTCGCCCTGCTCGATGCCCTGGGGATCGAGAGCCTCCATGCCGTTGTCGGCGGGTCCATGGGCGGGATGCAGGCGCTGAGCCTGGCCTCCAACTTCGCGGACCGCACCCGCGCGGCACTGGTGATCGCCTCCACCGCGCGGCATTCGGCGCAGAATATCGCGTTCCACGAAGTCGGCCGCCAGGCGATCATGGCCGACCCGGAATGGCGCGAGGGGGCCTATTACGAAGCCCGCGAAAATGGCGGAAAGGGCCCCGAAAAGGGCCTCTCCGTGGCGCGCATGGCGGCGCATATCACTTATCTGTCGGAAGCGGGGCTGACCGAGAAGTTCGGCCGCCGCCTGCAGGACCGCGAGGAAAAGACCTTCGGTTTCGACGCCGATTTCCAGATCGAAAGTTATCTGCGCTACCAGGGGCTCGCCTTCACCGACCGCTTTGACGCGAACTCGTACCTCTACATCACCCGCGCCATGGACTATTTCGACCTGGCCGAAGAGCATGGCGGCCTGCTGGCCCATGCCTTTGCCGCGTCGAAGGCGCGCTTCTGCCTGGTCAGCTTCGATACCGACTGGCTCTACCCCACCGCCGATTCCCGCAATGTCGTCCACGCGCTGAACGCGGCGGGGCTGCCGGTGAGCTTCGTCGAGCTTTCGGCGCCCTATGGACACGATTCCTTCCTGCTGGATGTGCCCGCGCTGGACCGTGTCGTCGAAGGCTTCCTGGGAGAAGGACATTGAACGCGGCGCCGATCGAACTCAGCGACGACGCTGCGCGTCTGGACATAGCGCGCGTCCACGGCTGGCTGGCGTCGAGCTACTGGACGCCCGGAGTCGAGCGTGCGCAAGTCGAGCGCCAGATCGCCGGTTCGCATTGCCTGGGCGCCTATCTCGCCGATGGCACGCAACTGGGCTTCGCGCGGGTCATTTCCGACCGCGCGAGCTTCGCCTGGCTGGCCGATGTATGGGTGGACGAAAGCGTGCGCGGGCAGGGGCTGGGGCGCCGGATGGTCAATTGGTTCCTCGATAACCCGGACTATGCGGATATTCGCCGCTTCATGCTGGCCACCAAGGACGCGCACGGCGTCTATGCGCGGCTCGGCTTTGCCCCGCTGGTGCGGCCGGACTGGCTGATGGAGAAGCTGTCGGGGCCGTTCGCCGCGATCCTGGAGGCGGGTTCGTGAGCCTGCTGCGGCCCGATCTTGCCGTCATCGCCGCCAATGTCGCCCCCGGATCGCGCGTGCTGGACGTGGGCTGCGGCGACGGCACGCTGATGCTGGCCTTGCGCAACAAGGGGTGCGACGCGCGCGGCATGGAACTCGATTCCGCCAATGTCGGCCTTTGCGTGGGCAAGGGCCTCTCGGTGATCCAGGGCGATGCCGACAGGGACCTTGCCTTCTATCCCGACCAGTCGGTGGACTATGCGATCCTGTCGCAGACCCTGCAGACGACCATGCGACCCGACAGGGTGCTGGAGGAACTCCTGCGGATCGGCCGCCGCGCCTTCGTCAGCTTTCCGAATTTCGCGCACTGGCGCGTGCGGCTCTCGCTGCTCTGGGGCGGGCGAATGCCGGTGACGCGCCTGCTGCCGGTCGCCTGGTACGAGACGCCGAACATCCACCACCTGACGGTCGACGATTTCCGGGAACTGGTGCGCTCGCGCGGGATCACGGTGGAGGGCGCGTGGTTCCTCTCGGGCGACCAGACCTGCAGTCCGGCAGCGGCCAATTTCCGCGCCGAGCATGCGGTATTCCTGCTGACGCGCTAGGCCGGGGGCGTTCCGATGCACCGGTCCCGGCCGCGGTCATTGCCGCGGCGCGGTTACCGTCGCCCCGGTCAGCCGCCCATCGTCAGGCCGCAGTAGATGCCGAGCTTGTTGCCGTCCGGGTCGCGCATATAGGCGCCGAAGGCATTCCGGGCCTGGGGCTTGGGTTCCGGCTGGCCCTCGCTGGTGCCGCCATTGGCAAGGCCCGCTGCGTGCCAGGCGCGGACGGCGTCTTCGTCGGGCGCCTCGAAGATGATCGTTCCGCCATTGGCATGGGTGGCGGGCTGGCCATCGCGGGCGGGGCCGAGGAGGAATTTGAAGCCGTCGAGGTCCCACAGCACGATCGGATATTCGCTGGACGCGGCGCAGGGCGCGACGCCCAGAGCGGCGAACGTCGCATCATAGAAGGCACGGGCCTTGCCGAGATCGTTGGTGCCGAGGCGCAGGCTCTTCAGGATCATCTTCTTCCTCCTCCGATTGTCGCACCGAGCCGGGTCGGTGCCGCCAGTTGGGCCTTTTTACCCTGAACTGGCTGTCCGCCCGGCCGCGTCACGATGGGCGCGCTGCAGCGAACGCCAAGGGTGTGGATCGCGGCCCGCGCCCGGTCAATCGCGGCTTCTCCGCCGCCACGATGATTGCGGGCGATGCGGCGAAGGCGGGACTTATCCACGCGTTTCGCCCCCCTCTCCGGGCGGGGCCTGTGCTTCGGGTGGACGCTCGCGGGCAGGTTTGGCATTCGAAATCGCCATGTGGCACATCTTCCAGTTTCCGCTCTGCCCCTTCAGCCGCAAGGTCCGGCTGCTCATGGCCGAAAAGGGCATCGCCTACGAACTCCAGACCGCGCGTCCCTGGGAAGGCGAGGACCGGCTGTTCGAGATGAACCCGGCAGGGCGCACGCCGGTGGTCAAGGAAACCGAACGCGGCACCGTGGTCGTCGACAGCCGCGCGATCTGCGAATATTTCGAGGAAACCGTCGATCGTAACCCGCAGATCAGCGGCACGGCCGTCCAGCGCGCGGAAATCCGCCGCCTGATCGCGATGTTCGACGAGAATTTCTACAACGACGTGTCCGGTCCGCTGCTGCATGAGCGGATGAAGAAGCGTCTCGTGCTGCGCCAGTCGCCGGATGCCAAGATCCTGCGCGAATCGATGAAGCTGGCGCACGACTATCTCGACTACATCGATTACCTGATCGACAACCGCCCCTGGCTGGCCGGCGCGACCATGACGCTGGCCGACCTTGCCGCCGCGGCGCAGATCTCGGTGGCGGACTATCTCGGCGGGCTGGACTGGTCGAGCCACGAACAGGCGCGCGGCTGGTATCTGGTGATGAAGTCGCGCCCCTCGTTCCGGCCGCTGCTGAGCGAGCGGATGGAAGTGATCCAGCCGCCCAGCCACTACGCCGAAGTGGATGCCTGAGGCTTTTTGCTACCGTCGTCCCGGTTCAAGTGCGGGACGACGGTAGAATTATCCCTCAGGACGCGGCGCGGTAGCTTTCCAGAATGTCGCGGCGCAGGGCTGCGCCGCTGTCGGTGCGGGAATAGAACATGTGCCCGCCGGGATAGACGTGCAGGCGCACGCGGTCCGGGCGGCCGAACTGCGGCATCTGCGCCATGATCAGCCGCGAGCCGAAGTAGGGGCACGAAAGGTCGTCCCAGCCGTGGACGATGTCGACGGTCATCTTCGGGTCGATGGAGATCGCCTGGCGCAAGTCCTTGACCGGGTTGTCGCTGTCGTCGCGGGTCCAGGCCTCGTTCACTTCGTAGGACAGCGCATTGTAGCGCGCGTCGATCTTCCAGCCGACCTGCCGGGTCACGAAATCGACCATGGCCGAGGTCGTCGGCGCGATCAGCGTGGTCAGCAGCGGGTCGCTGTACTGCGGACGGGCGCTGGCCGGGAAAGGATCGTAAGCGGTGTAGTTGGAATCGTAGACCGACCCCACGAGGCCCTGATCGCGGCGGATCTCGCGCAAATACGTCGCGATGTCGACGCGGCCGTCCATGCGGCGCACCAGCGCGGGGTCGAGGCCGGTCAGTTCCGCGACTTTGGCGGAAAGGCGGTCGGTGGCTTCCTTGTCCTGCGGGCCGGCGAGGAAGTCCTGCACGTATTGGGTGCGGATATACTGCTCGACCGGGGCCATGCTCGCCTCGCTCAGGTTGCCCTGGCGCTCGAAGTGGCCGGCGACCATGGCCGGCAGGTTGATCATCCAGGGCAGCGGCGAGAGCGCATCGTCCTCGCCGATGGCTGGCGGATCGAGATAGGGCGAAACCAGCGTCATGCCCGAAATGCCTACGCCCATCTGCGTCTGGAGATTGTAGGCCAGGCGCGGCACGCGGTAGCCGCCGTAGCTTTCGCCGGCGAGATACTTGCGGCTGGTCAGGCGGCCGTTCTGGTTCAGCCAGTCATAGACCACGCGGCTGAGGTACTTGATGTCGTTCTCGGAGGTGTAGAACGCCTTCTTGGTCGCCTCGGCATCGACGCGGCTGCGCGAGAAGCCGGTGCCGATCGGGTCGATGAAGACCAGGTCGGTGAAGTCGAGCCACGAATTGGGGTTGTCGTGCAGCACGGCGGGGTCGGACGGCGCATCGCCCTGCGCGCCGAACTGCACGCGCTTGGGGCCGATGGCGCCGAGGTTCAGGTAGACCGAGGCCGCGCCGGGGCCGCCGTTGAAGGCGAAGGTGACGGGGCGCGAGGTAGGCGCGCCGGGCACGGTATAGGCGGTATAGACCACCTCGCCGATGGTCTTGCCCTTCTCGTCCTTGATCGGCAGCGCGCCGACGGTGGCGACGTAGTTGACGGTCTTGCCGCCGATCACCGCGCTCTGCTTGATCGACTTGGCTGCGGGCAGCAGCGGGATTTCGTCGCCCTCAGCGTCCTTCTTCGCTTCGGCGCTTTCGGCAGGCTTGTCGGCAGCGAAGGCCGGGACGGAACAGGCGGCGAGCACCATGGCCAGGCAGGCCAGCGAAACTTTGCGCATGGAAGGAACGACCCCTTTTATCGATGCGTCCGAACGGACGTCAGGGGCGATCAGTAGAACCTTGAAATAGTATACGACAAGGGTCCGAGCGGGAAAAAGGTGCCTGGCCCGTCCTGCCTTCCGGAGATCGGGCCATGGGAATGGTCCATCGGAAGGCAGGGCAGGTCAGGCGTTCGGACGGCTCGGGGGTGCCGCCCGAATTCTTCAAGGCAGCATCGAACCCGTATCGATGAAGCGCTGGTGCCAGGACAGCGCCTCGCCCGGCAGCGAGGGCGACTGCAGGCCATAGGAGCCTTTCAGCGCGCGGGCGTAGTAGTCTTCCAGCAGCGGGCGATAGTCCGGGTGCGCGCAGTTGGCGATGATGACCTTGGCACGTTCCTTGGGGCTGAGGCCGCGCAGATCGGCCAGGCCCTGCTCGGTGACGATCACCTGCACGTCCTGGTTGATGTGATCGACGTGGCTGGCCTGCGGCACGATGGCCGAAATCTTGCCGCCCTTGGCGGTGGAGGGCGTCATGAAGATCGAGATATAGGCATTGCGCGCAAAGTCGCCCGAACCGCCGATGCCGTTCTGGATGCGTGACCCCATGACGTGGGTGGAGTTCACCGCGCCGTAGATGTCCGCCTCGATCAGGCCGTTCATGGCGATGCAGCCCAGGCGGCGGATCAGTTCGGGGTGGTTCGAGATTTCCTGCGGACGCAGGATCATCTTGTCGCGGTAGCGGTGCATGTCCGCATTGACGCGCGCGGCGGCCTCGGGGCTGAGCGAGAAGGCAGTGGCGGAGGCCATGCGCAGCTTGCCGGAATCCAGCAGGTCCAGCATGCCGTCCTGGATCACTTCGGTATAGGAGGTCAGGCTGTCGAACGGCGAGTCGACCAGGCCGGTCAGCACGGCATTGGCGATATTGCCCACGCCCGACTGGATCGGCAGCAGCGCCGAGGGCAGGCGGCCCAGCTTCACTTCGTGGTTCAGGAATTCCAGGATGTGGCCGGCGATGGCCTTGGCCTTCTCGTCCGGCGGGCTGAAAGGCGCGTTGCGGTCCGGCCGGTCGGTTTCGACGACGGCGACGACCTTGGCGGGATCGACCTTGAGGTAAGGCTCGCCGATGCGGTCATCGGGCTTCACCAGCGGGATCGGCACGCGCGAAGGAGGCAGGGCGGTGCCGTAGTAGATGTCGTGCATGCCCTCCAGCGCCTCGTTCTGCCACGAATTCACTTCGAGGATCACCTTGGAGGCGCGGTCCAGCCAGGTCTTGTTGTTGCCGACCGAGGAAGAGGGGATCAGGCTGCCGTCGGCGCGGATGCCCGAGACTTCGATCACCGCCGTGTCGAGCGGACCGAGAAAACCCTGCCAGGCCATCGGCGCCACCTGCGAAAGGTGCATGTCGAAGTAGTTCATCTCGCCCTTGTTGATGCGTTCGCGGGCGATGGGATCGGAGTTGTAGGGCAGGCGGAATTCGATGCCGTCGGCCTTGGCCAGCGCGCCGTCGAGTTCGGGGCCGGTCGATGCGCCGGTCCACATGCGAACCTTGAAAGCGCGGCCGGCGGCGTGCTCGGCCTCGATCTGCGCGGCCAGAGCCAGCGGCACGGCCTTGGGATAGCCCGATCCGGTGAAACCGCTCATGCCCACGGCGGTGCCGCTTTCGATCAGGCGCGCGGCCTCTTCTGCGGGCATGACCTTTGAACGAAGCTCAACACTCTCGATGCGCATGGCAACCTCATCCTTTCTGACTGACCTTTGCTGCGCCAGTCGGCCTCCGGGGGCGGCGAATCCAGTGCAAAGTCCAACCAGACGGTTGCGGCGGATGCATGACAAAATGGCCCTGCGGCCGATGCTCCGCGCCCTTTTCCGGCCTTATCGCGAGGCCATTTCTATCACCGTTCGGGCGATCGCCACCAGTTCCGCCTCGCGGTTGACGCCGCACTTCTGGAAGATGGTGCGCAACTGCGCGACGACGGTCTGGACGCTGACCTTGCGCATCTGCGCCACGGTCTGGCGCGAATGGCCCTGGGCCAGCAACATCACGACTTCCGCTTCGGCCGTGGTCAGGTGCAGCGCCTCGGCCAGTCTCCGCGCAGGGACGTGGCTGGCAGCAAGCGGTGCGCGCAAGGTGACCAGCACCCGCGGGGCGAAGCCGAAGGACCAGTCCTGCCGCGGCAGGGTGCGCACGTCGATGAGAATCAGGCTGTCCTCGCTCCGCAGCCACAGATCGGCGGGGCCGGTGTCCAGACCGGCCAGCGCGGCGGCGATCCGGGCCTGGAGCCGCTGGTCGATATCCTGCCGCACCGCATGGAGTGCGGCCGAGCGGACCTGTAGCGTCCAGGGCCCAAGCAGGGCCTGCGCGGCCGAGGTCATGCCGCAGACCTTGCCGACTGCGTCGAGCAGGATGGCCGCGCTGCTCATCGATTCGAGGGAGCCCTTCAACAGCGCGGCGCCCTGGTGCTCGATCGCGTCCTGCAGCCGGATCGCATCGAGCACGGTTGGTCCGATCCGGCGGAATACTTCGCGCTGGGCCTCGGTCGTATGCCCTTCGGCCTGGCCATGAAGCGCGGCAAGTCCGAAGAGCACGCCGGGGCGCTGGCTGAGCACCATCTGCACCCCGAATTCGGCATCGTGGCGGCGCACGTAATCGAGGTAGGCCTCGTTCGTCGAAATGGCGCGTGCTGCGGTGTAATGAACTTCCCAGGTCAGTTCCAGCGGCGCGCGCGTGGTAGCGACCCGGTAGTTAACGTCAGGCCGATATCCCCCGATCGTGTCGAATTCCGTCAGGAACGTGGGATTGGCGTCCGTCACCCAATTGAATGCGGCGTGCCGTTCGCCCAGCGCCAGCAATTGCGCGCGGGCCGAGCCGGTGTGGCTGGCGAGCGCTTTCAGCGCCGTGTCCCAGCCATTGGCCTCGAACGGCGCGCGCGCGAAAAGGCCAGCCAGATCGTCCGCGCGCGTCTCGTCCCTGTCCCTGCCCACGAATCCGTCATGGAACGGCCGGGCGTGCTTAACAAGTCCTGTTATCGAACGCAGCTTCCGGGCGGCTACCATGAACATGGTATGCCCTTGATCCGAAACGGGTCCACAACCGAATCGCGACCCGAGGGATCGGCGACAAGCCATCCTGAGATAACTGCCCGAGGCCTGCACCGCAGGTCTCGGGCTTTTCTTTTCGCGGGGACGGGCGCGAGGCCGCCAGATCGGCCGGCCGCGTGGATGGACGGGTGGCAGCGCGGCTCGGGATCGGCATGCCGTGTTCGGCCGAAGCCTTCAGGCGGCCTTTGGCAGCCAGCTCGACATCTGGAGCTGATTTACGCCCGGAAGCCGGTTACTTGCCCCACTTTCGCTGCACTTTCCCATAGCGCGTCTTGCGGGTTCCAGGCTTGCCTTCGTTGCTGCGGCCGACGATCGGCGCTTTCTTGTGCTCGTCGGGGATGCCCAGTTCGCTGGCTTCCATCTTCCTGATCTCGTCGCGCAGGCGGCCGGCTTCCTCGAATTCGAGGTCGGCAGCGGCAGCGCGCATCTTCTTTTCGAGGTCCTCGATATAGGCCCGCAAGTTGTGGCCGACGAGGTTGTTCTGGCCCTCTGCGTCGATGTCCACCAGCACGCCGTCGCGGCTGGCGGTGTCTGCCACGATGTCGGCGATGCGGCGCTTGATCGTCTGGGGAGTGATGCCGTGCTGGGTGTTGTATTCTTCCTGGCGGGTGCGGCGGCGGTCGGTTTCCGCGATGGCACGCTCCATCGATCCGGTCATGCGGTCGGCATAGAGGATCACCCGGCCATCCACGTTGCGCGCGGCGCGGCCGATGGTCTGGATCAGCGAGGTTTCGCTGCGCAGGAAGCCTTCCTTGTCGGCATCGAGAATGCAGACCAGCCCGCATTCGGGAATATCGAGGCCCTCGCGCAGGAGGTTGATGCCCACCAGCACGTCGTAGACGCCCATGCGCAGATCGCGGATCAGTTCGATGCGCTCCAGCGTCTCGACGTCGCTGTGCATGTAGCGCACGCGCACCCCGGCCTCGTGCATGAACTCGGTCAGGTCCTCGGCCATGCGCTTGGTGAGGGTGGTGACGAGGGTGCGATAGCCCTTCTCGGCGGTGGCCTTGCACTCGACGATGCAGTCCTGCACCTGATCCTCGACCGGTCGGATCTCCACCGGCGGGTCGATCAGGCCGGTGGGGCGGATCACCTGTTCGGCGAAGACGCCGCCGGACTGGTCCATTTCCCAATGGCCGGGCGTGGCGGAGACGGCGATGGTCTGCGGCCGCATCGCGTCCCACTCGTTGAAGCGCAGCGGGCGGTTGTCAATGCAGCTCGGCAGGCGGAAGCCGTATTCGGCCAGCGTGATCTTGCGGCGGTGATCGCCCTTGGACATGGCGCCGATCTGCGGCACCGTCTGGTGGCTTTCGTCCACGAACAGCAGCGCGTTGTCCGGCAGGTATTCGAACAAAGTCGGCGGCGGTTCACCCGGCAGACGGCCGGTGAGGAAGCGGGAATAGTTCTCGATCCCCGCGCAGGAGCCGGTGGCGGCGATCATTTCGAGATCGAAATTGGTGCGCTGTTCCAGCCGCTGGGCTTCGAGCAGGCGGCCCTCGGCTTCCAGCTCCTTCAAGCGCTCGGTCAGTTCGAAGCGGATCGCTTCGCTGGCCTGCTTCATCGTCGGGCCGGGCGTCACATAGTGCGAATTCGCATAGACCCGCACCTTTTCGAGCGCCGAGCCCTTCTTGCCGGTGAGCGGATCGAACTCTGCGATTTCCTCGATCTCGTCCCCGAAGAACGAGATGCGCCAGGCGGTATCCTCAAGGTGGGAGGGGAACAGTTCCAGATTGTCGCCGCGCACGCGGAAGGTGCCGCGGGTGAAGGCGGCGTCATTGCGCTTGTACTGGAGCGCGACGAGCTTGCGGATGATCTCGCGCTGGTCCTGCGTGTCGCCGGTCTTGAGGTCGAAGATCATGGCCGAGTACGTCTCGACCGAACCGATGCCGTAGAGGCACGAAACCGAGGCGACGATAATCACGTCGTCGCGTTCCAGCAGCGCGCGCGTGGCCGAGTGGCGCATGCGGTCGATCGCTTCGTTCACCGAGCTTTCCTTCTCGATGTACGTGTCGGACCGGGCGACATAAGCTTCCGGCTGGTAGTAGTCGTAGTAGGAGACGAAGTATTCCACCGCGTTCTCGGGGAAGAAGTCCTTCATTTCCGCATAGAGCTGGGCGGCCAGGATCTTGTTCGGCGCCAGGATCAGCGCCGGGCGCTGCAATTCCTCGATCACCTTGGCCATCGTGAAGGTCTTGCCCGATCCGGTGACGCCCAGCAGCACTTGCGTCTTCTCGCCGTCGCCCGCCGTGGAAACGAGATCGGCGATGGCCGTCGGCTGGTCGCCGTTCGGTTCATATTCGGAAACGACCTTGAAGGGCCGGCCGGGCATCGACTTGTCGGGTCGCTGCGGCTTGTGGGGGACGAACGTGCCCGAGGTGTCCGGTTCCTCAAGGCCCCGGCGAATGATCAGCTCTGCCATGGCAGAACATATGGGGTATGTGCCACGGGCCCGCAATGGGAGTCGGGCTCTATGGGGATCCGACCCGGCAGTCGGGCGAAAACGGCGGTTCGGCTGTTTTATATGGCACCGGCGCCCGCGCGCCCTGCAGCCCCTCCGGTATGGTGGCGGGGACGGGCCGGTGATACGTCTTGCGTCATGAAACGGTGCGAAGGAAGGTGCTGATATGAAGCCGTATATGACCCTTGCAGCGATGGGCCTGGCGTTTCTGGCGGCCGGCTGCGGATCGAAGGAGAAGTCCGGCGAGGCGGCGGGCGCACCGGGCAAGTCGCAGGAAGAAGTACGACAGGAAGCCGCCAAGCTCGACAAACCGCGCCCCGGACAGTATGCGCAGACCAGCGAAGTGAAGCAGATCGACGTTCCAGGGCTGCCCAAGCAGATGGCAGACCAGATGAAGTCGACGCTTCAGAAGTCTCAGGTCAGCAACTTCTGCCTGACGTCCGCCGAAGCCGAAAAGGGCTATCGCGACATGTTCCACGATGTGGGGCAGGGCCGGGAATGCACTTATTCGCGCTTCGACGTTGATGGCGGGAAGCTGGATGCCCAAATGGAATGTGCGTCGAAGGAAGGCGGCAAGGCCGTTCTGACGCTAGACGGCACGGTGGCCGAGGACAACTCGGACATCACCGTGAAGATGGATATGAGCGGTGGGCCCCAGATGGGCTCCCAGCCCGGTGGGCAGATGAAGATGACGATGCATGTCACCACGAAACGCATCGGAGATTGTCAGGGATAAGGCCCCGTTTCGGCAGGGCCCGACCGTACAGGAGTTAGAAAGGTAAAGTGAACGGTCAGGCCCCGCGCCAACTCGACATGATGCGCAGCGCCATCGTGCGCCGCGCTGCGCTTGCGCGCGAGCCGCATCCGGAGGGTGTCCGCAAGCCGTCGCTGCGGCTGTTCTTTGCCGAACTGGCCTCGCTGCGCCGGGGCGGCAAGAAGCTGCTCGGGATCGAGACCGCGCTTCACCCGCAGCCCGTCATGCTCCTGCCCGGTTTCGGCGCCCATCCCAACCGGATGAAGCCGATGGCCGAGGCGCTGACACAGGCCGGGCACGAAGTTCACGAATGGGGCCTTGGTTTCAACTTCGGCCCCAACCAGCACAATTTTGAGTTCCTGATGCGCCGGGTCGGCGCGCTGGCCCGGCGGCACCGCGCCCCGATCACCCTGGTCGGCTGGAGCCTCGGCGGCCTGTTCGCGCGCGAAATCGCCCGTCGGCAACCCGCAAGCGTGGGCAAAGTGGTGACGATGGGCACGCCGTTTTCCGGTGATCCCAGGGCCAACAATGCCTGGCGCGCCTATCAGGTGGTGACCGGGCACTCCGTGGACGCGCCGCCGATCGACTGCGACTTCGCCGAGAAACCGCCGGTGCCGACAGTGGCGCTGTGGAGCCCGCGCGACGGGGTGATCCACCCGCGCTCGGCCTGCGGCTGGCCGCATGAACGCGACCGGGCCGTGCCGATCCGCTGCTCGCACCTGGGTTTCGCCAGCGATCCGCGAGTCATCGCCGAAGTGCTCCGGCAACTCGACATCGAGGACTGAGCGGGGCGACGCTGGCTTGCGAATGCCCCGATGCGGGCTTCCGCTTAGGCCATCACGTCGTCGCGCGCCTTGGCCACTGGCGCTCTCGCGCCGAGCGAGCACCCGGCGCTTGCCGCGATCATCATCGCCACGGCCAGCCATTGCAGCGCCGTCAGCCGCTCGTCCAGCACCAGGAACCCCACTATGGCGCCGAGCGCGGGGGCCATGCTGCTCAGAAGGCCGACGATTCGGCTGGAGAGCTGCCCCATCGCGCGCATCTCCAGCATGTAAGGCAGGGCGCTAGACAGGATCGCGACGACGATGCCCAGGCCGAGCGCGTGGAGCGGCAGGCTCGCCGGTGCCGAGGCGATCCCGAACGGCACGGTGACGAGGCAGGCCACGGTCATGCCGATCGAGACCGCCGTCGTGCTGCCCACTTCGGCGGCGCGCTTTCCGCAGAGAATATAGAGTGCCCAGCAAGCCGCGGCGGCCAGGGCGAAGCCGATTCCCGCCAGGTCGAGCGGCTGCGCCCGGCCGGGCCAGGGTATCAGCAAGGCCAGTCCGCCAAGCGCCAGGGCGAGCCAGAGGAAGTCGCGCAGCGACCGCGAGGTCGCCAGGACCACGGCCAGCGGTCCGCAGATCTCGATGGCGACGGCGATGCCGATGGGGATGCGGCGGAAGGCCCAATAGATCATCAGGTTCATGCCGCCGAGCACGAGGCCGTAGACCAGCAGCCAGCGAAGCTGCCGCCCGGTCACGCGGCTGCGCCAGGGGCGGGCCAGGATCAGCAGGATCACGGCCGAAATCGTCGTGCGCAGGGCCGCGACGCCTTCCGGCCCCACGACCGGAAACAGGCTCTTGGCAAAGGCCGCGCCCAGATTGATCGAGGCTTGCGCCACGACGATGGAGAGGCCGGCAAGAAGTACGGTGCGGTCGGTCGTCGCGGTCATGCCCCGCGCGATGCCTGCACTGGCGACGCGGGGCAAGCCGATAGTGGGGAGGGCAGGATTTCCGCTGCTCTCTTTGTGGTGTTGCCTATCGCTGCTCCGGTGGATCCGCCCGAACTTGAGGCGCAGACCCGTGGACCGATCCCAGCCAGAAAAAGCCGTCGAAGCCTGCTATCGGCGCTTCTCCCGGAAAGGTACCCAGTTGCATGAAGGGGGCGCGTTTCAGATCGACGTCGCTTTTGGCGGGATGGTTGCCGCACTCGATCGCGTCCTTGGGAATGGCCTGTCCTGGCTCGAAACGCCTGCCGGGCTTGGCCATGCAGTTCCACGCGCTGCCGGCAGCGAAGCGCATTTTCAGGCTGACCACGCGGCCGGTACGGGCGAGGCGTGCTGCCATCGGGTCGAAGCTCTTTGCGCCTTCGCCGTAAGGAACCGTTTCGGCATGAAACCCGCCGACCAGAACCAGGACGCGGTCATAGCTGCCGTTGCTCGCGGCATTGTGAATATTCTCCGCCTGGGCGGCCTCATGCGGACCTTGCCCCGCAAGATGGGCGAAGCGCTTGCGCTGGGATTCGTCGCGCGGGCCGTTGAACGCCGCCACGTCGATCGGGCGGCCTGCATCCTTCAGCCGGTGAAGACGAACCAGCATCGCGAACATCGCCTCGCTGGCGACGCCATCCGTGCGCCCCTTCCATCCGAACTTCTGCAAGGCTTGCGCGAACTGGTTCGCAGGTAATCGCCAAGCGTCCTGCAAGGCGGCATCGGCGCCCGAGTCAAATTCGATGGCAAGGAGAACGCGCTGGTCTTGCGCGGCGAGCGCGCACGCCAGATCACCGACGAATGCAGGGCTTTCCTGCGTTCCATGAAGCTCCCCGAAGACGATATAACGCGGCTGCAGATTCGCGATTTCGGCCCAACCTTCCGGCACCGGGCAGGTCTCGGCAGCAGGTGTGATCGAGGGCGGTTCGCTTCGCCCGGGCGTTGCTCCGAGCGATAGGGCCAGGCAAGAAACCAGGATTGCCGGCATCGAAGGCATGCGTCATCCTCTTGCTCAGCCCGTCGGTGGCCGCCGACGATAGCTGAGCGCCTCCGCAACGTGGATACGTTTTACCTGTTCCTCTCCCGCCAGATCGCCGATCGTGCGCGCAACCCGAAGGATGCGCGTGTAGCCTCGTGCAGAGAGATGCATTGCCTCGGCCGCCTGCATGAGCAGCTTGCGGCCGGCCTCGTCGGGCGTTGCGTATGTCTCCAGAAGGTCGCCGTCGAGTTCGGCGTTGGTGCGGTTGCCTGTTCCCGCCAGGCGTGCGGTCTGGACCGCCCGGGCCTGGCCGACCCTGGCGGCAACTTGCGCGCTGCCCTCGCTGGGCGGAGGAAGCGCAAGGTCTGCCGCGCGCACCGGGTCCACTTCCACATGAAGATCGATACGGTCAAGCATGACATCCCTTTTCAAGTCCTATACAGAGAGCACATGAGGCCTGTTTACATTTACGCGCGATGGTCGTCCTTAGAACAAGTGAAGGGCTCGACGCTCACTCGCCAAATCGAAAATTGCTCTGCCTACGTCGCAGGGCAGGGCTGGAAGCTCGCGAGCCCGCCGATCATTGATAGTGGCAGATCGGCCTACACAGGCGACAACATCCGCGATGGTCGGCTTGGCACATTCCATGATGACGTTGTGGCGGGAAGCATTCGACGGCCGATTCTCGTTGTCGAGGAACTTGACCGGCTCTCGCGTCAACCGGCCGACGTGATGCTCACTTGGCTTTCGCCGCTCGTCAGGGCGGGTGCTGATATCGTCGTCACACAGACCAATCAGGTCATCAACGAATCCATGCTCAACAGCGATATGGGCGGGTTGATGAATTTGCTGGTCGTTGCTTTCGGCAGTTACACAGAGAGCCGGAAGGAGTCCGAGCGCGTAGCTGCGGCATGGGAAGTGAAGCGCAACGCGGCACGAGCAGGTCAGCCAGTGACGCTCAACCATCGGCACCCGAAGTGGGTGACGATCGAGGACGGTGCTTTCGCAGTCATTCCCGATCGAGAAATGGTATTACGGCAGGTGTTCGCTTGGGCAGGCGAGGGTCTCGGGAAGGGCTTGATAGCTAAGCGTCTGAACGAGATCGCACAGACAAACCCAGCATACCTTCCTTGGGAGGTGAAGATGTGGGCCCCGACCTATATCGGCCGTATCCTTCGGAACCGAGCGGTTGTGGGCGAGTGGCAGCCACACAACTGGGCCCGCAAAGATGCGAGGCGAACAATCGCAGGCGAAGCAGTCGAAGGTTACTACCCGCGCGTGATCGATGACGCCACATTCGCGCTTGCGAACAGCAGCAGGCGTGCTGGTGCCCTTGTTGAGCAGGGGCGCGGGATAGGCCTGAGCAATCTGATCGGGCGGAAGGCGCGGTGCGCCTCATGCGGCGGCCAAATGGCAGCCCTCGGGTCCGCGCGATATCGAATCGGCAAGGACGGCACGAAGACAAGGCACTACTACTTGTACTGCGAGGCCGCGAAACGCGGCAAAGGCTGTTCGAACCAAATGGGATGGCCATATGACCGCATCGAAGGACCATTGCTGGAAAGGCTGCTGTCGCTCGTACTGGACGATTCGCATTTTGCTGCCGATGAGCGGCACCTGCGGTTGTTGGAAGCAGACATGTACGCCTCCCGCGAGCGGGTGGCCAAGATTGGGCGGAGCATTCAATCGGTCATTGCATTAGTCGAGGGTAGCGACTCCGGTGATTTCGATCACTTCACGCGAGACCGATACAACACGCTGCGTGCCGACCTGACGAGCGCTGAAGCCGCTGCCGCAACAGCCGAGGAAGCATACCACAGCGCGAAAGGTGCTGTTTCTCCGGCTGAACACATGCGTAGGGTGGCGGAGGTGCAGGCGCTACTGGATCATGATGACCCCGACCTTGTGTTTGACGCGCGTCGGCGCGTCAAAGCTGCGCTGCAAGATGTCATTGACGAGATCACGTTCGATCCGGCGTCTGGCCGTGCAACGGTGCGCTTGATTGAGGGCATCGCGTTTTTTTGGATCGAACGGAATGGTGCGATGTCCGCGCATTTCGATCTGTCGAAAGAACGGAGTATCGATGCCCTTCCTCCAGATCGCAGAGCATTGGTCACTGGTTTCCGGCAGCGCCGCGCCGCAACTGGCTACGATCGATCGAAGGGGTGATGACGGCAAGGCCGCGAAAGGTTTGGTCGTGGGCCCAGACTGCCCACCTTCCGGTGCAATATCGCGATCACGAGAAAATGGACGGAATTCCGATTTCCGGGTAAATACCGGTGATGCATATGGATGAGGTCCAGCGCTGCTAGCTGCGGTTCTGGATCGACGAGCAAGGATGAATATAAGTACAAATTACTACCAAAAGACGCAACATTCTACCATCGAACTGGAAAATGCGAGAGCGAGGCTGGTTGCGGCTCTTCGCGATGGTCGGGGTGAAACATCAAAGGCGCTCGCGCGGCGTCTCGAAGATTGCGGTTCTACCGACAAATGGCTGGGGAATACATGGTACTGCCGCCAACCGGCGTGTTTCCGGTGCAAGCGCATCTATGCCCGTCAGCAGGCCAAAGCACTTCAAACGAGGTTCGCCGGGATTGCAAAGTGCGACTTGTCGTTGGTCACGATCTTGTTGGGGGTGCCCTCCGATGTTCGTGACATTCCTGACGTATGGAGGAAAGGGCGAGAAGCCCTCCGCAATCGAGTGAAGGCAATGAGGCGCGAGTCGGTTCGGTGGAACGACGTGCAACTGACTGGCTGGATGGAAGCGGACCCTTTCGACGCGGCGCAAGTCCCACTGATGCAATCGCGCATGCGCGAATATCTCGACGAGAACGGGCCGCCGCTTTTCTTCGACTCTGACGCCGGTTGGATCGTGCACATGCACGTAATCGTCCATCACCCCCGTGTAGATTGGCAAGGTGTGCGGGACGCGCTGCAGCGTCAATGGCCTGCTGAGCACGCCGTCGATGTCCAACCTTGTAGCCAAGCGAAGTACGACGGACAGTCGATGGATGTCGCGCTGTTCACGACCACGAACTACGCTCTCAAATCGACGATCGGCCGGATGCTCTATGGCGAGCAGGGCGGCGCTATCGATACTCACCCAGCGTCGTGGATGGCCGATCTGCACACTGTGATCTACTCGACATCATCCGGCTTTCGCCCGTGGCGGGTCGTGATGGATAAGGTCGGTTCCCGTACTCGCAGTCATGATGAAGATTCTGAGGAATACTCCGATTTAGAGAAGTATCGTTGGAATAGGTTTGGGAATTATTGTTAAAACGATCTTGTCTCTTCGTTATTTTCATTTCGTAATATCTATCAATACAGCATCCTATTTACCTTTTATACTATACTATATAACTGTGCGCGCGGCATGGATAAATACAGCGTGTCTTAGATGGGCTAGCCGTCCTTTACATCTAGTGCCCTGGGCTTTGTCGAGGCACTTGCAAACGGATGAGGTGACGACATGAGGTATCGGGAGTTCTCGGGAATGCTGCGTGAATTGCGAGGGGTAACACCGACCGCACGCGCCCAAATCGCGCGAATCCAGCGCGAGGTGGACGATCACGAAAGCGATGTCATCGTGCCGATCATGTATGGGGCAAGCGCCGACGACATCGAGGAAGGCGAAAGGCTTGAAGCCTTGCGGCTAGCGAATGAGCGCGAGCGGTTGGAAATCGAGCGGCTCCGTCAAGAGATCGAGCAAGACGACGATGCGAAGCTGCTGGACAGAATATTGGTACTTGCCAAAGCCGCCAAGGCTGTTGCGCTGTAACAAAATGACTCCTGAGGAGATTTTTCGTAAGATTATTGCGATTCGCGCGGTGGGCAAATCGCTGCCGCTTCTTGTTTGCATCGACCACGACTGGGAATCGGATGGAGCGGCAATACGGCGAAAAGCTATCTACGAATGGTGCACCGCGACCTGCGAGGGCGATTGGCGACGCGGCGTGTCGTCGCGCGCGACGGGCACCCTCAGCCTTGAGTTCGCGGAGGAAGGCGACGCAGTGTATGCCGCGATCATGTGGCGTGGGCGCGGCTAGCGCGCGCCTCCACGCGCTGGATCATTGAACGGCTGACATCATAGCGTTTGGCTAGTTCCCCGAGGGATGTCCCGCTTGCGCGCGCGGCGCGAATGTCGCGCTGATCTAGGTCCGATAGTGCTTGGCGACGGCCAAGGCGCTTGCCCTGTGCCTTCGCGCGAGCAAGCCCGGATCGCGTGCGCTCGACGAGCAGGTCCTTTTCGAATTCCGCTACGGCGGCAATCACGCTCATCGTCATTTTGCCAGCCGCACTGGCAAGGTCAGTTCCCCCCAGCGCAAGGCAATGAACTCGCACTCCTGCCGATGCCAGTCGTTCTACTGTTGAGCGCACGTCCATGGCGTTACGGCCGAGGCGATCAAGCTTGGTCACGATCAACACATCGCCCATTTCAAGGCGGTCCACCAGCTTTGCAAAACCTGTCCGTGAAAAGGCTGGAGTCGATCCCGAAACCGTCTCGGCAACAATCCGGTGGGCCTCGATGCCAAAGCCAGCCGTCTCGATCTCGACGATCTGGTTTTCGGCAGTCTGGTCAGTGGTGCTCACGCGGCAGTAGGCGAAAGTTCTGGCCAAGTCGTCTTCCTCTGTATCGATGGTGTGCATCGATATATCAGATGTATCGAAAATACTGTCAAGCTAAGTTTCGATACAGTTGTCTCGGGCGTATCGAAAACGGTCGTTTCCGTGCGACGTGCGTGAGTTCCGAAATGCTTGGGCGCTGCGAGTGTCGAAAAATCCAAACGAAGCAGCGAATTGACTTGCCGATGGCGTCGCGCAATACCCGTAGCAAATGGTGGGGTATTGATGGCTGAATTGCTGAACGAAGGCGAAGGCGTACCGCTTCGGTTGTATTACAGGCTGGCACCTGATCATACGGCTAGTGCGGAGGTGATAGCGCGCGCATCACTCGCGTTCATTTCCGGCATCCGGGAACTGGCATACGTCCTCGACCCGTCTGCTCAAGTGCAAATTGGTCTCCAAGGGCACACCGAGGGCAGCCTGTGGGAAGACCTCGTGCTTTTGGTAGGCAAGGCGAAGGCAGAGTATCAGGCCCACCCAGCGCGGTATGGTTTGGCACTTGCTGCGCTCGCGTGGATCATGACTCCCCCGGCCGAACGGGCTCGCGAAATTGCATGGCAACCTCTGCTCGACCAGTATCTGCCGGAAGCGAAGAATGAAGATGTCGAGGAAGCCAAAAGACTGATTGAGATTGCTTCCAGCGGCAAGGTAGCAGTTCGCGAGAAGCAGCAGTTCTATCGCGAGATTGGCCGGGACACCGGAATCGTGGGCGTATCGGCGAACATCAGTCGCGAAACTCCCGACTGGATTGTCGATAGGTCGGACTTCCAGGCCTACAGCGGGCAAGCCCCTATCGTTGTGACCTCGCATGATCGGGTTGCAGTCGGCCCGGCGAGAGTCATCATTCTCAGTCCGGTGCTCGAAATTTCCACCACGCGCCGCTGGAAGTTTGCAACTCCCGCTGGTGAATTCGGAGCGGCAATCAAGGATCGTGCATTTCTAGAGAGCATCGTTGCCGGGCAAACCAGCGTGCGAATGCGCGGTGGCGTCGAACTGGATGTTGAATTGGAATCGCGGGAACGCCTCGTCGATGGCGTGTGGACTGTGACCGAGCGTAACGTCCTTCGCGTTCTCGATATCAGTGAACCTGCGGCCAGTCGCCAGCAGACGCTATTTCCTGAGTAAAGCCGCCAGCATCGAGATCGCCGCGAACGAGATGAAGCAAATCGCGAGGGCCATTGCAATCTTACGATCGAAACAGGCGACGATCGTCAATGTCGCAAAGCCCGCAAGCCCCGGCAGTAGCCAGCCCTTCGTCGAGCCATTCTGAGGTGCAGGTCCACGCATCCCGCTAGATTCGCATGCTGCAAACGCCAATACAACCCCGAGAGGTGTGTTCTAGTGCGAGTCCTTACTGCGTAGTTCTCGCCCGCTGTCGGAATGCCGGAGCATGCTCCGAGCCGCCGATCACCCTGCTACGTTGTTGCCGGATCAACGCAGCGGCGGCTTGATCAAGCCGCGTCAGGTCATCTGCCCATGGATGTGAGCGGTCGAACGCTGGAGATTTGGTGCCACCGCGTACGTGCCTTCCGCGTTGGTCTGACCATCGGCGCTTGATTGACTTGAAAAGGGATGCAATGCTGTCGAGCAGGGGGCCGGAGACCTTGCTCTGGTAGTCGGCCGCGCACTTGGGCACGCGGGAACAGGCGAGCGCGGGATCGCTGAGATAGCCGCAGCGACAGGGGTTCATGGCGGCGATCAACTGGACCCGGGCCGGATAAGTGACATGGGCATTGGCCCGCGCGACGGTGACTTCTCCGATCTCCAGGGGTTGGCGCAGCGAATCGAGTACGGCGCGCTGGAATTCCGGCAGTTCGTCCAGGAACAGCACGCCGAGATGGGCCATCGAGACTTCGCCGGGGCGCACTTTGAGGCCGCCGCCGGTCAAGGCCGCCATCGAGGCGGAGTGATGCGGCGATCGAAACGGCCGGGCGCGGCTGATGCGGCCTTCCTCCAGAGTACCCGCGACGGAGGCGATCATCGAGACTTCCAGCGCCTCTGCGGCCGTGAGTTCGGGCAGGATTCCGGCAGGCAGGCGGCGAGCAGCGACTTTCCCGCGCCCGGAGGGCCGCTCATCAGCAGGTTGTGCGATCCGGCTGCGGCGATCTCCAGCGCCCGGCGAGCGACCTCCTGCCCTTTGACCTGTTTCAGGTCCGGTCCGCGCTTGGGCGGATCGGCGCGGCCGGGTTCGGGCTGCGGCAGCACTTGCGTGCCCTTCAGGTGATTGAGCAGGCTGACGAGGTTGGGCGCGGCCACCACCGGAATGCCGTCGGCCCAGCGTGCCTCGCTGCCCTGCGCCGCCGGGCAGATCAATCCGAGGTCGCGCTCACTGGCGTGAAGCGCGGCCAGCAGGACGCCGGGAGAAGGGATCACCCGGCCATCGAGTGCGAGTTCGCCCACCGCCACGAAGTCGGCCAATTGCTCGCTGTCGACGATGCCCATGGCCGCCAGCAGGGACAGCGCGATGGGCAGATCGTAGTGCGAGCCTTCCTTGGGCAAATCGGCCGGGGACAAGTTGATGGTTATACGCTTGGGCGGCAGGGCCAGGCCCATGGCCGTCAAGGCCGCGCTCACGCGCTGGCGGCTTTCTCCCACCGCCTTGTCCGGCAGTCCGACCAGCGCGAAACCCGGCATTCCGGGCGCGACCTGGCACTGGACCTCAACCGCACGCGCTTCCAACCCCAAGTAGGCGACAGTGGAAACGAGAGCGACCACGCAAGCAATTCCTTGATGCAATCGTAATCAGAGCGGCGGCCGTAATCAAAATATTAAGCACGTTGTATAACGAAATTTGACCCAAGTAATTGCAGTTGTCCATTAGGTTAAAGTGTTTTAACCTTAGCTCTAGTGACTTGAGTAAGCAGATGGACTGCATCTCATGGACATGCGCGCATTTGCCTCCATTTCCGCTCTGGCGATCCTGACCTCCGCCTTGTTCGGAGCAGGCCCGGTCGCGGCGCGGGATGGCAGGATCTCCTACGAATTGGTGGAGGTCGGGACCGGCTCCGGCCCCGCCGGGCTGGTCGATCCCAGCTATGCCGAGCAAGTCGCTCTGGCGGCGACTGACGAGGAGCAGGGCCTTGCGCAGGATGCGCAGCAGCAGGCTGCGTTCTGGCAGTCCGCGCCTGCCGGCATTCCGCGCGGGATCGCCCGCTACGGCCCGTTTCGCGTGATCGACGGCACGCATGCCGCACTCGTGGATGCCACGGATTCGCGCAGCCCCGAACAGTTTGCGGCGTTGCTGCGGGACTATCCGAATATCTCCGAACTGGAGATGATTGAGTGCCCGGGGACTGAGGACGATCTTGCCAATCTGCGGCTGGGACGCATGATCCGGGCGCGCGGGCTTACGACTCATGTACCCACCGGTGGGTCGGTGCGATCCGGCGCTGTGGAGCTGTTTCTGGCTGGGCGGCTTCGCTATGCCGATCCGGGGTCGGAATTCGCCGTTCATGCCTGGCTTGACGATACCGGGCGCACCCCGCGCGACTATGCGGCCAATGCACCGGAAAACCGCCGATATCTGGACTATTACCAGCAGATGGGAATGGATCTTCGCGAAGCGCAGGCCTTCTACGCGATGACCAATGCCATTCCCTTCGAATCCGCGCGCTGGTTCGGGGCGGAAGAGATGGCGCGCTGGGTCAGGCTGGACCGGACGCGCAGCTGGACCTCCACGCAACTTACCCTGTTGCAACGATAACGGACCTGTCTTCCTTTGGAGAAGAGCTGAGATCCACAGCATGATCGATCCATTGCGCGGGCGGGGGGCTGGCGCGGAATGCAGGTCGATGCAATGGATTTGGCGGAGAACGGCACGGGCAACCGGCCCGGGCAAAAGCGTCTGAACAGGACCGACGCGGCCGATGGCGGCGCTTCGGGTTCGCTGGCCGGGCTTCAGGTGGCAAGGGCGCTGGCCGCCCTGTCGGTCACTTTTCACCATGCGCTGGAAACGTCGAACGGCGTCCCCGGCGCTTTCAGTCCGGACTGGCTCACTACGGGGGGAGCCGGCGGAGTCGATATCTTCTTCGTCATCAGCGGCTTCATCATGGCTCATACCAGCCTTGTTCCAGGGCGCCCCGCGCCTTCGCCCGCCGCCTTCCTGCAAAGGCGCGCCACGCGGATCTATCCGCTCTACTGGCTTGCCTGCCTGGCGATGCTGTCGCTCATGGCCCTGGGGTTCTTCCAATCGCGCACGCTCTTGGCCGGAGACATCGTGGCCGGCCTGGCGCTGCTCCCCGGCGGACAGCCGATCATCGGGGTGGCCTGGACGCTCGTCTACGAAGTGTACTTCTATCTGGTCTTCGCGGTCTGCCTGATGGCGGGCTCTCGCAGGGCCGTGCTGCTGGGGACGGGCGGAATCATCGTCTCGGTCCTGCTGCTGGCTCATGGCCTGCCGGAAAGCGAGATCCGGCGCTTCCTTACCGATCCGATCCCGCTCGAATTCCTGCTGGGCCTGGGTTTGGCGCAGTTTCATTCGGGGCTGACCGCGGGCCTGCGCGGCACCCGGCTTGCGGTCTTGCTCGTCCTTTGCGGTTTCGCCCTGCTCTATGTCGCACCGCTGTTCGTCGCCCACGAGACAACGCATGGCCTCAGCGGATGGGGCAGGGTTGCTACCTGGGGCACGGCGGGAGCGGTGATCGTTGCCGGCCTGCTGGGTGTGCGGGAAAGTGGTGGCCGCGGCTGGATTGGGCGCGTCGTGCAGCCGCTCGTTGCCTTGGGCAATGCTTCCTACGCCCTCTATCTGTCTCATTTCTTCGTCTTGATGGCTTACGGCCTGGCCCTGAGATCTCCGGAAGTGGCGCGGATACCGCAGTATCTGCTAGTGCTACCCGTGGTCGTCCTTGCCTGCTTCGTAGGCGGCGTGACGCACCTCATGGTCGAGCGGCCCCTGCTGCGATTCTGCCGCCGCCTTACGGGATCTGCAGAAGGAAAGAGGGCAGGGCCCTTCTCACGCCGGAGCGAATCGAATCCCCTAGCCCGAGCGCCTTGGCGCTGACCGTTCGCGCGCAAGGGGGCGGATCCGGGCGAATTGGCAGAAGGTGCGGCCTGCGAGGCGTTCTATTTGAAGAGCGAGCCGAGCCAACCGCTGCGCCGCGCGGGCCGCTGCGCCCCGCTGACCTGAAGCAGGTGATTCGCCAGGACCGCGGCCTGGCTGCGGGTCAGGAAGAATCGGGCGTTGTCGGGCTCGTCACCGGAGTCCCAGCCTTCCTTTTCGAAGGTTTGAAGTTCGAGCAGGATGTTCGGGCCAAGGTCGCGCGAGGCCCATCCTACCAGCACGCTGATACGCTCTTCCATCGCCATCGCTTCGCCGCACCCACCGTTTCTGCCGCCGAAAACCGGCCTTCGGCCGCGATGCTAACATGGATGGAGAGGCTCGGGACGTGGCGCTCCAGTAGACGCGCGGGGGCATTGTGGGTAATGGCGAAGGCGATCCAGGCAGGGCAGCCTCGGTGCGCCGGAGGCCTCTTCGGATCTGCCGTTTCATGTGCCTTTGCCTTGACTCTCCCGCACCGGTCCAGTAACGGCGCGCTTCTGTTTTGCGGTCGACCTTCTTTGGGCGGCCCTTTTTGTTCGGGTCCTTCGGGGCCGTATTTGAATTTCGAGGACCGTCATGAAGCGCACTTTCCAGCCCAGCCGCCTTGTTCGCGCCCGCCGTCACGGCTTCCGCGCCCGCACGGCGACCGTCGGCGGCCGCAAGGTGCTTCGTGCGCGCCGCGCTCGCGGCCGTTCGAAGCTTTCGGCCTAAGTCTTCCAGCCTCACGGCTGGATGCGGCACGGCCCGTGCCGCCATCCGAGTTCCCCTGCCTTCGGGGATTCGGGTGGCGGCACGGGCCGCCGCCGTATGGGGCGGCCGCAATCCGGCGCCGCGCGTGGCTCACGATCGCCTGTTCTGGCGATCCCTGCCATTTGCGAAGGGTGCCGTTTGTGATCGAGAGCCGTCGCCCCTATCTTCGACCGCAATGACCAGCGCCTATTCCACGATGACCAGAAGGGCCGACTTCGTTGCGGCCAACGGCGGTCTTCGAGTCGCGCGCGCCGGTTTCGTGCTCCTGGCCAAGCCGAATGGTGGGCAGGGCATGCGGGCGGGGATTACCGTCACCAAGAAGATCGGCAATGCCGTCGTGCGCAACCGCATGAAGCGGCGCTTTCGGGCGTTGCTGCGCGAGATGCTGCCGGAGCACGGCCTGGCCGATACCGATCACGTCCTGATCGGCCGCGAAAACGGCGTCGAGCGGGACTTCACCTTGCTTCGCGACGAATTGCTGGCGGCGCTCGGCCGCGCCCAGGCCGGCAAGGGCGATCCGCCCCGCAGCCATCGCGGCCGCAAGCGTGGCCCGGGCGGCAAGGGCAGCCCGCCCAAAGGCGGTCCCGGCAAGATGGGCGGCAGTAACGGGCGCGGCACTGGCGGTGGCTCGGACGCCTCGAACAAGGACGCGCGGCCGTGAAAAGGGCGCTCGCCATCCTGGCTTCCGTGCCTGGGCTCCTGCTGATTCTGGTGGCGCGGGCCTGGCAACTCGGGCCCTCGCGTCTGATGCCGCCGACCTGCCGCTATGCGCCGTCCTGCTCGCAGTACGCCATCGTGGCGGTCCGCAAGCATGGTGCGATTAAGGGTGGCTGGCTGGCGTTCAAGCGTATATTGCGCTGCCAACCTTGGGGTGGGCACGGCTACGACCCCGTCCCTGACTGAATGAAATCGAGGCAGCCCTGGTCGCTGCCGCGGACGCGAATACGACAGGAAAACCTTCGTGGATAAGCAGCGCAACATCATCCTGGCGGTCGTCCTGACCGCGCTCGTGCTCTTCGGCTGGGAAGCCGGGATGGGGTACTTCTATCCGCAGGCCAACAAGCCGGCGCCGGTCGCCCAGAATGCTGGAAACCCGACCGATGCGGCCGCCAGTGCCGGCAAGCCCACCCGTGAAGGCGGCCTGCGCGATGCGGCCGACCTGGCGCTGGAGCAGAAGGACCTGAAGACCGCGCTCGCCGCTCCCGGCCGGGTTCCCATCGCCGCGCCCGGCGTCTCGGGCTCGATCAACCTTACCGGCGCGCTGCTCGACGACCTCGTCCTGAATCGCCACCGCGAAACGGTGGAGAAGGATTCCGGCCCGGTCCGCATGTTCTCGCCCTCGGGAACCCCGGCGCAGCAGTATGCCCAGTTCGGCTGGGTCGGCGAAGGCGTGGCCGCGCCGACCGCGCAGACGGTATGGACCGTGGCGCAGGGCGCCCGGCTCACGCCGTCGACGCCTGTCGTCCTCACCTGGGACAACGGCCAGGGCCAACTCTTCTCCATCACCCTCAAGGTGGATGAGAACTATCTGATCACGGCCGACCAGCAGATCCAGAACCGTGGCTCGGGCGCCGTGGCGATCCAGCCCTTCGCGCTGGTGAACCGTACGGACCGCACCGCGGCGGCCTATGCCTGGACGCTGCGTACCGGCGGCGTGGGCGCGTTCGACGGTTCGGTCGCTTTCGGTCCGAAGTATGACGCGCTGGCCAAGGACGGCACGATGCCGCAGCCGGGCAATACCGACTGGATCGGGTTTACCGACGTCTACTGGATGTCGGCCGTCATCCCGGTCAACGCCAAGGCCCAGGGCACCTTCCGTTCGCAGGGCAACGGCATTTTCCGCGCCGACGTCGTCTATGACAAGTCGGTGATCCAGCCGGGCCAGAGCCTGACCCGCGAAACCAAGCTGTTCGCCGGCGCCAAGGAGCACAAGGTGCTCGACGCCTACGAAAAGTCGGGCATCGCCAACTTCGGGCTGGCGATCGACTGGGGCTGGTTCCGCTGGTTCGAAAAGCCGATCTTCTGGCTGCTCACCAAGCTGTTCAGCCTGGTCGGCAACTTTGGCGTGGCCATCATCCTGCTGACCGCGATCGTTCGCGGCATCATGTTCCCGGTGGCCCAGCGCGGTTTCGCCTCGATGGCCGCCATGCGCGCGATCCAGCCGAAGATGAAGGCGATCCAGGAGCGCTACAAGGACGACAAGCAGAAGCAACAGCTTGAGATCATGGCGCTCTACAAGCAGGAAAAGGTGAACCCGCTTGCCGGCTGCCTGCCCATGTTCCTGCAGATCCCGGTGTTCTTCGCGCTTTACAAGGTGCTGATGCTGGCGATCGAGATGCGCCACCAGCCCTTCGTGTTCTGGATCAAGGACCTTTCCGCGCCCGATCCGCTGCACATCCTGAACCTCTTCGGCCTGCTGCCGTTCAACCCGCCGGGCTTCCTTGCCATTGGCGTGCTGGCCCTGCTGCTGGGCGTGACGATGTACTTCCAGTTCAAGCTGAACCCGGCCCAGATGGACCCGGCCCAGCAGCAGGTCTTCGCGCTGATGCCGTGGTTCATGATGTTCGTGATGGCGCCGTTTGCCTCGGGCCTGCTGGTCTACTGGATCACCTCGAATATCCTGACCATTGCGCAGCAGCAGTTCCTTTACAGCCGTCATCCGCAGCTGCGGGCGCAGGCCGAAAAGGACGCGCAGGACAAGGCGCGCACCGCCGGACGCAAGGCCTGAGACTGACATGGAAGAAGAAAACACAGAATTGATGGAGCAGGCGCGCAAGCTCTTTTCGGGACCGGTAACGTTCCTGAAGAGCGCGCCCGCGCTCAAGTTCCTCCCCGATGGCGATTCGCCGGAGATCGCCTTCTGCGGACGGTCGAACGTCGGCAAGTCGTCGCTGCTCAATGCGCTGACCGGCCGCCAGTCGATCGCGCGCACTTCGGTGACGCCGGGGCGCACGCAGGAGCTGAACTTCTTCGAAGTGGGCGAGCCGCTGCAGTTCCGCCTCGTCGACATGCCCGGCTACGGCTTCGCCAAGGCGCCGCCTGCGGTCGTCGAGACCTGGCGGCGGCTGGTGCGCGACTATCTGCGCGGCCGCGTGGCGCTGAAACGCACGTTGCTGCTGGTCGATGCGCGCCACGGCGTGAAGACCGTCGATGCCGAAATGATGAAGATGCTGGACGAAGCCGCCGTCGGCTATCGGATCGTCCTGACCAAATCCGACAAGATCAAGGCGAGCGAACTGGAAAAGGTTCACGCCGAGACGATCGCCGAGGCGCGCAAGCACCCGGCGGCCTATCCCGAAGTGCATGTCACTTCTTCGGAGAAGGGGCTGGGCATCGCCGAGCTTCGGGCTGCAGTGCTCTCCGATTCGCAAACCTGAACCGTATGGGCGGGATCGGTGCCTTCACGGCGCCGATCCCGCCCGCTCTTGTCGATACCCCTCTGTCGCCCGGCTTGTTTCGCGGCAGAGACAGGCGTGATCCGCGGGGCGCAATAGGCGCCTGCCGATGCCCCGGTCCCGCTTCGGGACGTGCGGCGATAGCTCCGCAATGACCCTTTTCTCCTTTGATATTCACGGCTTGCCGGGCGATGATCGCTGCGGACCGGACGGACTTGCACGAAGCATCCGGAAAAGTGCGAATGTGACGATTGCGTGACGGTGATGGTTCGCCTAGAGGCGCTCGGTCGCGTCAATGAGAAGAAGGAGTCTCGCCATGCGCCAGATTGCCGTTCTTCCCTATCGCGCCACCGGGCCTTCGGTTGATGCGCCGATTCAGATTCTTCTGATTACCTCGCGCCAGACGCGCCGCTGGGTCATTCCCAAGGGCGGGCTGATGAAAGGCCTCCCTCCGCACGCGGCGGCTGCCGTGGAAGCAGAGGAAGAAGCCGGCGTTCGCGGCGCGGCGTGCCCCATTCCGCTCGGCTCCTATCGCTATCGCAAGCGGCGCGCCTCGGGCGCATCGGTGTGGGCGGATGTTGATGTATTTCCCTTTGCAGTCACCGAGGAACTTGACTCCTGGGACGAACAGCATCAGCGCGAACGCCGCTGGTTCTCGATGGCGGAGGCCGCTAAGGCGGTCGACGAAGAGGACCTGCGCGCGCTGATCCGTTCGTTCGGCGCGCGCGAGTTTCGCGCCGCGGCCAGTCCCGCCCGCCTCATCGGCGCGGTGGCTGACCGGATGGCGGACAAGACAGGGATCAATACCATGTTTGCCTGGTTCCAGAAGTTGCTGCCGCAGCAGGGCGACTTCTTTGAGTTGTTCGAGCGGCAGGCCGCCACGCTTGTGGCCGGTGCCGACGCTCTCGCCCGCCTGGCGCAGGGCGGGGCCGGCCGCGCCCAGCACATCCGCGAAGTGGGTGAGCGCGAGCACGATGCCGACGAAATCACCCGCGAAGTGCTCCAGACGGTGCGCCGCACGTTCCTGACCCCGTTCGACCGCTCGTCGATCACCAGCCTCATCACCACGATGGACGATGCCATCGACGAGATGCAGCAGGTGGCGAACGCCGTGAACCTCTATGAGGTCGCGGAGTTCGAACCGGAGATGATCGACATGGCGGCGATCATCGTCGACGCCGCGCGTCTGACGGCAGAGATCATGCCGCTCCTGCGCAAGATCGCGGACAACGGCAATCGCCTGCATGAGTTGACCGAGCGCCTGGTGCGCATGGAAGGCCATGCCGACGAGATCCACGCGGCCGGCCTGAAGCGCGTTTTCAAGGCCGATACCGGCCCCAATGGCGAAAAGGGAGATGCGCTGCACTTCATCGTGCGGCAGGAAATGTTCCGGCGCCTCGAACGCGTGGTCGACCGCTTCGAGGACATCGCGAACGAGATCGACGGTCTCGTGATCGACCACGCCTGACCGGCGGCCTTTCACCATGGATCATACGCTCGCACTGCCGCTGTTGATCGGCCTCGTCGCGCTCGCGCTGGCGTTCGACTTCCTCAACGGCCTTCACGATGCCGCCAACGCCATCGCCACCGTGGTGGCGACGCGCCTGCTTTCGCCAGTCGTCGCCGTGCTGTTCGCCGCATTCGGCAACTTCGCGGCTTACTGGATCATGGGCCTTCATGTCGCCGAGACGGTGGGCAAGGGCATCATCGACAAGGACGCCGTGACGCCCGCCGTGGTGTTCGGAGCGCTGGTAGGCGCGATGTTCTGGAACGTGCTGACCTGGATCAAGGGCATCCCTTCCTCGTCCAGCCACGCGCTGATCGGCGGCCTGCTGGGCGCCGGTGTGGCGGCGGCGGGGCCGGGGGTCATCGAATCCGAAGGTACGGTGAAGACGGTGATCGCCATCGTCGCCTCGCCCGTGCTCGGTTTCCTCATTGCCATGGCGATGATGCTGCTGACCTCCTGGCTGTTCAAGGGCACCACGCCGCGCGCGTCCAACGGGATCTTCAAGACCCTGCACTTGTTCTCCTCGGCCGCCTATTCGATCAGCCACGGCGGTAACGACGCCCAGAAGACGATGGGCATCATCGCCGTCCTGCTCTATTCGACCGGGCATCTGGAGGGCGGTTTCCACGTTCCCGATTGGGTTGTGATCAGCTGCTACGCGGCCATTTCCATCGGCACGCTCTCGGGCGGCTGGAAGATCATCAAGACGATGGGGTCCAAGCTGACCAAGCTCAACCACCACTCGGGCTTCTGCGCCTCGACCGCGGGCTCGATCGTGGTCTTCGGGGCGAGCGCGATGGGCATTCCGGTCTCGACCACCCATGCCATCACCGGCGCCGTCGTCGGCACCGGCGCCGCGCGCAGGGCCAGTGCCGTGCGGTGGTCGGTCGCGAGCCGCGTGATCGTGGCCTGGTTCGTGACGATCCCGGCCAGCGCGATCGTCGGCGCCCTGTTCTTCGAACTGACGCGGCTTTTCTGACCGGGCAGGAGCGGTCCTGGGGGATGACCCCCAGGCGCGCGGAACGGCGATGCTGCTTGGCGCCCGGCGCCGTGGGCCTCTTCCGGGGCTGCCGACATGTCCTGCGGTGCAAGGCGCGAGACTGAGGTATTGGCGGCGCAGGAGGTCGGCGATCTCCGGCCGTGATCCTCGCTCTCCTGCGACATCTTGCGACGCCGTTCATCCTCGACTTTGCCAGTCTGAACCGATAGGCCCGATGATCGACCTACGGGGAACTGCGCAGTGAAGCTTATTATCGGCAACAAGAACTACTCGAGCTGGTCGCTGCGCGGCTGGCTGGCCTGCAAGCAGTCGGGCCTGGCCTTCGAGGAGATCACGGTGCCGCTGTTCGGAGACGACTGGGAGGCCAAGCGCAGCTCCGACGATCTCGCGCCCAGTCACGGCAAAGTGCCGATCCTGTGGGACGGCGAAGCCGTGGTCTGGGACAGCCTGGCCATCATCGAATATCTTGCCGACAAGGTCGGCCGCGACCGGTTCTGGCCCAAGGACGATGCCGCGCGCGCCATGGCCCGTTCGATGGTGGCAGAAATGCACTCCAGCTACATGCCGCTGCGCCGGGCCTGCCCGATGAATATCCGCAGCCGGGTTCAGGGCGTCTCGCTGGGCGACGACGTGCGCGCCGACGTGGTGCGCATACTCACGCTCTGGGCCGAGGCGCGTGCGCGGTTCGGCAAGGGCGGTCCCTTCCTGTTCGGCACGTTCGGTGCGGCCGACATCATCTATGCGCCGGTCGTCAGCCGGTTCCTCACGTATGGCATCGGCGTGCCCGGCTTCGCGCAGGCCTATATGCAGGCGGTGTGGGAGCACGAATGGATGCAGCAGTGGATCAACGCTGCCGAGGCCGAGGACTGGGTGATCGAACAGTACGAGAACCCGGTCGAATAGCCGATCAGCGGCCGATCAGCGGGGGCGAGCCGTGCGATACGGCCTGCCGTCCCGGTGATGATAGCCCTCGGCGTCGAACGTCATGTCGATGTCCGGATAGGCGCCGGAACCGTCCGGGTTGCCGGCGCTGATGGCCACGAACACGCAGTCCGCGTCGCTCTCGTTGATGAGGTGATGACCGTTGCGGACGCCTTTGGGCCAGGCGCAGATCTCGCCCGCGCGGACCGGGGTGCGGCCGCCGTCCTCCACCAGCACCGCTTCGCCGGTGATCATGACCAGAAGCTCGTCCTCGTCTTCGTGCCAATGGCGCTGGCTCGACCAGGCGCCGGGCTTGAGCACGACATGGCTGGCGCCCATCTCGCTGAGTCCGCCGGCCGGAGCGAGCCGCCGCCACCATCGTCCTTCAACCGCCGCATCGAACGGTTCCGGATATCCGGTACGATTGGACGCGGCGATGGTCTCGACATCGATCTTGGGCATGGCGATCACTCCCCGAAACGGCCGTTCCGCTATGGTCTTGGGCGCGGTCCTGTGCAATGGCCCGCGGCATGACCGAAGCCGTTGAGACCCCCGCGAGTGTCCTGGCACTCACCGAAGCCCTGCTTGCCTGCCCCAGTGTGACGCCCGCCACCGGCGCGGTGTTCGATTGCCTGGAGGGCCAGTTGGCGCCGCTCGGCTTCCACGTCCACCGTTTCCTGGCGGGAGAAGCGCCGGACGGTCCGGTCGAAAATCTCTTCGCGATCCGCAAGGGCCCCGAGGGCTCGCGCCACTTCGCTTATGCCGGGCACCTCGATGTGGTGCCCCCGGGCGAGGGCTGGAGCAGCGCGCCTTTCGCGCCCGAAGTGCGCGGCGAACTGCTCTACGGCCGCGGCGCGGTGGACATGAAGGGGTCGATCGCCGCGATGGTCGCGGCGGCCGCGCAGATCCCGGCGGATGCGGGCACGATCAGCTTCATCATCACCGGTGACGAGGAAGGCCCCGCGCGCTTCGGTACCCTGGCGCTGATCGATCATATGCGCGCGGTGGGCGAAATCCCCGACCTATGCCTCGTCGGCGAGCCGACTTCGGTACACCGTCTCGGCGACATGATGAAGATCGGCCGCCGCGGTTCGGTGAACATCTGGCTGGAGGTCGAGGGTGTGCAGGGCCACGTCGCCTATCCGCACCTGGCCGACAATCCGATTCCCAGGCTGGTCGCCATGCTGGCCGAACTCGATGCCCTCGTGCTCGACGAAGGCACCGACTGGTTCCAGGCCAGCAACCTGGAGGTGACCGACCTCACCGTGGGCAACGTCGCCACCAACGTGATCCCGGCCCGGGCCTCGGCGCGTATCTCGATCCGGTTCAACGATCTCCACACCGGCGAGAGCCTCTCGGCCCGCGTGGCCGAGATTGCGGAGCGCCACGGCGGCACCGCGCGCCCGGTGATCTCCGGCGAGGCCTTCCTCACCGAGCCCGGCGCCTTTTCCGCCATGCTCGCCGAAGCGATCCGCGCCGAGACCGGGGTGGAGCCCGAGCTTTCGACCAGCGGCGGCACCTCCGACGCGCGGTTCCTCAAGGACCTATCCCCGGTGATCGAGTTCGGCCTCTCGAACGCGACGATGCACAAGCGCGACGAGGCCGTGGCGATCCCCGATCTCGAAGTGCTGGTCCGCATCTTCCGCCGCGTGACCGAAGCGGCGCTGGCGAAGGGCTGAACGCCGGCTCCTGCGGGAGCGGCCCGGTGGCTGGAACTGACGGTAAGTCCGGCCGGCGACGTTGACCGCACGGGTCACGCTGTTAGTCTTGCCAGCAATTTTGTTGCGAGGTGGGAATGGGCAGGCGCCTGACGCTTTATATCTTGGTCGGCATGGTGCTCGGCATTCTCGTGGGCTGGGCGCTTCATGCCACCCTGGCTGCCGACGATCCACGCCTGGTGCAGTGGTCGGACTACTTCCGGCTGCTGCCGGACGTCTTCCTCAAGCTCATCAAGATGATCATCGCGCCGCTGGTCTTCGCCACGATCGTCACCGGCATCTCGGGCATGGGCGACAGTGCGGCACTGGGCCGCATCGGCGGCAAGGCGCTGGGCTGGTTCATCTCGGCCAGCCTGATCTCACTGGGCCTCGGCCTGGTGCTGGTCAACCTGTTCAAGCCGGGCGTTGGCGCCGGGCTGGATACCGGGGCCGACCTCGGCAAGCTGGACGTGGGCGAACTGACGCTGCGCCACTTCATCCTGGAGATCTTCCCGAGCAGCGCCGTCGACGCGATGGCCGAAAACAATATCCTGCAGATCCTGGTCTTCTCGCTCTTCGTCGGCGTGGGCCTCACGGCCATCGGCGAGCGCGGGGCCATCATCGTCAAGGTGAGCGAAGCGCTGTCCGAGCTGATGCTGCAAGTGACGGACTACGTGATGCGCTTCGCGCCTTTCGCGGTGTTCGGCGCGCTGGCCAGCGTGATCGCCACGCGCGGTCTTGGCATCATCGTCACCTACGGCGTGCTGGTCAGCGAATTCTACTTCGCGATGCTGCTGCTGTGGCTGCTGCTGTTCCTGGTCGGCGGGATCTTCCTGCGCGGGCGGATCGTCACGCTGTTCCGCTATATCCGCGAACCGCTGCTGCTTTCGTTCTCCACCGCCTCTTCCGAAGCCAGCCTGCCCAAGCTGTTCGAGCAGCTCGACCGCTTCGGCGTGCCGCGCCGCATCTCGGGCTTCATCCTGCCGCTGGGCTACAGCTTCAACCTCGACGGCTCGATGATCTACATGAGCTTCGCCTCGATCTTCATCGCGCAGGCTTACGGCATCCATGTGCCGATCGGGACGCAGATCCTGATGCTGCTGACGCTGATGGTCAGCTCCAAGGGCATTGCCGGCGTCCCACGCGCCAGCCTGGTGGTGATCGCGGCCACGCTCACGCAGTTCGGCCTGCCGGTGGAAGGCATCGCGCTGCTGCTGGGGATCGACACTTTCCTCGACATGGGCCGCTCGGCCACCAACGTGGTGGGCAATGCCGTGGCGACGGCGGTTATCACTCGCAGCGAAGGCATGCTGCAGCCCCTGGTCGATCCTGAAGAGGAAATGCCCAGGGCGCCGACGCATTCGTCGTCCGAAGGGCGCCGGGGCCTGAATATCGACCCCGAGCAGTACGAAGGCTGACGGCGCGCGGAGGGACGCGGTTTGCGTCCCCCGCACGTCGCCGCTCTACTGCGCCAGCTTCACCGGGGTGAAGGGTGCCAGTCCGCACCCGGCTCCGCGCTGGAATCCGCCCCCCACGCGGTTGAGCGGATAGACGATGTCATTCCGGCAGAGCTGCGAGAGCGAGGTCGCATACGTAAAGCTGTCGGCCGATTTCAGCCCCGAACAGCGGTTCGGCAGCGTCACCCGCCAGACGCGGTTGCCGGCGCCGCCGATGAAATCGATGGTCCAGTCGTCGCGGATGCGGGTGTTGGAGAACTGCGCGAGCGACAGGCAGTCCTGCGCAGGGCCGATCGCCTCGGCCGCGGGACTGACCGGCGGCGGCGGTTTGGCCGGTTGCTGCGAGCAGGCGGCGAGGGCCAGGGGCGCGGCGGCGAAAGCGAGGGCAGGGGCAAAGCCAATGCGACGGCGGAGCATGTACGTCCTCCCGATCAGGCAGCCTTGCGAGCGGCTCCCTTTTGCAGAACCTTGTCCTTGTAGTCGCACAAGTCAACGACCGGGCAGCGCCAGCACTCCGGCGTGCGCGCCTTGCAGATGTAGCGGCCGTGCAGGATCATCCAGTGGTGCGATCCCACGCGGAACGGCTGCGGCACGCGCTTCTCCAGCTGCTTTTCCACCGCCAGCGGCGTCTTGCCCTTGGCAATGCCGGTGCGGTTGCCGACGCGGAAGATATGCGTGTCCACCGCGAAGGTCTCCGCCCCGAATGCGCAGTTCATCACGACATTGGCGGTCTTGCGGCCGACACCGGGCAGTTCGACCAGCGCGTCGCGGTCGTCCGGCACTTCGCCGTCATAGCGCGCGACCAGAATCTCGGAGAGGGCGATGACGTTTTTGGCCTTGGAATTGAACAGGCCGATCGTCTTGATGTGCTGTTTGAGGCCTTCCTCGCCCAGCTCGACCATCTGCGCGGGCGTCTTCACCTCGCGGAACAGCGCGCGGGTGGCCTTGTTGACGCCCACGTCGGTGGACTGCGCCGAAAGCACCACGGCGACCAGCAGCTGATAATTGTTGCCGAATTCCAGCTCCGTCTCGGGCGAGGGGTTCAACTCGGCGAGACGGCGGAAGAACTCGAAGATCTCGGCCTTGTTCAAAGGTCCAGAACCTCGGGCATGGTGTAGCGGCCGGCGGGCTTGTCCTTCAGCCACTGCGCGGCCTTCACCGCGCCCTTGGCGAAGATCGTGCGGTTTTCGGCCATATGCGAGAACGAAAGCCGCTCGCTGTCGCCCAGGAAGTGCACGGTGTGATCGCCTGCCACGGTGCCGCCGCGCAGCGCCGCGAAACCGATGGTCCCGGCTTCGCGCTTGCCGGTGATGCCGTCTCTTGCGCGCACGGCGGTTTCGGCCAGGCCGACCTCGCGGCCCTTGGCGGCGGCTTCGCCCAGCAGCAGGGCGGTGCCGGAGGGGGCGTCCACTTTCATGCGGTGGTGAGTTTCGACGATCTCGATATCCCAGTCCTCACCCAGCTTGCTGGCGGCTTCGCGCACGAGATGGGCAAGCAGCGTGACGCCGAGCGAGGTGTTGCCGGTCTGAAGCACGGGAATGTGCTGCGCGGCCGAATCGATCAGCCAGTGATGGCGTTCCTCCAGCCCGGTGGTGCCCACGACGATGGGAATGCCCGCATCCACCGCCGCATCGAGGTTGGCTTCGAGTGCGACGGGGGTGGAGAAGTCGATCAGCACGTCCGAATGGGCCGACAGTGCGCCGAGGTCTCCGTCGCGGCCGATACCGCCGGAAAGGTTCTCGCCGGCAGCCTCGATGGCCTGTGCGATCGCCTGTCCCATGCGCCCTGCGCTGCCGATAATTCCGATTCGTGCCACTTGCCGTCTCCGTTGAAGGCTGGTCTCATGGCGGGGATGAAGGACATCCGCAACATCGTCATCCTCACCGGCGCGGGCGTGAGCGCCGAAAGCGGCATCGATACCTTTCGAGACGGCGGAGGGCTGTGGGAGCAGCACCGCGTCGAGGACGTGGCGACGCCCGAGGCTTTCGCGCGCGATCCCGATCTGGTGCTGCGCTTCTACGACATGCGGCGAGAGGCGATCCAGACCAAGGAACCCAATGCCGCCCATCTCGCGCTGGCGCGCCTCGATCGCGAATGGGAGGGCGAATTGCTGATCGTCACGCAGAATGTGGACGACCTGCACGAGCGGGCCGGCGCAAAACGCGTGCTCCACATGCATGGCGAGCATCTCAACGCCTGGTGCACGGCCTGCGACGTGCGCTCACCTTGGACCGGCCCGCTGCTCGATCGCCCCGCCTGTCCCGAATGCGGCGCCGCGGAACTGCGGCCCGACATCGTCTGGTTCGGAGAAATGCCCTACCGCATGGACGAGATCTTCGAGGCTCTGGAGCAGGCGGACCTGTTCGTCTCGATCGGCACGTCCGGCGCGGTCTATCCCGCAGCCGGTTTCGTGCGCAATGCGCGCGAATTCGGGGCGGAGACGCTGGAGCTGAACCTCGAACCTTCGCAGGGGACCGCTTGGTTCGATGCGGCGCGCCATGGGCCGGCCACCGCACTGGTCAGCGCCTGGGTAGATGAAGTGCTCGGCCTATGACGATGCACAAGGGAAGCTGTCATTGCGGCGCGGTCACGCTGGAACTGGCGGATCAGCCGCACGAGGTTTGCGATTGCAACTGTTCGGTCTGCCATCGGCTGGGGGCGCTATGGTCCTATCACAGCCCCGCGAAAGTGCGGATCGAGGGTCCGCTGGCGGGCTACCAGACCGGCGATAAAGTGCTCACCTTCTGGCACTGCCCGCACTGCGGCTGCACCACGCACTGGAGCCCGGTCGATCCCGCGCAGGACCGGATGGGCGTGAACATGCGCCTGTTCGACCCCGCACTGCTCGCGCAGCTATCGGTCTACACTTACGACGGCAGATCGGCCTGAACGGGCGCTGCGGTCCCGCAGGCGCGGCAGCCGGGATCCTTGGCGATCCTGAGCGGCCGTAGCGAGGGCGCCATGCCGTCGATCAGGTGAAGCGTGCCGTATTGCGGAACACCCAGCGCGGCCTTGCCTTCCAGCAGGACGCGCATGGCATGCATGGCCGCAAACGTGCCGACCATGCCGACCATGGCCCCCAGCACACCGTCCGCCGCACAAGTGTCGCAGTCCTGCGCATCGAAGGCATCGCCCACGAAACAGCGGTAGCAGGGCTGCTCCGGCAGGTGCCCGGCGAAATTGGCGACCTGGCCCTGGAATCGGCCAACCGCCCCGCTGGTGAGGGGAATGCCGAGTTTCACACAGGAATCTGACACCAGCAGCCGAGTCGCGAAGTTGTCACACCCGTCCAGTACCACGCTCGCGCCGGAGAGAATCTCTGCCGCGTTGTCACCCCCGAGACGCGTTACGGTCGGCAGGACCTCAAGGCCAAGATCAAAGCGCCGCACCCATTCGGCCGCCGCTTCCGCCTTGGGCTTGCCGATATCAGATGGCGTATAAATCGTCTGACGTTGCAGATTGCTGACGTCCACCGTGTCGTCATCGATCAGTGTCAGCCGTCCTATGCCGGCTGCGGCGAGATATTGAAGGGCAGGACTGCCTATCCCGCCGCAGCCGACAAGCACCACATGCGCCTCGGCCAGGCCGACCTGGCCGGCGCCGCCCACTTCGGGCAGCACGATGTGGCGCGCAAAGCGCTGGAGGCGTTCGGGGGAAAGGCTCATTCGCGGCCTGCTTCGCCGCCGGTCGCGCCGCCCGGCACTCCATCGGGCTCGGCCGGGATCGGCAGGGGTTCCGGCCGTTCCTTGCGGAAACCATGCATGCCGAACCACCACTGGGTAACGATCACCGCGCCTTTGGCGGGCTGGAGCATGCCGATCATCATCGCCACCGCCAGGGGAATCAGGATCGCGAACATGGCCGCGGGGCCAAGGTGGAAGTCCTTGGACAGGGTGATGATCAGCGGTGCCATCAGGTGGCCGGTGACGATCATGGCGATATAGGCCGGAAAATCGTCCGCCCGCTGCGGCGTCAGATCCAGCATGCAGACCGGGCAGCGTTCCAGCGGCTTCAGCCATTTGCGGAACAGGCGGCCTTCGCCGCAGCGCGGGCAGCGGCAACGCACACCGCGCAGGGCGGCTTGCGAATAGGCTGCGGGAAGGGCGGGGTTCATGGCCGGGGCCTACAGCATCGGGGCCGGGTGGGGCAAGGCGGGCCAGCCTGTGTGAAAAACCTAGCCGGGCCGGCCGTGACCCGGCTTTCGCGCAGCGGCTATTCGTCCTTGGAGATCTGCACCCGGTTGCGCCCGCCGTTCTTGGCGGCATAGAGCGCGCCGTCGGCATTGCGCGTCGCCTGGTCGAGATGGGCGAAATTGCGGATCGGGGCGAGCCCGCAGGAGAAAGTCACCGGCCACTCATCCCCGCGCAAGGTGGGGTCGAGCGCGATGCTGGCGCGCAGGCGCTCCATCACCACGCGCGCTTCTTCCAGCAGGGTATCCGGGAAGAGAATCGCGAATTCCTCGCCGCCCCAGCGTGCCACCACGTCCGACCGCCGCACGCCGTGTTCCAGCCGCAGCGCCACTTCGCGCAGCAGTGCGTCGCCGGTGGCATGGCCGAAGCGGTCGTTGATCGCCTTGAAGCGGTCGATATCGACCATCGCGAAGACCGAATTGCAATCGGCCGCGAGGATCCGCCGCGCCGAATCGAGGAAGCCGCGGCGATTGCGCAGGCCGGTCAGTTCGTCGCGTTCGGAAGCCTCGATCAGGCGCTCGATCCGTGCCGCCGATTCGTTGGCGGCCACGGCCACCCCGTGGAGCAGGCGGCCGACGAGGTCCTGGTTGCCCACGGGAACCATGCCCACGCGCTCCCCGGCCTGGATCGACCGGAGCATCTCCGTGGCGGTGGTGATCGGGCTGAGCAGCGCATGGATCGCCGCGAGGCCGAACAGGGTACCCAGCAGGGTGGCGGCCAGCAAAATCAGCAGGATCCCCGGCTGCCACTGCCCGGTAGCGGCCTGATAGGCGACGCAGGCCAGCAGCGGAACGTGCACCGCCCCGAAGCAGACGAGGAGGATGCGCCATTCGTAGCGCCGGGGGAACAGGAAAGTCGTGGCCTGATAGAAGCGCATGGGGAGCCTCTTCCGTCGGGCGAAGGCCGCCCGGGTCGCATGGAGACTACATCACTACGCTTATTCAGTGGTTAAATTTTTGCATCCCAGCCGGATAGAGCAGGTTGCGGGCCGAGGACGACAAGTCGGCGGTGCGGTAAGCCAAGACCGGCAGGCCCTTGTCCTCGTGGTTTTACTGTCTTCGTGGTTTTACTTGTCGCTCGTCATCGCCGGGGACGTCCGGGTGAGGCAGCGCCTGTGCGTCTTGCAGCGGCGGCCTGTGAACAAGCCCGCGGAAAAGCTTGCGGACAAGCTGGTGAGGCGCCGGGGGATAAGCCCCCGGCCACCTCTCATGCTTCGGACCGGATCAGGATTCGAGCTGGCGCAGCAGCGAGCGGACGTCGCCGTCCATGTCGGCATCGCGCGTGCGCAGCTCTTCGATCAGGCGCACGGCGTGAATCACGGTGGAGTGATCCCGCCCGCCGAACTTGCGGCCGATCTCCGGATAGGAGCGCGGCGTCAGCACCTTGGCGAGGTACATGGCCACCTGGCGCGGACGCACGACGGCGCGGGCGCGGCGCTTGGAACTCATCTCGGTCCGGTCGATCCGGTAGAACTGGCAGACCGTGCGCTGGATCTCGTCGATCGTGATGCGGCGGCGGTTGGCCGAGAGGATATCGGTGAGCTGTTCCTCGGCAAGCTGGAGCGAGACGGCCTGCCCGGTGAGCTGGGCATAGGCGATCAGCTTGTTCAGGCCGCCGACCAGTTCGCGCACGTTGCGATTGATGGTGCGGGCCAGGAACTCGATCACATCGGCCGGCACGTCGACCGAGGCGAAGCGGCCAAGGCGGTTTTCGAGAATCGAGCGGCGCAGTTCGATGTCGGCCGGCTGGATGTCGGCGACAAGGCCCATCGACAGGCGCGACAACAGGCGCGGTTCGACACCGTCGAGCGCCTGGGGTGCGCGGTCGGCGGCGAAGACCAGCCGCTTGCCTTCCTGGAGCAGGGCATCGATCGTGTAGAGCAGTTCTTCCTGCGCCGAAGCCTTGCCGATGATGAACTGGATGTCGTCCACCAGCAGCAGGTCGAAACCGCGCAGGCGCGACTTGAACTCGATCATCTGGTTCTGGCGCAGGGCCTGGACGAATTCGACCATGAAGCGCTCGGCCGAGCAGTAGAAGATTCGCGCGTGCGGGTGGTTCGCCAGATAGGCGTGGCCGATCGCGTGCAGCAGGTGGGTCTTGCCCTGTCCCGTCGCGCCCTTGAGGTAGAGCGGCGAGAACTGCGGCGTCTCGGTGGCGGACATGCGCTGGGCGGCATTGCAGGCCAGCACGTTGCTCTGGCCGGTTACGAACGAGGTGAAGGTCTGCGAGGCGTCGATGCCGACCGGGCCCTGGCCGAGCGCGGCAAATGCCTCGCCCTGGAGGACGGCCGCGATCGAATCCGCGGAACCCTGGGCCGAATCGTTGGCCGGCGCGCTGTTCGGGCGGCCGCCGCTGCCGAGGCGCAGCTCGGGCAGCTGCCGGCGACCGGGGTGCACCAGGATGCGGACGTGGCGGACGTCGGGACGGGCGATCTTCCAAGCCAGCGACAGGCGATCGGCAAAGCGATCCGCCACCCAATTGGCCGAGAACTCGGTGGGCAGGTACAGGTCGAGCGTACCGGTTTCCTTGCAGTAGTTGCCCGGCTGGATCGGCTTGATCCACTGGCTATGCGCCTGATGGCCGAGATCCTTGCGCAGGCCCTGGCTGATGTCAGCCCAGTCTGCCGCCAGATTCACGGCTTCCTGATCCTCTTCCATCGCCACTCGTACCGCCTTCGATTTCTTAATCACGCCGTTTGCGCCCTGACTTGCCGGAGACCGACCCGCTGTTGAACCTGACACTGGACCAACTCCCCTCTGTTGGCAGCTACCCCGAATGTGGCCCAGCGGGCCGCGAAAATTGAATGCCATGCGTGGAACCGGTGCCCACGGGAGGTGAATCCCGATGTGAGCCCCCGTACGGAGCCGGAAAACGCGGACAAAACGACCCTCGACTGCAGGAGTGCCTGCAGCAGGAGTCTCGTCGCTGTCGATGTTCCCCAGCCGGTTTCCGCTCCGGCCTGTGGACTTCTTTTAGGAACGGGTTTGGCCGCCGTGCAAGACAGCACTCCCCAAATAAAAAAAAATATGGCGGTTGACTCGCCTTCAGTGCCCAATTTCCGTCATGATCTAAATTATCTCATAAAAACAGATAGTTAGTGACGCGTTGCGATTCTCTTGCATGCGAATCGCAACGTTTCCGCGCCTTTCGCCCGCAAGGCGTGCAGCACCCTGTCAGGGTCCCGAAATGGGGCGCCCATGGCGTCGCTCCAGGCGTTCCTGTTACGTACTCACCGAAGCGGCAAGTCTTGCCGGGCAGGGGGCGAATCGCTCCCGCGAATCCCTTCTGTGACATCCGCACGACTCACGCGGGCGATTCTGGGCCAGCAGATCGGGCCGGCAGATCGGGGGCAGCAGAGTGAGAGCAGCAGAGTGGGTCGGCAGGCCGGCCATGAACTGGCCGGAGGGCGTCCGGGAGGCCTATGACGCTTGCTTTAAGCGCGGGCCGTGCTGGGCGCCCAAACGGGCGCGGCCCGCGCGGCTGCCTGAAATCTCGTCCGGCGGGACGGGAGTTCAGATAGCTGCGCGGGCCGGTGCCGCACGGTGGGCGCGCCTCAGGGGCGCGCCTGCCGGGTATGATCAGCCGAGCGAGGCGACGCGCTTGGTGAGACGCGACATCTTGCGCGAAGCCGTGTTCTTGTGAAGCACGCCGCGAGCCACGCCGCGAGCCAGTTCAGGCTGGGCTTCCTTGAGAGCAGCCGTCGCGGCGCCCTTGTCACCACCGGCGATCGCCGTCTCGACCTTCTTCAGGAAGGTGCGGATGCGGCTGATGCGGTTCGTATTGATCTCCGCGCGGCGCTCGTTACGGCGGATGCGCTTGCGGGCTTGCGGCGTATTGGCCATCGAATTTCCTCTGTCTGGCCCCCCCACAGCGGTGATGGCGGCCCAATTGCCTGATCGAATCTCTAGGCGAGCGGACTCGCCGGAAAGCGCGCCCCTTAACGGTGAAGCGCCGTTCCGTCAACCCGTGAGAGGCGCTGAAAACGGCCCGTTTCCGGGTTTCCGGGCGCGGAAAGGCGCTGTTTGAGCCATGCGGGCCCCGTCTATCTCTGGCAGCGGGCGCACCAGAACGTGCTGCGCCCGCCCTGGGCGAATCGCTGGACCGGGGCGCCGCAGGTACAGTCCTGCCCTTCGCGCCCGTATACCTGCCATGCGGCGGCGAAATATCCCAGTTCGCCGTTGGGCTGCGCGTAGTCGCGGATCGTCGAGCCTCCCGCCGCGATCGATTCTGCCAGGACCTCCCGGATCGCCGGCACCAGCTTGCGCAAGGCAGGCAGGGTGACGAGCCCGGCCTGCTTGTCGGGCCGGATACCGGCCCGGAACAGCGCCTCGCATACGTAGATATTGCCTAGGCCCGCTACGATCGACTGGTCGAGCAGCATCTGCTTGATCGGCGCAATGCGGCCGGCAAAGGCCGTCTTGAGGTGCGCGGCGGTCAGGTCTTCGCCCAGCGGCTCGGGGCCGAGCGCCGCGAAAGGACCCCAGGAATCGAGCGCCGGGGTGGCCACGAGGTCGACCGAGCCGAACCGCCGCGCATCGTTGAGCGCCAGGACATGGCCGGACCCGGTTTCCATGACGAGGTGGTCATGCTTCTCGGCCGCTTCGGGTTCGATGCGCCAGCGGCCGGACATGCCGAGGTGGAAGACCATCGTCTGTTCGCGGTCGGTATGGATGAGGCCGTACTTCGCGCGGCGGCCGAGACCGGTGACCGTGGCGCCGGTGAGCACTTGCACCAGATCGGGCGGAAAAGGACGGCGCAAATCGGCGCGGTTGAGCGTGATGCGGGCGATCCGCTCGCCCTCCAGGTAGCGGGCGAGGCCGCGAACGGTGGTTTCTACTTCGGGAAGTTCTGGCATCGTGGAAGGGAGATAGGGGATGGGGGGAGGAAGAAAAGGGGAAGACCTGCAGGTAAGCACGGTGCCTGCATTTTCCCTTTTCTTCCGTCCGCTTCCGAAGCAAGCCAAGCGCATGGAAAACAACAGGTCTCACACGCGCGCGTTCCTTATGCTGGGGCTGGTCATGCTGTTCTGGGCAGGCAACTCGATCGTGGGACGGGGGGTGCGGGCGGATGTCCCGCCTTTTACCCTGGCCTTCGGGCGCTGGATGATCGCGGTGCTGATCCTGCTCCCCTTCGCGGCGCGCCAGCTCTGGAAAGAGCGGGCCGAGGCGCTGGCCGCCTGGCGCTGGGTGCTGGCGCTCGGCTTCTTCGGGGTCGTGTGCTTCAACGGCTTTATCTACAAGGGGCTGCATTTCACCACGGCCGCCAATGCCCTGCTGCTGCAGGCGGCGATCCCGGCGGCGGTCATGCTGCTGGACTTCGCGATCTTCAGGGGGCGTCCGGGGCGGATGCATGTGCTGGGAGTGGTCGTCTCCACGGTCGGGGTCGCGGCCATCGTGTTCCGGGGCGATCCGGCGGCACTGGTGCAGCTGCGTTTCGGACCCGGGGACGGGCTGATCTTTTGCGCGGTAGCGGCCTGGTCGCTCTACACCGTGTTCCTGCGCAAGCGCCCGGCGATATCGGCCCCGAGCTTCCTGCTGCTGACGTTCACGATCGGCGCCTGCGCAATGGCGCCGCTGGCGGCGATGGAAACCATGCAGGGGCAGGTCGTGGCCTGGAGCCCGAAAGTCCTGGCCGCCTATGCCTATATCGGCGTGTTCCCATCGGTGATCGCGTACTTCATCTACAACCGCGCCACGCATGAGCTGGGCGCGGCGCGGGCGGGGCAGGCGATCACGCTGATGCCGCTGTTCGGCGCATTGCTCTCGGCCCTGCTCCTTGGCGAGGCGCTGCATCGCTATCATGTGGCGGGCATGGCCCTGATCCTGGGCGGCATCGTTCTGTCGGCTGTCGCCGCGCGTAACGCGGCCATCAAGACCGACCCGGTGCGCAAGAGGGCAATGGGCACCGATTAGGGGCGCCACGAGGCGCAGCCGGCAGACACCCCGCGCAACCCGGCCCCCTCGGCAAAATAACCAAATCACCGGGTGGCGCAGGCGCGGCCGGACGGCTAGAGGACTGCGCCATGAGCGAAACGGTTTCCTTCGGCTACGAAGAGGTCAGCCCCGACGAGAAGGAAGGGCGCGTCGGCGCCGTCTTCTCCAGCGTCGCACGCAAGTACGACGTGATGAACGATGCCATGTCCGTGGGCATGCACCGGCTCTGGAAGGACAAGTTCGTGCGCCGCGTGAAGCCGCGCGAGGGCGAACAGATTCTCGACATGGCCGGCGGCACGGGCGACATCGCCTTCCGCATGGCGGCGCAGGGCGCCTCGATCACCGTGTCGGACATCAACCAGGACATGCTGGACGTCGGCATCGAGCGCGCGATGGAGCAGGGCATAGATGGCCTGGTCTGGTCGCGCCAGAACGCCGAGGTGCTGTCTTTCGGGGACCGGTTCTTCGATGCCTACACGATCGCTTTCGGCATTCGCAACGTCACGCATATCGACAAGGCGCTGGCCGAGGCGCACCGCGTGCTCAAGTTCGGCGGACGTTTCTTCTGCCTCGAATTCTCGACCACCGAATGGCCCGGCTTCAAGGAAGTCTACGATGCCTATTCGCACCACCTGGTGCCGAAGATCGGGCAGGCGATCGCCGGTGACGCCGAATCGTACCGCTACCTGATCGAATCGATCCGCCGCTTCCCGCCGATGCCGGAATTCGAACGGATGATCCGCGCGGCTGGGTTCAAGCATACCAAGGTCGAGCCGATCATGGGCGGCCTCGTCGCGATCCACTCGGGCTGGAAAGTGTAACCGGACAAGTGACGGGTTCCACGACGCACGTCCTGCGCCTCCTCAAGTGGGGGCGCGTCCTCGCACGCCATGGCGCGCTGCGCGGGATCGAGAACGATCGCAATGCCCCGGCCCAGGTCAAGCGCCTCTCCCGGATCGCCCGCTTCGGCACCCGCCAGCCCGCCGAGCCGGACTATGCCGGCGCCTTCCAGGAAATCGGCCCGGCCGCGATCAAGCTCGGTCAGGCGCTGGCGACGCGGCCCGATCTCGTGGGCGAGGGGCCTGCGCGCAATCTGCTGACCCTGCAGGACAGCCTGCCGCCGGTGGCTTTCTCCGAGATCCGCCAGGTGATCGAGAGCAGCTTCGGCCGCCCGCTGGAGCAGGTCTTCGCCTCGATCGAGGAAGACCCGGTCGGCGCCGCTTCGATCGCCCAGGTGCACCGGGCGATCACGCCTGACGGCCGCACCGTGGCGGTGAAAGTGCTGCGCCCCGGCATTCGCGAGCAGTTCGCCCGCGACGTCGAGACGTATGAATGGGCCGCCGCCCATCTCGAGGCGCTGGGCGGGGAAGCCTCGCGCCTGCGTCCGCGCGCGGTCGTCGCCAACCTCAAGCGCTGGACCCTGCGCGAGCTGGACCTGCGGCGGGAAGCCGCCTCGGCATCGGAACTCTCCGATGCGATGAAGGGCATCCACGGCTACCGCGTGCCGCACATCGACTGGGACCGCACCAATGGGCAGGTCCTGACGATCGAGTGGATCGGTGCCACCAAGATGAGCGACCTCGCCGGTCTGCGCGCGGCCGGGCACGATCTGCCCCGGCTGGCGCACAAGCTGGTGATCACGTTCCTCACCCAGGCGATCTCCAGCGGCTTTTTCCATGCCGACATGCACCAGGGCAACCTGTTCGTGGAGGAAGACGGCACTATCGTCGCCATCGACTTCGGCATCATGGGCCGCATCAACCGGCAGGCCCGGCTCTGGCTGGCGGAGATCCTCTACGGCCTCACCACCGGCAACTATCGCCGCGTGGCCGAAATCCATTTCGAGGCGCAATACGTCCCGAGCTACCACACCGTCGAAGAGTTCGCGACGGCGCTGCGCGCGGTGGGCGAGCCCATGCGCGGCAAGCCGGTCTCCGAACTGTCGGTCGGCCAGATGCTCGACGGGCTTTTTGCGATCACGCGCGATTTCGACATGGCGGTGCAGCCGCACTTGCTGCTGCTCCAGAAGACCATGGTCATGGTCGAAGGCCTGGCCACCGCGCTCGATCCCGACATCAACATGTGGGACGTTTCGGCGCCCTTCGTGAAGAGCTGGCTGCGCGACGAACTCGGCCCCGAGGCGGTCATTGCCGACCGCCTGCGCGAGGATCTCGGCACGCTGCTGCGCCTGCCGGCGCTGGTGCGGCGGATCGAGGAGAAATTCCCGCCCAAGGGCGGCGCGCCCGAACAGGCGCCGCTGCCCGATGTCGACCTCATCTGGGAGCGCCGCAGCAAGCACAAGCCCGAGGGCAACCCCTGGCTGGGCCGCGGCCTTGCAGCGGTGCTGGGCGGTGCGGCGGCCTGGGGGCTGACATATTGGGCGCTGATGGGATGATGCGCCGTTTTTGAGGCCGGCATTCCCAAACTGATTGCGCCCTCCGGCGCGGTGTTGCACAAGCCCCGAGCATGAGTGGACCACGCATTCTCCTGGTCGTGGGCGGCGGTATCGCCGCTTACAAGTCCTGCGAACTCGTCCGGCAGATCCGCAAGGAAGGCGGCGAAGTCACTTGCGTCCTGACCGAGGGCGGAGCGCACTTCGTCACGCCCATGGCGCTTGCGGCCTTGTCCGAAAAACCGGTCTACACCACGCTCTGGGACCTCAAAAACGAAGCCGAGATGGGGCATATCCAGCTCAGCCGGGAGGCGGACCTCGTCGTGGTCTGCCCGGCGACGGCGGATCTTCTGGCCAAGATGGCGTCGGGCATTGCCGACGATCTCGCCACGACCATGCTGCTGGCGACGGACAAGCCGGTCATGGCGGTCCCGGCGATGAACGTGCGCATGTGGCAGCACGCCGCCACCACGCGCAACGTCCAGGTGCTGCGCGATGCCGGGGTGGACGTGATGGAGCCTGACGAAGGCACCATGGCCTGCGGCGAATACGGCCCCGGCCGGCTGCCCGATCCGCTGGCGATCTGGCAGCGCATCGCCTGGGCGCTCGGCCTCGGCCCGGTGGAAGTCGCGCCGCTACCGGGGGGCGATCCTTTCAGCTGGCAGCCGCAGTTCGCGACGCCTGAGCCCGAGCATTCGGAACCCGACGATATCGGCCTGGGCGGCCTTTCCGGCGGCCTGATCGCGCGCGGGCGGCAGAAGGGCAAGCAGGCCATCACCTTTGGCGGCGGCGGAGGCGACGGCCGGGACGCAGGCCTTGCCGCCAGCCATGAGGATCTCGGTTTCACGCCGGAAGAAGCCGCCCTGGCGGCCCGCAAGGGCGAGGCGCGCGCCGCGCCCGCCACCGATCCCGAAGCGCTGCATCTGGCGCAGGCGCCTTTCGAGGGGCCGCTTTCCGGGCGCCACGTCCTGGTCACTGCCGGGCCGACCTGGGAGCCGATCGACCCCGTGCGCTACATCGCCAACCGTTCCTCGGGCAAGCAGGGCTTCGCGATCGCCGCCGCCGCTGCCGAGGCGGGCGCGCGGGTCACCCTGGTGGCGGGCCCGGTCCACTTGCCCACGCCGCCCGGTGTCGACCGCGTGGATGTGGAAAGCGCCTTGCAGATGGCCGAGGCGGTGAAGCGCTCCATGCCGGCCGACATCGCCGTCATGGTCGCGGCCGTGGCCGACTGGCGCGTCGCCCATACGGCCGACCAGAAACTCAAGAAGCGCGGCTCTGCGCCGCCGGCCCTCTTGCTCACCGAAAATCCCGACATCCTGGCCACGCTCGCGACCAGCCCCGAACGGCCACCGCTGGTGATCGGCTTCGCGGCGGAGACGCAGGACGTCATTCGCTACGCCACCGAAAAACGCAAACGCAAGGGTGCCGACTGGATCATCGCCAACGACGTGTCGGGCGATGTCATGGGCGGCGATGTGAATGCGGTCCACATCGTGCGCGCGGACGATGTGATCAGTCTTCCGGAAATGCCCAAGGAGGACGTCGCGCGCGCCCTCGTCGAAAGGTTCGCAGATGCACTCCCCCGCTGACGTCCCCGTTCCCGTCAAGATCCTGCCTCACGGCGAAGGGCTGGACTTGCCCGCTTACGCCACGAACGGCGCGGCGGGCATGGACGTGGTCTCTGCGGAAGACGTGACGCTGGCACCGGGCGGCCGCCACGCCGTTGCCACCGGACTGGCCATGGCGATTCCGCCGGGCTTCGAGATCCAGGTCCGTCCGCGTTCGGGCCTGGCGCTCAAGCACGGGATCTCGGTACCGAATTCGCCGGGCACGATCGATTCGGACTATCGCGGCGAACTCAAGGTCATCCTGATCAACCACGGCGCGCAGGCTTTCGAGATCCGCCGCGGCGACCGTGTGGCGCAGCTCGTGCTGGCGCCGGTGACGCGCGCCGCCTGGCTGACGGTGGATGAGCTGGAATCCACCGAGCGCGGTGAAGGCGGGTTCGGTTCGACCGGCGGGGTCGTCGCCCTGGGAAGCTGAGGGACGTCCCGGGGGTTATCCCCCGGACCCTCGATATTTCAGCTTTCTTGCGCGTTTGCTGCGGCGTACCGGTCGGTCCCTGGAGGACGCGATGGGCGCGCCGGCACCTGACTTTGGCCGTTTTGAAGGGGCGGGGGGCAATGCTCCCTGTTTTCCGTCAATCCTTGCGATCGAGTCGCGCGCGCTTGTCGCGGCGGCGCTTCAGCGAATACCAGCCCACTCCGCCGATCCCGGCGATCGCCGCGAGCCCTTTGGCAAGCGTTGAAAAGGCTGCGGAAAGGGCGCCCACGGTCACGCCCCAGAAGAGCTGCGACATGATGGCCATGAAGGTGTTCATTAGGCGGCGAGCATTCCCGTGCGGTTGGCGGCGGTCAACCGGAGCGGCTGCGATACGGGCCGGACCGGCAAAAAGAAAGGACGGGCCCGCATATTTCAGCGGACCCGCCCCTCGGTGCCTCCCTCTTCGCAGGGGGAGCCAATCAGCTCATTTTAAAGATCACTTCTTTTCCGGCGCGACGGTAATGCGCACGGTCTCGCCCGAGTTCCCGGGGAAATTCGTGAACATCGATTCGACGAGGTTCGGAATGAGGTACTGCAGGTGGTTCGAAGCCGAAACGGCCTCGGCCTTGCCTTCGAACAGGCGCTGGTTGTCGGCCGCACGGTCGATCTTCAGTGTGATGCCGCTGGTGTAGACGGTGTAGGAATCCACGCCGCCATCGAAGAACGGATCGTACCAGCCATAGCGCCACGGGCCGCCCCAGCCCCAGCCGCCGCCCCAGCCGCGACCGTAGTAGCCACGGCCGCCCCAGCCGCCGCCATACCACGGGCCCCAGTAGCCGCCGCCCATTGCGGGCGTCGAACGGACGCGCTCACGGCCGGTGTCGACGCCGTAGTCGAAGCGGGCGATCAGGGTTGCCTTCGAAGGATCGTCCACGGTGGCATAGCCCACCTTCTGCAGGCGATCGCTGACCAGACGGGCGTACGTTGCGAATTCGAGGCCGCCCGCAAGCTTGGGATCGTCTGCCACGACGGCGACGGTCTGGCCGGACGGTGCCGGAAGCTGCGACTGGAAACGCGAAACGTCGGCCTTGAAGGGCGTTGCGCAGGCGGCGAGGGCCATCAGCATGAAAGCCGCGGCTGCTAGCCTCAGCTTTCCGAGATGGGTTCCGGGATGTTCTGTCATCGGTTTCACTCCACGAACCTGCCAGGTCCGAAACGCCCTTCCCAAGCGCGGCCTGTGATTCCTTGCGACTCTGCCTTAATATCAATGCCCTGAATAGCGGTTGAATGGAGGCTAACCGGCGATAAGCCGTTTGATGTGGCCTTTGTCCATTCAGCCGTGAGTCACGGCCTGAGATCAGGGTAATCATGTAGGAAGCGCCGGCGATGTTGAACAGTTCCCCCGAGACGAATTCCATCGCGATTCTCTCCGTGCAATGCGGGAAAGTCAGCCCTTTTCGCGGCGCGGACGAACCCAGCGCCATCGGCAAGCTGGCGGTGGAGGGAGCGGTTCGCGTCCGTCGGCTGGGACTGGAGGGCGACGAGCAGGCGGATCTTGCGGTCCACGGCGGGCCGGACAAGGCGATCCACCACTATCCGCACGATCACTATGCCTTCTGGCGCGACTCGATCGGCGCCCATCCGCTTCTCTCGGCCTATGGCGCTTTCGGCGAGAACATCGCCACCGAGGGCCTGACCGAGGACATGATCTGCGTGGGCGATCGCTGGCGGCTGGGGACGGCCCTGGTCGAGGTGTCGCAGGGGCGGCAGCCCTGCTGGAAGCTCGATCACCGCTTCGACGGCTCGGCCGTCAACGCCGGCGTGGTGAAGTCGCGCCGGTCGGGCTGGTACTACCGGGTTCTGGAGGAAGGCGAAGTCGCCGCCGGGGACCGCATGGTGCTGGCCGAGCGGCCTTGGCCCGCATGGAGCGTCCGCCGGGTCTTCGGCCTGCTGATCGCCGGCGAGCACAAGAAGGACCGCGAGGGGCTGGACGCGCTGGGCGAGGTCGGCGCACTCGCGGCGACGTGGATGCGGCGCCGGGCGAAGCTCCTGGGACTGGATTCCTGAGCGAAGCGTCGTCCCGGACCGGATCCGGGACGACGCCATGCTGTCCTCAGCGCACCAGGCCGAGCGCCTCGTAGGCCTTGTCCAGCGTCGGCACGGCGAGCGCGCGGGCCTTTTCCGAACCCTTGCGCAAGATGGCGTCGAGCGCGCCGCGGTCGCTGCGCAGTTCGACGAAGCGGGCGTTGATCGGTGCCAGCTTTTCCACCAGCAGCTCGCCCAGCGCCGGCTTGAATTTGCCGAAGCCCTCGCCGCCGAAGTCGGACAGGACCGCCTCCATCGTGGTGCCGGCCATCACCGCATAGATGCCCACGAGGTTGCGCGCCTCGGCGCGGCCTTCGAGGCCTTCCTTTTCGGAAGGCAGCGGCTCGGGGTCGGTCTTGGCCTTCTTGACCTTCTGCATGATCGTGTCGGCATCGTCGGTCAGGTTGATGCGCGCCATGTCCGAGGGGTCTGACTTGCTCATCTTCGACGAACCATCGCGCAGCGACATGATGCGGGCGGCCTCGGGCGGAATGATCGGCGCGGGCAGGGTGAAGACGGGGACGTCTTCCCCGTTTTCGTCCTTGGGCGCGAAGTCGTTGTTGAACTTCTGCGCGATGTCGCGGGCGAGTTCGAGGTGCTGCTTCTGGTCCTCGCCCACGGGGACGTGAGTGGCCTGGTAGAGCAGCACGTCGGCGGCCTGGAGCACCGGATAAGTGAACAGCGCCACCGAGGCGCCTTCGCGGTTCTTGCCCGCCTTGTCCTTCCACTGGGTCATGCGGTTCAGCCAGCCCATGCGCGCGGTGCCGTTGAGCAGCCATTGCAGTTCGGCATGCTGGGGAACCTGGGTCTGGTTGAACAGGATCGAGCGGTCGGGATCGACGCCGCAGGCGACCAGGGCCGCGACCATCTCGCGCGTGTTGGCGGAGAGAGTGGCCGGGTCGTGCGGCATGGAAATCGCGTGGAGATCGGCCAGGAAGTAGAGGCTGTCACCGCCCTGCGCGGCGACTTCGTCCTGCATCGAGACCCAATTGCGGATCGCACCGAGATAGTTGCCGAGATGCAGGTTGCCGGTGGGCTGGATGCCGGAGACGATACGCATGGACGCGTCCTTCGCGAGTTGTGAGTGGTCGGGGATCTAAAGGTGCGCCCGGGAGGGCGCCGATGCAGGCGGTGTCGGCGCGGCAGGCGCGCCCCGGTTCAGCGCGTCTTGCGCGCAGCGCCCCGCCATCGCCACGAGAGGCGACGGGATTCGGCAGACTTCGTGTGCGAAAGGCCGTGCATGGGCAGGGCTCATAGCACAGCTTTGCCGGGATGGAAGAGGGGGGCTCGGTCCCGGCGCGCCGCTGCTTGCCCGCGGGCGGCGGCGCTGGATTCGCGGATGCTGCGGCCCAGGGCGCCCATCGCCGGCTCAGCCAGCCTTGCGGCGGCGTAGCAGGGCGAGATCGTCGCGCGTGAAGGCGCCGGTCGCCAGGGTCGCCAGCGCATAGACCACGCCGCCCGCCGAAACGAGCGCGGCCAGCGCGAGACCGCGCACCAGCCAGGTGCCGTGGAGATAAGGTGTCAGCAGGTCCTGCCCGAACCAGAGCACCACGCCCATCGCTCCGGCCGCAAGTGCAAGGCGCGGGGCGCGGCGCTTCAGGCGGGCATCGGACTGGAAATGCCCGCGCTTCACCAGCGTCCAGTAGAGCATGGCGACATTGGCGGTGGAGGCGATCGCGGTCGCCAGCGGCGGACCCATGTGCTGGAGCGGCACGATCAGCGCGAGGTTAAGGACGAGGTTCACCGCCATCGACATCATCGCGTAGCGCACCGGCGTTTTCGTGTCCTGCCGGGCGTAGAAGCCGGGGGTGAGCACTTTCACGAGGATATAGCTGGGCAGGCCGATCGAGAAGGCGGCGAGTGCCTCCGCCGTGCGCGCCACGTCCACGGCGTCGAACTTGCCGTAGCCGAACAGCGCGGCGGCGATCGGCTGGCCGCAGACGATCAGGGCGACGGCCGCGGGCAGGGTGAGCAGCAGGGCCAGTTCCATGCCGCGGTTCTGGGTGTCCATCGCCGCGGCCTCGTCACCGCCGCCAAGCTGGCGCGAGATCGTCGGCAGCAGCACGGTGCCCAGGCCGATGCCGATCAGACCGAGGGGAAGCTGGTTCAGGCGGTCGGCCATGTAGATGTAAGTGACCGAGCCGTGCGCCAGCAGCGAGGCGGCGAGCGCGGTGGAAATCACGAGGTTGATCTGGACGGCACCGGCGCCGGCCGCCGCGGGCAGGATCAGTTTCATCAGCTGCTTCACGTCGGCATTCCACACCGGCATGCGCAGGCGCATCGACACGCCGTTCGCGCGGCAGGCCCACATCAGCCAGAGCAACTGGAGCGCGCCGGACACCGAGACGCCGATGGCCTGGTTGCGCGCGGTCACCAGCGCATCGGCGGAATGGAAGCCCAGCAGCGCCACGATCAGCGTCAGGTTCAGCAGGATCGGTGCGGCCGCATTGACCCAGAACTTGTTCAGCGAATTGAGGATGCCGCCCAGAAGCGAGACCAGGCTGATGAGCGCCAGATAGGGAATCGTCAGGCGGCTGAGTTGCACCGCGAAAGCGAACTGCTCCTGCGAAACGCCGTTGAAATTGCCCGAAAGCAGGAATGTCACCGGCCAGGCGAACACTTCCAGCACCAGCGTCATCGCCAGCAGGATGGGCAGGAGCACGGCGAGCGCCTGTTCGGCGAAGGCGATCCCGGCGGGCAGGCCCGGACCGTCTCGGTTGGCGACCTTCTGGTTGAACATTGGGATGAAGGCCGAAGCGAAGGCCCCTTCCGCGAAGAGGGCGCGGAACATATTGGGCAGGCGGAAGGCGATCAGGAAGGCGTCCGAGGCGAAGCCCGCGCCCACGAAGCGGGCGAACAGGCTGTCGCGGACCAGACCGAGCACGCGGCTGGCCAGAGTGAGGCCGCCGACACTGGCGAGCGCCTTGGTAAGGTTCATGCCCGGAACTTCCCGATGATCGCCTTGGTCCCGGTTCCAGAAATGCCGGTCCCGGAAAAACCAACGGCCCACGTCTCCAGGTCGGAGGCGCGGGCCGATAGTGCAGAAACGCGCGTCATGCGCCTTTCAAGCTGTGGCCTCAGGCGTGGCCGACCGGCTCGCCCTGGGCGGCGTCGGCCTGCTGCTGCGCCTGAATCTGCTGGATGTAGAGACCGTTGAAGTCGATCGGCTCCAGCATCAGCGGCGCGAAGCCGGCATCGCGCACGGCGTCGGCAACGACGCGGCGGGCGAAGGGGAACAGGATGCGCGGGGCTTCGGCGTAGAGGAACGCGTGGGCCTGGCTCTCTTCCAGGTTACGCATGCCGACGAGGGCGGCATAAGCGAGATCGACCACGAAAGCGGTGCCCTGCGGGCCCTTCGAGGCGCAAGTGATCTTCAGTTCGACTTCGTGCACTTCGCCGTCGATCTGGCGGGCGCCGATGTTGAACTGCACTTCGATCTGCGGCTCGTCCTGCCAGGAGAAGCTCTGCGGTGCGTTCGGATTCTCGACCGAGAGGTCCTTGACGTACTGCGAGATGACGCCGGCGGCCGGCGCGGAATCCTCGCCGTTGCCGAGGTTGAGATCGGAGATGACGTTGCCTTCGTCGGCCATTTGGTGATTCCCGATAAATTGGCCCGTTACGGGCGCACGGATTGAAGTCTGGCCGCGCGCCTAAAGCATTTTGCGGGCCGGTGGAACACCCGAGAAGGGGTAAATTGTTGCAAACCGCCCTTCAGCGGGGGTGCAAAGGCACGCCGCCGGCCGATTCGCAGGCATAGCGGCATAACCGGGCATAGGGCGCGCGCGGGGGCGGCGCAGGGAGGACAGGGAACGCTTGCGGGCCGGGGGCGTTGGTCCGGTTGTAGCACTCGTAACGGCGGAAAAATCCCAGATACCGTTGCTCACGCGTTGTTCATTTGAAAACCGTACCTATCTGGGTCTATGATGGCGCCTTCGGGCGGATGGCGTGAAACGCTCCACCCGTATCCCAGAAGCGTCCAACACAAGGATGGACAAAGGAACGTGACACCGGAAATCGTGATCCTGGCCATGATCGCAGCCTTCCTTGGCCTGCGGCTCTATTCGGTACTCGGCCGCCGCGCCGAGCATGAGGAAGAGCCGATCCAGGGGCGCTTCGAAGGCCGCCAGGGCCAGCCCGGTGCGCCGCGCGTCCCTGCCCCCAAGGCGGACGGCAAGCCCGATGCGAAGGGCGATGCCAAGGGAGACGAACGCGGCCGGGTCGGCCAGCCCCAGCGCCTGCGCGAAATGCCGCTTGCGCCGCCCTCCGTGGAGCGCGGCCTGGCGGAGATTTCCGGCGCGGATCGTCGTTTCGACGCTTATGCCTTCCTCGAAGGCGCGCGCAGTGCCTATCGCCTGATCCTGGAATCGTTCTGGAAGGGCGACAAGGCCGAGCTTCGCGCCCTCTGCGAAGGCGATGTGTATGACAGCTTCGCCGCCGCGATCGACGCGCGCCTTGCTGCCGGCGAGACCATGGACAACCGCCTCATCCGTATCGAGGATGTCGCGATCGTCTCTGCCGGGGTGGAAAGCGGCCTTGCCCGCATCACCTTGCGCTTCCGTTCCGATATCGCTGCCGTCACGCGCGACGCCGAAGGCCATGTGATCGCCGGTTCGCTCGACGATGCGATCGAGGCGGTGGACGTCTGGACCTTCAGCCGTCAGCTCAATTCGTCCGGTCCCGACTGGCTGCTCGACGAAACCGACGCCGGTTGATCGCCCCGCGCGGTTGATTTCGCGCCGATGATCCCACAAGGATCGACAGGCCGGGCCGAAAGGTCCGGCCTTGTTGTTATCAGGTTTCGGAGATCGATTTTGCGGGGAGGGAGCGTGTCGCGCCATCGGGAGTCGCGTTTTCCATGGCGCCGTATATCTGCCTTCGTCTTGCCGGCGCTGCTGGCCGCCTGCGTGCAGGTCGTGCCCGGACCCAAGGGGCCTTCGCGTCCGCCCGCCCGGCCGCCTGCACAGCAACCCCGACCGACCGCCCCGGCCCAACCGGCTGTGCCGCAGCCCGTCAGCGCCGTCGCTGCCGGGGTCAAGCAAGGGCCTTCGGTTTCTTCGCTGCCGATGAACGCGACCGATGCCGCCGCGGCACTGGCCTCGTTCCGCGAAAGCTGCCCGCGCGTCACCGTGCGCACCGATGCGAGCGGGCTGACTCGTCCGGCCGACTGGCGCCAGGCCTGCGCCGCCGCTGCGGCGTGGAGCGGCAAACCGGCCGCGCAGTTCTTCGCCGCCTATTTCGAAACCGCGCGCGTGGGTGACGGCAAGGGCTTTGCCACCGGCTATTTCGAGCCGGAGATCGCCGGCTCCCGCTTGCCGGTTCCAGGCTATGCCGTCCCGGTCTATTCGATGCCGGGCGATCTGGTGCGCGCGAAGGCGGGCGATGCCGCGCCGACCTCCAGCGGGCGGATGCCGCTGGGTCGCTACGATGTCAGCGGCGTCTTCGTGCCCTATTACGACCGCGCCGCCATCGAACAGGGCGTGCTCGCGGGCAAGGGGCTGGAGATCGCCTGGGTCGCGGATCCGATCGAGTTCTTCTTTCTCCAGGTCCAGGGATCGGGCCGCCTGCGCGCGCCGGACGGCAGCGTGATGCGGATCGGTTATGCCGGGCAGAATGGCCTGCCCTATACCGGGATCGGCGGCGTCATGCGCGATCGCGGCCTCGTTGGTTCGGCGCCGGGGCAATATTCGGGATCGATGCAGGGCATCATCCAATATATCCACGACCGGCCCGCCGATGGCGCGGCGCTGATGCGCGAGAACAAGTCGTGGGTGTTCTTCAAGGAGCTCAAGGGCGATGGCCCGCTCGGCGCGCTGAACGTGCCGGTGCGTGCCCATGCCTCGGTGGCGGCCGACCCGCGCTTCGTGCCGCTGGGCGCTCCGGTGTGGCTGCGGCTGGACCGGCGCGAGGCGACCGGCCTGTGGGTGGCGCAGGACACCGGCGGGGCGATCAAGGGCGCCAACCGCTTCGACACGTTCTGGGGCTCGGGCGAGCAGGCGCGGCTTACCGCCGGCGGCATGAGCGGCCGGGGCGAGGCGCTGATCCTGGTGCCGAAGGGCACCCTGTCGCGCCTCGGCGTGCGGTAGAACGGCGATGCGGCGACCGGGGCGGCGACTGACAGCGGATGAAGCGGAAATCTGGGCGCAAGTCGCCCGGACCGTGACGCCGCTTGAAAAGCGCAGGCCTGTCGCCATTCCCACGGCTCTCATGGCGGCACCGGCGCGGACGGTGGTGCTTCCGCCCGCCTCGCCGCCCAAGAAAGTGAAAGGCCGGATACCGGCGCCCCTGCCGCCGAAGCCGGTTGCGACCAAGCCGAAGGCGGACGCGCCGCTGCACCTCGATGGCTCGTGGGAGAAGCGCATTTCCAAGGGAACGCTGGTTCCTGACTTCAGCCTGGACCTTCACGGTTCCAATCTCGACCAGGCTTATGTGCGGCTGATGCACGGGCTCACGCAGGCGAAGGCCATGGGCGCGCGGGTCGTGCTGATCGTCACGGGCAAGCCCCGGCCGGTCGATGCGATGGACCGCGGCACCGCGCGGGGTGCGATCCGCGCCAAGATCACGGACTGGCTCGCAGCCAGCGACCACGCGCTCGACATCGTCGCCATCCGCGGCGCGCATCGCCGCCACGGCGGACAAGGCGCGATCTACGTCGTTCTCAAGAAACGCAAGTAGCGTTCGCAGGCGGCGTCCCGGGGTTCAGGAACGCCTTCCCAGCGCCGGCAGGTCGGCCCGATCAGCCGCATTGCCCCCGGTGCAGCAGCTTGTGGTCCGCCAGGACCAGCGCCATCATCGCCTCGACCACCGGCACGCCGCGAATGCCCACGCAGGGATCGTGGCGACCCTTGGTGAGCAGTTCGGTGGCCTCGCCTTCGCGGTTGATCGTCGGCTGCGGGGTGAGGATCGAACTGGTCGGCTTGAACGCTACGCGCAGCACCACCGGCTGGCCGGTCGAGATGCCGCCAGCGATGCCGCCCGCGTGGTTGGCGCTGAATTCGGGTCCACCAACGCCGGGATGCATGGGATCGGCATTCTGCTCGCCGGTCAGGCGCGCGGCGGCGAAACCGTCGCCGATCTCCACGCCCTTTACCGCGTTGATGCCCATCATGGCAGCGGCAAGGTCGGCGTCCAGCTTGCCGTAGAGCGGCGCGCCCCAACCAGCAGGAACGCCGGTGGCGATGCATTCGACCACCGCACCGACCGAGGAGCCGGCCAGGCGTGCATCGTCGACGATCTTTTCCCAGCGCTTCGCGGCTTGCGGATCGGGGCAGAAGAACGGGTTGTTGCCGATTTCCGCGGCATCGAACTGCGCCATGTCGATCGCATCGCCGCCGATCTCGGAGACATAGGCCAGGATCTGCACTTCGGGGATCACCAGCCGCGCCACGCCGCCGGCCGCCACGCGGCTGGCGGTTTCGCGCGCGGAACTGCGCCCGCCGCCGCGATAGTCGCGGAAGCCGTACTTGGCGTCATAGGCATAGTCGGCATGACCGGGGCGGTAGGCCTTGGCGACATCCGAATAGTCCTTGGAGCGCTGATCGACGTTCTCGATCATCAGGCTGATCGGCGTGCCCGTCGTGCGCCGCACGCCATCCTGGCCCTCGAACACGCCTGAAAGGATGCGGACGTGGTCCGGTTCCTGGCGCTGGGTCGTGAACTTCGACTGGCCGGGGCGGCGCGCGTCAAGGAAGGGCTGGAGCGTGCTTTCGTCTATCGCCAGGCCCGGCGGGCACCCGTCGACGACGGCGCCGATGGCCGGTCCGTGGCTTTCGCCCCAGGTGGTGAAACGGAAAAGGCGTCCGAATGTGTTCACGCTCATGGAGGCGCTTTGTCGCGCAAGGATCGGTTTGTCCAGCCTCGCGCACGCGACAGATGACATCTCGCGTACGGGGCAGATGACGTCCCGCACACGGGGCCAGATCGCTTCTTTCGGATCGTGCCGATCCCTCCGCGGGGGCGAAATTCAGCAGAAGTGGTTGTTCCTGCGCTTGAATGGTGCGGGCGGACGGCTAGGAGCGGGGAAAATCGATAAGGGGTGCGCCATGTTTCTCGTCGTCTTCCGCAACCGAAAACGCGTCGACATCGATGCCGAGGCCTATGTCCACGATGCCGACCATATGGAGGAGCTCGCCCGAAACCAGCCGGGCTTTCTCTCCTTCAAAAGCTACCTCAGCGACGACGGGGAAGTGATCGCCATGTCCGAATGGGAAGACGAGCCCTCTGCACGGGGCTGGGCGCGCCATGCCGAACATATCGTCGTGCAAAAGCGCGGCCGGGAAGGCTACTACGAGAGCTATACCCTCTTCACCTGCGATTCGCCGCGGGTGCACCGTTTCCAAAGGACGTGAAGACGTGAGCCTCGAATTCTACGGCATTCCGAATTGCGACACCGTCAAGAAGGCAAGGAACTGGCTGGACGCCCGAGGCAGCGAATACACTTTCCACGACTACAAGAAGGAAGGCGCCGAAGCGGCCCGACTCGAGCGGTGGGTGGCGCAGGCCGGCTGGGAAAAGCTCCTCAATCGCGCCGGGACCACATTCAGGAAGCTGCCCGAGGCCGACAAGGCCGACATCGATGGCGCCAAGGCGGTTGCAATCATGGCGGCCAACCCAAGCTGCATCAAGCGACCGGTCGTGGAATATCCCGGCGGACTGCTGGTGGGCTTCAAGGCGCCCGAATGGGAGGCGGCGCTGGGCTGACGGGTCGGCGGTGATGACCATGATGCAGGCCGGCTGAAGCGTCGCGATGGATCCGATCGAATGGGCAGCGGCGGCCCTCGGGCTCGCCAATATCGCGCTCCTCGTGCAGCGCAGCGTGTGGAACTATCCGTTCGGCATGGCCATGGTCATGCTCTACTTCGTCGTGTTCTGGGACGCGAAGCTCTACGGGGAAGCGGGGCTGCAACTGTTCTTCTTCGCCGCGCAGATCTGGGGCTGGGTGCTCTGGGTGCGCGCGGGGGGCGGCGAAAGCCGGGTTCCGGTCCGCCGCCTGGGCAATTTCGCGCGGCTGCTCTGGCTGATGGGCACGGCGGCGCTGGCGCTGAACCTGGGCTGGGTCATGCACAAGTTCACCGATGCGTCGCTGCCCTATGCGGATTCCGCCATCGCCGGGGCCAGTATCGCCGCGCAGATCCTGCTAGGCTTCCGCCGCATCGAGAACTGGGTGCTGTGGATCATGATCGATGTCGCCTCGATCGGGGTCTATATCTACAAGGGGCTTTGGCCGACGACGGCGCTCTACGTGGTGCTGCTGGCGATGTCGGTACTGGGCCTGCGCGAGTGGATCGCGGCCGAGAAAGCCGAAGCGGCGTGATCACCTTGTGCCTCCACGGCGCGGAAAGCACCGGGAAGTCGGTGCTGGCGGAGCGGCTGGGCTATCCCTGGGTGCCGGAATACGGCCGCACGTACTGCGAGGAGCACGGCACCGACCTGACGATGGCGGACCTTCTTGCCATTGCCGAAGGCCAGGCCGAGGAAAATCGCAAGGCCATGGCCGCGCGCCCGCCGGTCCTGCTCCTCGATACCGACCAGCTCATGACCGCCGCCTGGGCGCAGATGCTGTTCGGCGAGGTGCCGCCGGCGCTGCTGGCCTATCCCAAGGCGGACCACTACCTGCTCTTCGCGCCCGATGTGCCATGGCGTGATGACGGCACCCGCTTCTTCGGCACGGACGACAGGCGCGCGCGCTTTGCTGCCCTCGCGGAAGAGATGCTGGTGCGCGCAGAGGTGCCCTTCACGCGGATCGGCGGGTCCTGGCAGGAGCGCGAGGCGCAGGCCCAGCTCGCCATATCGGCTTTGGCGAGGACGCTCTAGCCGACATGGCGTCCGCCGGAGCGGCGGCCTATTTCTTCCGTGCGGTCGCGATGAAGTTCAGCGAGAGATCGTCCGAAAGGTGCAATCCTGCCGTCGGCGACCAGGCGATGCCCTTGGGCTCGCCCAGCACCAGCCCGGCGCCTGCCGCCAGATCGCGCAATTCGTCGGGGGTGGCGAATTCCTTCCAGTCGTGCGTGCCGCGCGGCACTTTGCCCAGCCGCTCGGCCGCCTCGACCAGCAGCAGGCGCGAGGCCGGGGTGCGGTTGGGGCAGGAAAGGAACATCAGCCCGTCGTCCGCCATCGCCTCGGCAAGCTGGCCGATGAACAGCGCCTTGTCAGTGACGTGCTCGATCACTTCCAGCGAGCAGACGAGATCGAAGCCCGAGAGGCCGAGCTGGCCGAGTTCGCCGTGCCGGTACGCGATGGGTAGCCCCATGGCTTCGGCATGGCTGCGTGCCGAAGCCACGTTCTCGGCCGCTGCATCCACGCCCGTCACGGCCGCGCCCAGGCGGGCGAGCGGTTCGCAAAGCAGGCCGGCGCCGCAGCCCGCGTCCAGCGCGCGCTTGCCTGCAAGGGGCCGCAGCATGCGCGAGTCGGTGGAGAAGTGGCGGTCGATCTCGGCGCGGATGAAGGCCAGGCGTACCGGGTTCAGCTTGTGCAGCATGGCCGAGGAACCCTTGGGATCCCACCATTCCGCCGCCATCGCGCCGAAGTGAGCGGCTTCCTTCGGATCGATTGTTGCGCGAGAAGGCGTGTTCGAAGCAGTTGCATTATCCATGACTCCCCCCTAACAGCCCGGCCGACTCTTATCCACACGCGCAACTCTCCTGCGCACAACCCGAAGGGGGCAACGGCACCTTGGCACGTATCGTGATGAAATTCGGCGGCACCTCGATGGCCGGCACCGAGCGAATCCGGCGCGTGGCGGGTATCGTCAAACGCCAGCAGGAAGCGGGCCACGAAGTCGCGGTCGTCGTTTCGGCAATGGCGGGCGAGACCGACCGCCTCGTCAACTTCTGCCGCGAGGCGAATGCGCTCTACGATCCCGCCGAATACGACGTTGTCGTGGCTTCGGGCGAGCAGGTCACTTCGGGCCTGCTGGCGCTGACGCTGCAGGCGATGGGCTGCAAGGCACGCTCATGGCTGGGTTGGCAGCTGCCGATCAAGACCGACGACGCCCATGCCAAGGCCCGTATCGAGGAATTTGATTCGGAAGCGCTGCTGGCCTCGATGGCCGCGGGCGAGATCGCGGTGATCCCCGGTTTCCAGGGCGTTTCGCCGGACAACCGCATCACCACGCTGGGGCGCGGCGGTTCGGACACATCGGCCGTGGCCGTGGCGGCGGCGGTCAAGGCCGACCGCTGCGACATCTACACCGATGTCGACGGCGTCTACACCACCGACCCGCGCATCGTCGCCAAGGCGCGCAAGCTGCCGCTGGTGACCTATGAGGAAATGCTCGAACTGGCCTCGGTCGGTTCGAAGGTCCTGCAGACCCGTTCCGTCTCGCTGGCCATGAAGGAAAACGTGCGGGTTCAGGTGCTGTCCTCGTTCATCGACGAGAATGCCCCGGCCGCCGATACCTTGCCCGGCACGATGATCGTGAGCGACGAGGAACTGGCCAATGCCGAACAAGAAGGAAGCGACATGGAACGCCAGCTGATCACCGGCATCGCCGCCGACAAGAACGAAGCCAAGGTTACCCTTACCCGCGTGCCGGACCGTCCGGGTGCCGTGGCCGCGATCTTCGCGCCGCTCGCGGAATCGAACATCAACGTCGACATGATCATCCAGAACGTCGCCAAGGACAAAGGCGAGACCGACGTCACCTTCACGGTGCCGCAGGCCGACCTCGTCCGCGCGCAGGCGCTTCTGGAAGAACGCAAGGAAGCCATCGGCTACTACCGCATGATCGCCGACAGCAATGTCGCGAAGATCAGCGTCGTCGGTGTCGGCATGCGCAGCCACGCCGGTGTGGCCTCGACCATGTTCAAGACCCTGGCCGACCGCGGCATCAACATCATCGCCATCTCGACCAGCGAGATCAAGGTTTCGGTCCTGATCGACACGGACGAGACCGAACTGGCCGTGCGTGTGCTGCACACCGCTTACGGGCTCGACGCCGCCGCCTGACGGGTCAGCGCGACGGCGCGCCCGATTGGGTGCGAGACATCGAACAGGAAAAGGCGGCGCGGCGAGCGCCGCCTTTTTCGTTTCAGTCTTCGGCGCGCGGCTGGACGAGTTCGAGCACATGGTTCCTGAGGTCGGCAGGCCACGGCGCGAGCGCTGCGGCCAGTTCTTCCAGCTTGTCCGCGAAGAGCAGGCGTGAGGCTTCCTCGAAGCCGGGCAGGTCGCCGCCAAGCGCGGCCATCACGCGGTAGGCCCGCTCCTGCGCTGTGCGGCGCGCGGTACGTCCGCCGTCGGCCTTGCGCGCTTCATCGACGAGACGGCGCAACGCCTGCGAGGCCCCGCCCGGCTGGCGGGACAGCCAGTCCCACTGCCGCGGCAGCAGGGTCACTTCGCGGGCGGTGACGCCCAGCCTGGGCCGGCCACGGCGCCGGGGCGCTTCTTCTTGCGCAAGCGCGGGGACGCCGCGCCAGTCGAGATCGACGGCCCTGCCATCCGCATCGTCGAACACGAGCAGTCCGTCCTCGCGCCCGCGCAGCGCGGCGACGAGTTGGTCCGGGCTGCCGCGCGCTATGCGGGTCATGCCAAGAAAGGCAGTGCAGTTCCGTGTCATCGAGCCATCCTGAATGATTTTTGCCCGGGTAATTTGATTTTGCGGCTGAGTCAATTTATCCGGGTGAAAATATCGGGACTCGAGAAAGGGAAATCATGGATCGCAAGGCGGCAGTCGCGGCATATCGCCAGCGCAAACCGGAGCGGGGCATCTACGCGGTGCGCTGCGAGGCGGCGGCCCTGGTGTGGGTGGGCCGCGCGCCTGACCTTGTGACGATCGGCAACCGGATTTTCTTCAGCCTGCGCCACGGCGGTTCCCCGCACCCCGGCCTGCAGGCGGTGTGGAATGAGCACGGCGCGGAATCCTTGGCCTTCGAAGTGCTGGACGTGCTCGACAGCGAGGAAATCGGGCTCGGTTGGCAGCGGGAACTCAAGAGGCGTCATGCGGACTGGATCGTGCGGCTGGGCGCGGCGGCAATCTAGGCTCCGGCGCTCCGACATGGCGCGGGTTCGAATTCCGCAGCCAAGATCGCGGCGCGGCCGCAGGCGCGTCCTGCGGTATAGGCGTCGCCCGCGGCTCTTTTGACGGCTCCCGTCAAAGCGCCTTGGCGAGTTCGTCCCGGAATTGAGGGTCCGCCAGGCCGATCAGCAGCGCGGCCCGTTCGCGCAGGCTCTTGCCGCGCAAGTTGGCAGCGCCGTGCTCGGTGACGATCCAGTGGACGTCGTTGCGGGGCGTCGTCACCGGGCCGTCGAGCCGCGGTACGATGCGGCTGACGGTGCCGCCTTTCGCCGTAGAACGGCAGGCGATGATCGAGACGCCGCCTTTCGATCCATAGGCGCCGCGCACGAAATCGAGCTGGCCGCCCGCTGCCGAGAACTGCCGCCCGCCCATGAACTCCGAATTGCAGGCGCCTTGAAGGTCGACCTGGATCGTCGCGTTCACGGAGACCACTTTGTCGTTCCGGGCGATCTCGGCGGCGTCGTTCACCACGTCGACCGGCAGCGAGTAGAGTTGGGGATTGCCGTCCATCCAGCGGTAGAACGGCGCGTCCCCCATGGCGAAAGTATAGACGCTGCGGCCGGGATGAGTGGCCTTCAGCCGGTTGGAGACGGCGCCGGCATGGACCAGCCCCGCCATCGCCGGGGTGAGCAATTCGGTATGGATGCCAAGGTCGCGGCGGCTTTCGATGCGGCGGCAGACCGCAGCGGGAAGGTTGCCGATGCCCATCTGGAGGCAGGCGCCGTCGTCGATCATGTCGGCGATGCGCGCGGCAATGGCCTCGTCCTCGGGGGCGGCCGGCGCTTCGCCAAACGATAGCAGCGGGACGGCGTTCTCGACGATGGCGGCAACCTGCGAGACGTGGAGCGGCGTCGAGCAGGCCACGCGGGGCATGGCCGGGTTCACTTCGACGATCACCGTCCGGGCGCAGTGCGCGGCAACGGAGGTATAGTCATTGGCCGCGCCGAAGCTGAAATAGCCGCTTTCGTCCATCGGCGAGACAGTGAGCACGCAGGCGTCCAGCGCGCATTCGTCGCGCAGCAGCCGGGGGGACCCGCTGAAGGCGCAGGGCACGAAATCGATGAGCGCTTCCGCCGTGGGATCGGCCTTGACGAGGGCACGCTCGACCCCGCCCATGAACAGGCAGCGCGGCCGGATCCGGTCGAGCAAGTCGCGGCGCAGGATCGTCGTTCCGGCATGGGTCTGCGAGAGGAGATACCAGACCCGCAAGTCGCGCAGCGTTCCGGCTTCGGCGCGCCGGGCAAGCGCGGCGAGGATCGCGGGCGGCTCGGCGACAGCCATGCCCATGGCAAGGTCGCTGTCGCTGGCGATGGCCAGGACCGCTTCGTCGGCAGAAGTCAGTTTGGCGGCGTAGATCTGCTTGGCGTCCATGATCCCACTCTTTTTTCTATGGGTCCGGGTGTGCCATCGGCAGGAAGCAAGGGGAAGACCGGAAGCGGGGCCTGCGCGCGACATGGCCGCGTCCCGCCGGGATTGCGTCTCGTTCTGCAGAAGAAAGATCCCGCCCCCTCGGGGGAAAGGGGGCGGGATCGGGGCCGTCGCAGGGCCAGGGAGGGCCGGGCGGGGGGAACGTGCGACGGCCGGGAGGTCAGTCGGCGGTTTCGGGTACCGGCGAAAGCGCGGGGTTCACGCTCATGCCCAGTGCCTTGGCGACGCCCAGGCCATAAGCCGGATGGCAGCGGGTGCAGTTGTCGATGTGCCGCTGCTTGATGAAGTCCGGCGCGTCGCCCATGGCGCGGGCGGTGTTGTCGAACAGGCGCTGCTTCTGGTCGGCGTCGATGAGTTCGAACAGGGCGCGCGGCTGGCTGTAGTAGTCGTGATCGTCCTCGCGGAAGTCCCAGAAGTCGGCCCAAGAACCGTCAGCGCCGTTGATCTTCATCGGCGGCTCGCGGAACTCGGGTTGGCCCTGCCACTGGCCGAACGAGTTCGGGTGGTAATGCGGAAGGCCGCTATAGTTGCCGTCGACCCGGCCCTGGCCGTCGCGGTGGTTGGTGAAGACCGGGCAGCGCGCGGCGTTCACCGGAATCTGGTGGTGATTGACGCCAAGGCGGTACCGCTGCGCATCCGAATAGGCAAAGAGCCGCGCCTGGAGCATCTTGTCGGGCGAGACGCCGATGCCGGGGACGAGGTTCGAGGGCGAGAAGGCACTCTGTTCCACATCGGCGAAGAAGTTGTCCGGGTTGCGGTTCAGCTCCATCATGCCGACTTCGATCAGCGGATAGGTCTTCTGCGACCAGACTTTGGTCAGGTCGAAGGGATGGAAGCCGCAAGTTGCCGCTTCTTCCTCGGCCATGATCTGGACCATGACCTTCCACTTCGGGAAATCCCCGCGCTCGATGGCGTCGTAGAGGTCGCGCTGGTTCGATTCGCGGTCTCCCGCCACCACTTCGGCCGCCTCGGCGTCGGTCAGGTGGGCGTGGCCCTGCTGGGTCTTGAAGTGGAACTTCACCCAGAACCGCTCGCCCTCGTTATAGAACGAGTAGGTATGGCTCGAAAAACCGTCCATGTGACGGTAGCTCCTGGGAATGCCGCGGTCGCCCATGACGTAGGTGACCTGGTGGAACGCCTCGGGCAGCAGGGTCCAGAAGTCCCAGTTGTTGGTGGCGCTGCGCATGTTGGTGCGGGGGTCGCGCTTCACGGCCTTGTTGAGGTCGGGGAACTTGCGCGGATCGCGCACGAAGAACACCGGCGTGTTGTTGCCGACCATGTCCCAGTTGCCTTCCTCGGTGTAGAACTTCACCGCGAAACCGCGAATGTCGCGCTCGGCATCGGCCGCGCCGCGCTCGCCCGCCACGGTGGTGAAGCGCGCGAAGATCTCGGTCTGCTTGCCCGCTTCACCCAGGAACTTCGCGCGCGTGTACCTGGAAACGTCGCCGGTGACAGTGAACGTGCCGAAAGCGCCTGAGCCCTTGGCGTGCATGCGCCGTTCGGGGATCACTTCGCGGTTGAGGTTGGCCAGCTTTTCCAGCAGCCACACGTCCTGCATCAGCAACGGGCCGCGCGGGCCGGCGGTCAGCGAGTTGGAATTGTCCACCACGGGCGCGCCGAAGGCGGTGGTGAGGGGGGTAGGAGTGAGCGAGGTCTCGCCATGGGCAAAGGGGCACTTGCCGCCATTGGGTGGGGTCTCGGTCATGGTCTCACTCCTTGTCTCATCGAAATCGGGTCGATTTTCTCGGCTATGCGAAGGGCTTAACGCCTGCATGGAGATCGGTGAAACTATACGAAGATGTAAGTGTGATCGGTCCAGGCGATTAGTTAGAGGGAAGCGTGCATCGGCGGCGGCGCTTGTGCGCGGCCTTCCGCCCATCTATGGCGCACGCTCATTATGGAATTGCCGGCTATGGGAGCATCGATGGCCACCTCAAAGACCTCCGCACTGATGACGCGCGGACGCGAATTCTTCGGCACCGAATATGCCATCCTGTGCGGCGCCATGTCCTGGGTGTCGGAGCGTAATCTCGTGTCGGCGATCAGCAATGCGGGCGGCTTCGGCGTGATCGCCTGCGGCGCGATGAACCCCGAACTCCTCGACAAGGAGATCGCGGCCACCCGCGCGCTGACCGAAAAGCCCTTCGGCGTGAACCTCATCACCATGCACCCCCAGCTGTTCGACCTGATCGCGGTCTGCGCGAAGCACAAGGTCGGCCATGTCGTGCTGGCCGGCGGCATTCCGCCCAAGGGCAGCCTGGAAGCGATCAAGGAATCGGGCGCCAAGGTCATCTGCTTCGCGCCGACGTTGGCGCTGGGCAAGAAGCTGCTGCGCTCGGGCGCGGACGCCCTGGTGATCGAGGGCATGGAAGCTGGCGGCCATATCGGCCCGGTCTCCACTTCGGTGCTGGCGCAGGAAATCCTGCCGGCGCTGGCCGAGGAGCACCTGGTCTTCGTGGCGGGCGGCATCGGCCGCGGCGAGGCCATGGCCGGCTATCTGGAGATGGGCGCTTCGGGCGTCCAGCTTGGCACGCGCTTCGCCTGCGCGAGCGAATCCATCGCCCATCCGGCGTTCAAGAAGGCCTTCTTCCGCGCCTCTGCCCGCGACGCCGTGACCTCCGTCCAGGTCGATCCGCGCCTGCCGGTGATCCCGGTGCGCGCGCTCAAGAACAAGGGCACCGAGGAGTTCACCGCCAAGCAGATCGAAGTCGCCAAGCGCCTTGACGCCGGCGAGGTCGACATGAGCGAAGCCCAGCTGGCGATCGAGCACTTCTGGGCGGGCGCCCTGCGCCGCGCGGTGATCGACGGCGACGTCGAGAGCGGCTCGGTGATGGCCGGCCAGTCGGTGGGCATGGTCAGCAAGGAAGAGCCGGTGACGGAGATCATTGCCGCGCTCATGGCCGAGTCCGAGGCCGCGCTTTCCAACCGTTCCGCCTGAGGACCGGGTCGATGGCCGAACCGCTGATTTTGGCATTGTCCTGCGCCGACCGTCCGGGGATCGTCGCCCGCGTCACGGGCTACCTTGCCCAGACGGGCGGCAATATCATCGAGGCGCAGCAGTTCAACGACCTCGAAGAAGACAAGTTCTTCATGCGCGTGGCCTTCGATCCCGGCTCGGCCGACCGCGAGGCGTTCGGCGAGGGCTTCGGGGCGATTGCCCACGAATATGGCATGGCCTGGTCGATGACGCGCCGCGACCGGCCGCGCCGCGTGCTGCTGCTGGTCAGCAAGTTCGACCATTGCCTGGCTGACCTGCTCTATCGCCAGCGCATCGGCGAAATGCCGATGGAAGTGGTAGGGATCGTCTCCAACCACCCGCGCGAGGCGATCAATTCGCTGATGATCGGGGACTTCCCCTTCCATCACCTGCCGATCACGCGCGAAACCAAGGCCGAGCAGGAAGCGCAGATCCGCGCGCTCGTGGAGGAAACCCGGGCCGAACTGGTGGTGCTGGCGCGTTACATGCAGATCCTCTCGGACGAGATGGCCGCGTTCCTGTCGGGGCGCTGCATCAACATCCACCACTCGTTCCTGCCGGGCTTCAAGGGCGCCAAGCCCTATCACCAGGCCCATGCGCGCGGCGTGAAGATGATCGGCGCCACCGCGCACTACGTGACCGGCGACCTCGACGAAGGCCCGATCATCCATCAGGATGTCGAAGCCGTGACTCACGCGGACACGCCTGAGGACATGGTGCGCAAGGGCCGCGACATCGAGCGCCGCGTCCTGGCCGAGGCCGTGCGCCTGCATCTGGAGGACCGCGTGCTGCTGAACGGTTCCCGCACGGTGGTCTTCCGCAGCTGACCCTTGCGGCGGGGCGCGCATCGGTCGATGGTGTGTGCTTTTACGAGTCTTTGTCCGAAAATGCCCGAGAGGGCCTTTTCGTGGGCGGGTGCCGCCAAATTCGCTTTCGGCGAACTGAAACCAGGGAGAGCGGCCATGCCTGTCAGCGGCGTCGATCACGTCAATATCCTCACTGACGACCTCGAGAAGACGGCCTCGTTCTACGAACAGGTCCTCGGGCTCACGCGGAGCGACAACCCCACGATCGCCATGGGCATCGCCGGTTACTGGATGCGCGACGGGCAGGGCAGCGCGATCGTTCACCTGGTCGACCGCACGACGGCCGGAGACCGCTACGAGGCCTATCGTCCCGGCCAGCCGACCAATGCGCTCCACCACTTTGCCCTGCGCTGCACCGGCTTTGCCGAGACTGCGGCGAAGATCGAGGAACTGGGCCTTGCTCACCGCGTGAGCGACCATCCGAAGCTGGGGCTGCGGCAGATATTCCTGGTCGATCCCAATGCGGTGAACCTGGAACTCAATTTCCCGGGCGATTGAATCTGTCCCGCCCGGCGTAGCAAATGCTCGCCTTCCCGGTCCCGGTTGGGTAGCCTTGCCGCAACAACCTGATTTTCCAAGGACCGGAGCGCCTTTCGATGTGCGATGACTTCACGGCCGAAGCTGAAGATGGCAACCTCGCGCGCCGGGGATTGAACCGGCGCGAGTTCGCGGCGCTTGGCGCCAGCGCCGCGCTGGCAGGCTGCAGCACCAGCATCATGAAGACTCATCCCGCCAATTCCGTGCAGGAGCGGATGGTCTCGATCACGACGGCGGACGGCGTGGCCGATGCCTTCTTCGTCCATCCCGCCAAGGGTAGCCACCCCGGCGTGATCATGTGGCCGGATATCGCCGGCCTGCGCGAAGCGAAGAAGATCATGGCCCGCACTCTGGCCGCGGAAGGCTATGCGGTCCTTGTCGTGAACCCCTATTACCGCGGAGAGCCCGCCCCGGTGTTCGAGAGCTTCGCCGCATTCCGCACCCCGGAAGGGCAGGCCAAAGTCGAGCCGCTGCGCGCCGCGCTGACGCCCGAGGCGATCTCCCGCGATGCCGCCGCCTATGTCGCCTTTCTCGACGAGCAGAAAGCCGTGGACCGCAAGCGCGGCATCGGTTCGAACGGGTACTGCATGGGCGGCCCGTTCACCGTGCGCGCGGCCGCGGCCGTGCCGACGCGCGTGCGCGCGGCCGCCTCTTTCCACGGGGCGGGGCTGGTTACCGACAAGGCGGACAGCCCGCACCGCCTTCTGGCGCGGACCCAGGCCTCGTTCCTCTTCGCCATCGCCCGCAACGACGACGCCAAGCAGCCGGCGCAGAAGTCCGAGCTGAAGCAGGCGGCCGCGGCCGCGGGCCGCCCGGCGGAAGTCGAAGTCTATCCGGCCGATCACGGCTGGTGCGTGCCCGATTCCCCGGCGTGGGACCCGGATGCCGCGGACAAGGCCTGGCAGCGGATGCTGACGCTCTACGCCACGCTGTGAAGCGGCGGCTCCATGGGCGGATGTCCAGATCGTCATTTGCCCGTTAACGCCGGGTTACAATAGGCGCGTCCACGGTGTAGGAAGCGCTCGGGCCGCTTGGCCCGCTTAAGGGATTTGTACCTAGAAAATGGCCAATGATTCCGGCCGGCGCCGCTCCACCAGCGGGCCTTCCTCTTCTGCCAAGAAAAAACCCCTCTGGCGCCGAATCGTTCGCGGCGTGTTGATATGGGGCTGCGCGCTTGTCGTCCTGGGCGTGATATTCCTGGGCACCGCCGTCGTCTTCACGATGAGCGAGCTGCCGGAATACAACGCGCTCAAGAGCAGCCAGAACGGGCAGATGATCGTGGTCCGCGCGCGTGACGGCACCGAGCTCGTCTCGCTCGGGCCGAGCTATGGCAAGTGGCTGAGCTACGACCAGATTCCCGAAGTGATGAAAGGCGCCATGGTTTCCGTGGAAGACCGCCGCTTCCACGAACATATCGGCGTCGACGCGCTGGGCCTGCTGCGCGCCGTCTATGTTTCGACCACGACCGGCGGCCGGGCCAAGGCCACCTCGACGATCACCCAGCAGCTGGCGCGCAACGTCTTCCTGAACAACAGCCGCTCCTTCACGCGCAAGGCGCGCGAAGCGGTGCTGGCGCTGGCGCTGGAGCGCAAGTTCAACAAGGACCAGATCCTCGAACTCTACCTCAACAAGGTCTATTTCGGCGGCGGGGCCTATGGCATCGACGCGGCCAGCCGCAAATTCTTCGGCCACCCGGCCACCGAGCTTTCCACCGGCGAGGCGGCGATCATCGCCGGCCTGGTGAAGGCGCCCTCCAACTATTCGCCGACCGCGGATGTGGAAGCGGCGAAGGATCGCGGCGAAGTGGTGCTGGGCCTCATGGTCAAGAACGGCGCCATCAGCCAGAGCGAGGCAGACCAGGCCGACATCGCCGATGTGAAGGTGGTGAAGGAAAAGGGCCAGAACGCGGTCCGCTACTTCACGGACTGGGCGCTGCCCCAGCTCGACATGCTGCTGCCCGACACCAACGAGCCGATCGAGGTCTGGACCACGCTCGACCCGAAGATGCAGCAGGCCGCGACGAGCGCGATCACCGCCAATGCCCCCAAGGGCGCTCAGGGCGCGCTGGTCAGCCTGGACCGCGACGGCGCGGTGCTGGCGATGGTCGGCGGCACGGACTACGTGAATTCGAACTATAACCGCGCCACCACCGCGCTGCGCCAGCCCGGTTCGGCGTGGAAGCTGTTCGTCTACCTTTCGGCGCTGGAAGCGGGCTACACCCCCGACGACCGCGTGGTGGACGAACCGGTGACGATCGACGGCTGGAGCCCGCAGAACGATGGCCGCAACTTCGCCGGCCAGATCGATATCCGCACCGCCTTCGCCTATTCGAAGAACACCGTGGCTGCGCAGCTCGGCAACGAAGTGGGCTTCGGCACCGTAGCCTCCATGGCGCGCCGCTTCGGCGTGACCACCCCGATCAACACCAAGCCGGCGATGGTCCTGGGCACGTCCGAGGTCCACGTCATCGACATGACCCGCGCCTTCGCGGCGATCTCGGCAGGCGGCACTTCGGTGGAGCCTTATGGCATCGTCAAGGTGACGGCAGCCTCGGGCGACGTGCTCTACGAACACAAGTCCGCGCGCGGACAAGTCCTGGTGCCGCCCAATGTCGCGGCGGGCATTACCGACCTGCTGCAGACCACGGTGGCCACCGGTACCGGCCGCGCCGCGCAGATCGGCCGCCCCGTGGCCGGCAAGACCGGCACCACCAGCTCGAACAAGGACGGCTGGTTCCTCGGCTTCTCCAGCGGGATCACCACCGGCGTATGGATGGGCCGCGACGATGCCCGTCCGGTGCCCGGCCTTTCGGGCGGCCATGCCCCGGCGCGCGCTTTCTCGGACTACATGAAGGTGGCGGTGGCCAAGCGTCCGGTCGAGCAGTTCCAGACGGAAGTGAAGCTTCCCGAATGGCAGCTCGAACCTGACGACGAAGCCATGCAGGGCAATCCCAACGACTATTACTACGTCGATGAGAACGGCAACATCGTGCGCCCGGAAGACGGCGCAGGCGGTCAGGTTCCAGGCGCCCCGGGACCGGATGGCCAGCCGCGCTACGAGGATGGCTCGGTAGGACCCGGCGCCGGCCCCGGGCAGCCGCAGATGCCGGACTACGGGCCCGGCCAGACCCCGCCGGCAGCGAACGAGGACTTCCTCGACCGCGCCACCGGCCGCTCGCGCAGCGACGATCCGGGGCTTCGTGCCGGGCAGGGCCTGGGCAATGCTCCGGGGCAGCGGCAGACGGCGCCCGGCGCGCGGCCCGTACCCGCCGGCCCGCGGCCCACGGCGACCCGCACGCCGGGCGACTGACCCCGCTTCCCGTAAGAACGAAAGAGCCCGCCGCGCGTTTCGGCGGGCTTTTTTGTGGCTGCGATGTCTGCCACCGGCTCAGGGCATGTCGCTGGAAGGAAGAGGGAGCGCGGGCCTCATAGAGCCTGCCATCCGCTGCAGCGTGCTCACCGGATCTACGCTGCCCTTCCTTCCCCTGAACGAAGCGCCCGAAGGCTGACGCGTCCTGCCCAAGAAAAAGCCCGCCGGATCGCTCCGGCGGGCTTTTCTGTTTTCGGCGGGGCCGGGTCTCAGCGCAGGCGCACCGGGACGTAGGCGGCGGGCTGGCCGCGCGGCTGGACCCGCAGCAGGATCGCGCTGCGACCGTCGGCCTTGGCGGCCTTGATCGCGTTCTCCAAGTCCGCCTGGGTGGTCACCGGGGCATTGTTGGCCGAGAGGATGATGAAGCCGCGGGCAAAGCCCTTCTGGCCGGCATCCGAGCTGGGATCGACGCCGACGATCACCAGGCCGCGGGTGCCTTCCGCCGCGCCGATCTGGCGGGCGATCTGCGGCGTCAGCGGGGTGACCGAGAGGCCCAGCGACTTCTGCACCGCGCTGTCGGCCTGCTTGGGCGAATTGCCCAGCGGATCGCTGTCCTGGTCGGTGCCCGGATCGAAGGTCTGCTGAAGCTCGTCGTCGGTCGGGCGCTTGGCGACGGTGGCGGTCACCGTCATGCGGCGGCCGTTGCGGATCAGCTCGACCGGGATGCGCGTGCCGGGCGCCGTGTTGGCGACCAGGAACGACAGCGTCTGGTCGCGGGTCACTTCCTTGCCGCTCACCTTCACCACGACGTCACCCGCCTGGATGCCGGCCTTGGCGCCGGCACCATCGGGAACGACGCTCTGGATGAACTCGCCCTTGTTGTGTTCCAGGCCCATCGAATCCGCGAGGTCTTCGTTGAGCTGCTGGATCGTGACGCCGAGATAGCCGCGCTCGATCGCCTGGCCCTTCATCAGCTTCTCGACGATGGGCGAGGCGATCTCGGCCGGGATCGCGAAGCCGATGCCGACACTGCCGCCGGTGGGCGAGAAGATCGCGTTGTTGATGCCGATCACCTGGCCCTTCATGTCGAACATGGGGCCGCCCGAGTTGCCGCGGTTGATCGAGGCGTCGGTCTGCAGGTAGCGGTCGTAGGCGCCGCCGGCGCCGGTGTTGCGATAGACGGCCGAGACGATACCCGCCGTGACCGTGCCGCCCAGGCCGAAGGGATTGCCGATGGCGATCACCCAGTCACCCACGCGCGCCTTGGAGCTGTCTCCGAACTTGACGTAGGGCAGGGCCTTGGGGGCGGTGATCTTGAGCACGGCCAGGTCCGATGCGGCGTCCTTGCCGATCAGCTTGGCGGGATATTCCGTACCGTCAGGCATGATGACGGTGATGGATTCCACCTCGCCCTTGCCCTCGGCCGTGATCACGTGGTTGTTCGTGACGATGAAGCCGTCCGCCGACACGATGAAGCCCGAGCCGAGCGACTGCGCTTCACGCGTCTGCGGGGTGGATCCGCCACCGCCGCCGAACAGCCCCTCGAAAGGCGTGCCTGCGAAGGGGTTGGCGCCGCCGCCCGCCACCTGCACGCGCTGGCGCGTGGAGATGTTGACCACGGCAGGCTGAAGCTGCTCGGTCAGGTCGGCAAAGCTGTCCGGCGCGCCGGCGCGGGGCACCACGCGGGCCATCTGGCTGGCTTCGTTCTGGGCAACCTGGGCTCCGGCGGGGAAGCCTGTCACCAAAGTGGCGGTCGCGCCCCCCAGCAGGAGCGCTGTGGTCAGTCCATAAGCGTATCGCACGGGCTTCACGTCCTTTAATTCCTCCGTCTTGGCGGTGCAGCGTCACCATCCGCCGACTTGTTCCGATTGAACCTGTGAGAGCTTAACCGGGTTTGAATAGGCGGCCTTTCAGCGCTTCGCGCCGGTCAGGGTTCCCTGAAGTGGTTCAGATAGGCGTTGTCGGGCGAAAGCAGGATGGTCTTCCCGTTGTCGCCCTTGGCGAATGTCACCGAATAGCTCTGCATGGAGCGGTAGAAGTCGTAGAACTGCGGATCCTTGCCGAAGCTGTCGGCATAGATCTTGGAAGCCTGCGCTTCGGCTTCGGCCTGGATGATCTGGGCATCCTTCTGGCCCTGCGCGGCGATCGTACGCGATTCCTCGGTACGGGCTGCCTGCATGCGGGTGAAGGCGCTTTCCAGCGCGCCCTCGGGAAGGTCAGCGCGCTTGATCCGCACGTCGACGACCTGAGCGCCATATTCGCGGGCCTCGCGATCGAGCCCGTCGCGGATGTTCTCCATGGCCTTGCCGCGCTCGGCCGTGAGCAGCGATTCGAACGTGCGCTTGCCCAGTTCCTGGCGCAGGACCGAGGAAAGGATCGGCTCCAGCTGCTGCGTGACGTTTTCGGTCGTGCCGGCGGTTTCGACCATCTTCACCGGATCGATGATGCGGTAGCGGGCATAAGCATCGACGTTCAGGCGGAGCTGGTCGGTGGAGAGCACCTGCTGCTGCTGCATGTCCACCGAGAGCAGGCGCTTGTCGATGCGGATCACGCGGTCGACGAGGGGGATGCGGAAATGCACGCCCGCCCCGGTCTGCCCGTAGTCGGCCTTGGGCTTGAACGGGTTGTAGACGGTGATCGGCCGGCCGGTGCGAACCACCACGGCCTGCTCGGTTTCGGGCACCACGATCATGCTCATCATGAGCGCGACCACGGCCACGCCGCCCAGCATGAGGGGAAGCTTGAAGTCCTGCCAGAAGCTGTTCATCACTGGCCTCCCTTGGTGGCGGGGGTCGCGGAAGCGGCGGCAGGGCCGGCGGGCACGGTCACGACGGTTTCGTCGCTGGCGGGCGGGCGGCGCCGGACTTCGGGCAGGGGAAGGTAGGACGTCATGTTCTTGGAATCGCTGACGACCACGTCGTTGTCGCGCAGCACGCCCTCCATCGTTTCGTAATACATGCGGCGGCGCGTCACTTCGGGCGCCAGCTTGTACTGTTCGTAGACCTTGTCGAACGAAGCCGCGGCGCCTTGCGCGCGGGCCAGGGTCTGCTGCGCCCAGGCGCGGGCCTTGGACCGGTCGCGGTCGGCTTCCTGCTGGGCGACGTTGACCTGGTCGAAGGCCTCGCGGGTCTTGGCCGGCGGATCGGCCTTCTTCACTTCCACGCCCTGGATCGAGACGCCGGAGCGGTAATAGTCAAGGATGCGCTGGGTGCGTTCGCGCACGTCCTGCTCCACGGTGGCACGGCCGGCGCCCGAGAGCGCCTGGTTCAGCGTGACTTGCGCGATCGAGGCGCGCATCGCCGCTTCGGCCACTTCGCGCACCGTCTCTTCCGGGTCGGCGAGACGATAGCTGTAGTCCTTCAGGTTCTTGATGTTCCAGCGGACCAGATAGCTGAGGTCGACCAGGTTCTTGTCGCTGGTCAGCATCAGCTTCTCGCCGTCGCCGTCGGGGATCGAATAGACCTTGAAGCTGCGCACGTCACTGACGTCCACGGCCTCGATCGGCCAGGGCAGGCTCAGCGAGAGGCCGGAATCGATGGTCCGCGAATAGCCGCCCAGCCGGGTGACGATGCCCTGGTCCTTGGGGCCGAGCATGTGGACGCTGCTCATGGCCAGCAACGCGACCACGGCTACGCCGATGCCGAGCGGCAGCCACGACTTGCCGTCGGCGCGGCGCGGAATGTTGGGAAAGCCGCCGCCGGGACCGAACCCGCCGCCGCCACCGCCGCTGGTGCGGCGCGGTTCACGCGGGCGGAATATGTCGTCGAGACCGGCGGAGCGACGCGGCGGGGTATCGCCGCTGGGAAGCCAGGGATTGCGCGGGCCCTTCTTGTCGGCCGGACGGTCGGATGGGCGGGGCGGGGTTTCGCCGCGCGGACCTTTCGCCGCTTCGCCGTCTTCAGGGGCGCCCTCATCGGAGCCGCCGTCGTGGCCTTCGCTGGAACTGCCGGCCGGACCGTCGCCGGATCCGCCTTCGGACCCCTCCCGCGGGCCGTCGCCCGAGTTCCCGCCGTCACCGCCCCAGGGGCTTTGACGCCCGCTCATGGCAAGACCTTCGGGCGAGATTGCATCACCAATAGCTTTCATGCCCTTATCTATAGGTGCGCTATTCGCACAAAAACAGTGCCTCTCTTGCCCTTTTTCGCCCAGTGCTCCACCTGAACCGCAAATTCCCCCAAGCTTTGGAAAAGGATGAGATGACAAGTCCGGACGCCGATCGACTGAAAGCGCTCCTGCCGGCCGGGGTCGCCCAACGCGTCCAGTCGCTGCGGCTGGCCGAGGGCACGGCCAGCGTCGTGATCGATGCCACCGGCCTTTCGGTGCAGGACCGTGCCGGGCTGGAAGCCCGTGTCGCAGAGGCGCTGCAGGGCGCTCCCGGCGTTGCCGACGTGCGCGTGGCGGTGATGGCGGACAAACCCTCGCGGCGCATCCTGGCAGTGGGATCGGGCAAGGGCGGGGTCGGCAAGTCCACCCTGGCCGCCAACCTCGCGGTCGCGCTGTCCCGCATGGGCCGCAAGGTCGGCCTGGTGGACGCGGATATCTACGGTCCTTCGCAGGCCCGGTTGCTCGGCACCGAGGGGCAGCGGCCCGTGGCCCATGAAAGCCGGCTGGTGCCGGTGGCCAGCGCGTTCGGCGTGCCGGTGCTGTCGATGGCCAATCTGCTGGAGCCCGGTCAGGCGATCGCCTGGCGCGGACCGATGGTGGCCGGGGCGCTGACCCAATTGCTGGAAGGCCACTGGGACAATGCCGAGATCGTCGTCGTCGACCTGCCGCCCGGCACCGGCGACGTCCAGCTGACGATGCTGCAGAAGTTCAAGCCCGCCGGCGCGGTGATCGTCTCTACGCCACAGGACTTGGCCCTGATGGACGCGACCCGCGCGATCGAGCTGTTCGAAAAGAGCGGCGTGCCCATCGTCGGGGTGGTGGAGAACATGGCGGGCTATGCCTGCCCCCATTGCGGCGAAGTGAGCGATCCCTTCGGTGCGGGCGGGGCCGAGGCGGCCGCGCGGGACATGGGCCAGGCCTTCCTGGGCCGCATCCCGCTCGACATCGTCATCCGCCGCGACAGCGATGCAGGCACGCCCCCTGCGGCCGGAAACGGACCGCAGGCGGAGGCGTTCGCCGCGCTCGCCGCGCGCGTTTCGGATTGGCTGGACAGCCACTGATGGCCGGGCCGCGCCTCTCTGTTTCCGGGGGGCATGCTTCCGAGGGTTCGGTGTCCGGCGCGCGGATCTCGCGCCGGGGGATCCTGATCGGCGCGCTCGCGGGCGGCGGGCTGGCGGTGGGCTACCTGCTGCGCCCCCGCCGCTTTCCGCTGCCGCTCGAACCCGGCCGCGACGAATATGCCTTTGGCGCCTGGATCAAGATCGCGGCGGACGGCGTGGTCAGCGTGGCGGTGCCGCAAGTGGAGATGGGGCAGGGTGTCACGACGCTGCTGCCGCAGATCGTCGCGCACGAACTCGGTGCGGACTGGCGGCAGGTGGCGGTCGAACCCGCGCCGGTCAGTGCGCTTTATGCCAATGCCGTGCTGGCCGCGAAGTGGGCGCCCTTGTGGATGCCCGCCATGCCCGCGCTGGCCGAAGCGCCGGACGGCTTCGCCGCGCGCCGCTGGGCCGAGGATCACCGCTTCAACGCCACGGCAGACGGTACCGCGGTTGCCGCCTATGAAGGCCCCGCCCGCGCGGCTGCCGCTTCGGCCCGCGCCTTGCTGGTCCAGGCCGCTGCCGCGCGCTGGAACGTCGCGCCCGAGGCGTGCGAAGTGTCCGGCGGCCTCGTCCTGCACGAGGGCAAGCGCCTGAATTTCGGGCCATTGGCAGCGGAAGCGGCGACTTTCTCGCCGCCCGACCCGCCCCCGCTGCGGGCCGAGGCCATGGCCGAGAAGCCCGGCGAATTCCTGCCCGGCGCCCCCTTGCGCTACCCGCGGCTCGACCTTCCCTCGAAAGTGGACGGATCGTGGACTTTTGCCGGCGACGTCCGCCTGCCGGACATGGTCCGCGCCGCGATCCGTCAGGCGCCGATCGGGAAGGCAAGTCTCTCGGGCCTGGACGATGGCGCGGGCAAGGACCTGCGCGGCTTCCTCCGTTTCGTCAAAGGGCCGGACTGGGTGGCGGCGCTGGCCGAGGACTGGTGGACGGCCGAAACGGCGCTGACCCGTGCCAGCCCCCGTTTTCGCGTCGCCCGGGGCAGCGACAGCGGCGATGTCGACAGCGCGTTGGACGAGGCGATGGCGATGGGCTCGCCCAGCCGCCTCCATATGGCGGGCGATGCGGAGGCCATCGCAGGCGCGCTGCCGGTCCAGATCCGCTACGAGGTCGCTCCCGCAGTCCATGCCACGATCGAGACGGCCAGCGCGACCGCGCGCTACGAGAATGGGCGCCTCGAACTCTGGATCGGCACTCAGGCGCCCGAGGCCGCCCGCGTGGCTGCGGCCGGTGCGCTGGGTTTGCAGGCGGTCGATGTCGTGCTCTATCCAATGCCGATCGGCGGCAGTTTCGACCGGCGCCTGGAATGCGCCCATGCCGCGCAAGTCGCGGTTCTGGCCCGCGAGGCCGGACGGCCGGTTCAGCTTACTTTCTCGCGGCGGCAGGAGCATTTCACCACTTTGCCGCGGGCGCCGGCCGTTGCGGTCATGGCTGCCCGCCCCGATGCGGAAGGGCGGCCGACCGGCTGGCGCGCAAGGATCGCCGCGCCGGCCACGGCGCGCGCGTTCGGTCGGCGCTTCTTCTCGGGAGAGTCCGCGTTCGATGCGCTGGACGCCGTGGCCGGGGCTGCCGATCCGATGGCGGTGGAAGGTTCGGTTCCGGCCTATGCGGTACCGAACCTGGCCGTCGACCATATTCCGGCCGCGATTGACCTGCCGACCGGCCGGATGCGCGGCAACGCCCATGGCTACACCGCGTTCTTCAACGAGAGCTTCGTGGACGAACTGGCGCACCGGGCCGGGCGCGAGCCGCTGTCGTTCCGCATGGCGATGCTGGGGCATGACCCGCGCCTGGCCGAATGCCTCCAGCGCGCGGCGGGCCTGGCGCAGTGGGGCGGCGGCGGGGACAACAGCGGGCAGGGCATTGCCTGCCACGTCATCGGCGAGGGCCGGATAGCCGTGGTCGCCAGCGCCCGGCGCGACGAGAACGGCGTGCGCGTGGACCGGCTGAGCGCCGTGGCGGACATCGGCCGCATCGTGAACTACGATGTGGCCCGCCAACAGGTCGAGGGCGGGCTCATCTTCGGCCTGGGCCTCGCGTTGGGATGCAGCCCGAACTATGCGGGCGGCCGGCCCGATGGGGAGCGCCTGTCCGACCTTGCCTTGCCGACCCTTGCCGATTGCCCGGCGATCGAGGTCGACTTCATCGAGAGCACGGAAGACCCCGCCGATCCGGGCGAACTGGGGGTTGCCGTGGTTGCCCCTGCGGTGGCCAATGCTCTCTTTTCGGCGACGGGGCTCCGCTTCCGCCGCCTTCCGCTCTTTGCCGAGGATATGTAATGGCCACCAGAGACCGGCAATCCGCCGAACCGCGCCGCGCCGAACAGGCCGATGGCGGGATCGGCGTGCTCCTCGTGAACCTCGGCACGCCGGATGCACCCACTGCCCCGGCGGTGCGGCGCTACCTGGCCGAATTCCTGTCCGATCCGCGCGTCGTGGAGATTCCGGCCATCGCCTGGAAGCCGATCCTCCACGGCATCGTCCTGCGCACCCGTCCGGCCAAGTCCGCCCATGCCTATCAGCAGGTCTGGACTGCCGACGGCTCCCCGCTGGCCGCGATCACCCGGGCCCAGGCCGGGCGGTTGCAGGAGCGGCTGGGTGCGCGCGCGCGCGTGGACTGGGCCATGCGCTACGGCAATCCGTCCTTGCCCTCGCGGCTTGAGGCGATGACGCAGGCCGGCTGCGAGCGCATCCTGATCGCGCCGCTCTATCCGCAATATTCCGGTGCGACCACGGCCTCGGTCATGGACAAGCTGGGCGAGGCGCTGGGCACGATGCGGGCGCAGCCCGCGATCCGCACCCTGCCGCCCTATTTCGACGACCCCGCCTATATCGATGCCCTGGAGGCCGACCTGCTGGGCCAGGTGGAGGCGTTGGACTTCCAGCCCGAAGTGCTGTTGCTCTCTTTCCATGGCATGCCGCAGCGCACGGCCGACCTGGGCGATCCCTACTATTCCCACTGCCTCGAAACCGCCCGCCTGCTGACCGAGCGCCTGGCCCGGCGCCGTCCGGACTTGCGGATCGAGACGAGCTTCCAGTCCCGCTTCGGCCGCGCCCGGTGGCTGGAACCCTCGACCGAAGACGTGCTGGCGGCCGAGGCGAAGGCCGGAACACGGCGCCTTGCGATAGCAGCGCCCGGCTTCTCGGCAGACTGCGTGGAAACGCTGGAGGAACTGGCGATTCGCGGGCGCGAAGTCTTCGAGGAAGCGGGCGGGGAGACGATGGCCGTGCTCGGCTGCCTGAACGACGGGGCCGCGGGCATGGACATGCTCGAAGCCCTCGTCAGGCGCGAGCTATCCGGCTGGTAACAAGGATTTAACCTTAGTTCGCGTTGACTCCCCCGGGCTTCGACCTACCCGTTGTCGGCAGGTTTCGGAGCGGGGGCGAACGAAGATGCGGGATAGGGACTTCGCCGATTTCACCTATGGCGGGCAGCAGGATGCATCCGGCGGCCGGGCGGTCTCGCTGGCGATCTTCGCAGACCGACCGCATCTGCGCGCGACCATGCGCGAGGATGCCGTGGGCGCCGGGCTCGATGTTGCCGTGGCCGCTCCTCTCGATGCGCTTCTCGGCAATGCAGGAAAGCCGCAGGCCGACGTGGTCCTGCTCGATTGTCCCCTGGTCGATGCCGCTACGATGGCGGCGCTCGCCCGGCTGGACATGCAGGCGGCCGGCGGGGGTACGCGGCTGATCGTCTCGACCTCGGTGGACGCGCTCGACGACGTCTTCGCCTGCATGGACATGTCGGCGCCCCTGCTGCTGGTCGATCCCAACCGCGCCGAGCGGGTGATCGCGCTGGGGCAGGTCCTGGCGGGTTTTCCCGCCGCGCGCCTGAGGGAACTGTCCGAAGACGACCGGCTGATGCTGCTGCGCCTTACCGAACAAGTGGGCCAGATCGCCGGTCATATCGACCGCCTGGCCCCGCGCGAGGCCGAATCGCCTTTCGCGAGATCGTCTGGTTCGGCGGGCGCCGTTACCGCCCCGCGCGGCGCGGCGCCGTCGGGCCAATCACCGCGCGACATGGCGGCAGGACGCGCGATCCCCCTTGCCAGCACGGCGGCGCTGCCCGAGGCCCGGTCGATCCGCCGCGTGATCCGCCAGCGCCAGCTGCGTTCGCGCTTCATCGAAGGCGAGTTCTTCGCGGACCCCGCCTGGGACATGCTGCTCGATCTCGCGGCGGCGCGGGTGGAGGGCAAGCAAGTCTCCGTCACCTCGCTCTGCATCGCCTCGGGCGTTCCGCCCACTACGGCGCTGCGCTGGATCGGGGCGCTCGTCCAGGCCAACCTGTTCCAGCGCGTCTGCGACGAAAACGACCGCCGCCGCGCCTTCATCGAACTCACGGGCGATGCCGCGGACCGCCTGGCCGCCTACTTCGGCGAGATCGCCTCGATGGGCGCGCTCCCGGTCTGAAGCCGCGGCTTTCGTTGTTTCGAAGGATGTCGGGAAGTGGTGCCGGCTACAGGAACCCAATACTTTAAGTAAATATATAATATATTTATATTACATTGATTTCGATTCGCTATATGGCACAAATAATGGCCACAATAGAATTTCCACTATCTTACCATGCAAGGAAGTGGAATCCCATAATCCATCTTGATAACCTATAGGACTGTCACAGCATTATTGCAAATCACAACCATATACGAGTTCTTTGGCAACTGAACGACCGACTTTGGGACATTGTGCTCAGTCCGGTCTGGAGCACCCATAGATGGATAGCTGTCGTTCCTGACCCCCACCCGTGTCCGCTTTGGAGAACGAGGCTGGGACGTTCGTGACTGTCGGCTTCGGAGCGCCGTCATGTTGATTGTGAAGTTGATGGATCGATGCGACTGCGAGGATGTCCCAATCGGTCTGCGCCTGGCGAAACGGAAGAGTGATGCAACTTCGCCATTACGAGATGGCTGTAACGAATTTCCTTCGCCCTTGTGGGGAGTTGCGATACGCCCTAAGCGCGGCCACCTTGAGCCAGCACTGCTCTTATGTTTCGCAGGGAAAACGTGTGACGACAAGCCAGGTAGAGGAGCGAGCTGAGCCTCACGCGAAGGCAGCGCTGCTCGAATTCCTTCGATCCCGCGAACTGTTAAATAACCGGACCGCCGTGACGGCGGAACTGATCCTGGACAAACAGGCCGTCCGCGCCGACGTTGTCCTGTGCGACAAGAATGATCTGCATTGCTTCGAGATCAAAACCGCACGCGACAGTCTCGCGCGAATGGACAGGCAACTTGAAGTCTATTGCCGTCATGCGAGCTTCGTCACAGTCGTAGCAGCGACGCGGCACATCAGTTCGGTATTGTCCCGCGTTGCGCCGCATGTCGGGATCTACGAGATGATGTCCTTCGCCAGTGCGGAGCCGATCAGGGTCGTTCGTGAGCCAAAGCGATCGCCGTCCCTTGATGCGGACGCCATGCTTTCGCTGCTGCCAGTGAGAGATCTTCAGGCCCGCCTCGGACTTTCTAATAGACTGAGGCGGAAGGACGCCGTTGCGGAAGCAGCCAGCCTTCCCGAAGCGCTGAAGAAGCAGGCGGTGTTTTCCTTCTTTGTTGAACGATATGGGAAAAACACCCGTGCGCTCATCCGAGTGACGAGGCGGAGACGGATTCGACCGCAGGACCTAGAGATGCTCCGTCGGTGGCGTTCGGACGGGTTTGAGCGCGACAAGGGGCTAGAGACGGATGTCCGTCTGCCAGCGTGGTGTGAGCACGCTGACGCGGATGTCTATCGTCACGTCGGTCAGAGTTTTGGGCCGATACCTGAAGAGCTACGGCTGCTGCTCGCAGGCTAGTCGATCCAGGGCTCGTCCGTGGTCAGTGCCGCGCCAGCCGACTGGGCCTGTACATGCATATGTATGTTCATCCTGATCGTGGTCCAGCGGCCTGCCGCGTTGAGCCCAGCCATATTGCCTGCTGCAGCCTCCCTTATTCGATGCGCACCCCAGCACAGGTTCGCCTCATCCCACCGGGCGTCACCCCGCACGCGCATGGCTGCGTCGTAAAAGCCTTCTCGACGGCGATGGTAGATCCACTCACCGGGCATCGGATAGTCAACTCTTGGCACGCCTCTGAACGCGGGCTCCCGGTCCGACGCAAAAATGGCAGCATGATCGCCGTATCTGAGGTCAATCCCGGCTGCGACTATAGGCGGGCTCGCTCGGAGCATGTCGTAGAGTTGTCGCTCTCGTATTGTAAGGCACGCATAGTCCTCGCCAGTTGAGGTAAACTCGCTCGGGAAGCTAGACGCCTTGAAGACGTGTGTGCAGATGCCGCGGGCGAACTGCGCACTCGATGACAGAAGCGCACCTTGAATGGCGATACCTATCGATGTGAGGTCATCTCGAGGTCCGATTTGCTCATAGTCATATACTAGCAGAATAGGCATCTGGCTGAAGTTTAGGCCGGAAAGCGCAGCGACATTTTCCGCATTCCATCCACGCGATCGCCTGAAGCGGAAGATCACGCCGCGGTTCAGGCCAGACAGGCGCTCGACCTGAGTCCGCAGGGCAACTGGATCGTCACTCCACTGCACTACCGGGATGCGCCGATGATCGTGCCCGACGAAGTCGCACCAGGCCTTGAACCCGTCGGCAGGATTGTGAAGGGCGGCTACTTCAGACCGGCCGAGCGCCGCCCAATCCGCTCGTGACTGCGTCTTGTAGATCTTGTCCGACGGCGGAATCGGCGGCGCAAGATCGACACCTAGCGAACGCTCGCCGAAGGCCTCACTGATGTGTTCGCTTGATCGTGCGAGGGGGCCGCCAGCGCCGTTCTTAGGATGAGGCCAAGCCTGCATCCGCACGATAGGAAAGATCGCGTCTTTGATCGGCTCTGCCAACTTACGAAGAGCTTCGGCCTCACTTGCACGTATAGTGAGGCTGGGGAAATATCTGGCCGTCGACAAATCGCACTCTCCAGAATAATGAGGATTCAGGTTAGGACGCCCAAGCGAATATTCATCGCTGCGGGAGAGACCTGCAGAGCTTCCGCGAGTCTGTCCACATCCCGCTCGCCACCTTCCATCAATTGCCGAATGAGGTGCCATGGCATAAGAATTTCTGCAGCCAGCGCGTTGGCTTCAAACTCACGTCGCTCCGACAACCCACTCCGATAGAATGTGTCATCTACTAACTCATTTCCGATCACGTCGCGATGCAAGACAAAATGCGCGATCTCATGCGCAATGGTGAAGCGTTGCCGGTTCCGATGCTCATGTCGGTTAACCTTGATTGTCCAGCTCTGTCGGTCCTTTTGGTCGAGAACCAGCATACCGGACACGGCGAGAGGTAGGTCGCTCACGACGACCTTCACGCCGAGATCCGAAGCAATGGCGCCCAGTTTGACTGGTGCTTCCACTTGATGGCGGGAAATCGCATCCGTGGCGTAGGCCGGTAGCTGGGGAACGCTCAGTCTCGCCATTCTTCATCTCGCATCTGGTGCTCCGGGGCCGCGTCCGCTGTGACGATCGACGCGCTTAAGGCGTCTTGGACTGCATCCCGCGCGCGCGCCTCCATCGCCGCTGTGATGGCGGCGTCCACACTTTCCTTGAACTTCTCCGAGCTGAGGTAGCTGTCGCTTCCGCTCTTCGACGTTTCGACGGCCATCTGTTCCGCTATGCCACGGATTGTCTGGAAACCCCAGATTGCCGCTACCGCGACAATGAAGCCGATAAACGTGACGATCAATGAAACCACGGAAAGAAGGATCGCGATAAGATCCTTATATTCCCAAGCGCCCGGCCGAATTAGGTTCGCGCCCTGCACGTCCAAAAGAAGTAGCAGCAGTCCGAACATCAGGACATTCGCTGCTAAAACTGCTCGTTTCACCCACCGCATAACTCTCGATAAGTGGCGCGGGAACTTTTGTCGAGACACCTACGTAATGGTTCGCGCTCCATATCTGGTTGGTCAAAACCCACCTGTCCGCTGTCGACGCTTTCTGCGGGGGATGGCCGGATAGCCGACGGACTGCTGTGGGGAGCGAAATTTGGTCACTGAGCGTCCATGATGGGGTCGGTTTCGCCAGGGCGCAACGCCTTGGGTTGGGACTTAGCCGTCGTTCAGGCACGGTCCGCTAAATGACGGCTTCTGGCATACTCGGTCATTGGCCGAGCCGACTTCCACGCCGCCGAAGCCCGCAAATCTGGTGGAAGCGATCTTGCACTTTTCGGGTTTGATTGAGCTGGTGCGGAGACGCTGAGGCCTTGGCCGCCCAGCGGCGAGTGGATGTGCGCGGCGTCACCAGCGAGCAATACGCGCGCCCGCCGATACTCGGTCGCCAGATGGGCCCGATTCGTCCAGGTCCTGACAAGGCCGGTCGCCGTCAGCTCGACGTCGGTGCCCGAGATGCGAAGTAGAACCGCCTGGAGATGATCGCGTGTGATCGGGGCCATCCGGTGATGCGCCCCGCCGTCGAACTCGACCATTCTGATCATGTCGGGCAGGTCGAAGATGCAGGTGCCGGTCGGTGTATCGTGGTGGCCGGGCTCCAGCATCGATGGATCGGCAAGTTCGACCTGGGCGAAGTAGCCGGTGAACTCGGGGTCGGGGCCGGTGAAACCGAAGCCAGCCGCCTTGCGCACCGCGCTGCGGTCGCCGTCACAGCCGACGGGCCACCCGCCGCGGAACGTTTCGTTGCCGGCGCGGACGGTCACGTCGCGATCCGTTGCATCCACGCCAGAAACGCCCATGCCATGTATGATCGTGACACCCAGCTCCTCCGCGCGGTCCGTCAGAACGGCCTCGATGCTTTCCAGATCGGTGGCCATAGGGCTGGCGGAGCGTGGCAGGCGACAGGGCCACTGGCTCTGGTCGATCTGATCGAGGAAGAAGTCGATGCCGGCGAAATGTCCGCGAGGCCTACGCTCCTCCTTCATCCAAGGCGCAGCGGTGGTAAGGGGCAATTACGGGCTTGGCATTGCCGCTCACTAGGTGGCAAACGGCAAGCGCCTGGTGTCCGGACAGATCGCCATCGAGCGCCCAGACACCCGGCGTAACGCACTTTAGTCCATTGCCGTCGCCAGCTTGAGCCGCTCCATGCCCGTCGGCGGCTCATGTTCGCCGAACTCGAAGGTCACGGATTCGATCGTACCGGTGAAGGGGAATAGTCCCTTGTCGTCATAGTCGGAACAGACCGGCGAAATGCAGTCCATGCCGACATCCATGCACTCGGTGCCGCAGCGCATCGGCACCTGCTCGTCGATCCGGCCCTTCGCGACCGCACTGCCGTCGAGCGACAGGACGACGTTCGCTGGACAGCCGGGGGCCTTCGATTCCGGGGCGAAATCGAGTTCGATGACATGTTTGCCGGGGCTCAGCGCCTCGGGTGATATCACGTCGTAGCGGCGCAGGCCGAAGAAATTATAGTGGAACCGCGCCTTGCCTTCCCACAGGAACAGGGAGAAGCCCGCCGCATCGCCGCCCAGCGCGAACAGCACGCCTTCCGCGCCGCCATCTGGTATTTCCACCGGCACCGTCATCTTGAACGGCACGCTTACCAGCTTGGGGCCGCTGCCTTCCGGCAGGCGGGTCATGCCAGGGTAGAAAGTGACCTTGTCGCGCCCGAAGAAGTAGCTTGGCCGCAGCGTGACATCCATCCGCTCAGCGAAGCGATCGTCCAGCGGCAACACCTGATAGCGCGCCGCCTCGCCCATGAAGAGGTCCTGGAGGTAACGCAGCTTGTCTGGGTGCTGCTCGGCCAGATCCTCGGCCTGGCTAAAGTCCTTCTCGATATTGTAGAGTTCCCACTTGTCCTCGTCGAAGCCGCTGGAACCATGGGTTTCCCAGGGCAGGCGCCCATGGCGGCAGGACGCAATCCACCCATTCTCATACATGGCGCGATTGCCCAGCATCTCGAAATATTGCTTCGTCCGGGTGCTCGGCGCCTTCGCATTGGCCGCATCGAACGTATAAGCGAAGCTGACCCCCTCGATCGGACGCTGGATATAGCCGTTCACCTCGGTCGGTTCCGAAATGCCGACGATCTCCATCAGCGTCGGCATCAGGTCGATGCAGTGATGGAACTGACTGCGAATGATGCCGCTTTCCTTGATCCTTTCCGGCCAGGAAATGATCATCGGGTTGCGCGTGCCACCAAAGTGGGATGCGACCTGCTTGGTCCATTGGAACGGCGCGTCGCCCGCCCAGGCCCAGCCCACAGCGTAGTGCGGCGAGGTGCCGGGCAGGCCCCATGTGTCGAGGAAGCCGATCGACTCTTCCATCGTCGGCTGACGGCCATTAAGGCTCATCAGTTCATTCGGCGTACCGATCAGCGAACCTTCGCCGCTCGATCCATTGTCGCCGATGATGTAGATGACGATGGTGTTGTCGAGTTCGCCCAGCGCCTCGATCGCGTCGACCACATTGCCGACCTCATAATCGGCATGCTCCAGGAAATCGGCATAATTTTCCGCTTGCCGCGCGAACAGCTTGCGATGCTCCTCGGGCTGGCTGTCCCAGGACGGAATTTCCGCGGGCCGCTCTGTCAGCTTGCTTTCGGGCGGAATGACGCCAAGCTTAAGCTGATTTTCGTGGACGATCCTGCGGTACTCGTCCCAGCCCATGTCGAAGCGCCCGGCATTGCGCCCACGCCAGTCGAGTGGCGGCTGGTGCGGTGCGTGGCCGGCGCCAGCCGAGAAATAGGCCATGAATGGCCGATCGGGCGCGATCGCCTTTTGCGAGCGGATCCAGCCGATGCACTCTTCGGCCAGATCGCGGGTCAGCTGATAGCCTTCCTCCGGCCGCTTGGGTGGTTCTACCGGGGTGGTGTTGCGCAGCAACGAGGGGAAGAACTGATCGGTCTCGCCCGCAATGAAACCGTAGAAATAGTCGAAGCCCTGTTGGGTGGGCCAATTGTCGAACGGCCCGGCTGCGCTGGTCTGGTTGTCGGGCACGTTATGGTTCTTGCCGAACCAGCCGTTGGTGTAGCCCGCCTGCTTCAGCAATTCGGCAAAGGTGGCGCAGCTTTTGGGGATGACCCCGCTATAGCCGGGATAGCCGGTCGCCATTTCGGCGATCAC